>CAZOQI010000012.1:0-140206 GCA_964582105.1 uncultured Solirubrobacteraceae bacterium
ACATCGGCGTCCTCAACGTCGTCAACTTCGGCGCCGGCTCCTACGTCCTCTACGCCGAGGTGCAGGAGGACGGGATGATCGAGGTCGACCCGGAGGCGTACGGCGACTCGTTCGCGCGCCCCGCCCGGCTGCTTCCGGTCGAGGCGAAGGCGCTGGTGGCGGCGATCGACCTGATCGGCGAGCACATCCCCGAGGGGTCGCTGTCGTCGGTGCGCGAGAAGGTCGTCGCGGCGCTCGGCGAGGACCCGATCCGCGAGGGGCTCCAGGTCGCGACCGCGGGCGGCGACGACTCGCAGGTCGCCGCGATCGTCTCGCGCGCGATCGCCGAGCAGCGCCTGCTCGCGATCGAGTACTTCAAGGAGAACGAGGGCGAGTTCTCCTCGCGCACGGTCGAGCCGTACGCGCTCATCAACGGGCGCGAGGGCTGGTACGTCGCCTCCTTCGACCCCGAGCGGGACGCCATGCGCCACTTCCGCCTGGATCGCATCAAGCGGGCGACGGTGACCCGGGAGGCCTTCACGCCCCGCCCCGAGGTCGACCCCGCCGCCGACGTCGACGGCTGGATGCGCACCGGCGAAGTGCACGCCTCGCGCACGGCTCGCGTCTGGATCTCCCCCGAGCGAGCCCGCTGGGCGCGCGAGCAGCGCCGCGTCGTCAGCGAGCGCCCCGATGGATCGATCGTCGTGCAGCTCAGCTTCGCGGGCGTGCAGTGGCTCGTGCGCGAGGTCCTCAAGGAGGCCGGCGACGCCGTCGTGCTCGAGCCCGAGGACGCACGCGAGGCCGTTCTGGCCGCGGTGGCGAAGCTGCGCGCGGTGCCCGTCGGGGTGTAGGCGGCCCCAGTCGCGGTCAGCGGCCGCGGCGCCCCGGTTGGACCCTGCGCCCGCCGCGCCGACACGGCCCGGCGGAGATGTATTCTCCAGATCATTATTATCTAGAGAATATGGTTTACGAGTGGGCGTTGCGGGAGGAGTTCCTCAACCGCGCAGACGATCTGGCGCGGATGGAGGAGTGGTACGGGAGCCGGGATCGCAATGCCCTTGTGCTCTACGGGCGCCGGCGCGTGGGCAAGTCGTGGCTGCTGCGCAGGTTCGCGCACGGCAAGCCCGCGATCCTGCTCGTGGCCGAGCGGGTGGCCGAGGGCTCGCAGCTGACGAAGTTCGCCGCGGCGCTTGAGCCGGCGCTCGGATTGCGTCCGGACATACCCGACGTGCCGAGTTTGCTGGCGCTGCTCTACCGGCTGGGCTCCGAGCACGGCATGCTGGCGATCGTCGACGAGTTCCCCTACCTGCTGCCGTCCTCCGAGGTGCCCAGAACCGCGACTCTCACCGCGATCCAGGCGGTGATAGAGGAGGAGCGTGAGCGCTCTCAGACCAAGCTGCTGCTGTGCGGCTCGCTGATCGCGCAAATGGAGGGGCTGTTCGCCGAAGGCAGCGCCCTGCGCGGACGGCTCACGCCGCTGCTGGTGGCGCCGCTGACATTCGCCGAGGCCGCGCCGTTCATCGCGGAGCGCACTCCCGCGGCGCGGATAACGCGCTACGCCGTCACCGGCGGCATGGCTCGCTACCTGGGGGACCTCGGCCGGGGCGGCTCGTTGCGCGGTCTGGTGTGCTCCGCCGTGCTCGACCGCCGCGGCCCGCTCTTCAACGATCCCCGCGAGGTGCTCGAGCAGGAGCTCAGGCAGCCCGCCGTGTATTTCTCGATCCTCGAAGAGCTCGCCCACCGCCACCGTGGCCTGCAGGAGCTCGCCGCTGCGCTGCGCGTAACCAGGACCACTCTGCCGCGCTACCTCGACAACCTTCGCGCCATGGGGCTCATCGAGCGCGTCGTGCCCGTCAGCGCCGGCCCTCACGCCAAGGGTGGGCAGTACCGCATCCGCGACGGCTTCCTGCGCTTCTGGTTTCGCTTCGTCTTCCCCTACCAGGAGGACCTCCAGACAGGTCTACGCCCCGGCGACCTCTACGACAGCGAGATCGCTCCGAACCTCGCCGACCACGTCGCGCCCACCTTCGAGTCGATCTGCCGGGGGTGGGTGCGCGCCAACTACGGCTCGCTCGTCCAGCGCGTGGGGCCCTGGTGGGGCAACGCCCGCCACGACCTGCGCCGCGACGGCCTGCGCCACAGCGAGGAGATCGACATCGCCGGCATCGGCCGCGGCACGATCCGGCTCGTCGGCGAGTGCAAGTGGACGAGCAGGCCCATCGGCGCTGAGATCCTCAACGACCTCGACGTCTACAAGCTCCCCGCTCTGCGCCAGGATGGCCGGCGGCTCGCCGCCGATCTGAAGATCCTGCTCTTCTCCCGCTCGGGCTTCACCCAGGGCCTGCGCCAAGCAGCTCGCCAGGACGAGCGGGTGAGGCTCGTCGAGCTGGGAGAGCTTGACGGCGGCTGAGCGGCGAGCGGGATGCCGCCTCGCCCTCCGGGGAGTGTGGCTGCCCCTGACCGCGTTGCGGTCGAGCGATTTGATCACTCCGTAAAACGCCGGGGCCCAGCACCAGGGGTGGGTGCCGGGCCCCGTTGAGCGTCGCCGGAGAGGTGAAGCGGCGCTCAAGGTTTCATGGTGGGTGTCCGCTACTTCTTTTTCTTCTTCTTCACCGGGCCATACTTCTTCTTGGCCGTGCGCAGGCAGGGCGGGCGCTTGCCCTTCGGCTTCCTGTCGCAGAGCTTCACAGCCTTGGCGTACTTTTCCGCGCGGGTTTCGATGATCGGGAGCGGCCGAGGCGGCGGGGGGGCCGGTATGATCGGGATGAGCTGGACCGGGGGTGGCGCCAGGATGACCGGCGGGAAGCCCGGTGTGGCGAACGTCTGGTCTGGGCCTTCCGCGCTGCCGTCTTCGTTGAGCACCACGATGCGGTAGTGGTAGGTGGTGCCCGGCAGCAGGTTGGACACCCCGAACGTCAGTTCTTCCGGCGTGGCGCCGCTGCCGACTTCGCCGAAGCTCGGCGTGTAGGCGATCTTGCCCGGTTCGACTTCCGTGCCCACTTCCAGGGCGTAGGTGGTCGGCAGGCCGCTCGGGTTGACCGTGGCCCTGAGCGTCGCCGTCGTCTGGGTCACTTGCGCGCTCGACTCCGATTCCACGAGCGGCGGCGTGGGCGCCTTCGTGGTGAACGTCGCTTCGGGTCCCCGCGCCGTGCCGCCCGTGCTGCTCGCCACCAGCCGGTAGTGGTAGACCGTGCCGGGCTTCAGTTCGCTGAGGGACACGGGTCCGATCGGCACCGGCGCCAGGCCCGGGGTGCCGGGGACCGTGGTTTCGCTGGTGCTGTGTTCGGACACTTCGTTGATGCCATATTCGAAGAAGTACCGGGTTTCACTCTTCTTGGGGTTGACTTCGCCCGCCAGCAGCACGCTGTGGCGTTCTTCGTGCGACGAGGACTGCTTGACCACCGTGGGCGCCGCTGGTCTCGTTTCGATTTCCAGTTCGCCGCCATCCACGGGAGTCACGGCACCTTCGGAGATCGCCACGAGCCGGAAGTGGTAGTGCGTGCCCGCCGGTTCGAGCCCGCTCACAGCGGCGGTGACGGCGACCGGCGCTCCGCTGGGGCCGAGATGCACTTCCGTGGTCCTCGGCGTGGTGAGTTCTCCCAGCGGTTCACCCACCCTGGCGTATTCGAAGTAATAGTGACCACCCACGGGGGCGGTGACCTTCCCGTGGAGTTCCGCGCTTTCAGCCTGGACTTCGGTCGCCGCTTCGGTCGCGACGGTGATCAGCGGGGGTGTTTCAAACGACCCTATTTCACCGCTGGTGACATGGCCTTCGGCTTCCGCGGAGAGCGCATAGTAATACTTCACGCCGGCTTCGAGTGGTTCCAGCTTCACGGAGACCGCTTCTTCGGAGGTGGAGCAGGCCACCTTCTGTCCTTCGCCGGCCTTTATCTTCGGTTCTTCCTTGCTGTATTCGAAGAAGCATGCTGCGATCGTCAGGCCTTCGGCGTTGACCGTGCCCGCGACCTTCGCGCTGGTGTATTCGACTTCGGTCGCGGCGCCCGTGGTGACCGTCGGCGCGTTGAACGTGTTGTAGACGAGCACCGAGAAGGGGCTGTTGGTGTCATTTGGGTAGTAGATATCCTTGGCGGCGTTGTCAACCGCCATGCCCCAGCCGAATGCGATCCGTTCGCTTGCTCCGGTGGCGAACGTGCTGAGCAGGGTGCCGGTGGGGCCGTACTCGAAGATGGGGCCAAAGCCGAAGCCGCCTTCGATGTAGGCGCTGAAGTAGACGTTGCCGGTGGCGTCGGTCGCGACGCCCGAGCCGTACTCGCCTCCCACCCCCGCGTGTTCGTCGATCACCGACTCGGTCCATTCGGTGGCCCCGGGGCTCTTGGGTGTGAACTTCACCAAGCCGCGTGCGACCTGATTAGCTCCAAAATGGCTGTTGCCGGCCACGACGTAGATATTCCCCGCCGAATCGACGCTCAGGGTGCGAGGTTCGGTCAGAGCAAATTCGCCTTCTCCCGCGGTGCTGGCTATGTAGGCTCCCGAGGAAGAGAACACGTCGATGACGGCGGCGCCCGTGTTGGCGATATAGACATCTCCGGTGGTGGGGTCCACCGCCGCGCCTTCGGGTCCCGAGAAGCCGACGGGGGCCAAGTGGCCCGCGGCCCCGGGACAGGGGTTGGGTGCGGGTGCTTCCACATTAAGCTGGCAGATGAGCCCGCCGGCTGGGGTGTACTTGTCGACCGCGTTGCTGCCCGGGACGGGAACATAGAGATCGTGAGCCGATGCTCCGGAAGAGTTATCCACGGCCAGGCCCCCGATGAGAGCGCCGCCCGCGCCGGCGATCAGCGGTTCTGTGCTCGGGTTGCCCGCTCCGTCGATGGACGCGCCTGCTTCGGTGAACTTGTAGACCGCGCCCGACGCCTGGTCGGTCACATAGATGTCATGGGTCGTCTGGTCCACCGCCATGCCCGCGGGTGGGCCTCCGGTGAAGCTGAAGTCAAATGAGCGGAACTCCTTGTGCGCGAGACGCGCCTGCGCCAGGCCCGCGCTCAGGGCCATGATCCCCAGCATGGCCACGCAGGCAACGACAAACTTGTGAGCGCTCGTCCTCATCACGGTACCTCTCCTATCCCGGTGTGTGCTATAATGGTTGGTCATGCACGAGCCTTGGTCAACCGTCAGTCGTCGCCCCGGTGGGGCCCGATGCCTTGGGTTGACCTCAGGTTGTGCTACTGTTTAGTCATTATGTATATGATTGTCAGATGGGGTTGATTTTTGTGCTGGGCGACGTTTAATTTGATGACCGGCTGGTTTGGATATCCGGAAGCGTTTGAGCTATCGCGGTCATCCTCCCACCCCCCAGCTTAAGGAAGCCCCATTTTCCGTGTTATGGCGTTTCTTACTGGCCTGCTGCGCTTGGCCGCCGCGTGAAGCCTCGGCCCGCTAGGCTCTCACGGCCATGCAGCCGCTCAAGGGACTGATCCTCTCCGGAGGCAAGGGGACGCGCCTGCGGCCCATCACGCACACCAGCGCCAAGCAGCTCGTGCCGGTTGCCAACAAGCCCGTGCTCTTCTACGGGATCGAGGCGATGGCCCAGGCGGGAATCGAGGACGTCGGGATCATCATCGCGCCGGAGACCGGGCCGGAGATCGAAGCGGCGGCGGGGGATGGCTCGCGCTTCGGGGTGCGCATCAGCTACATCGTGCAAGACGAGCCGCTGGGGCTCGCGCACGCGGTGCTCACGGCCGAGTCCTTCCTTGAGGAGCACCCATTCGTCATGTACCTCGGGGACAACCTCCTGCAGGGGGGGATCTCCGATCTCGTCGCGGCCTTCCGCGAGCACTCGCCCGACGCGCTCATCCTGCTCACGCCCGTGCCCGACCCTCAGAACTACGGGGTGGCCGAGCTCGCCTCCGCGCCGTCCGGGGAGGTCGGGCGGGTCGTGCGGCTGGTGGAGAAGCCCACCCGGCCGGCCACGGACCTCGCGCTCGTCGGGGTCTACATGTTCACCTCCCACATCCACGCCGCCGCGCGCGCGATCCAGCCCTCGCCGCGGGGGGAGCTCGAGATCACCGATGCCATCCAGCAGCTCGTGGACTCGGGGCGGCGCGTCGAGCCGCACATCGTGCGCGGGTGGTGGAAGGACACCGGGCGCCTGGAGGACATGCTCGAGGCCAACCGCCTGATTCTCGACAACCTCGTCGGCTCGCAGGAGGGGGAGCTGATCGACTCGCGCATCCACGGGCGCGTCGCGATCGCGCCGGGGGCTCGGCTCGAGCGCTGCACCGTGCGGGGACCCACGATCATCGGGGCCGGCGCGCGGCTGCGCGACTGCTACATCGGGCCCTACACCGCGATCGGCGAGAACTGCACCGTCTCGGGGGCCGAGGTCGAGCACTCGATCCTGCTCGCCGGGTCCTCGGTCTGCGACCTCGACGGGCGCATGGAGTCCTCCCTGCTCGGGCGCAACGTCACGGTCAGGCGCGGGGAGCGCCAGCCGAAGGCATACCGCTTCATGGTCGGAGACAATTCGGACATCTCGATCCTATGAAAGAGATTGAGAAGCAACTGCTCCTCGCGTTGCACGACCACGGCCCAGGGTCATGACTGCCGTTGCCCTGGCACACGGGCCTCGCTCGGTGAGGCTGCGTTTGATTGGGATCGGAACTGCCCCTCGCCTTTCAGTCCGGGGGAGGAGAATCCCATGAAGCTGCTGGTGACAGGGGCGCTGGGGATGCTCGCCCACGACGTCCTGCGCGTCGCCTCGCGGGCCGGGCACGAGCTGTTTGCCATCGACCTGCCCGAGCTCGACATCACGGACTCGCACGCGGTGCACGCCTACCTCGAGCGCCATCGGCCCGGCGCCGTGGTCAACTGCGCCGCCTGGACGGACGTGGACGGCGCCGAGTCAAACCCCGACGCGGCCCGCGCGGTGAACGCCACAGGGGCGGGTGTCCTGGCAGCCGCCGCCGCGCGCCACGACGCGGCCCTCATCCACCTCTCGACCGACTATGTCTTCACGGGCGCTGCGCCGCTCGACGCCGCCGGGCGGCCGCGGGCCTATGTCGAGTCCGATCCCACGGGGCCGCTCTCGGTCTACGGCAGGACCAAGCTCGAAGGGGAGCTTCAGGTGCTCTCCGCCTCCCCGCGGCACACCGTCGTGCGCAGCGCCTGGCTGTTCGGGGTGCACGGGCGCAACTTCGTCGACACGATGCTGCGGCTCGCCTGCGAGCGCGACAGCGTGCAGGTCGTCGAGGACCAGATCGGCTCGCCCACCTGGACGGGGCATCTCGCGCCCGCGCTCCTGGGGCTGCTCGAGCGCGAGGTGCGCGGGCTTGTGCACCTCGCGGGGTCGGGCTCGGTCTCGTGGAACGGGTTTGCCAGGGAGATCTTCCGCCAAGCCGGCGTCGCCTGCCGCGTCGACACCGCCACCTCCGCGGAAATGGCCCGGCCCGCGCCGCGACCCGCCTACTCGGTGCTCGCCTCCGAGCGCTCGGACGTGCTGCCGATGCCCGACTGGCGCGACGGGCTCGCCGGCCACCTCGCCGCGCGCGCCGGCATCGTGCGCACGGGATGACCCACGCGCAGACCACACCCCGCGCGGGGGATGGCCCACGCCCGGCCCGCAACCCCGTGCGCATGCCCGGCCCGCGACCCCGTGCGCATGGGATAATGCGCGCATGAGGCTTCTCGTCTGCGGGGGCGCCGGGTTCATCGGCTCCAACTTCGCGCGCCTGCGCCTGCGCGAGCACGGGGACGACATCACGGTGCTCGACAAGCTCACCTATGCGGGGCGGGAGGAGAACCTCCACGATCTTCTCGATCTGCCCGGGTTTCGCTTCATCCGCGGGGCAATCGAGGACGCCGACGCCGTTGCGGGGGCGATCGCGGCGGCCGCGCCCGAGGCGATCGTCAACTTCGCCGCCGAGACCCACGTCGATCGCTCGATCGCCGAGCCCGACGCCTTCGTCACGACCCATGCGCTCGGGACCTACGTGCTGCTCGAGGCCGCGCGGCGGCATGGGCTGCGCCACCTCCAGGTCTCCACGGACGAGGTCTACGGGTCGATCGAGCAGGGCACCTTCACCGAGGACTCGCCCCTGCGGCCCTCCTCGCCCTACTCCGCCACCAAGACCGGCGCCGATCTGCTCGTGCTCAGCTACTTCCACACCTACGCGCTGCCCGCGCTCATCTGCCGGGGGTCCAACAACTACGGGCCCTACCAGTACCCCGAGAAGCTCATTCCGCTGATGATCCTCAATGCGCTGCACGGGGACCGCCTGCCGGTGTACGGGGACGGCCTGCAGGTGCGCAACTGGATCCACGTGCTCGACTTCGCGCGGGCGATCGGGCACGTGCTCGAGCACGGCGTCGAGGGTGAGGTCTACAACGCCGGCGGACCCGACGAGTGCGCCAACATCGACGTCGTGGAGCGCATCCTGGCGCTCGCCGAAGCCGACCCGGGGTTGATCGAGCACGTCAGCGACCGGCTCGGGCACGACCGCCGCTACTCGCTCTCCTCGGAGAAGGTCCGCGCGCTGGGGTGGCAGCCGCAGGTGCGCTTCGAGGAGGGACTGCGGGAGACCGTCGCCTGGTATCGCGAGAACGCCTGGTGGTGGCAGCCCATCCGCTCCGGCGACTACCGCGAGTACTACCAGCGCCAGTACGGGCTGAGGTTGGCCGGGTCCTGAGTGGGCGCCGCGGCCTGAGGGCGGCGGCTGGAGCGGGGCGGGCCGTCGAGGGTGAGGGCTGGGCGGCGGCGGCCGGGTCCTGACGCATCCGCATCACTGCAGGGCCGAGATGCGCCATACGCCGCCTTCCTTGACCAGCGCCAGCGTGCTTTCCCTGCTCCTGCCCGACCACGTGCTCTGCACGCGCACATGCGCCGCACTGCCCTGCGCCTTGATCGACTTGATCGTCAGATCCAGCGTGTCGATCTGGCTCAGCTGGCTCTTCAGCGCGCTTTCACAGGCGCCGGCGGCTGTGCCCGCAACTGCCCTCGTGCCCGCCGCTGTCCGCAACCGCGCCTTCACGGCGACGGCGAGGTCGTCTGCGCACACCTTCTTCTGGTCGCTCGCGGTGACGTCGCTCTGGAAGTCCGAGATGCGCTGCGCCACCGCCTTCTGTTCGCCCGCGTAGCCGCCCGTCGACACGGCGGGCGCCCCGCACGCCGTCAGCGCCAGCGCCATCAGCGCCAGCGCGGCGAGGGTCAGCGCCGGCTGCAGGGGAGTCCCGCTCATCTCAGGCGTGAGACTACCTGCGGGACCCCCTGCTCGCTCTACTCGCGCTCGTCCTCGCGGCGGTAGCCCAAGCGGGCGGAGATGCGATCGGCCGTGGACACCAGATGCGGGCCGAGGTGGTCGACCAGCTCCTCCAAGGAGATCATCGAGCTGTGGGCGGCCATGTTGACCGCCGCCACGACCTCATTGCTCTCGCTGCGCACGGGGGCGGAGATCGAGTGCAGGCCGGGGGCGAGCTCCTCGTCGTTGACGGCGAAGCCCTCCTCGCGCACGTGCTCCAGCTCGCTGCGCAGCGCCTTCTTGCTGGTGATGCTGTTGGGCGCCCGCTTGGCCAGCTTCATCTCGGCGATCAGATCCTTTTGCTCGCTCTCGGGCAGGTACGCCAGCAGCAGCTTGCCCATCGAGGTGCAGTACGCCGGCAGCCTCGAGCCCAGGCGCAGACCCAGGTCGATCTGGTTCTGGCCGCGGCGGTAGCTGCGTGCACGGTCCACGTAGAGGATCTCCGGGCCGTCCAGCACCGCCAGGTTGACGGTGTAGCTGGTGCGCTGGCGCAGTTCCTCCAGATATGCCCGCGAGTGCTCGCGCAGGCCCGTGGAGTTCAGCGCCGACATACCCAGGTCGGTCACGCGCAATCCCAGTCGATACTTGCGCGACGCGCCCTGCTCCAGATAGCCCAGCGCTACCAGCGTGATCACGTAGCGGTGGGTGGTGCTGCGGCTCATCCCCAGCTCGTCGGCGATGTCCGCGATGCCGAGCACCGGGCGCTCGGGCGTGAAGCAGGCGAGAATCGCCAGGCCCCGCTCCAAGGACTGCGAGTAGCGCGGTTCGCGCAGGCTGGGCACGACGCGCGCCCACTCGCCATTGGGTGCTCTATCGGTGTGTGAACTTGTTCGTGGCATTTGTCTTCTCAGGCCCCTGTCCGTTTGGTGCTGCAGATGAATCATCCCGCACGATAGAAACTGCTTCTGACTTTGGTCCGTATCTGTCCATCCTACTTTGCATTCCGGATGTTCTCAATGATAAACATTCTACACGTGAAAATAGCCACCGTCGGCATGCATTGCCAAGCGTCGCTCCCCTGGATCCCACGAGATCCTCACGCGCAGATCCGCATCCGGCTGCAGACGGCCTGGATGCGTGCCTCCGCAGGGGAAGCTGGCCGTGCCCTCGGGCAGCGCGCAGGACCACGTGCGGCGCTCCCTCAGGCCGCACTCGCCGGGCGTCACGGCCACCTCGGGGCTTGACTGCAGCCAGTGCCGCGCGATGCTCTGCACGGCGCCTGTCAATGCCTCGGGATCGCTCAGCGACTCGGCTGGGAATCCAGACTTACGCAGGTGCTTGCCCACGCGGTACTCGTCCAGCGAGCCGCGCTCGTCGATCCTGCTGGCCACGATCGCCAGCTTGTCGAAGTCGGGGTTGCCCAGCGAGTCGCGCGCGGGCGGCTCCCTGCGCCACGCCTCCCTGAGGGCCGCGTTCAGCGCCAGGCTCACCAGGTGGCAGCGCGAGTGGCTGCGCGACAGCGCCGCGCGATATTCCTCGTCCACGCCCAGGATCGCCTGCTCGCCCAGCTTCAGCCCCACCTCCGCGGGGGCGCTGTGGACCACGCAGGGGATCGCCTCGGCGTCGCCGTTCGGGGGCTCGCCCACGGTCAGCTCGCCGCCCAGGAGGAAGCCCTCGTGGCATCCCACCGGCGTGGGGGCCCCGGCGGCGGCCCCCGCGAGCTGCAGCGTGCAGCGGTCCGCCGGCTGGTCGGGCCAGCGCGGGCTCTCGGGGTGGCAGGGGGTGCGCTCCACCGCGAACAGCAGGCGCCCGTCCACGTACGTCATCGCCGCCACCGCCGAGCTCTCGGCGGTGCTTCCGGCGGGGTACGTGACGAGCAGATCGGTCATCGGGGCACCCACTCAATGTACCCGCCGGGGACCCCCCGTCCCTTCTGATCACGCCAGTGTCTCCGACTGTTTGACTTCGGTGGTACTCCGCGCGTATGGTCACGGCCGTGTCCGCGACCACTCCCATCCCCGGCGGGGAGCAGCTGCCCCCGCCCACCGAGCGCGAGGCGCTCGCGATCGAGGAGCGCCGCGCCAAGGCCGAGCGCCTGCGCGCGCGGGGGGAGAACCCCTATCCGCACGACTACCCCGGGCGCACGCTGATCGGCGCGATCCACGCCGCGCAGGACCCGCGCCGGCTCGGCGGCGGCGAGCGCCCCGAGCTGCGCTGTCGCATCGCCGGGCGCGTGATCGCCCGCCGCGGGCACGGCAGGACGCTGTTCGTGGACATCCGCGACGTCAGCGGCTGGATTCAGGTGGTGGCGCGCATGCACCCCGCCGAGGGCGCCGGATCTTCGGCCGGGGGCGCTGGATCTCCGGCCGAGGGCGCCGCCGCATTCTCGGCCGGCGCGGAGCTGCTGGAGCGCATGGGGGAGCTGGACGTGGGCGACCTGGTGGGGATCGAGGGGCACGTGTACGTCACGCCTCGCGGACAGCTCTCGCTGATCGCGCGCCAGTGCACGATGCTCGCCAAGGCGCTGCGCCCGCCCGCCGCCAAGTACCACGGCCTCGAGGACATCGAGACGCGCTACCGCCGCCGCGAGCTGGACCTGATCGCCAACGAGGCCACGCGCGAGCTGTTCCTCACGCGCGCGCGCACGATCGCCGCGCTGCGCGACTTCATGGACGAGCACGGCTTCGTGGAAATCGAAACGCCCGTGCTGCAGACGCTCGCGGGGGGCGCCAACGCGCGGCCCTTCCTCACCCACCACAACGCGCTGGACCGCGACCTCTCGCTGACGATCTCCGGCGAATTCCACCTCAAGCGCTGCGTGGTCGGCGGGCTGGAGCGCGTCTACATGCTCGACAAGTGCTTCCGCAACGAGGGCATCTCGCACAAGCACAGCCCCGAGTTCACGTTGCTTGAGTGGGAGATGGCCTACGCCGACTACCACGACGTGCACGACTACATGGAGGCGCTGATCGCCGGCGTCGCCCAGCGCGTGCTTGGGACCACCGCGATCGAGCAGCACGACGGCCTCACGCTCGATTTGACTCCGCCGTGGCCGCGCATCAAGGTCCGCGACGCGATCCGCGAGCGCGTCGGCGTGGACATCGACACCGCGCCGCGAGCAGAGCTGATCGAGCCGCTGCGGGAGCGCGTGCCCGAGCACGCCACCTGGGGGCAGCTGGTCGAGGCGCTCTACTCCAAGCTCGTCGAGCCGCACATCGAGCAGCCCGCGATCTTCTACGACTTCCCCGTCGAGTTCCATCCCGTCGTCAAGCGCCACCGCGAGCGCCCCGAGCTGATCGAGCACTTCGAGGTCGTCATGCGCGGCATCGAGGTCGGCAGCGGCTCCAGCGAGCTCAACGACCCCGACGAACAGCGCCGGCGCTTCGTCGAACAGCGCAACCGCCGCCCGCTGGACGAGGGCGAGGAGCCCTATCCGGCCGACGAGGAGTTCGTGCGCGCGATGGAGCACGGCATGCCGCCGCTGGGCGGCGCCGGCATCGGCGTGGACCGCCTGCTGGCCATCTTCACCGGGCGCGAGACGCTGCGCGAGGTCATCCCCTTCCCGGCGCTGCGCGATCCGCGGTGATGGGCGATGGGTGATGGGCGATGGAGCGATGGGTGAGGGTGTGAGGGGGTGAGCGCCGTCGCGCAGCTCGGCAGCGCCGCGGCCGCCCGCATCGGCCAGGCGCTCGTGCGCACCTGCTTCGCCGAGCGCGTGGAAGCCGCCCGGCGTGGTGGGTTCGCCACGTATGAGCCGTGGCCGCCGGTGGAGGGGGAGGCGGTGGCTGGGGCTGGAGCGGTGGCTGGGGCGGTGACGGAGGCTGAGGCGGTAGCCAGCGCGGGAAGCGAGGGGCGGGGCGCCGGGCGGGACGCCGAGCACGGGGCGGACCTGTGGCGGCTCACGCACCTCGGGGATTCCCCGCGGGAGCGCTTCGACGACGCCCTGTGGGCGGACCTCTGCGCCGTCGAGTTGGCCGAAGAGCCCGACCTGCCCGGGCGCTTCGAGCTCACCGCGCATCGCAGCCTGATCGCCGCGCGCGACCGCCCCTGCGGCTCCGTGCGCGGCGGGGTGCACATCGGCGAGGACTCCTTGCGCTTCGCCGAGGCCATCCTGGGGGTTGCGCCGCGCGGCACCGCGCTGGACGTCGGCTGCGGCTCGGGCATCTCTACCTGCGCGCTGGGGCGCACCTGCGAGCAGGTGCACGCGATCGACGTCGTCGATGTCTGCCTGGACGCCACGGCGCTGTCGCTGGGGCTCAACGGGATGGGCGCCCGCGGCGCGCTCCTCAGCCTCGCCCAGCTCGACGCCTATGAGCCGCCGCTGCGCTTCGACTGCGCCGCCGGCAACCTTCCGGGGGTGCCCGTGCCGCCGGGGCTCGCCTACCCGCCCGACGGGGCCGGGGGGCCGGATGGGCTGGAGCTGATGCGCCTCTTCCTCGAACGCTGCCGGACCTCGCTGCTGGGCGAGCGGGGCATCGCCATCATGCGCTTTCAGAGCCTCGGCGACGCGCACGGGCCGCTGCTGCTCTGCGAGCTGCGCGAACTGGCCGCGCGGGCGCGCTGGGACATCTCGGTGATGACCGAGAGCCGCATCCCGGCCGGCGTCAGGGCGGCCTTGACGGCCCACCACGCGCTGCCCCTCAATCCCAGCATCGCGCCGCTGGAGATGCTCGCGCGCGCCGACGCGCACCTGGCCGAGATGGGCTACGGCGAGTACTACGCCTCCACACTCGTCGCGCGGCCGGCCGCGGGCGGGGCCGCGGGGGGAAGCTCGGGCGGCTTGCCCGCAGGGACCGAGGGGCGCTCGCACGAAGGGTCGCTCACGCACACCGACTTGTCCAACCCCAGCCTGGTGGGATGCCAGCTGCGCCTCACGCGCTCCAGCGACCTCGCCGCGCTGATGGGCAGCGCCATCCCCGCCTACTACGGACGCGCCCACGACCTGCCCGACAGCTTCTTCGAACTGGGCTCCCTGGACTTCATCCACGAGCCGGTGCTGCGCCTGGAGCGCCTGCTCGAATGTCTCGCCCGGCCCGCCACCGTTCCCGAGCTCGTGGAGGGCGTCTTCGCCGAGGAGGTCGCCCGCGACCCGATCCGCGCGCGCTTCCTGCAGGTCACCGTGGAGCTGCTGGCGAGCTGCCTGCTCGCGGCCGGAGCGGCGGCGGTCGCGGATTAGCTTCCCGTCGCTCCCTGGCCCCGGCGGAGCCGGTGGTTCATCGGCGCTCTGCTTCAGCCGTACCCCGCCGTCTCAGCTGTAGCGCGCGGCGATCGTGCGGCTGTTGTGAGGGCGGGCGTAGCGCGTGCGCACCAGATCGCGCACGGCGAAGGAACGGATGATGAAGCGGTCTGAGCCATCGAAGTTGGGCTTGAAGGGGGAGCGGCCGTGCACGGCGCGCACGTTGTCCACGAGCAGAATCTGGCCCGGCTCCAGCGTCACCGCGAAGCGCTCTGAGCGGTAGACCTCCACGATGCGCGCGATCATCGCCTGCGCCTCCCCCGTGGTGCCGCTCATGAGGTCCTGGTCGAACACGATCGAGGGGTCTTCCTCGGCGCCGCCGACGATCGCCAGAGGGCCGCGCACCTCGCCTTCGAGAAACTCGTGCCCGCCCAGCTTGAAGGAGCCGTCCACGCCGGTCATCCACAGCGGCCGGCGCAGCAGTTTGCGCTCGAAGGGGGTGAGGTGCTCCAGCAGCACGTGGACGGGGAGCACGTACGTCCTGGCGTCCGGGTGGCCGCGCAGGCAGGCCAGGCTGAGCACGTCGGGGCGCAGCTTGGAGAAGGCCTGCTCGGTGTGCAGCTCCAGCTCCACGCCCGAGCCCAGGCTCGTCTGGCTCTGCGCCAGCGCGCGGTTGGGCACCATGTCCTGGTAGAGGCGGCCGTGGCCCTCGGCCTCGTAGGCGACCATCTGGCCGCAGGCGTGATCGATCACGGCCTGCGCGCGCGCCAGCCGCGTCGCCTCGCCCAGGTGCTCGCGGTTGTCCGGCGGGGTGGGAGGCAGCGCGGACACGGGCAGGCGATCGAGCAGCAGCGTGCCGGTGTGCGAGCCGCGATGGGCGAAGTCCGCCAGCGCTTCGGCGAGGCGATCGGGCAGCCGCCGCGCGGCGCGGTGGGCCGCTCGGCAGAACAGCTCGGGGGCCTGCGTGGGGGACATCGTCAGCTCTTCGGCCAGCTCCAGCAGCGCTTCGCGCTCCCCGGGCGCCAGCTCGAGCACGTCCGGGACGCGGCCTTCGGCGGGGGCGGGCGCGGGGGCGGGCGCGGAGGTGGATGCGCCCGTGGAGGTGGGTGCGCCGGTGGGGGTGCTCGCGCCGGCGGGGCCGGTCTGGCCGGCGGTGGCGTCGAGGGTCGAGTCCGCGGAGGGCATCAGCGGCGGCGCCGGCGATGGCCGGTGCGAGCGTCGAGGGTTGAGTCGGTGGAGGGCATCGGCGGCAGTGTCGGCGATGGGCCGCCCTCAAGCAACGCATCCCGGGGCGCTCCGCGTACGCGCGCGCTAGCCTGGCCCGTGGTGTCTCTATCCCCCTTCTCGCCGCCCGTGCGCGACTGGCTTGCAGGGGCCTTCGCGGCGCCCACGCAGGCGCAGGAGCAGGCCTGGCCCGCGATCGCCACGGGCGAGCACGTGCTGATATCGGCTCCCACCGGGTCGGGCAAGACGCTCGCGGCCTTCCTCTGGGCGCTCGACCGCCTCACCTCGGACCCCGCCCCGCAGGGAAGGGCGCAGCGCCGCACGCGGCTGGTGTACGTCTCGCCGCTGAAGGCCCTCAGCTACGACATCGAGCGCAATCTGCGCGCGCCCCTGCGCGGCATCGAAGCGGGGCTGGGCCACGCGCCCGATCTGCCCCCGCGCGTGAGCGTCGCGCTGCGCACCGGCGACACCCCTCAGGCCGAGCGCGCGCGCATGCTGCGCCACCCGCCCGACATCCTCATCACCACGCCCGAGTCGCTCTACCTGATGCTCACCTCGCGGGCGCGCGCGATCCTGCGGGGGGTCGAGTGGGCGATCGTGGACGAGATCCACGCCGTGGCCGCCACCAAGCGCGGCGCGCACCTCGCGCTCACGTTGGAGCGCCTGGACGCGCTGACGGGGCGCGACGTGCAGCGCATCGGGCTCTCGGCCACGCAGCGGCCGCTGGAGGAGGTCGCGCGCTTCATGGTCGGGCCTACGCGCAAGTGCCGCATCGTGGACACCGGCATCCGCAAGCCTTTGGATCTCCAGATCCACGTGCCGGTGGAGTCGATGGCCGAACCGGGGGTCGGTGGGGTCCAGATCCCCCCGCTCGACCCTCTGGCCGGCGGCGAGTCCACGCAGCGCTCCATCTGGCCGGCGATGTACCCCGAGCTGCTGCGCCTGATCCGCGAGCACCGCTCGACGATCGTCTTCGTCAACAACCGCCGCAGCGCCGAGCGCCTGGCGCTGCGGCTCAACGAGCTGGCAGAAAACGAGCCTCGCCCCGATCCCGGCGGGGATCGGATCCCCTCCCTCGTCTTGGGAAACGAAAAAGAGGAGGAGGGGGATGGGCCGCGTGCGGCAGTCCCGGGCGAGGTGGTGCGGGCAACGGGGACGGATGCGGCCCCGCCGCGCGAGATCGCGCGGGCGCACCACGGCTCGCTGGCCCGGGAGGAGCGCCTGGTCGTCGAGGAGCAGCTCAAGGCCGGCACGATCCCCTGCATCGTCGCCACCTCGAGCCTCGAGCTCGGCATCGACATGGGGGCCGTGGATCTCGTCATCCAGGTCGAGTCGCCCAAGTCCGTCGCCGCCGGCCTGCAGCGCATCGGCCGCGCCGGGCACAACGTCGGCGACGTCTCCAGGGGGCGCATCTTCCCCAAGTTCCGCGCCGACCTGCTGGAGTGCGCCGTACTCGTCAGGCGCATGCGCGAAGGCGAGATCGAGCCCACGGTCGTGCCGCGCAACCCGCTCGACGTGCTCGCGCAGCAGATCGTCGCCATGACCGCCGCCGAGGACGGCGACGAAGGGCGGAATGGTGGGGAGCGGGGCGGTGGATTGCCCGCGGACGGGCGGAAAGGGAACGGGGACGGGAACGAAGACGTGGACAGGGACGGGAACGGGGACGAGCGGGACGCCGGATTGTCCGTCGATGAGCTCTTCGCGCGCGTCACGCGCACCCACACCTACGCCGATCTCTCCCGCGCCCAGCTGGAGAACGTCCTGGACATGCTCGATGGGCGCTGGGCGGGCGGGTCTTCGTTGAATTTCGCCGAGCTGCGCCCGCGCATCGTCTGGGACCGCCTCGGGGGCGTCATCCGCCCGCGCAAGGCAGCCCGCGCCCTCGCGGTCGCCAACGCCGGCACGATCCCCGACCGCGGGCTCTACCTGGTCACGCTCCCCGACGGGCGGCGCGTGGGGGAGCTCGACGAGGAGATGGTCTACGAGGCCCGTCCCGGGCAGGTCTTCCTGCTGGGCGCCTCCTCCTGGCGCATCGAGGAGATCGGGCGCGACCGCGTGATCGTCACGCCCGCGCCGGGGGTTCCCGGGGCGATCCCCTTCTGGAAGGGCGACGGCCTGGGGCGGCCCAAGGAGCTGGGGGAGGCAATCGGCGCCTTCGCGCGCTGGGCCGTGAATCAGGAGCCGGAGGTCTTGGAGCGCGACTACGACCTCGACCGGCGCGCCGCCGTCAACCTCATCGAGCTGCTGCGCGAGCAGCAGGCCGCCACCGGCGTCGTGCCCAGCGACCGCACCATCGTCATCGAGCGCTTCCGCGACGAGATCGGCGACTGGCGCCTGTGCGTCCTCTCGCCCTACGGCGGGCGCATCCACGCCGCCTGGGGGCTCGCGCTCACCGCGCGCATCCGCCAGGAGCTCGGGTTGGAGGCCGACGCCATCGCCTCGGACGACGGGATCGTCCTGCACCTGCCGGATGTGGATTGGGAGGGAACTGCCCCTCGCCTTGTTGATCGGGAGGGAACTGCCCCTCGCCTTGCCGGAGAAGGCCGCCACGCTGATGACTGGAGAGGCGATGGGCGTTCAGGCGAGGGCGGGGGTGGCGCGATGGGCGGGGAGGTCCCCTCCGTTCTGGACCTCATCCTGATCGACCCCGAGGAGCTCGAAGACCTCATCGTCGGCGAGCTCTCCTCCTCGGCGCTCTTCGGCGCGCGCTTCCGCGAGAACGCCGCCCGCGCGCTGCTCATCCCCCGCGCCTATCCCGGCAGGCGCACGCCCCTCTGGCAGCAGCGCCTCAAGGCGCAGACGCTGCTGGAGGTCGCCAAGCGCTATGGCGACTTCCCGATCGTGCTCGAGACCTACCGCGAGTGCCTGCGCGACGTCCTCGACGTGACTGGCCTGCGCACGCTGCTCTCGCGGCTGCACACGCGCGAGCTCGGCGTCGTCGAGGTGCAGACCCCCACCGCCTCGCCGCTGGCCTCCTCGCTGCTCTTCGACTACGTCGCCACCTACATGTACGAGGGCGACACGCCCAACGCCGAGCGCCGCGCCGCCGCGCTCTCGCTGGACCGCGACCTGCTGCGCGAGCTCCTGGGGCAGGAGGAGCTGCGTGACCTCATCGACGCGAATGCCATGACCGCGCTGGAGGACGACCTCCAGCACCGCTCCCCGCGTACGCGCGCAGCTACCCAGGATGAGCTCCACGACGTGCTGCGGCGGGTGGGCGATCTCACGATCGAGGAGGTTTCCGAGCGCGTGCACGAGGGGGTGGACGCGCTGGGGCTCCTGGGTGGGCTGGAGGGCGAACGGCGAGCCGTCGTGGTCAGGATCGCCGGCGAAGAACGCTGGATCGACGCGGCCGACGCCGGCCTCTACCGCGACGCCCTCGGGGTCGTCGCGCCCGGGGGGCTCCCCGCCGCCTTCCTCGCGGACGTGCCCCACGCGCTGCTCGCGCTGATGCGCCGCTATGCCCGCACCCACGCGCCCTTCGCCACCGCCTGGGCGCGTGCTCGCTACGGTCTTGATCCCGGCTTGGCGCTCGCCGAGCTGGAGCGCACCGGGGATGTCGTGCGCGGCGAGCTGCGGCCCGGGGGCACCACCGGGGAGCGCGAGTGGTGCGACGTGGAGGTCCTGCGGCGCCTGCGCCGCGCCTCGCTCGCCGTCCTGCGCAAGGAGATCGAGCCGGCCGACCAGCGCGCCCTCGCGGCCTTCCTGCCGGCGTGGCAGGGCGTGGATCGATATGGCGGCGGCCTGACCGCAGGCGGCGGGGCGATCGGGAGTGGCGGGGCGGTTGGAAGTGGCGGAGGAATTGGAAGTGGCGGGGCAGTCGGGAATGGCGGGGCGATTGGGAAGAGGGCCGCCCTCGCGGGGAGCGCTCCACGGCCGCTCACAACCCAGATCCCCTCCGCGACGGGCATCGATCGCCTGCGCGAGCAGCTCATTCCGCTCCAGGGCCTCGCGCTCACACCCGACACGTGGGAGCGCGACGTCCTCCCGCGCCGCCTCGGCGGCTACTCGCCCGCCTGGCTCGACGCGCTCTGCGCCTCCGGCGAGATCGTCTGGCTGGGGGCCGGTTCCCTGGGGCGCACCACGGGGCGCGTGGCGCTCTACTTCCGCGAGGACCTCGCGCTGCTCGCCCCCGAGGCCCCCGCGCAGGGGAGGGGGGAGGCCCCCGCGCAGGGAAAGGCAGCCGCCGCGCAGGGGAGGGGGGAGGTCGCCGCGCAGGGAAAGGCAGCCGCCGCGCAGAAAATGGGGGAGGCCCCCTCAGGCTCCCCCCACGCCACTCCCGAGCACGACGCCCTCCGCGCGCGCCTCCACGCCGGCTCCTGCTTCTTCGCCGACCTCCTCGCCGATCTCCACCTCCCGCCCGACATCCTCCAGGAGGCCCTCTGGGACCTCGTCTGGGCCGGCCACGTCACCAACGACGCCTTCGCGCCCCTGCGCGCCCCGCGCCTCACGCTCGCGCGGGCCCCGCGACGCACCTCCCAGCCGGTACGCCACCCCCGGCGCTTCTCCACGCGCCGCTCCGCGACCGCCTCGCCGCGCGCCCACCCACCCGGGCGCTGGTCGCTCACGGCGCCCCTCCTGGCCAGCCGGCCCGATCCCGCCGCTCGCGCCCGCGCGCTGGCCGAGCTCCTGCTGGAGCGCCACGGCATCCTCACGCGCGAGCTCGTCCTGGCCGAAAACCTCCCCGGCGGCTTCGCCGCGCTCTACCCCCACCTCGCCGAGCTCGAGACCCTCGGCCTCGCGCGACGGGGCTATTTCGTCGAGGGGCTCGGCGGGGCGCAGTTCGCGCTGCCCGGCGCCATCGAGCGCCTGCGCGCCTGCCGTGTGCCCGCCGCCGGGTCCTCCCCCCAGGGCGCCCAGCCCTCCCCTCAGGGCGCCCAGCCCTCACCCGAGGGCCCGCCGCCGCTCGTCCTGGCCGCCACCGACCCCGCGCAGCCCTACGGGGCCTCGCTCCCCTGGCCGGCGCGCCCCGCTCTGGCGCCTCCACGCGGCAACAACCCCTCCCAACCCTCACCCGCGCCTACCCGCGCGACCCGCCGGCCGGCACGCGCGGCGGGGGCGTACGTCGTGCTCGCCGATGCGCTTCCGGTTCTCTACCTGGAGCGGGGCGGCAGGGCGCTGCAGGTGCTCCTCGCGGCCGATGACCCGCGCGTCATGTCCGCGCTCCACGCGCTCGCCGACCACGCGCGCGCGGGGCATCTGCGGCGGATCGCGCTGGAGAAGGTCGACGGCCAGGCCATCCTGGGCAGTCCCTGGGAGGGCATCCTCGCCGCCGTCGGCTTCCACGCGGGGACTCGCCGGCTCACGCTCAGCGCCTGATCGGCGCCCGCCATCGGCTCTTTGGACCGCTTCGCGGGCGAGAACGGCTTTGAAACCACTCCGCAAGTTGAACGCCCCGCGGCGCCGTTAAGTCCCTGCACATCCTGATATTTCGGGGCCTCGTCTTCGAGGAGCTAGAAACATTCGGAGGGGTCCCGGCAATAAAACTTGCGTTTTAGGAGCTTTTCTGGTTGGCTTCCGGAATTGTGGGGATGAGTGGAACCGGGAGACAGATTCGGCCGATGTACCGGAGGCTACCGCACGGCCCGCACGGCCTGGACCGCGAAGCGGTGGCCCGCCATCAGCGCACCCGCCTCTACGGCGCCATGATCGAGGCCGTCCACAAAGCCGGCTACACCGAGACCACCGTGGCCCACGTGATCGCCCTCGCCGGCGTCTCGCGGCGGGCCTTCTACGAGCAGTTCGCCAACAAGGAAGAGTGCTTCCTGGCCACCTACGACATCTCCGTCGCGCGCTCCAAGAAGAAGGTGCTCGACGCCTGGCTCATGGACCGCGGCTGGGCCAACCGCCTGCACCGCTCCTGCCAGGCCTTCGTCGAAGACGCCTCCCGCAACGCCAAGAGCACCCGCCTCGTGCTCATCGAGGGCCTCGGCATCGGCCCGCGCGCGCGGGAGCGCCTGCTGCTCGCCTCCGGCGCCTACGAACGGGTGATCTCCACGGCCTTCAACGTCGCCCCCGACGGCATCAAGCTGCCGCCCCTCGCGCCGCGCGCCATCGTCGGCGGCGGGCGCTACGTCACGGCCGCGCGCCTGCGCCAGCGCCGTGAAGCGGAGCTGCCCGGGCTCACCGACGAACTGCTCGACTGGGTCTCCGCCTACCGCTCGCCCGTCGCCGGGCGCCTCACCCTCGGCGAACTGCCCAACCCGCCGCACCCGCCCGTCCTGGCCGCGCGCTTCCTCTCCGGCGACGACCGCCGCTCGCGCCTGCTCGGCGCCGTCGTCCACCTCACCCTCGACGAGGGCTTCGCCGCGCTCTCGGACCCGCAGATCGCGCAGTTCGCGGGCATGTCCACGGAATCCTTCCACAAGCAGTTCCCCGACAAGGAGCAGTGCTTCCTGACCGTTCTCGACGAGTTCGCCAGCGAGCTCATCCAGATCATGATCGAGGCCTCCGCGCAGGCCAGCGCGTGGCCGGAGGCCGTCTACCTGGGGGTCCACGCGGCCGTCGACTACATGGCCACCCACCCCGGGCTCGTGCGCATGGCCTTCATCGACATCTTCGACATCGGGCCCAGGATGGTCGAGCGGCTCAACGCCAACCTCGACCGCTTCGTCAGGCTGCTCGAACAGGGCGCTCCCGAGCCGCGACGAGCTCCCGCGCTTGCAGCCGAGGCCGTCACGGGCGCCATGTGGACCGTCCTCAGCGGCTACGCCGTGCGCAACCGCCTGCGCTATCTGCCCTGCCTCGTCGACCACCTCGCCTTCCTCGTGCTCGCGCCCTACCTCGGGCCCAAACCGGCGATCGACGCCATCGAGCGGGCGAAGCGCCTGCCCCTGCGCCGGCTTCCCCAGGTCTGACCCGCCGGGGGCCCTCGCCGGCTTTCCTCAGGCCTCACCCGCCGGGGGCCGGGAAGGCCTCTATCGTTGACCTCGACGATGCCTGAGCTGAGCGTCCCGCGGAGAGTGGGCCACAAGGGGGCGGCGCACATCGCGCCGGGCAACACGCTTGCCTCCTTCGAGGCCGCCGTGCGCACGGGCGTCGACATGATCGAGTTCGACGTCCTCAGCGAGCACCCCGACGGCAGCGGGCGCCTGCTCCTGGCGCACGACTACGGGGCTCTGCGCGCCTGCGAGCCCCTGACGCTGCGGCAGGGGCTCGAGCACCTGGCGGGATCGGCCTATGACGGCATCGAGCTCGACGTCGACATCAAGCTCCCCGGCTACGGGGGCCGGGTCGTGCGCGCCCTCCGCGAGACCGCGCTCATCGAGCGCTCCCTTGTGAGCAGCACATATCCCGAGGAGCTCGACGCCATGCGCGACATCGAGCCCTCCCTGCGCGTCGGCTGGTCGGTGCCGCGCGCGCGCCGCGACTACACCGAGAGCCGCTTGACGCTGCTGCCCGCGCTGGCGCTGCTCACCGCGTTTCGGGCCTGGCTGCCACGCCGCGCCCGCTCCGAGCTGCTCGCGGGGCGCTTCGACGCCATCATGGCGCACTGGCGCCTGGTCACGCCGGGGCTCCTGCGCGCCGTCGAGGAGGGTGGCGGGGAGCTGTATGTCTGGACGGTCGACGACGCGGGGCTGATGGCCAGGCTCACGGACATGGGCGTCGACGGCATCATCACCAACGACCCGCGCCTGTTCGGTTAGTCAGGCGGCCTCGCGGTAGGCCAGCGCCGAGGGCACCACGCGCAGGTCGCCCTGCAGGCGGCTCAGAACCTGAACGGCCGGGGTCTGCGCGGGCCAGCCATAGGTGGCCACCAGCCTTTTGCACGACTGCGCGTCGGTGGGCTCCAGCACTGCGCTCGCCATCTCCCCCGCCAGGCTGCGCATGCCCTCGTGCAGGCTCTCCATCTCCCACCTCACGTGGCCGTCGGGCCGCAGCTCCATGAAGCCATTGGCCAGCAGCCAGCTCAGCTCCAGATAGGCCGCGCCCGCGTCGCCATACAGCCACGGGCCGCGCCGCAGGTAGTGCAGCAGCTCCGCCAGGAACACCTCGGCCACATCCACCTCCGAGAGGCCCGTCAGCGCCAGCCACGTGGGGGTCAGCGTCAGCAGCAGGCCATACACGTCCGACACCGCCTCCTGCATCATCATGAACGGCTCGTGGCCGAGGTCCAGGCGCCAGCCGTAGTCGGTGCTCGGCAGCGTCGCGGTGTGGCCGATGTCGTGGCCGCGAAACCACGCCAGCAGGGCTCGCTCCACGGGCATCTCGGGGTCGCGCTTCGGGCCGCTGAAGATCGCCTCGCCCAGCGGCTCGCTGATCACCTCAAAGCGATCGCGATAGGCATTGCGGAACACCATCGTCTTCTTGCGCTGCCCCGGCTCGCCCTTCACGCCCTCGTCCTCGGGCAGGAAGTAGGCGAAGTGCTTCGGGTACGCGTTCGCCTCGCCGCCGCACGCCACCATGTCGGTCACGCGCATCGGGTAGCACTCGTCGAGCTTCAGCTCGGGCAGATTCAGTTCGCCTCGCAGCTTGGCGGCCGCCTGCCCCAGGTGCTCGTCCAGCGAGCGCACCATCGCGTCGTACTCGGGGTTGGCCACGGCGGCCACAACCGTGTGCAGGGGGGTCGGCGTCTTCAGGCGCCACGTGCACTGCGGCCCGCACAGCACCGTCAGCGGCGCCAGCTCATACAGGCTTCCCTCGCGCATCGCCGCCTCGGCGTGCGAGCCGCCCTCCAGGAAGGCCCTCGCGCGCATCCTCGTAATCGCTGCCGGCTCGCCCTCCATCGCCTCCGCGATCTCGCTCAGCATCTCGCCCGTGCGCTGCGCCAGCGCGTCGACGGCCTCCGGGCTCACGGCCACGCCCTCGCGCGTCTGCAGGCTGCGCAGCGCGTCGCCCACCGCGGCCAGCTCGCGCAGGCGCGGCGCCAGCGGCGCCAGCTCGTCGCTCAACTGCGCCTCCAGCGCCACGTAGCGCACGCCGTGCTGTTCGGACTCGGGCCAGAACAACGGGCACGGAGCCGCGCTCGGGTCGGCCACGGCCTGGCCGGCGGACGCTGCGTGGGCGTCGGTGTATTTCAGGGGCATGGCGATCGCAGGCACGGTAGATGGACTGCTCGAAGCCTTCAAGAAAGGGCTTCTGCGTGCTCAACCAACGCGCCGGCCGGGCCGCTTTGTGTGTCTGACTCAGCCGATCCTCAGCCGATCGCGCGGGTCGCCGTGTCAGCCGATCCTGCAACTCGCCGCGCTGAACCCCGCGGGGTCGGCGCCCACGAGGCTCATGTGCCCGGCCGTCGTCAGGCGGGTCGCCTCGTGCACCACGCGCGCGCCCTGCCGCCACTGGAAGTCGACCACGCCGCGCAGCCGAAACGGGCCGGAGCTCGGCACCAGCTGGAAGTTGACTCCCAGCTGGCTCCCCCCCGGCGCGCCCCGCACGGGCTCATAGCTCGAGTTGGCGCCCTTGGCCACGTCCGCCCACCTCCTGGTGCTCGCCTCGAAGTACTGCACGCGAAAGCGCATGAACATCGTGTCCCCGGGGTGGCCGTCGCTGGGCATCGAGCCGCGGATGCCGATCGTGTTCGGCCGGTCCCTGGGGCTGCACACGTCCACCGTCGCCCACAGTTCGCGCGAGGCATACAGCGAGTGCGCCGGAACGGCCGGAGGCGCGGGCGTCGCCACGCCGATCGCAACCAGAGGCGCCAGCAGCTTCAGCGGGAGCATGTGCGCTGACGATAGCGCCGCACGTGCCCGCACACCGCACCCACCGGTGTGATATCTCCCTGGTGTGCCCAGTTCAGGGGAGGTCCTCGAGCTGCTGGGGCGGGTGCCCGTGTTCTCCACGCTGGAGCCGGAGGATCTGGAGCGCATCGCCGAGCTGGCGGTGCCGCGGCGCTTTGCCCCGGGGCAGGCCGTCTTCCGCGAGGGGGACTCCAGCGACACCTGCTATGTCGTCCGCTCCGGTCACGCGCGCGCCGTGCGCGCCCACGGCGACGGGCGCACGATCACGCTGGCCGTCTTCGGGCCCGGGGACTTCTTCGGCGAGCTCGCGCTGTTCGAGGACGAGCGCCGCTCGGCCACCGTCGAGGCGATCGAGGAGTGCGATGTCGTGGCGGTGCTCGGTCCCGACATGCGCCGCCTGATGTCCGAGCACCCGCAGATCGCCACGCGCCTCGTGATCGCTCTCGGCCGGCGCCTGCGCGAGACCAACGAGCGCCTGGCCAGACAGTCCTTCCAGACGGTTCAGAGCCGCGTCGCCTCGGTGCTCGAGAAGCTCGTCGAGCAGGCCCTCGTCGAGGGGGCCGCCTCCAAGGATGGCGTGCCGGTGGTGGCCACGCAGGCCGACCTGGCGCAGCTCGCGGGCTCCTCGCGCGAGTCGGCCAGCCGTTTCCTGGCGGTCCTGGAGCGCGCCGGGGTGATCTCGCAGGGGCGCGGGCGCCTGATCGTGCGCGACCCCGGGGCATTGCGGGCATATGTCTTCTGAGAAGGCCAAGGCGCGGCCGCAGGGGAAGGGGCCCGCGCGACCGCGGGAGCGCTCGGCCGGGGGCGTGGTGGTGCGCGATGGGAAGGAGGTGGTCGTGATCGTGCCCACCCGCCGCGCCGCCGACGGCGCCAGGGTGCTGTGCCTGCCCAAGGGCCACCTCGACCCCGGTGAGACCGCGCGGCAGGCCGCCGCGCGCGAGGTGCGCGAGGAGACCGGCGTGCAGGCCGAGCTCGTCGGGGATCTGGGGGAGGTCCGCTACTGGTATCGCCGCGAGGGCAGGGCGGTGCCCAAGTCGGTCGAGTTCTTTCTCTTTCGCTACCTCTCCGGCGACACCGGGGATCACGACAGGGAGGTCGAGCAGGCGCGCTGGATGGACCTGGAGGAGGCGCAGGCGGCTCTCAGCTACGAGGGCGAGCGCGAAATGGTCGCGCTGGCGCGGGCAGCCCTGGACTCCGATCGATAGCCTGCGCTGTGTGCAGGTGCTCAACTTCTACTCCACGATCTTCGCCGACGAGCTCAAACGGGGGCGCAAGACGGCCACCATCCGCCTCGGCGACAAGTCGGCCAAGTACCGCAGGAACCAGCTGGTCCTGATCACGATCGGCTACCAGCACTCCCCGCGCGAGCGCATCTTCGAGGCGGTCATCGATCAGGTCGAGGTGATGCGCCTGGGCGAGCTCTCACCGCGCGACATCAAGCACGACAACCCCGAGTTCCGCCGCCACGAGGAGCTGATCCACTTCCTCGAGCAGATCTACGGGCGCACGGTCTCGATGGACGACACCGTCACCGTCGTGCGCTTCTCGCAGATCGTCGACAAGCCTGTCGGCATGACCGAGGCCATGAAGGGCTTCGGCGGCGCGCAGAATTGATTGCTATATTGGGCGTCGTTGGCACTCTCGTGTGGAGAGTGCCAGAGTTCTTCAATCAAGCGGAGGTTCTTTCAACATGAAGCTCAAGCCCCTGGGCGATCGTCTGATCGTGCAGGCGATCGAGGAGGAGGAGAAGACCGCCAGCGGTCTCGTTCTTCCCGACACAGCCAAGGAAAAGCCGCAGAAGGGCAAGGTCCTCGCCGTCGGCGATGGCAAGCTCGACGACGACGGCAAGCGCATCCCGCTGGATGTCAAGAAGGGCGACGAGGTCCTTTACAGCAAGTACGGCGGGACCGAGATCAAGATCGACGGAGAGGATCTGCTCGTGCTGCGCGAGTCCGATGTCCTCGCCCGCATCGAGTCATAAAAGGAGACTGAGAGAAAATGGCTCACAAGGAACTGAAGTACAGCTCAGAGGCGCGCAAGGCGCTGGAGGCCGGGGTTGACGCGGTCGCCAACGCAGTCAAGGTCACGCTCGGCCCCAAGGGCCGCTACGTGGTGCTCGACAAGAAGTTCGGCGCGCCCACCATCACCAACGACGGCGTCACCATCGCCCGCGAGATCGAGGTCGAGGACGTCTTCGAGAACCAGGGCGCACAGCTCGTGCGCGAGGTCGCCACCGCCACCAACGACGTGGCCGGCGACGGCACCACCACGGCGACCGTCTTGGCGCAGGCGATCGTTCGCCAGGGCCTCAAGAACGTCGCCGCCGGCGCCAACCCCTTGGCGCTCAAGCGCGGCATCGAGCTGGCGGTCAACCAGGTCGTCGCCAACATCGCCTCGCAGTCCAAGGAGGTCTCGGGCAAGGATCAGATCGCCCGCGTGGCCACCATCTCCGCCGGCGACGACGATATCGGCGATGTCATCGCCGACGCCATCGAGAAGGTCGGCAAGGACGGCGTGGTCAACGTCGAGGAGGGCCAGACGTTCGGCATGGACCTCGAATTCACCGAGGGCATGCAGTTCGACAAGGGCTACATCTCGCCCTACATGGTCACCGACCAGGACCGCATGGAGGCCGTTCTGGAGGACCCCTACATCCTCATCGCCAACCAGAAGATCGGCTCCGTGCGCGATGTGCTCCCGGTGCTCGAGGCCGTGATCCAGAGCGGCAAGCCGCTTCTGATCATCGCCGAGGACGTCGAGGGCGAGTCGCTGGCGACGCTCGTCGTCAACAAGCTGCGGGGCACCTTCACCGGTGTGGCCGTCAAGGCGCCCGGGTTCGGGGATCGCCGCAAGCGCATGCTCGAGGACATCGGCATCCTCACCGGCGGCGAGCTCATCACCGAGGAGCTCGGGCTGAAGCTGGAGAACACCCAGCTCTCCCAGCTCGGCCGCGCCCGGCGCGTGGTCGTGGCCAAGGACAACACCACCATCGTCGACGGCGCCGGCGAGGCCGAGGCGATCAAGGGCCGCATCAACCAGATCAAGGCCGAAATCGAGAACACCGACTCGGACTTCGACCGCGAGAAGCTCCAGGAGCGCCTGGCCAAGCTCTCCGGCGGGGTCGCCGTGGTGAAGGTCGGCGCGGCCACCGAGACCGAGATGAAGGAGAAGAAGCACCGGGTGGAGGATGCGCTGCAGGCCACCCGCGCCGCGCTGGAGGAGGGCATCGTGCCGGGCGGAGGGGTCGCGCTGCTGCAGGCCTCCTCGGCGGTCACCACCAACGGCGGCTCCGGCGACGACGACGAGCGGACCGGGGCGCGGATTGTGCTGCGGGCCCTGGAGGAGCCGCTGCGCCAGATCGCCGAGAACGCCGGGCTGGAGGGCTCGGTGGTCGTCAACGACGTCCGCAAGGCCAAGAAGGGGCAGGGGCTCAATGCGGCCACCAACGAGATCGAAGACCTCGTTGCGGCGGGCGTCATCGACCCGGCGATGGTCACGCGCTCCGCGCTTCAGAACGCCGCCTCGATCGCCAAGAACATCCTCACCACCGAGGCCATCGTGGCCGAGGTGCCCGAGAAGGAAGGCGCCGGGGGCGGCGGTGGCGGCATGCCGGACATGAGCGGGATGATGTAAGGAAGCGCGAGGAGCCGCGAGGAGCCGCGCTCCGCGCGGAGCACTCAGGTGGTTGGACGAGGGCCCGGCACGGATGCCGGGCCTTTGTCGTGGGGGCAGCAACTCAGAAACAGCTCGCGCGCGGGGGGTTGCGGAGCGGCTATTAACAGAGGGTGCTCCTCTGGACCGCTCTCCGCAGACGGACGGGTCCCGCTCGGCGGCGACGCCCGGGGTCCGCCGCGGACGCTATGGTGGGGTGCCTGGGGGCGGGGCGCTCGGGGGCGGGTGGCGGTGTGGGGCGCCTGCGGGTGTGGGGCGTCGGAGTTGGGGTGGGGGTGGTCGCGCTCGGACTGCCGGGTGCTCTTTGCGCTTCGGCGGAGGCGTGTCCGAACGAAGAGCTGCGCTCGGAACTGCGATCGGGGCAGCTGCCCGAGTGTCGGGCGTATGAGATGGTGACGCCGCCGTATAAGCAGGGATCGGTGCCCGGCCCCACCTTTGCGGTGTCTGAAGACGGAGCGCGTCTGATCGAGTCTAACTTCGTAGGCGCCTTTGCGGGGGCAGAAGAAGATCTGGCCAATCCAACTGCTTCCTTTGCCGGTGTAGCATACGAATTTTCGCGCGGCAGCGGAGGCTGGGTCCCTCGTTCGCTCGCGCCTCCGGCATGGGAATACACCGGCGAAGGCATGGCCGATGTCGGCATTGGCCTCGAAGGCGGGGTGTGGAAGCTGCAGAGGTTGTCACAGCCGGCAGGCGTGACTGATCTGTATCTCGAGCGACCGTGGGGCAGGTTCGTCAAGGTCGGGCCTGCGACACCGAGTCTAAGCGTGAACAACAGCAGTAAGTACCGATATGCAGGCGTATCGGGGGATCTGTCACATGTGCTCTTCGCAATAAACAAGCCAGGTTTCTACTGGCCGTCTGACGCAACGGTGGCTGGAATGCCCTCTCTGTATGAGTATGTCGGCCAGGAAAAGATGGCCCCTTCCCTTGTCGGGGTCAGCGGGGAAGGTGAAAACACAGAACTGGTCAGTCATTGTGGTACGCGTTTAGGGTCGAGCACACCGCAGGGGAAGGAAGGGTCGATGTACAACGCGGTCTCCGCGACCGGCGATCGTATCTTCTTCACCGCCGTCGGCGCCGATGACGACGTTGCATTCTGTGGCGGCGAACAGCCACCGGTCGATGAGCTCTTCGCAAGGGAAGAAGCTCAGGAAGAAGCGCCTTCCGGGGAAACACGGATCGTCACTCGGACTGTGCCCATATCTGAGCCCTCGCTCCGCTACTGCTTGGAATCTCCTCCATCTCCGTGCGCCGATGGGCATTTCGAGGGAGCGTCTCAGGATGGCTCGAAGGTGTTCTTCACAAGCGCCCAGAAGCTGGTGCCTGGCGCAATTGAAGGGTCGGTGAACCTATACGAGTACGACTTTGACAGTAGGGGGCAGGCGCAGCAGGAAAAGTTGGTGCTGGTATCCGGAAAAAGCGCCAATCCGCAGGTGCAAGGTGTGGCGCGGGCTTCCGAGGATGGGTCGCATGTCTACTTCGTGGCGCAGGGTGTACTGGCGAACACGGGGGCTAACGAGTTCGGCGACACCGCGAAGGAAGGGACCGACAACCTCTATGTGTTCGAGCGCGATACGCGGTTTCCCGAAGGGCGCACGTCGTTCATAGCCAGGCTCTCGCAGGGAGACGCATCCGACTGGGCACGAGAAGACATTCGGCCCGCACTGGCGTCGCGGGCTGGCCGGTTCCTGATCTTCACCAGCGAAATGGACATCACGCACGAAGGCATTGGCGCCGGTATTCAGCAGGTCTTCCGGTATGACGCGGAAGCGGGTACGTTCGTGCGCGCGTCGATCGGCCAGGGGGGCTATGATAACGATGGCAGGATCGCGCCTTCCAGTGCCAGCTTGGCGATGACCAGTTACGTGGAAGTCGATTCGCCGACGTTGCGCAACAGTGCGCTGGCCCCGGACAATGGGACCGTATTCTTTGAGAGCGCGGCTGGCTTGACTCCGCAGGCGCTGAACGATCAGACGGATGTTCTTGGTACCCCGGTCTCCAATGTCTATGAGTACCAAAACGGCATGGTGTATCTGATCTCAGACGGTCAGGACACATCGACGGTCCGCTCCATACCGGGTGCGGCGCTGTTGGGCTATGACGTGTCGGGCAGCGATCTGTTCTTCATGACGTCCGATTCACTGATCGCGCAGGACACCGATACCGAGCGGGATATCTACGATGCTCGCGTGGACGGAGGTTTCCCTGCACCGTCTTCGCCGCTGGGTTGCGCGGCCGATGCTTGCCAGGGTCCGCTGAGCCTCTCCCCGCCAGCGGTGACTTTGGGTGGCAGCGAAACGCAGGCTGCCGGGGGCGATATGTCATCCTCCGCCGGACGCGCGGGCGCGAAGCCGAAGCCGAAGGGGGCCAAGGCCAAGAGCAAGAAGCGTGTGAAGAAGGCCAGAGGGAAGAAGCGTGTGAAGAAAGCGCGGAAGGCCACTCGCCGTCCCTTATCCGTACGAGGAGTTGGGAAATGACGAGAGTCGGTATGTGTATGCGCGCATGCCTTGCGGGCTCTCTGCTTATGGTTTGCTCGCTGGTCTGCGGCGGGGTTCTGTTCACTGCCAGCGCATTGGCGGCAGCGAATCCGGGGTGGACAATTCGCTCGATCGCCGAGCCGACCGGTTTTTCTTTACTTTCTTCGGGCCAGGACAGGTATGTGGTGCTGGTAACGAATGTAGGCGGTGCACCCTCGGAAGTGCCAGTATCCATCTCTGACGTATTGCCCGCAAGTGTGATACTCACTTCTGTAAGTGGACAGGACCTGGGTACTAACATTGGTTTTAACTGTAAAAGTACTCCCCTTGAATGTACGGATAAGAGATCGGTCGCACCGGGTGATACGCTGGTGGTGAGAATGGACGTTAAGATCAAAGAAGGAGCCTCGGGCAAGAAGATTGAAAACTACGCTTTGGTTTCTGGAGGTGGGGCGTCAAGTGAGGCGACGGCCGAAACGACGACGTTGACCGAAACGCCAGCAGTTTTTAACATCAAGGATTTCGACCTCCAGCTCTTCAATGCGGGCGGAGCGATGGATACGCGAGCAGGAGATCGCCCTTACACGCTCGCTACGAGCTTTGACTTCACCACAGCGGGTCGGGGAGTAGAAGAATACATACCCGCCGAGGAGGCAAAGGACGTCGTTGTGGATCTCCCGCTTGGTCTTGTCGGTGATCCACTCGCAGCTCCGAGGTGCCGGTTGAACTCGCTGATGGTGCATAGTGGGCTGACGGCGTGTCCGGTCGCCAGTAGGATCGGAACCATTGTGGCCGAGATTTCGGGGGGGGGGTTCACGGCGTCAGAAAACCCCACGGATGAAAGCACCACTGCGCTCTATAATCTGGTGCCGGAGGCGGGCTATCCCGCAGAGTTCGGGTTCACTTACTTCGGTGTGCCGATCGTGCTGTACGCGAGTCTTGCGCATACTGACGCGGGGTATGTGCTGCGAACCACCACTCCGGGTGTGGCCGAGCTCGAAGTCAGCGGCGTGTCGGTGGTGTTGTTCGGCAACCCCACCAAGCGCAACAGCGATGAAGACGGAACCCCGTTCTTCACCAACCCGGTGGATTGTTCAGCCGCTCCATCGTCGGCTAGGATGAGGGCGAACTCGTGGCAGCATCCGAAGGGTTGGGTCGAAGCGACGTCGACGGTCTACCCCAGGATCGCCGAATGCGACATGCTCCAGTTCTCACCGAGCCTTCGTGTCCACCCGGAAACGAGCCAGGCCGATGAGCCCTCCGGCTACGAAGTGAACCTGGAGGTCCCGCAGAACGAACAGTCGCTGACGCCGGGCACCCCCGAGCTCAGGAACGCGACGGTCACACTGCCCGCAGGCGTCTCGATCTCGCCCTCGGCGGCTGACGGCCTGGCGGCCTGCCCTGCGACCGGTCCCGAAGGCATCGACATCCCATCCGGGGAACACAACCCCGACGAAGCCGGGGAAGGCGAAGCGATCGGCCCGGATGGCTTGGCGCATCCTACGGCCGGCCACTGCCCGGCGGCCTCAACGATCGGCACGGTCGAAGTCAACACCCCACTGCTGCCCCAGTCGCTGCAGGGCCACATCTACCTGGCGCAGCCGCGCTGCGGCGGCCCGGGTCAGACCGTGTGCACCCCGGCCGATGCTGCGAACGGGAACCTCTTCGGACTCTACGTCGAAGCGGCGGGCTCGGGCGTGGTCGTGAAGCTCGCCGGAAAGGGGCCGGCCAACCCCGCGACGGGGCAGCTCACGGCGAGCTTCCTGGAAGACCCGCAGCTGCCGTTCAGCGACCTGAAGATCCAGTTGAAGGGCGGCGCAAGAGCGCCGCTTGCCAACCCGCAGGCGTGCGGCCAGGCGACGGCGAGCAGCGATATGACGCCGTGGAGCTCGCCGGTGACGCCGGATGCCACGCCGCTCGCGCTCTTCAGCATCGACTGGAACGGTCAGGGCGAACCCTGCCCCGCGAGCCTCCCGTTCGCCCCTGGGTTCATCGCGCACACCTCGACTCCGTCGGCGGGCGCCTTCAGCCCGTTCGTGCTGGCCCTCACCCGCACGGACCGCATGCAGGACCTCTCGCGGCTGCAGGTGCGGACGCCCGCGGGCCTGTTGGGGACGCTCGCGGGCGTCGCGCTGTGCCCCGAATCGCAGGCGGCGCAGGGCGCGTGCACGGCGGCGAGCCAGATCGGAACCGCGACGGTCGCGGCGGGTCCCGGGTCGCATCCGTTCTGGGTCACGGGCCGGGTGTACCTCACGGGTCCCTACAACGGCAGCCCGTTTGGCCTGAGCGTGGTCGTGCCGGCGCAGGCGGGTCCGTTCAACCTGGGCAACGTGGTCGTGCGCGCTCGGATCGACGCGGACCCGCACACCGCGGCGCTGACGGTCACGAGCGATCCGCTGCCGCAGATCATCGACGGCGTCCCGCTGCGCGTACAGGCGGTCGACGTGGCCATCGACCGCTCTGGCTTCATCTTCAACCCGACGGGATGCGCGCAGAAGGCGATCACGGGCACGGTGACGGGGGCGCAGGGCGCTTCCGCGGCCGTGTCGGTCCCGTTCGCGGCGGGTGGCTGCGCGGCGCTGCCGTTCAAGCCGGCGTTCGCGGTCTCCACCCAGGGCCGAACGAGCAAGAAGAGCGGGGCCAGCCTGGACGTCAAAGTCGCCTCCAGCGCCGGCCAGGCCAACGTCGCGAAGGTCGTGGTGTCCCTGCCCAAGCAGCTGCCAGCCCGCCTGACGACGCTGCAGCAGGCTTGCCCGGAAGCGACCTTCGCCGCCAACCCGGCCACCTGCCCCGCCGGCTCGAACGTCGGGACCGCGAAGGCCGTCACCCCTGTCCTCAACGAACCCGCGGCCGGCCCGGCCTACCTGGTCTCCCACGGTGGCGCGGCGTTCCCGGACCTCGTGGTCATCCTCCAGGCCCAGGGCGTCCGCTTGGACCTGGTCGGCAACACGAACATCAGGAAGGGCATCACCACCAGCACGTTCAGCTCGGTGCCCGACGCCCCGATCTCGAGCTTCGAGCTGAGGCTTCCACAGGGCCCCCGCTCCGCCCTGGCGACGAACCTCCCCGCGAAGGCTAGGGGCAGCCTGTGCGGCCCGCAGCTCGTGATGCCCACGACGATCACCGGTCAGAACGGCGCGCAGGTCAAGCAGAGCACGAAGATCACCGTCAGCGGTTGCGCTAGGAAGGCCGTCAAGACGGTCAGGCGCAAGGGCACGAAGTAGCGCGCACAGACGCCAACCCGTCGTTGCTGGCCCTTTTGGCAGTCGGAAACATTTTGACTGATCTGAACTGTTGTCTCTTGACAAGGCTGCTGTCGTCTGCCATCCTCTCGGGTGCTTCCATTGGTTGGGTCAGATCGAGACCCCTCCGGGAGCATCCAATCCACAACAGAAAGGTAGTCCCATGCAATCCAGAGTAAGGCTCACGCTGGCGGGGTTGGTAGCCCTGCTGGCGGCGAGCTTCGTCCTCTCGGCGTCGGCATCCGCCGGCCCCGGGCCGTTCTGGCTGCAAAAGAAAGTCGGCAGCTGCAATTGCAGTGCTGTGAAAATTGCTGCCAAATCACCGGAGAAATTCCAAGCCAAAAGCGGTAAGTCAATCCTAATTGGCAAAACAGGCACAAATGTCGAAATTGAATGCGCTGAAGACAGGGCTGGAGGCATCATCTATAACAACGAACTCCAAGGCCAAGGGAAAATAAACGTAGCATTCGAAAAATGCAAAATAAATGTCCCCAATTGTAAGGTAAAAGAACCGATCCAATTCAACGCCAACTTCCACTTGATGTGGAAATATCTAGGCAACACAGAAGAACTATCAAAGCAAGGAAAACAACGATTTCTTGGACAAACCCCCGATCTCTTGTTCTACAATGGAGAAATACAACAAGGAACAACAACTCTTGAAGAAAAGGAATTCGTAAAAATTGGTGTTGAAAAATCAGGTGGCGAATGTATCGTGCCTAGCCCAGTAGTCCCAAAGGGCTATGAATCAGCGACAATAACACCAAATCAAGAACAACAGTTCAGCTCCACGGCTAGTATAGGGTTCACCCCCGGACCACATAGACAACACTTCTGGAACGGGGTGGAACAGGTGGAACTTAAAACCGTACTAGGGTTCGGTGGAAACTCAGCTACATTTGAAAGCCAAGACGAAGTGGGTCCCTTCCTAACCCAACAAAACGCACAACAGGAAGTCTCTATCAGCGAAAGCTAGATGAACTGAGGGGCCGGGCGCAAGCCCGGCCCCTCCTCTACGGGTGATGGGCGCTGGGGCGAAGGCCGCTCACCCCCGCTTGTACGACGCCCCCAGCAGCCCCGCGGATTCGGCCTCGTGCAGGGCCTTTTCGCGCAGCGCTTCGGCGTTGAACCCCGGCGTGACAGGGATCTTCTTCGGCAGCGCGTACAGCAGGAAGGCGTAGCGCACGGCCGGTCCTTTGGCGGGGCAGATCGAGTAGCCGACCTGCCCTGAGCTGTCGCGTCCCAGGATCGCTCCCGCTGGGAGCTGGCCGGCGGAGAGGCCGCGCAGCTTGGGGCTCAGGCCCGCCACCGCCCAGTCGGCGTAGAGCTTGCCGTGCACCGGCGCCAGGTTGAACAGGAAGAGGTCGATTTCGGCGGTGTTGGAAGGCACGTGGCTCCACGTGACGGGCAGCGAGACGTTCGCCCCGTCGCAGGTGTAGCGCGCGGGCATCGGGTCCAGCTTGACCGAGCTGGCCAGCTGAATGTCGATGGTGGGGACTTTTTCCGAGGTCGTGGTGCTGGTGCTGGTCGTGGTGGTGCTCGCGGTCGACGAGGTCTGGGTCGCGCTCGCCGCCGGCGTCGTCGACGATGACTGCGACTTGGAGCCCGAGCCGCCACAGCCGGCGAGCGCGAGCGCCGCTATCAGCGCGCCGCCGACGGCGGCCGGCGATCGCAGTCTGGTGTGCATGGGGGATCCTCCTCACTTGTTTGGATATGAGGAATCAGACCCTTGCAGATCGGCGTCGGCTGGGCCAAGCGAATCCGCAAAATGTTTCTGACGCTACGCCACCGCGCTCACCGGTCGCGGGCCCTCGCCGACGTATCTGGCGGTGGGGCGGATCAGGCGGCCTTCGCGCTTCTGCTCGAGGATGTGCGCCGACCAGCCGGCCACGCGCGCGCAGGTGAACATCGGGGTGAAGAGGTCCGGCGGCACTTCGGCGAGGTCCAGGATCACGGCCGACCAGAACTCCACGTTGGTGGCCAGCACGCGGTCGGGCTTGCGCGCGTGCAGCTCCGCCAGGGCGGCCTTCTCCAGCGCCTCTGCGGCCTGCAGGCGGGGAGCTCCCAGCTCGCGGCAGGTGCGGCGCAGCACTCGCGCGCGCGGGTCTTCGGCGCGGTAGATGCGGTGGCCGAAGCCCATCAGGCGCTCGCCGCGGTCCATCGCCTGCTTGACCCATTTCTCGGCGTCGCCGGTCTGTTCGACTTCGTCGAGCATCTTCAGCACGCGCGAGGGGGCGCCGCCGTGCAGGGGGCCGGAGAGGGCGCCCACGGCGGATGACAGGGCGGCGGCGACATCGGCGCCGGTGGAGGCCACGATGCGCGCGGTGAAGGTCGAGGCGTTCATGCCGTGCTCCGCGGCGGAGATCCAGTAGGCGTCGATCGCCTTGGAGTGGTGGGGGTCCGCCTCGCCGCGCCAGCGGATCAGGAAGCGTTCGGGGATCGAGACGCCCGTATCGACCTGCTCCTGGGGCACCGGCGGCTGCCCGGCTCCGCGCGCGGACTGCGCCACGAAGGACAGCGCCATCACCGAGGCTCTCGCCAGGTGCTCGCGCGCCTGCTCGTCGGAGACGTCGATCAGCTGCCCAAAGCCCCACTCCGGCGCCAGCATCGCCAGGGCGGCCTGCACGTCCACGCGGTGATCGCCCGAGCGCACGGTCAGCGCGTGCGGTTCCGCGGGCGGCAGGCCCGGCTCCAAGCGACCGTCCACCAGCAGGCCCCAGACCTGCTCGTAGGGGACATTGCCGACCAGATCCTCGATGTCCACGCCGCGGTAGCGCAGCGCGCCCCCGGCCCGATCGGGCTCGGCGATCTCGGTGGCGAAGGCGATCACGCCTTCCAGGCCGGACTGCACCTCGGGTGCATCGGGTGGGCTCTGAACCTCGCTCATGGCACTCCGCTTTCTGGGCTCGTTGCTGACCGGGTGGATGGCTTGTGGGCCGGAACATATGATGCCTGGTCTCGACCACGGAGGAGGAGCCAGTGCCCGACAGCGATCTGATGTTCCGCCCTGCCACCGAGCTCGCCGGCATGGTACGCGCCGGGGAGGTGTCCGCGAGCGAGCTCGTGGGGCTCTCGCTGCAGCGCATCGAGGAGCTCAATCCGCAGCTCAACGCCTTCGTGGAGATCGACGGCGAGCGCGCGCTCGCGGCGGCGGCGCAGGTGGCGCCCGGCGATGAGCGGCCCTTCGCGGGGGTGCCCATCGCGATCAAGAACCTGCGGCCCGTGCAGGGTCTGCGGCTCACCTACGGGTGCTCGCTGATGTCCAGCTACGTGCCCGACTACGATCACAACGTCACGCGGCGCCTGCGGCAGGCGGGATTCGTCGTCGTCGGCACCACCACCACGCCGGAGTACGGCATCCTGCCGGTCACCGAGGCGCGCATGTTCGGCCCCACGCGCAATCCCTGGGACCTGCAGCGCACCCCCGGCGGCTCCTCGGGCGGCGCCGCCGCGGCGGTGGCCTCGGGGATGGTGCCCGTGGCGCATGGCAGCGACGGCGGCGGCTCGATCCGGATCCCGGCCGCCTGCTGCGGTCTGGTGGGGCTCAAGCCGCAGCGGGGACGCATCTCCGCCGCGCCCGAGCTGGGCGACTCGCTGTTGAGCATCGACGGGGTGCTCACGCGCACCGTGGCCGACACCGCCGCGATCCTCGACGTGCTGGAGGGCTATGAGCCCGGGGACGCCACCTGGGCGCCGCCGCCCAGCCAGCCGTTCGCGGCGGCCGCCGCACGCGAGCCGGGGATGCTGCGAATCGCCGCCACCACGCTGCCGCCGATCCCCGAGGCGGTCGTGGATCCGCTGTGCGCGCAGGCCGTATCCGACGCCTCGCGCCTGCTGCGGGAGCTGGGGCACACCGTCGAGGAGGTCGATCCGCCGTGGCGCATCGAGGGGGTGCAGGAGCTGTTCGGGGGAGTGTTCTCGACCCACGTCGCGCTCTCGATCGCCTACTCCGGGATCGTGGCCGGCCGGGAGCCGCGCGCCGAGGACATGGAGCCGATGAGCTGGGCGATCTACTCGATGGCCGGCCACCTCAATGCCGTGCAGGGAATGGGGGCGACCGTGCGCCTGGAGGCCTTCACGCGCCGGCTCGTGGCGTTCCTGGAACCCTATGACGCGCTCCTCACGCCCGCGCTGGCCGAGCGCCCGCTGCCGCTGGGAACGCTCGACACGGCCGCCGCCGATCCGATGTCCACCTTCACCCGCTCGGGCCTCTTCACGCCCTTCACGCCCACCTTCAACGCCAGCGGCCAGCCGGGGATCTCGCTGCCGCTCTTCCACGGCGAGGACGGCCTGCCCTTGGGGGTGCAGCTCGTGGGCCGCCCGGCCGGTGAGGCAGGGCTGCTGGCGCTGGCTAGGCAGCTCGAAGCGGCACGGCCGTGGGCAGGGCGGCGCCCTCCGGTGTCCTGAGAACCGCCCCCATCGGCTCGGGCGTCACGCCCAGCAGTTCCGCGTCGGCGGCGCCGCGCGTGGAGATCATCGACACCTCCATCAGCTCGGCCTCGTCCCAGGTGGCGAACGCGCCGGTGCCCATCGCGGCCTCCAGCAGGCGCAGGGCGCGCGAGACCACCGGGGTGGGCACGTGCACCAGCATCCGGCGGCGATCCAGCGAGCGCAGCACCAGGCGCACGATGTCGGTGTGGCTCAGCGTCTCGGGGCCGGCCAGCTCGAAGCGCTCGTGGGCCTCGCCGGCGTCGCGGCGCAGCGCGGCCATCACGCAGCCGGCCACGTCCTCCGCCCAGATCGGCTGGTAGACCGCGTGGCCGCCTCCGGAGACCGGCACCACCGGCAGCAGCGCCAGGCGTTCGAGCAGGGTCAGCCAGCGGTCGCCGGGGGCGTACACGATCGATGGGGCGAACACGGTCGAGCGCATGTCGGCCTCGCGCACGGCCTGCTCGGCCAGCGCCTTGGCGCGGTGCAGGCGCGCGCGGTGGTGCGTGGAGGCGTCCAGCACCGAGAAGAACACGAAGCGCTCCACGCCGGCGCGCTGCGCCGCCGCCACCATGCGCCACGTGGCGATGCCGTCGAGCTCCTCGATCGACCCCCGCGGCTGGTCGCGGATCGCGGCCGCCAGGTGCACGACGGTGTGCACCCCGCGCAGGGCATTGCGAAACGAGGGCGGGTCGGTCAGGTCGCCCAGCGCGATCTGCACGCGCACGCGCTGCGCGCCCAGCCGCCTTGGGTCGCGCACCAGGCAGCGCACCTGGGTGCCCTCGGCGAGCAGGCGGGGCAAGAGGGCGGAGCCCACCAGGCCGGTGGCGCCGGTCAGCAAGAGCATCGCTGCAACCTAACGAACTCCGCGGGTGCGGCGGGGGGCGCTCGGCCGAGGCGGGCAGGCACGTCGCTAATATTCCTCCTTCCGCTCCGAAGACGACCAACCGACCCAGAAGGAAGCGAATGGCCTACGTGATCGCCGAGCCGTGCATCGGCACCAAGGACAACTCATGTGTCGAGGTGTGCCCCGTCGACTGCATCCACCCCACGCCCGACGAGCCCGGGTACGACGCGGCGGAGATGCTCTACATCGACCCCGAGGAGTGCATCGACTGCGACGCCTGCGTCGAGGCGTGTCCGGTGGACGCCTGCTTCGCGGAGGACCAGCTGCCCGAGGAGTGGCAGAAGTACACGCAGATCAACGCCGAGTACTTCGCCAACGCCAAGTAGGGACTCAGGCGACAAGGGGCTGGGCTGGAGGCAGGTCTGCTGAGGCCGGAGGCAGGGCTCAGGCCATAGGCAGCGACATGCCCGCCGGCTTCGGGCTCGCCGGGGGTGCCGCCGCGACGGGCGCCTTCGGCGTTGCCTGCAGCACCTGCAGCACCGGCAGCGGCATGGGCGTCATCGCGATCAGGCCGCGCGCCGCGTGGCGGATGGCCTGCGCGGCCGGGTCGTCGGGGTCCTCCACGACCAGCGGCGTGCCGCTGTCCGCGTGCTCGCGCAAAGGCATCGTCAGCGGCACCTTGCCCAGCAGCGGCACGTCCAGCTCGTCCGCCAGCGCCTGGCCGCCGCCCTCGCCGAAGATCGCATAGCGCTCGCCATCGGGGGTGGCGAAGCTCGACATGTTCTCGATCACCGCGCAGATCTCCAGCGAGACCTTGTGCGCCATCTCCGCCGAGCGCCTGGCGACCTTCTGCGCCGTGGGCTGCGGGGTGGTCACGATCACGAACTGCGCCTGCGGCAGCAGCTGCGCCAGCGTCATCGACACGTCGCCCGTGCCGGGGGGCAGATCGATCAGCAGGTAGTCCAGCACGCCCCACTCCACGTCCTGCAGGAACTGCGTCAGCGCCTTGTGCAGCATTGGGCCGCGCCACACCACGGCTGCGTCCTCCTCCAGGAAGAAGCCGATCGACATCACCTTCACGCCGTGCGCCTCCAGCGGGACGATCTTGCGCTCGGCGGACACCGGCGGGCGCGTCGCCCCCAGCCCGAACATGCGCGGGATCGAGTAGCCCCACACGTCCGCGTCGAGCACGCCCACGCGCCTGCCCTCGCCCGTGAGCGCCGCCGCGAGGTTCGCCGTCAGCGTCGACTTGCCCACCCCGCCCTTGCCCGAGCCGATGCACAGCACGTTCGCCACCTGCGCCAATGCGCCCTCGGGGAGGCTCCCGCGGCCCAGCTTCTGCGCCAGCGCCTCCTTCTGGGTGTCCGTGAGGACATCGAAGTAGACATTCACGTGGCTCACGCCCTCCAGCGCCGACACGGCCTGCGCCACCGAGGTCTGGAAGTGCCCGCGGATCGGGCAGGCTGGGGTGGTCAGCGACACGGTCACGTCCACCACGCCGTTCGCGCCGATCTCGATCGAGCGCACCATGTCCAGCTCCACGATCGAGCGCCGCAACTCGGGGTCGATCACGGCCTCCAGGGACTTGCGGATGGCTGCTTCGTTCATCTTCGCTTCATTCTCGCAGACGCTCGGCGGACCACCGGCTGGGGCCGGGGCGGGTGGGGTGGGCGGGTCCTGGTTAAAAGGCCAGCGGAGCGGCTGGGGGCCACTCCGCTGACTGAGGGAGGAGAGGGTGCTGCTTCCGCCGGCGGATATGAGGCCGGCAGACTCTCCCGCCTCCAGGCTCTCCGGTCCTGGGCGGGGGAAGATCCAGAGCGGGGCTCAGACCAGATTCGTCACGCGCTCCTGCAGGCGGTCGACGAGCTCCGAGCCATCGCGGCGGCGCTGACGCAGTTCGCGCTCGATGCGCGTGCGTGTCTTGCGCACCTCCCGCTCCAGCCGATTGCGGGCGGTCGCCCCGCGGCGCTCGAACTTGCGCAGCTGGGTCTGCGTCCTGGTGGGGCTGGAGTAGATGGAGATGACGTCGCCCACGCTCGAAGCCACCCGTTCGCGGGCGATCAGCGCGGCGCCGACGGGGATCAGCACTGCCCGCTCGGCGAGGGCGGGGGTCGGGTGCGCGGCTCTGGTCTGCGTGCTCGCGCGTGGGGTCGAGGCGGTCTTGGCACGCACACTGGTGCGCTTGGCAGCCGCCTTGGCGGCGGGCTTGCCGGGGCTGGGGGAAGTTGTGTTGGCGGTGGTGGCCATAGTGGGTGCGAACTCCTTCTTCCTCTGTCAACGAGGAGTGGGTACGTTGTCATCGAACACCTGTTTGTACCCGGCGTGCGATAGATCGTTACACCCGCAGCCTAACAGGAAGTGAAGAGCCTGTGAAATCTGGCCCTTTGCGGGCAGAGCTTGTAACAATAGGAACGTGTGTTCGATGCCCGTGTTCAGGCGGCCATACGGGCCAGCCACAGCTCGGGCGACTCCAGCTCGGCGGTGCTCGGCAGCGCCTTCGGCCCGCCCCACGCCCGCGCCAGCGCGGCCGGCCCCCCGGCAGCCACCACGGCGTCGCAGAAGCGCCGCCCGCTCTCGTACTGGCGCAGCTTCAGCTCCAGGCCCAGCAGGCGCTCCAGCACCCGCCACGGCAGCCCCCGCGAGGTGCGCCGGCGCGTCATCGCCGCGCGCAGACGCGGCAGCGAGGGCAGCACATCGGCGCCCACCGCGTCCATCACGTGCTCCGCGTGGCCCTCCACCAGCGTCATCGTGGCCTGCATCCTCTCCACCAGACCCCAGCGCTTCTCGCCGACGGCCAAGCGCAGCAGCTCGCCGTGGCGCACGTGCTCGATCAGCTCGCGCGTGTTCTTGGGGTCGCTCAGCTTGAGGAGTCCGCGCAGCGACACGCTGCTCTCCAGGCCCTCGATCAGCTCTCCCAGCATGCCCGCCAGATGGCCGCGCAGCCACGGGGCGCCCGAGAACTGCACCGCGTGGGTCACCTCGTGGATCGTCACCCACGCCACCAGCTCGCCCTCGTCCACCCCCAGGCCGCGCGCGGCCTGCGCCAGGTTGGGGGCCACCAGCAGCAGGCGCGGCGTCACCGAGGGATCGAGGATCGCCAGGTCGTACTGGCCCAGCACCCGCTGCGAGAGCATCCCCGTGAGCGCTCCCACCTGCGCCCCCAGCAGCAGCCCGGAGGCCACGCGCATCGCCTCGGGCAGCCCCAGCGCCCAGCCCTGGCGGGGGCGGCGCTTGAGGGGGGACCGCGAGGAGCCGCTCTCCAGGCGCCCGGCCATCCGCTCCAGCAGCGGGCGCATCGTGCTGAGGTTGGCCGCGATCCACAGCGGGCGGTCCACCGTCTCAAGGGCCGGCAGCTGCGCCGGGAGCGCGAGGCCGGTGTAGTCGCTCACGCGCCGCGCGAAGTCCTGCGCCAGCGGCCCCACGGACTCGGCCTCGATACCGCTGTGCGGGGGGTCGCCGGCGAGCATCTCGCCCACGCGCTGCGCCGTCGTCCAATCGATCGCGTCCATCTGTGCAGCGTAGCCCGCCGCCGCCCGCCCGCTGGGCGGGAGCGACAGGGGGACGTGCGGACCTCGGGCGGAGGTGGCAGTGGGGGGACGTGCGGACCTCGGGCCAGGGGCCCTCATATCCTTGCCCCTGTGTCCCTCTCGCTCGACCGCGCATCCAAGGCGGTCTCCCCGCCCGCCGCATCGGCGGGCCCAGCATTCTCCGAGCGCCCCGAGGTGCGCGACGTGCTCGCCTGGATGCGCCTCCTGAGCGACCCCCACGACGCCACCGCGGTGGCGCGCGCGCTCGTGCGCCCTCCCATCGAGATGCGCCAGAGCGACCTCGTGCGCGTCATCCAGACCGCGCGCAGGCGGCGCATGGACATGATCGCGGCGCTGCGCGCGGCGCTCGACTCGCCGCGCATCCCCCCGCCCGCGCGCGAGCGCATCCAGCGCTTCCTCGCCCTGCACAAAGCCGCCGCCGCGGCGCTGGAGGCGGGGCGCCCCGATCTCTTCATACGCGCCGTGGCGATCGGCGAGCGGGAGGATCGCGAGCAGCGGCCCTCGGCCTCGACCGAGCGCCTGCAGACGACGCTGCGCATGATGCGCGAGGAGGTGCTGGGGGACGTCACGCGCATCGCCGGGCGCCTGCGCGAGCCGCGGCTGGACACCGACCTCGACGTCTCCCACGGGGTGGCGCGCTACCTGGAGCTGCTCAAGCTCACGGCGCTGCTGGAGCGTCCCGCGGGGCAGAGCGTCGCCGACGCGCTCCCGGACATCAACGCGCGCCTGCGGGCCGCCGTCACCTCGCCCCAGCGCGACATCTTCGAAACCTCGCCCCTGGACGCGGCGCTCCTGGAGGAGGAGCGGGCGCGGCGCGAGGAGGGCGAGGGGGACGAGGAGAGCGCCGCGCTGACGCGCGCGCGGGTGTTGGCCGCGCGCGGCGAGCCCTCGCTGCAGCCGTTCCTGCCGCGCATCGGCCAGGGGCTCGTGCTCTCCGCCTCGGACATCCAGACCTACCGCAGCTGTCCCCTGCGCTACAAATACGCGCGCGTCCTGCGCATCCCCTCCGCGCCCACCGTCAGCCAGCGCTTCGGCATCGTCGTGCACCAGGTGCTGGAGCGCTACCACACCTCCGGGGCCTCCACCGTGGCCGAGCTGATGGGGCTGCTCGATACGGCCTGGCGCCGCGCCGGCCTCGGCGACTCACAAGAGGTGCGCGAGCTGCGCGAGAAGGCGCGCGTGGCGCTCACCCGCTACCACGAGCGCCTGCGCGAGCACGACGCGCAGCCGGCGTGGTTCGAGCGCTCCTTCTCCTTCACCCTCGGCCCCCACCAGGTGCGCGGGCGCGTGGATCGCATCGACGAGCTCCCCGACGGCTCCTTCGAGCTGATCGACTACAAGACCGGCCGCCCCAGGGACGCCGCCCAGCTGAATGAGGACGTGCAGCTGTCGCTGTACGCGCTGGGGGCGCGCGAGGACTGGGGCCTGGAGGCGCCCCGGCAGGCCTACTACCACGTCCTCGACGATCGCAAGGTCCCCGTGCCGCCCCGGGGGGAGGGCGAGGACGAGTGGATCAGAGACATCGTCCTGCAGGTGGGCGAGGGTATCCTGGCGCAGGAGTTCGAGCCCACGCCATCGCCCCAGGCCTGCGCCATGTGCGACTACAGAACGCTCTGTCCCGTGGCCCTTTAGGGCCTTCGAGGTGGGACCGGAGGCCGCTGCGAGGCCGGCTGCCATTACGCGGCAACACGGCGGAGCCCCCTCCGGGGGCGTAGCTCATCAAAAAAACTCAATAGGCACGCCGGGGACCATCGGATGTCCTTGCGCTCAGGAGGGCCCCTTCGGCCCGTCGCCCCCGCGCTGGCGCAGAAAGCGCTGAAACTCCTTCGCCAGCAGATCGCCGGAGGGGAGGTCCTCGGGCGCCAGCGGCTGCTCCTCGCTCTCCGCATCGCGCTCCAGGCGTTCCACGAACGCCTGCACGTCCGGGTCGCTGGAGACGGCGAGGCCCACCTGGCGCTCGTACGTGGCCGCCGCCTCTTCCAGATCGCTCGCGTCCACGGAGACCTCCACCAGGCTTTCCAGGCGCCGCACCAGCGCCAGCGCCGCCTTCGGACTGGGGGCCGCCGCGACGTAGTGGGGGATGCTCGCCCACAGGCTCATCGCCGGCAGGCCCGCATCGCTGCAGATCCCGTGCAGCACGCCCACGATGCCCGTCGGGCCCTCGTAGCGGCCCGGGCTGGACGCGCCCAGGCGCTCCAGCAGCCGCGGATCTGAGGCGAACCCCGTCATCGCCACCGGGCGCGTGTGGGGCACGTCGGCCAGCAGCGCCCCCAGGGTGATCACCATGCGCACGCCCAGCGCTTCGGCCAGCTCCACGATCAGCCCGCCGAACGTGCGCCAGCGCAGCGACGGCTCCACGCCCTGCACGAACACCAGATCGTGCGCGGCGCGCGGGACCGCGGCCGCGAACATCTCCACGCACGGCCATTCGATCTCGCGCTCGTCGTCCTCGCCGATGCGAATCCGCGGGCGGTTGGCTTGCAGGTCGTAGAACTCCTCCGTATCCACCTGCGCGAAGCGCCGCGCGCCCAGCGCGTCGCTCATGAACTCCGCCGCCGTGGAGGCCGCGTCGCCCGCGTCGTTCCAGCCCTGAAACGCGCACACCATCGCCGGGGCTCTCAGGCCGGAGGGACGGTGATCCCAGATCAGGGGGGTCATCCGACCCACCGTACATCATGGGCGCATGAGCTCTCCGGTCCTCGACAGGTCTTCCGCCGAGGGTTCGCGCCAGGGCGGCGCGCAGCCCGAGGGTTCCACCGTGGCCACCCTGCGCGTGGGCCAGGAGGTGAACGGGGTGTTCGCGTGCTCGCGCAAGGAGCGCCAGTTCACCAAGGCCGGCGCCCCCTACCTCACGGTCGAGCTGCGCGACCGCACGGGGGCGATCGTGGCGCGCGCCTTCAACGACGCCGACCTGCTCGCCGGGCGCTTCGAGCGCGGGGAGCTCGTGCGCGTGCAGGGGCGCGTGGAGAGCTTCCGCGAGCAGCCCCAGATCGATCTGCGCGCGATCGCGCGCGTGGACGTCGCGGCGGGAGGCCCCGCGGACCTCGCCGCCTTCCTGCCGGTGGCCCATCGTGACCTCGAGGAGCTCGAGGGCTTTCTGGAGCACCTCTCGCGGGAGGTCTGCGACCCCGGGCTGCGCGGGCTCTTGGAGCGACTCCTCGGGGACCGCGAGCTGCGCGCCGAGCTGCGCCGCGCGCCGTGCTCGGCGCCGCGCGGGAACGGCATGGGAGCCGGCCCGGCCGGGGGCGGCGCGGGGGGCGGGCGCGGTGGTGGGGGCGGTGGCCATCACGCCTATCTCGGGGGGCTCTTGGAGCACACCGTCGCGGTGGCCACGCTGGCGCTGGAGCTGTGCACGGTGCACCAGCGCCTGGACCGCGACCTGCTGCTCACGGCCGCCATCGTCCACGACCTGGGCAAGACGCGCGAGTTCACCTACGGCGCGGAGATCGCGCGCAGCGAAGAAGGGCGGCTGCTGGGGCACATCGAGCTGGGGCTGCGGCTGCTCGCGCGCCACGCTCCCGTGGCGCTGACCCCCGAGCGGCGCCTCGCGCTGGAGCACTGCGTGATCGCCCACCACGGGTACGACAGCGCCTCCGGGCAGCGCTTCGCCTCGGGCGAGGCCATCGCGCTGTATCGCCTCAACGCGCTGGATGCCCACCTCAAGGGGGCTTTCGAGCACGGTTTCGGGGGGTAGGTAGGGCGGGGCGGAGGTCAAGTGCGGACACGGGAATGCCGATCAGAAACCGATGAGTTGGTTTCGGCGTCGACGAGCCCAGGAGGCGGCTGCGGAGCAGGCCCCCGCGCCGGACGTGCCCGCGCCCGCGCAGGCGTCTGCCGAGCCGGCCTCCGCTCCGGTCCCCGAGCCGGACGTGCCCGAGCCTCAGCCCGCGGCGCCATCTCCCGAGCCGGCCGTCACCTCCGAGCCGGTTCTCTCGCCTGAGGTTGCGCCCACAGCCGCGTCCGCCGCATCCGAGATGACCGCGCTGGAGTCATCGAGCGCCATCGCCACTCTGGAGCGTCCCTCCGCCGGCGAACTGGACGGTTCCAATGGCGCCGAGTCCCTGGGCGGAGGGCTGCACGGCGGCGGGCTGGACGCCCCCGGGCCGGATGGCCCCGGCCCCGGGCTGGGCGCGCCCATGCGACCCGTGCGCCCCGGCCGGCTGATCGGCGAGGTGGTCGTCGACCTGGGCTTCGCCGATCGCGAGGCGGTCGAGCAGGCGGTCAACGTCGCCCGCTCCGAGCGCAAGCCCACGGGGCAGGTGCTCGTCGAGCAGGGCCTTCTGCGCCAGGACCAGCTGGCGCGCGTGGTGGCCGAGCGCTTCGGCTTGGACTACGTCGATCTCTCCGTGCACGAGCTCGACATGGGGGCGGTCAACCTCCTCAACCCCGAAGCGATCAAGCGCTACCAGGCGGTGCCAGTCGGCTTCACCGAGGACGGCGCGCTGCTGCTGGCGATGGCCGATCCCACGAACATCTTGACCATCGACGACATCGCCATGATCACCAACCGGCGCGTGCGCGCCGCGGCGGCCTCGGCGGAGGACGTCAACATGCTCGCCACGCGCCTGGGGCAGATGCACACCTCGATCGAGGACATCGTCGAGGACGAGCAGGAGCAGGGGCTTGCCGAGACCATGGCCGAAGAAGCCGATCAGGACGCGCCCGTCATCAAGCTGGTGCACTCGATCATCGCCCAGGCCGTCCAGCAGGGGGCCTCCGACATCCACGTCAACCCCGAAGAGGGGGACATGCGCGTGCTCTTCCGGATCGACGGGGTGCTGTTCCCGGCGGCCACGATCCGGCGCAGGATGGCGCTGGGGATGGTCTCGCGCATCAAGATCATGGCCGACCTGGACATCTCCGAGCGGCGCGTGCCTCAGGACGGGCGCCTGGCCCTGACCGTGGAGGGGCGGCGGATCGACATCCGCGTGGTGACGCTGCCTTTGGTGCACGGGGAGGGGGCGGTGCTGCGCATCCTCGACAAGGGGGTCGTGGTCCAGAACCTCGAGTCCCTGGGGATGCAGCCGGGGGCCGAAGAGCGCTTCGGGCACGCGATCGGCCGGCCGCACGGGGCCGTCCTGGTGACAGGGCCCACCGGATCGGGGAAGTCCACCACGCTCTATGCCGCCGTGAACGTGCTCAACGACGGGGCGCGCTCGATCCTCACGATCGAGGATCCCGTGGAGTCGCGCATCGCCGGGGTCAAGCAGATGCAGGTCTCGGCCAAGGCTGGGGTCACATTCGAGACCGGGTTGCGCTCAATGCTCCGCGCGGATCCCGACATCATCATGGTGGGGGAGATCCGGGACCGCGAGACCGCGCACATCGCGGTCGAGGCCGCCCTGACGGGGCACTTGGTGCTCTCGACGCTGCACACGCGGGACGCGCCGTCTGCGCTCAGCCGGTTGATCGACATGGGGATCGAGCCGTTTCTGGTCTCATCTTCGGTGGACTGCGTGGTGGCGCAGCGGCTCGTTAGGATGCTCTGCCCGCACTGCAAGCGGCCGGCGAACCTGCCGGAAGTGGTCCTTGAGGAGTACGGGCTGGCGGGGATCCAGCCGTACGAGGCCGTGGGGTGTTCGCGCTGCGGCAACTCGGGGTATAGGGGGCGCATCGGGCTCTATGAGGTCATGACCGTCTCCGAGGAGATCCGCACGCAGATCCTTGGGCACTGCTCCGTGGACGACATCACCGCGACAGCGGTGTCGCAGGGGATGCGCCGCCTGCACGAGGACGGCATGGAAAAGGTCCGCGCGGGGCAGACCTCCATCGCCGAGGTCGAGCGCATGACCACCAGCTTGGTGTAGGGGGCGCGGAGGCTGGGGCGGGCCGGGCCGGGGGTCGCCTTGGGGCGTTGAGGGGGGCGCGGGGAGCATCCGGAGGGTGCTCGGGGGGTGGGGTTGGGACCGCCCGAGGCGGGATCGCCACGCGCGAAATGGCTTGTTCATGCGGTTTTCGGAGGGGGGGTTACGTAGAAAGTACGCTTCTTTTTTTTAAGGCCTTGACCCAGCCCAAAAGATCGTATTGTTCCTCTGGCTTCCGCTGGGATCGAGGTGCGATCGGCTCCGGACCCGGAGGGGGCATCCCAAACAACAAGACCAAATCACAGACCAGACGAAAGGAAAGCACGAAGCAATGTCCAGACCACGAATCGCTCTATTCAGCCGGTGGCTGCGTGGGACGTCCATCGTTGGTCTGCCCTCGGCGGTTGGCTCGGTCGGCGACAGCGAGGGGCGCAGCATAGGCATCGGACGGCATGTCCTCAGTCTTGGGGGCGGGCCTAGGGTGTCGCATCAGACAGAAGCATCCAATCCAAACCATCCCGGCCAAGGCCGGGGGGAAAGGAAGTTCAATCAGCATGTTCAAAACGAGAGCGGCCTTGTTGGTCTTGCTTGCTCTCTGCATCTCCAGCGGGATCGTGGCGTCGACAGCGTCGGCGGCTAATCCGGCTTGGAAAGTGCAAGGGAAAAAGCTCGGTCCACAAGTCAAAAGACAAATGAAAATCACCGCTGGCACGACTTCTCTAACCGGAAAAATCCTTACCGAAAGCTCAAAAATTATATGCCAGAATGCAGTAGTTGAAAACGCCTACATCGAAGGTAATGGCGCTGGTGCCGGGCAAGATGGTACCACCGGGATTACATTCACAAACTGCACGAACACAGGACCACCTAACTGCGAAATCACCGAACCAATCAAAACAAAGCAACTCAAATCGCATCTTGTTACTATCGGAGAAGGCCAAGGAAAAATCGGCGATCTATTTGAACCATCGCAAGGAACTGAATTCGTAGCCATAGGTTATCACGGGGCACTTTGTGCTGCAGGTCTCAAGGAACCTGCGATGTTCCCAGTCAAAGGAAGCGTCGCTGCAGAACTCAGACCTAAGACCCAAAAACAAGAACAAGAACCACTGGAGGCAGTGATAGGGGAAATCTTGTTCCCCGAACAATCAATATCCAAGGTCAAACTGGAAGGGCAAACTATAGAACCAAAACTGGCCATCGGGAGTAACACCGGGGCCACCTTCATTGGCAAATTCGAAGCCCAATTGGCATCTCAATCAGGGGTTGGAGAACCATTTGGCGTCTTCTATGGGTGATCTCCATCGGATAGCACTGAACTAAGTCATGGCGTATTTGTGGGATTGCGGGTCAGACCGCAGTCCCACAGCCATCGTAATCGATCAGTAGTTACAAGTAAGAGACACCCCTGCCGCGACCCGATCAAGTAGCTAAACTTCTCAAGTTTATTATGGTCACCAAGCTCACATCAGTCAGCAGCGCCACTCTGCTGACGACGCTGCTCCTGGCGCTCGGTGTTGCCCAAGCCACCGGCGCGAGCCAGGCACGTTGTCCTAATGAAGCGTCACCCGGCTTCAGGGTCTATCTTCCCGAATGCCGCGCGTATGAACTCGTTACCCCGCCTTATAAGGAGGCGATGGAAGTGAGCAGTGTCGAGGGAGTTTCGCAGGACGGTTCTTTTTTGGTAATCCGTAGTCTAGGCTCGTTTGCGGGAATAGAATCTACACCGCTCCTCGGGGGAATCTATGCTGTGAACCGCACATCAGTCGGATGGCAGACCAGCCCGTTGGAGGCGCCCGTCACAGCCACCTACCCGCGATTCGAGTGGAATGGCACCAGTGCCGATCTCGCTCGCAGCCTGTGGGATCCGGCCTCTCCGGATAGCGCGGGCGAAGCTATATTCCTGCGAGAAGGAAAAGCGCTTATACGTGTTGGCCCCGGCGGGCCGCCCGGAGGGAGGGAACCAAAGTTGATCTTCGTCGGAGCCTCGGGAGATTTGTCGCACCTGGTATTTGGCGACAGGGCGCCGGTCAGCGGCGAAAATGATGTCCATCTGTGGCTCGGTGATTCAACGCGGGGAGAAGGCCAGCTATCACTGTACGAGTACATCGGCACCGGCGACAGCGAACCACAGTTGGTGGGCATCAGCAACGAAGGTCTAGTCGGCACGCTTGGCGAAGCGCATCTGATCAGCCAGTGTGGAACTGAATTCGGTAGCCCAGAACGCGACGTGTACAACGCAATCTCGCGGAGCGGCTCGACGGTGTTCTTTACGGCTCTGGGCCGAGACGCGGGGCGCCCCTGCCAGGCACCATCCGTGGAAGTCGCGCCCGCCGTAAGCGAACTGTACGCGCGGATCGACAATGGGCAGTCCACAGCGCACACCGTTGCGATCTCCGAGCCCGAATCGAAGGACTGCGAAGCCTGCATCTTGTCTGGCGTGGCAGATGCTCAGTTCCGAGGTGCCTCCTCAGATGGCTCTCAGGTGTTCTTCACGACCATGCAGCAGCTGCTGCATGGCGCAACCGGCGAAGGGCCTTATCTGTATGAGTACGATTTTGAAGCCCCGGAAAAGAAGAAGGTGACTCTCGTGTCCGCCGGGGATGCAAAGGGGGCGCGCGTCCAGGGCGTAGCGCGAGTCTCTGAGGACGGATCGCATATTTATTTCGTCGGACAGGGCGTGCTGACAAGCAAAGAAACGAACGCTTATGGGGAGGAAGCCAAGGAAGGCGCCGAGAACCTCTATGTATTTACACAGGAATGTCCCGGGGGCGGCGCGAGCTGCCCCGAACCGCAGCAGCGGCTGTCCTTCGTCGCGCGGCTATCGAGGGCCGACCGCGAAGACTGGGCTGGGTCCGATCTGCGTCCCGTGCAAGCGACGCCCGACGGGCGCTTCTTGGTGTTTGAGAGCGCGGCCGATCTGACCCCCGACGAGGAAGAACGGACGGAGGCCGGGCAGGTGTTCGAGTTTGACGCACAGACGGGAGCTCTCGTGCGGGTGTCTCGCGGCGCCGATGGCTACAACGAAGACGGTAACAGCAGCGAATATCCTGCCACGGTTCCAGAGCCGGAATACGTTAGAACCGATTACCCCAACTCGCGCCTTGCCGCGCTATCCGCCGACGGCTCCCATGTGTTCTTCACGAGTTCTGATGGCTTGACCCCAGGGGCAGTCATCGGCCATAGCAGCGTCTACGAATACCACGCTGGGGAGGTATCGCTCATCTCCAACGGCCATGACCTGTCCGAATCCGGCGCGCGGCTGTTGGGCACCGACGGGTCGGGCGAAGATGTGTTCTTCACGACCAGTAACCAGCTTGTCCCGCAGGATGTAGACACCCAGGTAGATATCTACGACGCGCGTATTGCAGGCGGGTTCGCGGCGACGCCCGCGACGCCGGGCTGCTCGGAAGACGCATGCCAGGGGCCGTTGGGAGGTGTGCTGCAGTCGCTAGGACATCCGACGCTGTCGTCGGTGGGAGAAGGCGCAGTTCCCACAACGTCCAGCGCACCTGCCAAGGTCAAGGCAGCCCCCAAGAGGACTAAGATGAAGAACAAGAAGACGCCCCGGAAGAAGCCTAAGCGAAGGCCAAAGCGAGCTGCGCGTAGGACGGGATAGCTGTGCAGCTCAGGAGGCACTCAGGAGGCTGGTTTCTTTCCTGCGCTCTGGGCGTTGCGACGGTGGCCCTGAGTCTCACGACTGCCGGGACCGCGTTCGCGGCTGCGTCTGCTCCCGCTTGGACGGTCTCCTCACTGGCGCGGCCGACGAGCTTTACTGTGGGCAACGGAGCCGACGAATACGAACTGACGATTACCAACGTCGGCAATGCAGCCACCTCGGAACCGGTGATAGTCTCAGACGCCGTGCCCCTCGGAGTACGGGCGGTGAGCATCAGGGGGGAAGACCTGGAAACAGGCGGAGGCCTGTCATGTCCGCCCAGCACCCCGCTGCGCTGCGTCGACGGAGCGTCGGTGCAAGTGGGCGATACCCTGGCGGTGAAGGTGCAGGTCGAAGTCACTCCTCTGGTTGGCATAGGCCCCATACTGAACTCCGCCACGGTCACGGGAGGAGGCGCTCCGCCGGCCTCGACAAGCGAGCCATTGACGGTGCCCACCGCGATTGGCGCCATAGCTGAGCCATTCGGCATCGCCGCGTTCGGCATAGAAGCGCGCGACTACCGTGGCATGCTCGATGACCATGCTGGAGATCACCCCTACGGCCTCACGTCGACATTCCAGATCAACACACAGTCTGAATTCCTGCCGGCTGCCGACATGAAGGACGTGGTCGTTGATCTTCCTTTGGGCTTGGTGGGTGATCCGGTGGCAGTCGGGCGCTGCACAGAGGAGGAGTTGCTTGTCGGCAGTGGCACGAGATGCCCGGCTGACAGCCGCGTGGGCACGGTGCTGTTCTACAGCGAAGACGGTGTGCATGCAACCGTCAGCGGAACGCCCAGCTTCCACGAAGTCTCCGCTCTATACAACATCGTACCCGAGCCGGGCTACCCAGCGCAGTTCGGCTTCACCTTCTTTGGCTTACCAGCTCCGATCTACGCTACCGTGGTGCACACAGCCGCGGGATACGCCCTACGCGCGGCAACTCCGGGGATCCCCAAGATAAGCGCTGAGGGAGTGGCGCTCACATTCTTTGGTGACCCCAACACCGCCAACGGCGAACCAAACAGTCCCCAGGCCTTCTTTACAAACCCCAGCGATTGCGACGCTGATCCCTTGAAAACGAGGGTCGAAGCCGACTCGTGGAGCGCCCCGGGGGTGTGGTCCTCCGCTGAATCGGTCGCGTACCCGCACATCACCGGCTGCGACCTCCTCCAGTTCGAACCCACGGTCGAGATGCGCCCCGAAGTCACCGAGGCCGAAGCGCCCTCCGGGTTCGAAATCAAGATCAAGGCCCCGCAGAACCCGAACCAGTTCCCCATTCTGGCCACGCCGGACTTGAAGAACGTCACGATGACCCTGCCGGAAGGCATGACTCTCGACCCAAGTGCCGCTGACGGCCTGGCGGCGTGCGACGCGACCGGCCCGCATGGGATCAACATGCCGGGTTCGCCTCTGCACCCCAACGAAGTGGCGAGCGAAGGCGAAGAAATCGGGCCGGATGGGATGACGCACCTCGTACCCGGCCATTGTCCGCTGGCCTCTCAGATCGGCACCGTGGAGGTCACCACGCCGGTGCTCAAGGAACCGCTGGAGGGGCACGTCTACGTGGGCCAGCCGCTCTGCGGCGGCGAAGGGCCGCAGGGATGCACCGCGGCGGACGCCACCAATGGGCGCCTCTTCCGCATCTACCTCGAAGCCGAAGGCTCGGGCGTGGTCATCAAGCTCGGCGGGCGCGTGCACGTCGACCCGACCACGGGCCAGCTCACGGCGCGCTTCACCGAACTCCCGCAGCAGCCCTTCAGCGAAGTGTCGCTGCGCCTGAAGGGTGGCGTCAGGGCGCCGCTCTCCAACCCGCGCCAGTGCGGGCAGGCCGTCACGAACGCTCGCCTCACCCCCTGGGGATCTCCGACGGTGCCCGACGCGCTCTGGTCCCCTTCGTTCACAGTTGACTGGGACGGCAACGGCGGGCCCTGCCCGGCCACGCTGCCCTTTGCGCCCACGCTCAGCGCCGGCTCGCTCAGCTCGGCTGCGGGGCACTTCAGCCCGCTCGCCGTCACGGTGCAGCGGGGGGATCGCATGAAGGACATCGCCAGGTTGCAGTTCAAGCTGCCTCCCGGCCTGCTGGGGATGCTCTCCAGCGTCACGCTCTGCCAGGAACCGCAGGCGAGCCTCGGCGCCTGCGGCGCGGCCAGCGAAATCGGCACGACCTCGGCTGCCGTGGGCTCGGGGGCGCACCCCTTCGTCGTCAACGGGGGGCGCGTCTACCTCACCGAAGGCTACAAAGGGGCCCCCTTCGGGCTCACCGCCGTCGTGCCGGCCAAGGCTGGGCCGTTCGACCTCGGCAACGTCATCGTGCGCGCCGCCATCGGCATCGACTCGGAAACAGGCGCGGTGACGATCACCAGCGATCCGCTGCCGCAGTTCCTCGACGGCATACCCCTGCGCATCCGAACGCTCAACGTCACCGCCGGTCGCGCGGGGTTCACCTTCAACCCCACCAACTGCGCGCGCAAGCAGATCACGGCGAAGATCGAAGCAGAGCAGGGCGGGGCCGCCGAAGTGTCCTCGCCGTTCGCCGTCGAAGGCTGCCGCAACCTGCCCTTCGCCCCCACCTTCTCCGTCTCCACGCAGGGGAAGACCTCGAAGGCCAAGGGGGCCGGCCTGCGTGTCAAGGTCACCTCCGCCTTCGGCCAGGACAACATCGGCCGGGTCGTGGCCAGCCTGCCCAAGCAGCTGCCTGCGCGCCTCACCACACTCCAGCATGCCTGCCCGGAAGCGACCTTCGCGCAGAATCCCGCGCAGTGTCCGGCGGCGTCCAATGTGGGGACCGCGACGGCCATCACGCCGCTGCTCAACGTCCCGCTCACAGGGCCGGCGTACCTGGAGTCGCACGGCGGCGCGGCGTTTCCGGATCTCGTCCTCATTCTGCAGGGGCAGGGCATCAGGCTCGATCTGCGCGGCAACACCTCGATCGCCAAGGGCATCACCACCAGCACCTTCGCGGCGGTGCCCGACGCGCCGGTCTCGAGCTTCGAACTGACCCTGCCCGAGGGGGCGCACTCGGCTCTCGCCACCAACCTGCCGGCCAAGGCCAAGGGGAGCCTCTGCGGCACAAAGCTCCTCATGCCCACCACGCTCACCGCTCAGGACGGCGCGCAGCTCAAGCAGAGCACGAAGATCGCCGTCCTTGGCTGCCCCAAGGCCCGCAGGGTCAAGGCGAAGAAATCCAGGCTTCGCTCGCGCAGGTAGGTGCACACCGGGGCCGCACGCGCGATCTCTGCTCGCAAGCGGCCGCGGTCCTCCAGCCCCGTAGATGATTGTACGTTTAGACGATCATACGACTAATCGATTGATCGGCTATGATGATGGGATGCTGCTGGCAACCCCGTCCATCACCCCAGACCTGAGCGCTCGCCTGGACGAGCTCGACGAGCTGCGCCGAACCCTGGGGCATGAGAGCCATCGCCCCGCGCGCTGGATGGGGACGCTGCGCCGGCTGGCGCAGGCGGCTGCGGTGGAGGGCTCGACCTCGATCGAGGGCTTCCATCTGGCCACGGAGGAGACCCTTGCGCTGCTCGGCGGCGAGCAGCAGGCCCAGCCCGGGGAGGAGGATCGCATGGCTGTGGCCTGCTACGGGCGCGCCATGGATCACGTCGCGGCGATGGCCGGCGACCCTTCGTTTCGCTGGCTCGATCGCGTGATCCTCGACCTCCACTTCGACGCCTGCTGGTTCCAGCCCCAGGCGAGCCCCGGCCTGTGGCGAACCGGGGCGGTGGGCATCACCGGGGGCGACGGCCGTCTCGTCTATCAGGGTCCGGACGCAGTGGAGGTTCCCGGGCTCATGGCCGAGACCGTGCGGTGGCTGCAGGAGGGAGACCTCGACGTGCACGTCGTGGTGCGTGCCGCCCTGGCGCACCTGCACCTCATCTCCATCCATCCCTTCCGTGACGGCAACGGGCGCGTCGCGCGCATCGTGCAGTCGCTCCTCCTCGCCCGCGATGGACTGCTCTCGCCCGAGCTCGGCTCGATCGAGGAGCACCTGGGCGAGAACACGCCCGCCTACTACGCCGCTCTGCAGGAGGCGCATGGCGAGCGCTACGAGCCCGGCCGCGATGCCACGGGGTGGGTGGCCTTCTGCATCGACGCGCACCTTGCGCAGGCCCGCCGCCGCCTTGCGCAGATCGCGGGAGCGGGTGCGCGGTGGTCGTTCCTGGAGGATCTCGTGGAGCGCCGCGGCTGGCCCGAGCGGATGGTGATCGCGCTCGAGCAGAGCCTCATCGGCGGCTGCACGCGCACGCTCTATCGCCGGGAGGCCGAGGTGTCGCTTGCCACCGCCAGCGCCGATTTGCGGCGCCTTGCGGATGCCGGGCTGGTCCTGCAGCGGGGCCAGGGGCGCACCACTCGCTACCACGCCAGTGAGGAGCTCTGCGCGCGGGCCGGCGCGTCAGAGCCCATCCCGGCGGTGCTCACCCGCGACTCGCCGCAATAAGCTCTGAACGCGGCCCATCCTCTCCCTACTTCTCACCCTTCTTGCCGCTCCTGCCATTGCCCTTGCCCTTCGCCTTGTGCTTGCCTCCCTTCTTGGCCGCCTTCGCGGCGGGGCAGTCATGCGGGCGGCCCAAATCGAACGGGCCTGAGATGGCCTGGGTGATCGCCTTCTTTTCGTTCAGATAGGCGTAGGTCACCGTCAGCTTCGGGTCCACGCGGGGCTTGCCGCACAGCTTCGTGGCGATCGCGAACTGGCCCGTGATCGTCTCGTAGCCGGCGGTCGTGCTGCCGACGCAGTCAAAGCCGAAGCCCGGCAGTTCGCCGTTGCAGGAGAAGGCATCGGTTGTCACGGCTTCGCCCTTCAGGTTGCTCACCAGGGGGGCGCTGTCGAAGCCCGTCGTCTTCACCGTTCCCGTCTGGATCGCGTAGCCGCTGATCGGGCCGCTGCAGGCGATCGCGTACAGCACCTGCGCTTCGCTCGTGCCTTCCTCGGTCTTGCCCGGCGCGATGTGGCCGGCGCACTGGTAGTTGTTGGGGTTGTCTTCGGCCTGGCTGTGCGCCGCCACCAGCAGCATCAGCAGCGCGATCACGGATGTCGCGTGCGTCAGCTTTCGGGCGGCGTGGCGTAGGGGGGGATGGGGCTCTTGCAACGGGGTCTCCTTGCTCATCGGTGGTGGTCTTTTGGGTTCGCTCCGGGGTTCGACAGGGGGAGGTGAAGGGATCGAGGGCGCCGGGGAGGCCCTCGCCGTCGGCGCCGGCGATGTGGCCGGCTTGGGCGAGGTAGCCGGCATGGGCGATGTGGCCGGCGTGGGCGATGTGGCCGGCGTGGGCGCCCCCGCCGCGTAGCGCGCCAGCAGCGAGGCGATCAGCGTCTGGGGCTGCGTCACCGGGTCCGCCGGCGAGCTCTGGGGGTCCGGGCTGAGCGCCGCGCCCACCGCTGCGCCCAGCACGAACAGCGCCGCCGCCAGCGCGCAGCGTGCCCGCGAGGAGGGCAGCCGCGGGGCTATGGCTGGTGGTTTTGGGGGGGAGGGGAGGTTGTCGCTCATGGCATCTCGGCTGCTTGCGCCGGGGGAGGGTAGCGCAGTTCTTCACAAAGCGCCTAAACTGGATCTTCTTTGTGCGGATTATGGTACTGTGCAGCCCTCTTCGATGTCAACACGCCCTCAACGCACCCATAAAGGAGCCGTGCCCATGAAGCCCATTCGCCGTCTATCCGCCGCCCTCACCTTGTCGGGCGTGCTCGGGATCGCGCTGCCCGCGATCGCCGTGGCGGCGAGCGTCATCACGATCAGCGGCGCCACCGCATCCGCGCCGCTGGTGACGCTGCTCGCCCAGAAGTACGTCAAGGTCAAGCCGCACCAGGTCAAGTTCAAGATCGCCCAGGGGGGGACCAACGTGGGCATCGCCGACGTCGCCGCCGGGCGCGTCACGATGGCCGACGTCTCGCGCGACCCCCTTCCCAGCGACCCCACCGGGCTCGTCTTCAACCCCATCGCCAAGTACTTCGTCTGCATCGTCACCAACAGGTCCAACCCGCTCGCCAACCTCACGCAGGCGCAGGCCCAGGCGATCTTCACCGGCAAGGTCCGCGAATGGAGCCAGGTGCCGGGCTCCTCGGCCCACGGCACCATCGACCTCATCAGCCGCACCTCCGCGGCGGGGGTCCTCACGACCTTCCAGACGCTTCTCCTGGGCAACAAGACCGTCTCTCAGGTAGCCGCCCAGGAGCCCTCCGAGGGTCTCTTGCGGCAGAAGGTCAAGAGCGACCCCAATGCGATCGGCTTCCTCTCGGACTACTTCGCGCTGAGGGGCGTCAACCCCGTGGGCTACAACGGCGTCAGCTGCTCGCTGCCCAACGCCGTCTCCGGGCAGTACCCGGGCGTGGCGCACTTCTACGAGGTCACCCGCGGGCCCGCCACGGGGGCGGGCAGGGCCTTCATCAACTGGATCACCTCCAGCGCCGCGGCGCGCAGGATCGTCTCCTCGGCCTGGCTGCCCCTGCACTGAGATCCCATGCTGGAGCGCCTGCGCCACCCCTGGCCGGACCGTCGCGCCGAGCTTGCGCTTGGTGCGGCGGCCTGCTCGGTGGCCGTCGCCATCGCCCTGATGATCGTCTTTGTGGGGATCCGGGCCTGGCCCACCTTCGCCCACAACGGGCTCTCCTGGCTCAGCGCCGGCGGCAATCCCGAAAGCCAGGTCGGAAACATGCTCCACACCGGGCCCCACCCCGCTGCCTCGGCCTACCATCTGCGCGCCTGGCCCTTGATCTACGGCACGCTCCTGACGGCCGGCCTGGCGCTGGTGTTCGGGCTCCTGTTCGCGCTGCTCACGGCGGTCTTCCTCGTGGAGTTCGCGCCCGTGGCCGTGCGGCGGGTGCTCACCCCGGTGGTGCGCCTCCTCGCCGGGGTGCCCTCGGTCATCTACGGCCTCATCGGCGTGCTCGTGCTGGCCCCCTTCGTCGGCAACCACATCATCAGCCCCGCCGAGAAGCGCTCGGTGGAGTACGTCGTGCAGCTCGACGGCACCGGTCTGGCCGTGGCCGTGGTGGTCCTCACGGTGATGATCACTCCCATCATGGTCGCGCTCATCGCCGATGCCCTCAGCGAGGTGCCCGTCGCCTGGCGCGAGGGGGCTGTGGCGCTGGGGGTCAATCCGCTGCGCGCCACCCTCGCGGTGTCCCTGCGCGCCATCCGCCCCGCGATCGTCGCCGCCGGGGCGTTCGCCTGCGCGCGCGCGGTGGGCGAGGCGGTGATGCTCGCAATGGTCTCCGGCTCCTCCGCCTTCACGCCCAAGCCCTGGGACGGCGTGCCGTTTCTGTTCGAGCCCCTCTTGACGCTCGCTGCCTCCATCTTCCGCAACGCCGAAGGTCTCAGCGCGCCCGCCGTGCGCTCCAGCGTCGACGCCTTCGCGCTGCTGCTTCTCTTCTCGGCCTTCGCCCTCTCGCTCTGCTCCTATCTGGTGAAGCTGCCCCTGCGCCGCCACCACGCGGGGTTGCGATGAGGGGGCGGGGGAGCGCAATGCCACCGGGGAGGGCCATGTGAACGCCTTCCAGCAGGCCCTGCCCGTGAAGCGCCCCCGGCCGCGGCGCTCCTCGCTGCGCTCCTGGCGCTGGGGGGATCGCATCTTCTACGTCCTCGCCTGGCTCAGCGGCATCGCGCTGTGCCTCATCGCCGGCGCGCTCGTGCTCTACATGCTCGTGCGCGGCCTTCAGTACATCAGCCCCGGCCTCATCTTCAGCCGCCCGCGCGCCGAAATCAACCAGAGTCAGATCGGGGGCTTCCTCGATCCGCTCCTGGGCACGCTTCTGCTGGTGGTGATCGGGGTCCTCATCGCCACCCCCATCGGGGTCTGCAGCGCGGTCTGGATCGTCGAGTACGGGCAGGGGCGGGTGGGCCGGTGTCTCGCGCGTGTGGTCGAGTCCAGCGTCGAGATCCTCGCCGGCACGCCCGACATCGTCATCGCCATCTTCGCGCTGGCGCTCTTCCAGCTCGGGGCCTTCTCCTTCATGTCCTTCACCGCCTCCGGGGGCGGGGTCTACGGGCGCTCCTTCCTCACCGCCGGCGCGGCGATCTCGCTGCTGGCGATCCCGCCCGTGTTCCTCGCCACCCGCGACGGGCTACAGGCCCTGCCCGGGCATCAGCGCGAGGGCGCCTTCGCGCTGGGCAAGACACGGGTGGCCACCATCCGCCGCGTGCTCCTTCCGGGCGTCCGGCCCAACATGGCCACCGGCGTCACGCTCGGCATGGGGCGCATCGTCGGCGACACCGCCATCGTCTTCCTATTGCTGGGCGTGGGCGCTTCCGAGCGCATCGAACCGCAGGGCGGGGCTTTGGGGCTGGGCGTGCTCCGCGGCACCGGCTCGACCCTCACCAGCTACATCTACAGCAACTCCCCCGCGGGCGAGGGCGCCGCGCCGCAGAAGGCCTACGCCGCCGCCTTCGTGCTGCTCCTGATGGTGCTGGCGCTGAACGCCACCGCGAGCTTCATCTCCGGCCGGGGTCGCTCCGGCAAGATGAGCTTCGGGGAGGGAGTGAGGTACGGGGCATGGGCGTGAGAGGGGCATGGGCGTGAAATCCACCAGAGGGAGGCCGGGGCAGTGAGCTCTTTGGAGTCCATCCGCACGCGCGCTCAGCGCGCGCACGACGGCCTGCGCGATCAGGAGGTTCCCCCGGTCAAGCGCATCGTGCTCGACCGCTCCCCCACCGCGGTGCCCCCGCCGGTCCTCGACGGCGATGGCGCGCAGCGGCGCCGCTGCGCGCCGGCCGGACCCGAGCGCCTGCGCCTGCGGGGCGTCAGCGTGCACTACGCCGGCAGGCCCGCCGTCAAGGACGTCTCGCTCTCGGTCCACCAGGGGGAGGTGCTGGCGCTGATCGGCCCCTCCGGGTGCGGCAAGACCACGCTCCTGCGCACCCTCAACCGCCTCACGGAGCTCACCCCGGGGGCGATCCGCGGAGGCAGCGTGCTGCTCGACGGCGCCGAGGTGCACGAGCTGCCCGACACCGATCTGCGTGCGCGCGTGTCGATGGTCTTTCAGCAGCCCAACCCCTTCCCCATGTCGGTCTTCGACAACGTCGCCTTCGCCCTGCGCGAGCAGTCGCGCAAGCGCCCCCGCCGGCGCGAGATCGAACCGCAGGTGATCGACGCCCTGCGCCGCGCCGGGCTCTATGAGGAGGTGCGCGAGGATCTCCACCGACCCGCGCTGCGCCTCTCCGGCGGCCAGCAGCAGCGGCTGTGCATCGCCCGCGCCATCGCCCTGCGGCCCGAGGTGCTCCTGATGGACGAGCCCTGCTCCGCCCTGGACCCCCGCTCCACGGAGACGATCGAGCGGCTGATCGGCGAGCTGCGCCGGGAGCTGGCCGTCGTGATCGTCACCCACAACCTCCAGCAGGCCCACCGCGTGGCCGACCGCGTGGCCTTCATGTACCTCGGCGACCTCGTCGAGCACGGCGAGGTCGAGCAGGTCTTCCGCGCGCCCGTGGCCCCGCGCACGCGCGACTACGTGAAGGGGGTGTTCGGGTGAGCGAAGCGGGTGCAGGGAGCGTGCGGATGAGCGAAGTGGGCGCCCAGGCGATGACCCTGCGCCTGCTGGCCGCCACGGCCCTCGGCGCGCTGGCGCTCGCGCTCAGCGCCTGCGAGAGCACCGAGAGCGAAAGCGCGCGCCTGGGCCGCGAAGGCGCCAAGCTGATTGCCGCCGCCGGCACCGTCGGCACGGGCGGCTCGGATCCGGATGTGCGCGTGGGCCAGGTGGCGCTGGTGCAGGGCTCCGGCCGCACCGCCGCGGCCGTGCGGCTCACCAATCTCGGCACCGGCGCGCAGCTGAACGTGCCCGTGCTCATCGACGTGCGCAGCCCCACGGGGGCCTCGGTGTATCGCAACGACATCCAGGGGCTTGAGCCCTCACTGCAGCAGATGCCACTGCTGCCCCCGCACGCATCGGGCTGGTGGGTGGACGATCAGGTGCTTGCCTCGGGCACCGCCAGCTCGGTCAAGGTGCGCGTGGGGGCGGCCAGGGCCGGTTCGCCCAAGGCCACCCTCGCGGGCAGGGGCGCCGGGGGCGGGAGCGTCGCGGGTGGGGCATCTCCCGGGGTGCAGGTGAGCGGCGCCACCCTGGGCAGCGAAGAGCTCGCCGGCCCCTACCTCTCGGGCAGCGTCGTCAACCACTCGGGGGTGGCTCAGCACAACATGCCCATCTTCGCCGTCGCCCTGCGCGGCGGGCGCGTCGTGGCCGCCGGCCGGGCCTTGGTGCCCAACCTCGCCGTCTCCGGCGCCGCCGGCAGGGCCGCCTTCCGCATATACCTCGTGGGCTCCCCGGTGGGCGCCCGCATCGAGCTCACGGTGGGCGCATGACCACGCTCGCGCGCGAGCCCTGCGCCGGCTGCGGCGCGCCGCTGGGGGCGGATCAGCGCTACTGCCTCTCGTGCGGAATCCCTCGCGCCGGCACCAGGCTGCCGTTTCTGGACGTGCTCCACGCCGAGGCCTCCGTGGCGGGGGCGAATGGGACTGCAGCCCAGTCGACCGCGCTGCTGCGCATGCCGGCGCTGAACCCCGCCGTCTCAGAGCGCAGTGGCGGCTGGGACGGGGTGGACAGCGTGGCCGTCAAGCTGCGCGAGAACACCGGGCTGTTCGCACTCTTGGGGGTGCTGCTGCTGGCGCTGCTCATCGGCCTCCTGTTGGGGCACTGGGTCAGCGGGGGCTCCAGGAACATCGCCGCGGTGCCCGCCAAGCAGGTCATCGAAGTCAAGGGTCTCAATCTCCCCGCCGTGGCTGCCGCTCCCGCCGGCGGCGTGACGGGGACGTCCGCGAGCAGCGCCCCATCCGCATCCGCCCCATCCGCATCCGCATCCGAATCCGCGGGCGCCGGGGCCACGCACGCGAGCGCCACCCACGCCTCCAGCCCCACCGTGGGCAAGCTGGCGCAGAGCACCGGCAGGGAACACGCCAAGGAAGTCGAAAAGGCGCTCAGCAAGGGAGGCGGCACGCTGAGCACAGGCGGGGCGCCGCCGCCCAGGGAAAGCGGCAAGTCCGGGTCCAGCGGGCCGATCGGCGGCGGCTCGGAAGTCACGAGCATCGAATGAGGACCTTGACCGAGCTGCGCCGTCCCACCGACGCCCACATCGCGGCGCTTGGCGATTCCCTGGCGCAGCTTCGCCGCGACCGCTTGGAGCTGGCCGAAAAGGTCGCCGGGCTCACCTGGGACCTCGGCGGCCTCACCTACGAGATGGCCGTGCGCGACCACTACCGCCTCGACGTGCTCGCCCGTCGCGCGGCGGAGCTGCAGGAGACCGACGCCCAGCTCGGCGAGGTCGAACGCCTGCTCGCCGCCGCCGAGGACGGCATCCACGGCACCTGCCGCGCTTGCGGCTCGGTCCACTCGCGCGGGGCGGCATTCTGCTGGCACTGCGGCGCCATGCTGCTCGCCGACAGCCGGCCTTCGGCGCTGGAGGAGAGTCGCTAGGACTCGCTGGGCGGAGGCGTGGCGCCCGGTGAAGCCTGACTCGCCACCGGCTGCGCCGGCGGTGTCTGCGCCGGCGGCTGTGCGGGGGGATGCTCGCCCGAGCCAAGGGTGGGCGGGGCCGGCGTGGGGTCGGCCGGCGGCTTGGACTCCCCGGTTATCGACTCCTTGAACTCGCGCATGCCGCTGCCGAGCGAGCGACCGATTTCAGGGAGGCGCCGCGCACCGAACACCAGCAGCACGAGCACCACCAACGCCGCGATGTGGAGCGGATTGTCCAGTCCCATCTGCCCCTCAGTCTAACGCGGTGTCGGACCGCTCCGGGCTGCCGAGCGCATTTCGCACGAGCTGCGCCGCGACCAGCAGGATCAGCAGCGCGAAGCCCACCCGCAAGGCCTCGCCGGAGAGCAGGTTGGCCAGGGCCACCCCGCCGGCCGCGCCCGCCACCGAAAGCAGGCCCAGCAGCAGAGCGTCGCGGCGGCGCACGTTGCCGTAGCGATCCTGGTTGAAGGCGCCCACCAGCGCCACCGGGACGATCGCCAGCAGCGAGGTGGCCTCGGCCTGGTGCTGGCTCAAGCCCAGGAAGATCACCAGCCCGGGCACGAACAGCACACCCCCGCCCACCCCCAGCAGGCCGGCGACCACGCCTGCGGCCACGCCGATCGCCACCGCGCCGATCATTGCAGCAGCAGCTCCACGGCGGTGGCCACCAGCAGCGCCGCGAACAGCAGCGCGATCGCACGATTGTTCAGGCGCTGCTGCAGCCACGTGCCCAGCAGCACGCCGCCCACGGCGGGCACCCCCACGAGCAGCCCGTCGCGCACGTGCACATTGCCGTATGTCCCCTGCACCGCGGCGGCGAAGGCAGCGATGAAGACGATCGCCGCCAGCGACGTGCCCGTCGCCTCGCGCTCGCCGTAACCCAGCCACAGCACCAGCAAGGGCACGATCACTGTGCCGCCTCCGACTCCGAAGAGGCCGCTGAAGACCCCCGCCGCCGTGCCGATCGCCGCCAACTTCAGCGCTCGCCCGGGCGTCGCATCGATCGTGGGGCTGTGAGTCATCGTGTGCGTGACGCCCCGTACCGTGACACTGCGCGCCATACTAGTGCTCGTGTCCCCGGCCGCCACCCTCGTGGAGGCGCTGCAGCCGCTGCGCTCCGATCCCTCCCACGCCGCCGTGCTGCTCGATATCGACGGCACCCTGGCGCCGATCGTCAGGCATGCCGACGACGCTCACGTGCCCGAGGCCACGCGCACGCTCCTGATCGAGATCGCCAAGCGCTATGGCGTGGTGGGCTGCGTCAGCGGACGGCGCGCGCAGGCGGCGCGCCAGATCGTGGCCATCGGCAGCATCGCCTACATCGGCAACCACGGCGGCGAGCTGCTGCGTCCCGGCGCCACGCGCGTGGAGCTCGACCCCGAGGTGGAGGCGTGGGGGGAGCGCGTGCGCGCCTTCGCTCGCCGGATCTACACCAGCGATCACCAGCGCCTGCGCGTGCGCACCGAGGACAAGCAGGCCATCGCCGCCTTCCACTGGCGCGGCGCCCCCGACGAGGAGGAGGCGGCCGCGGCCGTGCGCGAGATCGCGGCGCGTGCCCAGGAGGAGGGCTTCGCGGTGCACTGGGGGCGCAAGGTGCTGGAGGTGCGCCCGCCGGTGGCGATGGACAAGGGCATGGGCGTCACGGCTCTGCTCAGCTCTCCCCCGGGGGCGCACAGCGCGGCGCTGTACGTCGGCGATGACGCCACCGACCTCGACGCCTTCCGCGCGTTGCGCGAGCTCGAGCGCTCCGGGGTGCTGCGCAGCGCGCTGTGCGCGGCCGTCAGCTCCGATGAGGCCCCCCCGGAGCTGGTGGGCGAGGCGGACCTGACGATCGACGGCACGAGCGGCGTACGCAGCCTGCTCGAGGCGCTGCTGTAGATCCAAGTGCGTTTCGTCGACTTCCTCAAGATGACCGTGCTGCTCAGCGCCGGCGCCGCCACCGCGCTGGCCACGATCACCGTGCTGGCGGCCAACGCGCAGACGAACTCGCTGCTGGTGCCCGTCGCCGTGGGCTGGTGGGTGCTGGCGGCGCTGCTGGGGCTGCGCCTGGGCCGCCGCGCCGAGACCAGCCCTCCGATCGCGCGGCTCCTGGCGGGAGCAAGGGCCACCACCACCCTGCCCGAGCACCATCCCGGGGCCACGCTTCTCAACCGCCTGTGGCCGCTCGTCCTGTCGACGGTCCTGGCCGGAGGTCTGGGCTTTCTGGCCCCGCAGATTCCCGGCATCGCCACCGGCTTCTGCATCATCTGGGCGCTCGCCTGGCGCCGCCAGGACGCGGCGGTGGCGGCCATCGAGGAGCGCGACGGCGTGCGCTTCTACGTGCGCCGCACCTCTCCGGTGCGACCCATCGAGCTGGATCGCGCGCCCGGCTTCAAGGCCCTCAGGCCGGCTGGGGTGGGTGGGCCGCAATCCACCGGTGGCGCCGCGACGTGACATGCTCGATGTCCTGATCGTCTCGCTCGGCTCCACCGGCGGGCTGCGCGCGGCCGATGAGCAGCTGCGCGGCTCGCTGCGACGGGCCGGGGCCGGCGTCGAGCTGATCTGCCCGCCGGCGCCGGCGGAGGTGCGCACGCTGATGCTCACCGACCTGCGCTGGGCGCGCGCCGCGCGCGCGGCCGCCCTGGACCGGCTGCGCCAGACCGAGGCGCGGGCTGTCATCTACTCCGGCACCACCGCTGCGCTGCTGTGGCCCCGGCCGGGGGCGATCCGCTTCGACGCGCCCGCCGCCGGCAACCGCCCCGGGCGCCACGGCCTGTGGCAGCGCCCGCTGGAGCGCCGCCGGTTGGCTCAGGCGCCGCTGCTCCTGCCCTGGAGCGAGGGGGGGCTCGAAGAGCTGCCCGCGTCGCTGCGCGCGGGGGCGTCCGCAGACCGCGCGCTCGTGCTGCCGGTGCCGGTCGCGCCCTCGGGGCCGCCCGCGGACGAGCGGGACATCGCTGCGATCACCTACGCGGCCAACCCCCTGAAGAAGGGCCTCGACCGCGTGCTCGACGCATGGCTGCGCGTGTGCCGTCCCGGCGAGCAGCTGGTGGTCGCCGGCGCCGAGGAGCGCGACCTCGCCAGGACGGGACTGGTCCTTCCCGCCGAGAGCGTGCGGGTGACGGGACCGCTCGCTTCCGGCGACTACCGCGCGCTGCTGCGCCGCGCGCGCGTGTTCGTGACCGCGCCGCGCCGCGAGGACTACGGCCTGGCTCAGCTGGAGGCGCTGGCCGACGGCTGCCGGCTGGTGAGCACGCCCGCGCCGGGCCCCTATGTGGCTCTGTCCCTCGCCCGCACGCTGGACCCGCGTCTGGTCAGCAGGGACCTTGCCCTCGCGCTGCGCGCCGGCCTGGATGAACCGCTGCCCGACTACCCCGCCCGCGCGCGGCTGGCGCTGGAGCCGCTGCGCCCGGATGTCGTCGATCGAGTGGTGGCAGAGCGTCTGCTGCCGCGCCTGCTTGCCGGCTCACGGGATCACCAGTCCTGATCACCAGCCGATCAAACCCGATATTCGGGACGTAAAAGACAGTACAATATCGCTATTGTGACTCGATCCTTCGTTGCGGGAGGGGCCGGTTTCATCGGCAGCCACCTCACCCGTGAGCTGCTGCTCGACCCCGCGCAGGAGGTCGTCGTGTTCGACAACCTGGCCTCGGGGAAGCTCTCCCACCTCGATGGGCTGCTGGGCGATCCCAGGCTGCGGCTGGTCCAGGCCGATCTGCAGGAATGCGAGCGGGTCGCCGAGGCGATGCACGGCGCCGAGCACGTCTATCTCTTCGCCGCCAACCCGGATATCGCGGCGGCCGTCGAGGAACCTGGGATCGACTTCTGGCAGGGCACCTATCTGACGCACAACGTGATCGAGGCGATGCGCGTCAACGGCGTCCGCCGGATCACCTACGCCTCGGGCTCCGGCGTCTACGGCGACCTTGGATCGCAGTCCGTGGACGAGGAGTTCGGCCCGCTGATCCCGGTGTCCACCTACGGCGCCAGCAAGCTCGGCTGCGAGGCCATGCTCGCGGCCTATGCCCACATGTTCGGCATCCACGCCGTGGTCTTCCGCTTCGCCAACGTGGTCGGGTCCAGACAGACACACGGGGTCACCTACGACTTCGTGCGCCGCCTGCTCGAGGACCCCGAAAGGCTGCGCATTCTCGGCGACGGCGGCCAGAGCAAGTCCTACATCCACGTCAGCGACGTGGTCGCGGCGATGCTCACCCTCACCGACCGGGGCTGGGCGGGCTTCGAGATCTTCAACGCCGGCACCGGCGACTACGTGACGGTCACGGAGATCGCCGACCTGGTTGTCGAGCGCATGGGGTTGACCGGCGTCCGCTATGAATACACGGGCGGAGCGCGCGGTTGGAAGGGCGACGTGCCGGTCGTACGCTTCCGCAGCGACAAGCTCGCCGCCCTGGGCTGGCGCTGTGCCCGCAGCTCGACCGAGGCGCTGCTCGACTCGATCGACGCGAATATCGCGGAGGCCACGCAGAGGGTCGGCCGATGAGCGCGCGGGCAGCCGGCAATGGGGTGTTCGGCCGATGAGCGCGCGGGCAGCCGGCAAAGGCCTGCTCATTCCGCCGCACGATGCCCGGAATCCGGAGCTGTCGATCGTGATCCCCGCTCTCAACGAGCAGCTCACGATCTCGGAGTTCGTCCACTGGTGCCACGAGGGCCTGGCCGAGGCCGGCGTAAGCGGCGAGATCGTGATCGTCGACAGCTCCACCGACATGACCGCGGAGCGGGCCCTGGAGGCGGGAGCGCGCGTGCTGCGCACGCCCAGGCGCGGCCTCGGCCGTGCCTATAAGGAAGCGATCCCATGTGCCCGTGGTCGCTATGTGCTGATGGGAGACGCCGATTGCACCTATGACTTTCGGCTCCTCAAACCATTCATCGATTGCTTCCACGAAGGCTACGAGTTCGTGATGGGCTCGCGCTGGAAGGGCTCGATCGAGCCGGGAGCGATGCCCTGGCTGCACCAGCACCTCGGTACTCCGCTCACCACGTGGATCCTCAACCGCCTGTACTCCAGCCGCTTCTCCGACATCCACTGCGGCATGCGCGGGATCGCCAGCGAGAGCCTCATCGCAATGGACCTCGACTCCGACTCCTGGGAGTACGCCTCGGAGATGGTGCTCAAGTCCGTGCAGATGGGACTGCGCACGACCGAGGTGCCGGTTCGCTTCCTCAGCGACCGGAACGGACGCACCAGTCACCACAAGCGCGCCGGCTGGCTCTCTCCCTGGCAGGCTGCGTGGATCAACCTGCGCGCCATGTTCGTGTACGGCGCGGATTTCTTCCTGCTCAAGCCCGGCCTGGCGGTGTTCGTCATCGGCCTGCTCATCACACTGCCGCTCAGCGCCGGTTCGATCGCCATCGGCCCCATCACCTTCTCGTTATATTGGATGCTCCTTGGTATGACACTGACTCTCACCGGGCTGCAATCGTTTCTGCTCGGGTGCATCGCACAGGTGCTGTTTGACTATCGCGGCCGGGCCAGAGACCGCTGGCTGGCCGTCTTTCCATACACCCGCAGCGTGATCGTGGCCGCGGTGATGGGTCTCGCGGGGCTGGCGTGCGTCGTTCCGCTGATCCTCTACTACCTGTCCCATCACGAGCGTCTGGGCGTACCCGCCTCCGTCCAGGATCGGCTGGGGGTGGTCGGGTTGATGTTGATAATGATCGGCTTCTCGCTGTTCACCTTCACGCTTGTCCTGCATGGAGCGGCGATCTCCACGGGGCGCTCACGCCGCCGTGGATGTGCGGATGCGTAGCGGCGGCGCGCTCCGATCGCCGGCTCGCAGGCCACCCGCCGGCTCATAGGCCACCCGCCGGCTCATAGGCCACCCCGAAGATCTGCACGCCCCACGGCGAGCGGGGGAGGCTGGCATGCAGCGGTGGGCGAAAGGCGAGCATCGCCGCCTGCACCGCCAGTCGCCGGGACCCGCCGGTGGCCGCGACATCCGCGGCGAGCCTCTCGCCGCGCCCGATGATCAAGCGGCGGTACAGATTGAAGAAGGGAAACCCCGCCCTCCCAACCACGGCTGTGCGCAGCCCAGCCTCGGCGAACGTGGCTGCCAGGTCCTCCGGCGTGTAGTGGCGCCTGTGGCCGATGCGCACGTCGAACGCAGACATCGAGCCGCCGGGCACGGTCACCACCAGGCGCGCTCCGGGACCCAGATATGCTCGCACGTGGCGCAGCAGCGTCGGCGGATCGTCGATGTGCTCGAGCACCTCCGAGCAGACGGCGTGCGTTGCCCAGCCGGCGAGATCCTGCGCCGGCTCGCGGTCTTCCGTGAGGTCGACATCGACGAACCGGCCCGCCGGCACCTTGACCCTGCCGATCTCATTGCCGCGCCGGCTGGCCTCGAGGCCCACCAGACGAGCCTGCGGCCATCGCCGCGACGCCGCGAGCAGGAAGTCTCCCTGCCCGCTGCCGATATCGACCAGCCGGTGCGGCGTGCCCCGCCGCTCAAGCAGTCGCAACGCAAGGTTCCGGCGGTAGCGCTGCGCGGGATTGCGCTCGGCGGCGGCCGCGTAGTTGTTCCAGTGCTCATCCCAATCGTCCTGAGCGGGGCGCGCGCCGACGGGGACCGACATATCCCAACTATAGCAAACTATCCAGACTTCAGTGGAGGCGATCTCCCCCCACGGCTCGGCTGGCCCCCCGGCGGTTCCGCTTGCGCAGCCTCGCCAGCTGCCTCCACGGCCGCGTGTTGGCGACGTCCTCCCTCCTCAGCCAGGCGCGCCGCGCGGTGGCCACGCCCCAGCGCATGTTGGCCAGGGTGTCCACGCGGTGGGCGTCGGAGTCGATCACGATCGATACGCCCGCCTCGATGGCGGCGCGGGCGTGAATGTCGGAGAGGTCGCGGCGGTCGGGGTTGGCGTTGATCTCGAGCAGCGTGCCGCTGCGCGCCGCGGCGGCGAACACCGCCTCCAGGTCCACCGCGTAGGGCTCGCGCCGTCCGATCAGGCGGCCCGTGGGGTGGCCGATGGCGTCCACCAGAGGGTGCTCGATGGCCCTGATCATGCGCTCGCTCATCGCCTGCTCGCCCATGCCGAAGGAGGTGTGGACGCTGGCCACCACCCAGTCCAGCTGGGCCAGCAGATCGTCCTCGTAGTCCAGCGAGCCATCGGGGAGGATGTTGACCTCGCTGCCCGCCAGCAGCTCGATGCCCTGCACTGTGGCGTCCGCCTCCCTGACGCGCTCGATCTGGCGGCGCAGCTCGCCGGGGGAGACGTCGTTGCCGAAGCCATGTGAGGCCGAGTGATCGGTGATCGCCAGGTACTCATAGCCCCGCTCGCGCGCGGCGGTGGCCATCTCCGCGATCGTGTTGCGCCCATCGGAGGCGACGGTGTGGCAGTGCAGATCGCCGCGAATGTCCTCCTGGGCGATCAGCCGCGGCAGGCCCGGGGCGGAGTGGTCCGGCAGCGCCGCCGCCTGGAGCTCGCCGCGATCCTCGCGCAGCTCGGGGGCGATCCAGGCGAGATCCAGCAGGCCGTACACCTCCTCCTCGCTCGCGCACGTGCGCGTCGCCTCGTCGCTGTCATCGAGCACCCCGTACTCGGACACGTGCAGGCCCCGGCGCACGGCGCCCTCGCGCAGCGCGGCGTTGTGCCGGCCGCTGCCGGTGAAGTGCTGCAGGAGGTTGCCGTGCTGCTCGGGCTGGGCCACGCGCAGGTCCACGCTCACGCCCGAGTGCGTCCGCGCCCTCGCCCCCTCCGGGCCGCTGGAGGCGACGCTTTCGATCTGCTCCAATCCCGCCAGGAGCCCCGCCAGCGCCTCGGGTTGGGCGGTCGTGGCGATCACGTCGATGTCCTTGACGGCATCCACCATCCGCCGTGCGCTGCCCGCCAGCTCGATCTTCGCGTCGCCCGGCGCGCGCTCGCGCAGGCCGGCGATCAGCGCCTCGCCCAGCTCGATCGCCGCGGGCAGCAGCAGCCGCGGAGCCGCGCGGGTGGAGGCTGCGTCCAGGGCCGCCAGCACGTTGGCCTCGAACCTGGCTCCCAGCCCGCGCACGTCGCGCAGCCTCTGGGCCAGAGCCGCCTCGCGCAGCTGCTCGGGCGAATCGATGCCCAGCTCGTCGTGCAGCAGGCGCGCGCGCTTGGGGCCCAGCCCCGGCAGGCGGGTGATGGCGATCAGGCCCTGCGGGAACTTGGCGCGCAGCCGCTCCGAGGAGGGGGTGGTGCCGGTCTGGAGCAGCGTCAGGATCTTCTGCTGCAGCGTGTCCCCGATCCCCGGGAGCCGGGTGGCCTTCCCGGCGCGCGCCAGTGTGGCCACCGACACCGGCGATTCGCGCACCGCGCGCGCGGCGTTGCGGTAGGCCAGCACGCGGTGCACGATCGCCCCGTCCAGCTCGTACAGGTCGCCCAGCTCCTCAAGGGCATCGGCGATTGCGGCATTGGACAGGTCGGGCATGGGTGGGGTAAGAGTAGGGTGCGGCGCAGCGACCCGGCCAGGCTCTAGGGTTTCCAATTCGTGTCCGGCAAGGCCTGGCTCATCCTTCCCACCTACAACGAGGCCGAGAACATCGCGGCGATCGTGCACGCCGCCGGCGCGGTGCTGGCCGAGGCGGCCCCCGAGGGCTTTCGCGTGCTCATCGTCGACGACGGCTCGCCCGACGGCACCGGCGACATCGCCGACCGCCTGGCCGGGGAGTGCGAGTGGGTGGAGGTGTGCCACCGCCGCGAGAAGAACGGCATCGGCCCCGCCTACCTGGCCGGCTTCCGTCATGCGCTGGAGAACGGCGCGGGCTGCGTGATGGAGATGGACTCCGACTTCTCCCACGACCCCGCCGACCTGGCCAGGCTGCTGCAGGCCGTGCACGACGGCGCCGACCTGGCGCTCGGCTCGCGCTACGTTCCGGGCGGGGGGGTCAGCGACTGGGGCCTCCTGCGGCGCTTCGTGAGCGAGGGCGGCTCCACCTACGCGCGCCTGGTCCTGGGCCTGGGCGTGCGCGATCTCACCGGGGGCTTCAAGTGCTTTCGCCGCGAGACCCTCGAAGCGATCCACTTCGACAGCGTGCGCTCGCGGGGCTACGCCTTTCAGGTGGAGCTCACCTACCGGGCGGTGCGCGCGGGCTTCGCGGTGGTGGAGGTGCCGATCGTCTTCCGCGATCGCCAGCAGGGCCAGAGCAAGATGTCCTGGCGCATCGCCGTCGAGGCCATGTGGCTCGTGCCGCGGCTGCGCTTCGGCCCGCAACCGCCCGCGCGCGGCGCATCGCCGCCGGCCGAGCAGAAGGTCCCCACGCTGCGCTGAGCGCCGAGCAGAAGGTCCCCACACTGCGCTGAGCGCCCCTGCCCGCCCGTACGCCCGCGTGCCGAGCAGCGAGCGCCGCCGCTCCAGCAATGCCCCCGCCGCGCCGATCACTCGGCGATGGACACCTCCTCCTATGCGCTCGCTCACGGGCTGCGCCGCACGCGCTCGACGCTGCGCCTGTGGCAGCACCAGCCCGGCCGCGTGCTGGGGCGCTGGGCGCTCGGCTCGCTCGCGGCTGCCCTGGGACTGCTGGGCGCCGTGCTGGCCATCGCCGCGCTCTGGAGCGGCTATGAGCAGATCATCGTCCTGCGCCCGCCCTTCGCCGTGGGCGACACGCGCGATGTAGTGGGTGTGCTGGGCCACAACATGCTGGTTCTGGCGCTCCACGCCATGGCCTGCGTGGCGGGTTTCATCGCCGGCAGCTCGCTGCCCCTGCAGGCGCAGTCGCGCAGCGGCCTCTCGCGCTGGGTGCACGAACACGGCGGCCGCCTGGCGATCGCCTTCGTGGTGTGCGCCACCACCTTCTCGCTCTCCGCCCAGGCCTACGTGCTTGGGCACACGCTGGCGGGCGTCGCCGGCTTCCTGCGCGTCTCCCCGGCGCTGCTCCTGCTGGCGCTTCTGCCGCACGCGCTTCCCGAGCTCGTGGCGCTCTTCCTGCCTCTCGCCGCGTGGATCATGGCCAGCCGCCGCGGCGAGTGGGACCAATTGCTGGCGGCCACCCTCGTGACGGTCGCCGTCGCCGTGCCGGTGCTCATCGCGGCGGCCTTCGTCGAGGTCTACCTCTCGCCCCACCTGTTTGTGGCGCTCACCGGCATCCATCCGCCGATCGTCCGGCCCTGGTAGACACTCCCGCCACCGGGGCTGACGGCCCCTTTGCAACCCTTGCTTTACTTTGTATAGTGATGGGCAGGCGAACGAACTAGAACAGGAGATCCCGATGGCAGGCAATCTGAGTGAAGTGACCGACGCCAACTTCGACGCCGAGGTGCTGGAGTCCACCACGCCCGTGCTCGTGGACTTCTGGGCGCCGTGGTGCGGGCCGTGCCGCGTCGTGGCTCCGGTGCTCGAGGAGATCGCCGGCGAACGCCAGGATCTGCGCATCGTCAAGCTCAACATCGACGACAACCAGCAGACGGCCGCGCGCTTTCAGGTGCTCTCGATCCCCACGATGATCCTCTTCAAGGCCGGAGCGCCGGTCAAGACCGTCGTCGGGGCCTACCCCAAGCAGCGCCTGCAGGCCGAGCTGGAGCCGGCGCTGGCGGTCTGACGCGTCGCAGCGCGCAGCGCCCTCGGGCGCCATCAAATCGCATGGCAAGCGCCGGGGTCGATTTCGGCTGTCCGAACCCCAGCCGATGAGGGGGCGGCGCGGTGGCCGCATCTTCCGGTAGCTGGTGCGGCCCAAGTTAAGAATATGGCGCCGCTGTCCGATATATCCGCCATGCGCAGGTCACTACTACCGCTTGCCTCCGCGCTGCGGCCCGGCGAGCGCCGCCTGCTGGGCGCGGCCACGGCGCTTCTGATCGCGCTCGTCGCGGCGACCGGCGCTCACGCCGCCTTCGGCATCGGCGGGCACGCGGCCGATCTGCCGATCCGCGACTGGGTCACCTCGGCGATCTACATCCTCGTGGGCGTGATCGTGTGCTGGCGCGCCATCCGCACCTCCGAGGCGCGGCGGCCCTGGATGATCTTCGCCTTCGGCGTCTCCATCTACGGCCTGGGCAACGTGCTCTGGGCCGCCTGGATCGAACATCTGCCCAATCCCCCCATCCCCTCGATATGCGATGGCATGTGGCTCACCCTCTACCCCGCCTGCTACATCGGCATCGTGGGGCTCGCGCGCATCCGCGAACGGCGCGTGCCGGCGCGCATCTGGCTGGACGGCATCATCGCCGGGCTGGGAGTCGCGGCGATCGGCGCCGCGATCGTGCTGCGCCCCGTGCTCGCCTCGGTCTCGGGCAACACCGCGGCCGTCATCACCGAGATGGCCTACCCGATCTGCGACCTTCTGCTCGCCGCGCTCGTCGTCGGCGTCCTCGCGCTGCGCGGCTGGCGGCTGGATCGCATGTGGGCGATGCTCGGCGCCGGCTTCCTCGCGCTGGCCGCGGCGGACTGCATGTACGCGCTGCAGGTCGCGGGCGGAGCCTCGGCTCCCAGCACCGCCACCAACCTCGTCTACGGCATCGGCGTCCTCTCGCTGGCGCTCGCGGCGTGGCAGCCGGGGGCCACGGTCGAGGGCGACGCCGTGCCGGGCGCCGCGGTGCTCGGCATACCCGCGGCCTTCACCTTCAGCGCGCTGGGGCTGCTCATCTACGACCACTTCAGCCGCCTCGATCCGCTCGCGCTGACGCTGGCGATGCTCACGATGATCGCCGCCCTCGCGCGCACGGGGCTCGCCTTCCGCGACGTGCGCGCGCTGGCCGAAACGCGCCGCCAGGCGCTCACCGACGACCTCACCTCGATGCCCAACCGCCGCGACTTCCTGCGCCGCCTGCGCGACGGGATAACCGCCAGCCGCGCGAGCGACACCAGCGTGGCGCTCCTGCTCGTCGACCTCGATCACTTCAAGGAGCTCAACGACACCCTCGGCCACGACGCCGGCGATCAGCTGCTGCGCCTCGTGGGCGAGCGCCTGCGCGCGGTGCTCCGCTCAAGCGACACCGCCGCGCGCCTGGGCGGCGACGAGTTCGGCGTGCTCCTGTGCGATCCCTGCGACACCGAGCGCGCGGAACTGGTCGCCGACAAGGTCCTCACGGCGATCGCCGAACCCTTCCCCATCAAGGGCGTCAACCTGCGCGTCACGGCGAGCATCGGCATCGCCCTCTACCCCGAGCACGCCCACGACGACGAGCAGCTCATGCAGCACGCCGATGTGGCCATGTACGAGGCCAAGACGGCGCAATCCGGGCGCGCCTGCTACGCCAGCGAGCGCGACCATCACTCCCTGGAGCGCCTCACGCTCGCCAGCGAGCTCTCGCATGCGCTTGAGACGGGGGAGATCGAGGCCCACTTCCAGCCCAAGGCCGACGCCTCCAGCCGCAGGATCGTCGGCGTCGAGGCGCTCGTGCGCTGGCGCCACCCCACGCGCGGGCTGATCGGACCGGGGGAGTTCGTGACCGTCGCCGAGCAGACCGGCCTCGGCCGGGCGCTCACGCGCAAGATGCTCGATCTCGCGCTCACCCAGGTCAAGGCCTGGCGCGAAGCCGGCCTGGAACTGCACGTCGCCGTCAACACCACCGTCGCCGACCTGCAGGACACGCAGTTCCCCGCGGAGGTCGCCGCGACGCTCGCCGCCCACGGCCTGCCTCCGGATGTGCTCGTGCTGGAGGTCACCGAGAACATGGTCCTCGCCGATCCCGTGCGCGTCGGCGACGTCCTCGCCCAGCTCGGCGAGCTCGGCCTGGGGCTGTCGCTGGACGACTTCGGCACGGGCTACTCTTCCCTCACCCACCTCAAGGCGCTGCCCGTGGGCGAGGTCAAGATCGACCGCTCCTTCGTCGGGCGCATGACCACCGATCCCGTCGACGCCGCCATCGTCGAGGCCACCATTCAGCTCGCGCACAGCATCGGCATCCGCGTCGTGGCCGAGGGCATCGAGGACCAGATGACCTGGAGCTCGCTCGTGGCCAATCACTGCGAGCTGGTGCAGGGCTACGCGCTCTCAAGGCCGCTTCCGGCCGCCGAGCTGGAGGAGCTTTTGCGCGCCGTGCCCATCCCCATGCCCGCGCTCGGCGATGCCCCGGCCGGGGTGGAGATCTCCTCCGGCGGGAACGGCAATGGGACCCCGAACGGGGTTGCGGACGGGAACGGGGTGAACGCGAACGGGGTGAACGCGAACGAGTTGGACGGGAATGGGAGCGTGGGCGCGAACGGCAACGGGACCCCCGCGGCGCACTCCACCTGGAACGGCGTCCCCGCGATCGAGGACCTGCCCGAGACCCTTCGCGACCTCACAACGCTCAAGCGCACGCATCCGATGATGGACGCCGTGATCGACGAGGTGGACGGACGTATGATCCGCGTCGGCACGCAGTGGCTGGCGGATTTCGCCTCCTGCAACTACCTCGGCTTCGATCTCGACCGCGAGATCATCGAGGCCGTGCCGGCCTACCTCGACGCCTGGGGCACGCACCCCAGCTGGTCGCGCCTGCTGGGCAGCCCCGTGCTCTACGAGCAGATCGAGCAGCGCCTCACCGCGCTCCTGGGCAGCCCCGACTCGCTGGTGCTGCCCACGATCACCCACATCCACATGTCGGTCATCCCCGCGCTCGCGGGGTCCGGCACGATCTTCCTCGACGCCCGCTCGCACAAGACGATCTACGACGGCTGCCAGCTGGCGCGCGTGCGCGGCGCCACCATCAAGCGCTTCCATTTCGACGATCCCCAGCACCTGGACGAGCTCCTGCGCGCCGAGCGCGGCGATGGCCCCCGCATGGTCTGCATGGACGGCGTCAACAGCATGACCGGCAACCCGCCCGACATTCGCGCCTTCGCGCAGGTGGCGCGCGCGCACGGGGCGCTGCTGTACGTGGACGACGCGCACGGCTTCGGCGTGATCGGGCAGCGCGACCCCGCCGAGCTCTGCCCCTACGGGACGCGCGGCAACAGCATCGTCCGCTACTGGGAGGAGACATACGACAACCTCATCCTCGTGGGCGGCTTCTCCAAGGCCTACTCCTCCCTGCTGGCGTTCGTCGCCTGCCCCACCGAGATCAAGGAGATGCTCAAGATCGTGGCGCCGCCCTACCTCTACTCGGGGCCCTCCCCGGTGGCCTCGCTGGCGACCACGCTCGCGGGCCTGGACGTCAACGAGCGCCGCGGCGATGAGCTGCGCGAGCGGATCCACGCGCACACCGCGCGCGTGCTGGAGTGCCTCGCGCGCCTGGGTGTGGCCACCCCCAACCACTCCGGCCTGCCCATCGTCGAGGTCCCGCTGCGCGACCACGAGCGCATCGGCGAGGTGGGGCAGCTGCTGTTCGACCGCGGCGTGTACGTCACGCTCGCGGCCTATCCGCTGGTCCCCCGCGATGAGGTCGGCTTCCGCGTTCAGCTCACGGCGGCCAACACCGACGCCGAGGTCGACACGCTGATCGCGGCGCTCGAGGAGCTCGCGCACCTGGGGGAGCTGCGGCCGTTGGAGGTGGCTGGCTCCGCGCCGCACATGCAGAGCTCTGCGCCGTCCGTGGCGAGCTCCGCGCCGCACGAGCCGGTCGCTTAGGCGAGAAGAGCGAGCCGTGATCGCTCGCTACCGCGCCCTCCTCTCTCTCCCCGGCCTGCGCCGGCTGCTGCTCAGCTCCGTGCTCGGGCGCCTGCCCTCGGGCATGTACTCGCTGGCGATCCTCCTCTTCGTCCACGCGCGCACGGGCTCCTTCCTCGATGCCGGCCTCGCGGTGGCGGCGTTTACGCTGGCCGGCGCTCTCCTGGGCCCACCGCTCGGCGCGCTCGTGGACCACGTCGGGCAGACGCGCGTGCTCCTGCCCGCCGCCGCCGCCCAGGCGACGCTGCTGCTGGCGCTCGTCACGATCGCGCAGGACGGTGTCCCGCTGCCGGTGATCCTCGCGCTGGCCGCGCTCGCGGGGGCAGTGCAGCCGCCGATCGCGGGCTGCATCCGCGCGCTCTGGCCCGAGGTGGCCGGCGATGGACAGCAGCTGGAGAGCATCTACGCGCTCGACGCCACCACGCAGGAGGTCATCTGGACGCTCGGCCCGCTGCTCGTGGGCGCCGCCGCGGGGCTCTTCTCACCGGCCGCCGCAGTGCTCCTGTGTGCCGCCTTCACCATCGGCGGGACCCTCTTCTTCGCCACCTCCGCGCGCTCCCCCGGCTGGCGCGCGCAGGAGCGCGAACGCTCGCGCGGGGGCGCTCTGGCCAGTTCCGGTCTGCGCCTGCTGCTCGTCACGGTGACGCTCGCGGGCGTGGTCATCGGAGCGGTCGAGGTCGGGTTGCCGGCGCTGGCGCTGGAGCAGGGCTCGCGCTGGGCCGCTGGGCCGCTGCTGGCGCTGTTCAGCCTCGGCAGCATGGTCGGCGGAGTGCTCTACTCCGCCCGCGGCTGGCAGCTTGCGATCGGGCTGCGCTACCCGACGCTGCTGCTGAGCATGGCCGTCGCGGTGGTGCCGCTGACGGCCGTGCAATCGCTGCCCGCCGGATATGCGCTGGCGGCGATCGCCGGGCTGGCGCTGGCGCCGATGCTCTCCTGCCAGTTCTCGCTCGTGGGCGCGCTCGCCCCGGCGGGCACCTCGACGGAGGCCTTCACCTGGCACCGCGCCGCGACGATCGCCGGCATGGCGGCGGGATCGGCCCTGGGCGGGTCGCTGATCCAAGCGCGCGGCGCCGGCGCGGCGTTCGCTCTGGGCGTCAGCGGCGTGGCGCTGGCCTGCGTCCTGGCCGCCTTCAGCGCCGCTCGGCAGGACGCAGCGCCATGTCCAGGCGCAGCCCGTCGATGGTGGCCTGCTCGCGGTGGTCCATCCGAGCGGCCAGGCTCTCCTCGCCGAGGCGCAGCCGCACCGTGAGGGTCTCTCCGAGCACGTACTCGCGGTGGGCCTCCACGGCCCCCACCAGGGCTTCGTCGCCGGAGAGGCACAGCTCGATGCGGTCCTCCACCTGCAGGCCCGCATTCCTGCGGGCGTTCTGCACGGCGTGCACGACCTCGCGCGAGCGCCCCTCGCGCAGCAGATCCGCGTCGATGCCCAGATCCAGCGCCACCGCGTGGGCGCCCTCGCGCTCCACGCTGTAGCCCTCGGGAGGGCGCATCGTGAGGATCACGTCCTCGGGCGCCAATGTGTGGTCATGGCCATCCACGTCGATGCCCAGCTCCCCGCCTTCGCGCGCCATCCGCGCCACGTGCGCGGGGTCCAGCCCCGCGATGGCCGCCACCACGCGCGGCATATCCTTGCCAAAGCGCGGGCCCAGCGTGCGGTAGTTGGCCTTCACCTCGTACTCGCCCAGCTCCTCGGCGCCGGCCACGAAGCGCACCCGCCGAACGTTGAGCTCATCGCGCACCACATCCGCCAGGCGCTCGATCGCCTCGCGCTCCTTGCCGGCGGCCACCACCACGGCCTCCGCCAGCGGCTGGCGCACCTTGATCTTGGCCCGGCCCCTGGCGGCCAGGCCCAGGCGCACGGTCTCGCGCGCGATCGCCATCGCCTGCTCCAGCTCCACATCGCGCGGGGGCAAGTCGGCGGGCGTGGGGAAGTCGCACAGGTGAACGCTCTGGAGCGTTCCATCGAGGTTGTCGTAGATCTCGTCGGCCATGAAGGGACAGAAGGGCGCCAGCAGCTTGGCTACCGTCAAGAGGCAGGTGCGCAGCGTGAGGAAGGCCGCGGCCTCGCCATCCCAGAAGCGCCGCCTTGAGCGCCTCACATACCAATTCGACAGCTCATCCACCAGCTCGGCGATGGCCCTGCCCGCGCTGGTCGCGTCGTATGCGTCCAAGCGCTCCCCCACCAATTCCACCACCCCAGCCAGACGCGACAGCGCCCACACATCCAGGTCCTCACCACGCGGCCCATCCCCTTCCAAAAAATTCATACCGTCAGTCAAGGCCTCCGCGTTGGCCTTCGCATACAGCGCATAGAAAAAATATGTGCTCCACAACTGCTTCAGGAAAAGCCTCACGCCCTCGCCGATGCTCTCCTGCGAGAAGCGATAGCCGTCCCAAGGCTGCTTTGAGGTGAAGAAGTACCAGCGAAAGGCATCCGCACCATAGGTCTCAAGCACCTTCCAGGGCTCCACGGTGTTGCCCTTGGACTTGCTCATCTTCTGGCCTTCGGCGTCGAGGATCAGGCCCAGGCACACCACGTTCTTATAAGGGGATCTGTCGAACAGCAGAGTGGACACGGCCAGCAGCGAGTAGAACCACCCGCGCGTCTGATCCAGGGCCTCGCACACGAAGTCCGCGGGGAAGTGGCTCTTGAAGGTCTCCTCGTTTTCAAACGGCGCGTGAAACTGCGCGAAGGGCATCGCCCCGGAGTCGAACCACACATCAATCACCTCCGGCACGCGCCGCATCGGCTCCTGGCACTCGGGGCAGGGGAATTGCACCTCGTCCACGAAGGGGCGGTGGGGGTCCTCCAGTTTCACCCCTGAGAGGGAGTGCAATTCGGTGAATGAGCCCACAACGTGTGTATGGCCCGCGGGACAGCGCCACACCGGCAGAGGGGTGCCCCAATAGCGCTCCCGCGACAGCGCCCAATCGACGTTGTTCTTCAGCCAATCACCGAAGCGCCCTTCCCTGATGTGCTCGGGGTGCCACCCGACCTTCTTGTTCTCCTCCAACATGCGCTCGCGCACCGCGGTGGTCCTGATGTACCAGCTGGCCTTCGCGTAGTAGATAAGGGGCGTGCCGCAGCGCCAGCAGTGGGGGTATGAATGCTCGTAATTTTTTTTTGAGAAGAGGTGGCCGCGTTGTGCGAGCTCATCTGTGAGCGCGACGGTCAACTCGGGGTCCTTTACGAACTGTCCCTCGTAACCGCGCACGCGCTGGTCATATGTGCCGTCCGGTTTGACGGGGTTGAAGAGCGTGCCCGGCTGCGTCGGATCGAACAGTCCCGCGGCCGCCGCGGCGGTGAAGTCGTCCTCGCCGAAGGCCGGAGCGATGTGCACCAGGCCCGTGCCGTCGTCGGTGGTGACGAAATCGCCCGCGATGACAGGGAAGCCGCCGGGGGCGCCGGTGTTGAAGATCGGTCCCGCATAGCTCTGGCCCACCAGCGCGCTCCCCGGGAAGCGCTCCAGCACCTCCGCCTCCTCGCCCAGCACCGCCCCCACACGCTCCTGCGCCAGCACCACGATCTCATCGCCCACGCGCGCGCGTGCATATGTGGCCTCGGGGGCCACCGCCACCGCCACGTTGCCCGGCAGCGTCCAGGGGGTGGTCGTCCAGATCAGCAGCGCATCGCCCTCCCGCAGGGGGGCGCTGGGCGTGACCACGGGCAGGCGCACGTACACCGAGGGGTCCACCACGTCCCGGTAGCCCAGCGCCACCTCGTGCGAGGACAGCGCCGTGCCGCAGCGCGGGCAGTAGGGCACCACGCGATGGCCCTCATACAGCAGGCCCCGCTCGTGGATTTCCCTCAGCGCCCACCACACCGACTCCACATACTCGCCGTCCAGCGTGCGATAGGCGTGCTCGAGGTCGATCCAGAAGCCGATGCGCTCGGTCAGGCGGTTCCACTCCTCCAGGTACCTCCACACCGACTCGCGGCACTTCGCGTTGAACTTCTCGATCCCGTAGTCCTCGATCTCGGCCTTGCTGGCGATCCCCAGCTCCTTCTCCACCGCGATCTCCACCGGCAGGCCGTGGCAGTCCCAGCCGCCCTTGCGCTGCACCCCATAGCCGCGCATCGTCTTATAGCGCGGGTAGATGTCCTTGAACACGCGCGCCAGCACGTGGTGCGAGCCCGGCCTGCCGTTGGCCGTGGGGGGGCCCTCGTAGAACACCCACGGCTGCGCGCCCTCGCGCAGGCGCAGGGACTCCGCGAACACCTCGCGCTCGCGCCAGCGCTCCAGGATCTCCAGCTCCAGCGCGGGCAGCTCCTGGCGCGGGTCCACCTCGCGGGCAGGCAGCAGCGGATGGCGCGCGGGGGCTGACACGGCGGCCCATTCTAAGGGCCTTCATCGCTGGCGACTGCCTTGGATGCAGGTCAGGTCAGAGGATTGCGCGCCATCTCGCTCGCTGGCAGCTTGAACGCCGCCCATACCTCGTCGGCTGAGCGGTCGTTGTGCTCGGCGTAGCGCTTGAGGAAATCCCACGGCTCCTCCGGTGGACGGTTGACTGCGTTGAGTCGCCATACTTGCGCTCGGTCGGGGGTGGTGCGTTGGCAGACGCCGGCGAGGTAGGCAAACAGGAGTCCAGACGCCTTGACCGGGTTGTGTCCAGAGGCCACGGCCACCACGAGGGTGAGTCTCGTTTGGACCAGAGCCGCAAGCTCAGGACCTTGCGAGAGCATGCTGCTGTCTGTCGTGATCAGGCCGTCCCAGGGGTCGGCGTGATGGTGCAGTGCAAGCAGCAGCTCCCAATCGTCGAGCGTCGACATGCGTGAGTCAATCTGGTCGAGGGGAACGAGCTGCGCATCGGTTTGGAAGTCGGACAGGACGCCGACGATGGGCTGTGGGAAGTTCTTATCGAGGGCGAAGAGGCGCGGCATGTACGCGCTCTCTTATGCTGCGAGGGCGTGTCGCAGGTTCTGTGCGAGCTGGCGCTCAAGATCGAGGGCGTCCTCTATCGCTGCCCGATCGACATCTGGGTACAGTCGGTAGATCTTGGCCTGCTTCAGGCCGCTGTCGGCGAGCGCGCCGAGCGCCTGGGACTCCAGACGGGTGCGGAAGACGTGGGGGGAGCCGCCGAGCTTGCCTGGCACGATCCGCAATCGTGGGCGGGGTACGCTCAGGTCGGGGCCATGCAGACCCTCGCGTGAGGCAAAGGGCGCAAGCAGATCGAGCATGTCGGAGTCAAGGATGCTCTGGCCTCCAGGCCGCTGTGCACCACCGTTGTGCTCGATCACGATGCCGCCAGAACGGTCGACCGCGACGCGAGGCGCACCATCCTCGCTCCAGAGGTCCAGCTTGAGCGCCGCGATCTCGCGCAGCGCGCGGCGGACGGCCTTCATCGCGGTCCTGGGCACCTCGCGCCCGCTGGAGTCCTGCTTGGTCTGTCGCAGCCAGTAGATGGTGCGCAGCGCCATCAGGTCCCCGTAGGACCACAGCTTTACGCGCTCCGGAGACACGCTCGGGATGAGAATGCCCTGCCTAGCCCAGTAGTGGACAGTCGACTTCGGCACGCCGGACAGCGCGGCACCGCGCTCGGCGGTATATGCGCCTCGGGGTTCCATGAAAGCAGTATCGCGGTTGCCCCGGACTGCGTCCATAGCAGTGCGCGGGCGTGACAGAAACATTTGACCCCAATTACTCGACTATTGACGGGGTCTTGTTAGCTTGACTGCGATGGCTCCACCCGACACCCACCGGGGCGCCCGCGCGAGGGTTCCCGCTCTGCGCCCGTGAAGGCGGTGATCCTCGCCGGCGGCCTGGGCTCGCGGCTGAGCGAGGAGACCACCGTCCGCCCCAAGCCCATGATCGAGATCGGCGGCAGGCCGATCCTGTGGCACATCATGAAGATCTACGCGGCCCACGGCGTCGAGGACTTCGTCATCTGCCTCGGCTACAAGGGCTACCTGATCAAGGAGTTCTTCGCCAACTATCAGCTGCACAGCTGCGACGTCTCCTTCGATCTCGCGCGCGGGGACGTGCAGGTCCACCGCTCCACCACCGAGCCGTGGAAAGTGACGCTCATCGACACCGGCGAGGGGACCATGACCGGGGGCCGGCTCAAGCGCGTGCTGCCCTACGTGGGCGGGGAGGACTTCTGCTTCACCTACGGCGACGGCCTCGCCGATATCGACATCGGCGCGCTCATCGCCCACCACCGCCGGCAGGGGGCGCTGGCCACGCTCACGGTCGTGCAGCCGCCGGGGCGCTTCGGCGCGGTCGAGTGCGACGAGGAGCGCGTGCGGGGCTTCGAGGAGAAGCCCCGCGGCGACGGCGCCTGGCGCAACGGCGGCTTCTTCGTGCTCTCCCCGGAGGTCGATCGCTACATCGCGGGCGATGAGACCACCTGGGAGCAGGAGCCTTTGCGGGAGCTGGTGCGTGCGAGGCAGCTCGTGCCCTACCGCCACCGGGGGTTCTGGCAGGCGATGGACACCCTGCGCGACCGCCATCTGCTCGAGCGGCTGTGGGACTCCAGTCAGGCGCCCTGGCGGGTGTGGTCATGAGGGGGCGGTCCCGGGACTCCGGCCGGGCGCTCTGGCGGGTGGTCGTGAGGGGGCGGCGGTGATCGTCAAACCTGCCGAGCTGCCGGGGATGGCCGTGATCGAGCTCGAGCCCTTCCGCGACGAGCGCGGCTCGTTCACGCGCACCTTCGACGCCGAGCTGTTCGCCGCCCACGGCCTGAATGCGCGCGTGGCGCAGTGCAACAGCTCGTTCAACCCGCGCGCGGGCACGTTGCGCGGGCTGCACTACCAGCTCGCGCCCCACGCCGAGTGCAAGTTCATCCGCTGCATCCGCGGGCGCATCTTCGACGTGGCCGTCGACCTGCGCCCCGACTCGCCCACGCACGGGCGCTGGCTGGGCGTCGAGCTGAGCGCCGACGATGACCTGTGCGTGTTCATCCCGGAGGGCTGCGCGCACGGCTTTCAGACGCTCGAGGACGGCAGCGAGATCCATTACCAGGCCTCCGCCGCCTACGCGCCCCACGCCGACAGGGGCGTGCGCTGGGACGATCCGGCCTTCGCCATTCGCTGGCCCGATCCGTCGGCCGGCGAGCGCACGATCTCCGCGCGCGACCGCGCCTTCCCCGACTACGCGCCATGAGCCCCGAGGACGCCATGAGCCGACGACGCCATGAGCCCAACCACGCCATGAGCCCGCTGCTGCACGCCACGAGCTGCTGTTGCACGCCATGAGCCGCGTGCTCGTCACCGGGGCCGGGGGCTTCATCGGCCGGCACACCCTCCAGCCGCTGCTGGCCGCCGGCTTCGAGGTCCACGCTCTCACCTCCAGCGAGCCGCCCGGCGGTGCGCCCGCCGCCGTGCGCTGGCACCACGGCGACCTGCTGGAGCCCGACTCGGCCCGCGTGCTGGTGGGAGCGCTCCAGCCGAGTCATCTGCTGCACCTCGCGTGGTTTCTGAAGCCGCCCGCCCATCTCACGGCCGATGTCAATCTCGACTGGGCCCAGGCGAGCCTGCGGCTGCTGCGCGCGTTTGGTGAGGCGGGGGGGCGGCGCGCGCTGCTGGCCGGCACCTATGCGGAGTACGGCTCGGGGCCGAGCGTCCACTGCGTCGAGGACGAGACTCCGGTCCACCCCGCCGAGCTCTACAGCGCCGCCAAGCACGGCCTTCACGTGATCGCGGCTGCCTGGGCGGAGCAGGCCGGCGTGGCGCTCGCCTGGGCGCGCATCTTCAACGTATATGGAGCGCACGAACATCCCAGCTCGCTCGTGGGCGCGGTCGCCCGTGGGCTCCTGCGCGGCGAGGAGGTGCTCACATCCGACGGTTCTCAGGTGCGCGACTATCTCTATGTCTCGGAGCTCGCCGGCGCGCTCACCGCGCTTTTGCGGAGCGATGCCGCCGGATCCTTCAACCTCGCCTCGGGAATCCCGGTGGCGGTGGCCGAGGTCATCGCGGCGATCGCCGCGGAGACTGGACGTCCCGAGCTCGTGCGTCTGGGCGCGCGACCGCAGCGGCCGGGCGAGCCCGGACGGTTGACCGCCGACGTTCGGCGTCTGCGCGAGAGCACCGGTTGGAGCCCCTCGATCGGCCTGCGCGAGGGCGCCGCCCTGACCGTCGACTGGTGGAAGGCCGCCGCCTGAGATGGTGGACGTGGCGATTGTGGCCTACCGCCGCTGGGAGCTCACGCGCAGCTGTCTCGAGCATCTGCGCCGCCAGAGCATCGCTCACCGCGTCATCGTCTGCGACAACGGCTGCGACGAGGGAACCTCCGAGCGTCTGCGCGAGGGCTATCCCGAGGTCACGATCGTGCGCAACGAGCGCAACCTGCGCAACCAGGTCGCCTGCAACGCCGCCGTGGACGGCGGCCGAGAGGAGTTCGTGGTGATTCTCAACAACGACATCGACGCGCGGCCCGACTTCCTGGAGCGCCTCGTCGCTCCCTTCGCCGCGAATCCCCGGCTGGGCTCGGTCGCGCCGCTGCTCCTGCGTCCCGGCGAAGAGCAGATCGACAGCGCCGGCCTCGCCGCCGACCGCACGCTCTCGGCGTTCGCGCGCCTGAAGGGACGCCCGCCCGGCGAGGCTCAGGGGGAGGAGCCCGTCCTGATGGGTCCCGACGGCGCCGCGGCCGCGTTCCGCCGGGTCGCCTGGGTGCAGGTGGGCGGCATGGAGGAGTCCTCCTTCGGCTACATGACCGACTTCGACATCGCCCTGCGCCTGCGCGCGGCCGGGTGGGAGACGGCGCTGGCGCCCGACGCGATCGCCGTGCACATCGGCTCGGCCACCTACGGTCACCGCTCGGCCCAGCAGCGTCGCATGGCGGGCTTCGGCCGCGCCCACCTCATGCGCCGCTACGGCGTGCTGCGCTCGCCCATTGCGCCGCGCGCGCTGGCCATCGAGGCCGTGGTCGTCGCCGGCGACATCCTGCTCTCGCGCGACACCGCCGCGCTCGCCGGCCGGTTGGCGGGCTGGCGGGCCGCCGCCGGCTGCGCGCGACTGCAGTGGCCGCCGCCGCAGGCGCTCGACGCGCGCATCGGCTTTCTCGACTCGCTGCGCCTGCGCCGTGGGATCTACATGGGCGCGCGGGGCAGCGATGCCTGAAGGCGCCGCGGGGCCGCCGCCGCCGAGGCGCCTGATAGTCGTCTGCCGCGACGATCCCACGGGGCGCTATCCCTGGATCCCACCGCCACGCCCCGGCGATGTGACCATCGCTCTGGACGCCTTGGCCCACGCGGATCTGGCCGATCGGGGGTCGCTCCTGTTCGATCGGCTGGAGAGCTGGGAGCAGCGCAGCGCGGCCGAGCATCGCATCGTCGAGCTGATGGTTGCGATCAGGGAGCACCCGGCGGTTGCTGCGATCGAATGGCACGGGCATTCACTGATCGAATTTGCCCAGCCGCGCCTGCGCGTCGAGACCGCGCGCCTGCTGCGCGGCTGGAGGCTCGCCTGCGCCGCAGCCGGGGTGCCAGCCGGAGCCGGGGTGCCAGCCGGAGCCGGGGTGCCAGCCGGAGCCGGGGTGCCGGCCGGAGCCGGAGCCGGAGCCGGAGCTTGGGAGCTGATCTGCGACCCGGGAGCTCCGGCGGCGCTGCTGATGGGCGTGCGCGCGGGTCTTGGACTGGACCCGGCGGCGGCTCCCTATGCGATACCGCCGTTGCTGCCCGGCTCACAGCGCAGGCGCGCCCTGGCTCGCCCGCTGATGCGCGCTCTCGCCGCGGGCTCACGGCCGGAGCGCGTCCGTGTCGGGGCGGTCGTCGCGGGCAAGCTCTCGCTGGCGCTTGCCGCGCTCTCGGTCGATGAGCTGCGCGCGGCGGGTGTCGGGGCGGTGCCTTTTCCCGGTGTCGATCACGGCAATGGCGCGCTGCTCGCACTGCGCCGCCGGCTCCCGCTGCTCGCCACCTACGGCTCCTCTCGCGCGGGTCCTGGTCCCGCGGTGCGCCTGCCCGAGCGGCTCGATCTCGGCGAGGTCGCGGAGCTCGATCGGGCTCTCACGCTGCTCCTCGACCGGCTGCTGGCCGGGGTGGCGTCCGAGTTCGCGCAGGCCGTCGCGGCCCTCTCCGGGCTGGAGCGGGCGAGCTCGCTGCGGGCGCTGGTGCTGCCCAACGCCGGCTACGGCGCCTCGCGGCTGCTGATCGGATGGGCGCACGCGCGTGGCCTGCGAGTCGCCATGATGCAGCACGGCATCTACTCGTTTCAGGGGGTCGAGGACGGAGAACGCAGGGTGGATGTCCTGTTCGGCTGGGGAGAGGGCACCATCGAGCAGACCCTCTGCTGGCCGGACCCGCGGCCTGCGGTGCTGTCCGTGGGGGTTCCCGGAGCGGTCCCCGCGCCGCCCGGCGCGGCGGGTCCCATGCCGGTCGCCGGCGTGAGGCGCGTGCTGATCGCCACCAGCAGCACGGTCCCCACGCCGTTCACGCCCGCCGCGATCTGCGAGGCCTTCATCGAGGTGATCGCACCCGCTCTCAGGCGACTGGCGGCAGCCGGCGTGGAGCTGGAGCTGCGCCCGCATCCCAACGAGGATCCCACGCGCTATCGGCGCTTGCTCGACGCGCACGAGCTCGACGTCAGGATCGTGCCCGGCGGCCCGTTCGCGGCGGCCGCCGCCGGCGTGGACATCCTGATCTCCTCCATCTCCTCAGTCGCGTTCGAGGCGGCTGCGCTGGGGCTGGGAGTGCTGCTGTGGCTGGGTGGCGCTCCCCGCTGGGCGCGCCGGGAGCAGCTGGTGGCGCCGTGGACGGAGAACGCTCCCGGGATGTTCGAAGGCGCCGCGGAGCTCACGGCGCTGGTCGCAGGCCTCCTGGAGCGCCCGGCGCAGACGTTCGCGGTCGCTCACGAGCTCGCTCGCCGCCTGGCGCGCTTCGCGGAACCCTTCGACGCCTCCCGGTTCGCCGCCGGGCTGCACGATCTGGCCGCGTGAACGTCGTGCGACTGCTTGTCCTGGGAGCCACCGGTCTGCTCGGCCAGAGGATGCTTGCGCAGGCCAGGGACAGGGGCTGGTCGTGCACGGGCGCCGCTCGCTCGGGGGCCGATCGCAGCATCGACGTGAGCGACCTCCCGGCGCTGGAGGAGCTGATCCGCGAGGTGTCGCCCTCGCTGATCGTCAACTGCGCGGCGATCACCGATCTCCGGGCATGTGAGCGGCGGCCGGCGACGGCCTATGCGGTGAACGCCCGTGTGCCGGCTCTGCTGGCCGAGCTCTCCATCGATCTTGACATCGGTCTCGTGCAGATATCCAGCGATCACTACTTCAGCGGTGACGGATCGGCTCTCCACGACGAGACGGCGCGCGTGCGGCTGCTCAACGAGTACGCGCGAACGAAGTACGCCGGAGAGGTGTTCGCGCTGACCGCCCCCGCGGCTCTGGTGGTGCGGACCAACATCGTCGGGCTGCGCGGCTGGCCGGGCCGCGCGACATTCGCGGAGTGGGCTCTCGACGCGATCGAGAACGCCCGCCCGGTCTCGTTGTACGACGACTTCTTCACCTCCAGCATGCACAGCCGCGCGTGCGCGGCGGCGGTCCTCGACCTGGTGCAGGGGGGCGCGAGCGGCCTTCTGAACGTCGCCTCCTCGCAGGTGGCCAGCAAGCGCGAGCTCGTTCAGGCGCTGGCCGGGGCGGCCGGGGCCGAGCTGAGCGAAGCCGCGACGGCGGGATCGGTGCGCGATCTGCGACCCAGGCGCGCCGAGAGCCTCGGCCTCGATGTCCGCCGCGCCGAGCGGCTCCTCGGCCGGCGCCTGCCGGGACTGGATGAGACGGTGCGCGCGATCGTCGCGGAGCAGCGCGCCGCGCGGTCGGGGATGACTGCGACACCGGGTGGAGGCCGAGCGTGAGCGGGTCCAACCTGGGCGAATCGGGCTTGAGCGAATCGGGCTTGGGCGGGTCGGGCTTGGGCGGGTCGGGCCTTGGGGACGCCAGCCCGAGATACAGCACGTGTTTTCAGGTGGGCGCGCGGACGGTCGGCGCCGATCGGCCCGCGTACTTCATCGCCGACATCGCCTCCAACCACGACGGCAGCCTCGCGCGCGCGCGAGAGCTGATCTGGCGCTGCCGCGAGGCCGGCGCGGACGCCGTCAAGTTCCAGCACTTCCGCGCGGCCGCGATCGTCAGCGACCGCGGGTTTCGCAAGCTGGGCGCCGCGCTCGGCCATCAGGCCAGGTGGTCGCAGCCGGTGTTCGACGTGTACGCCCGCTATGAGCTCAACCGCGACTGGACGGAGGAGCTGGCTGCCACAGCACGCGCGGCGGGGATCGACTTCCTCACCACTCCCTATGACCTCGATGCCATACGGCGCGTGGCGGCGCTCGTGCCGGCCTTCAAGATCGGCTCAGGCGACATCGACTGGCTGGATTTCATTCGCGCCGTCGCCGACGAGGGCAAGCCGGTGCTGCTCGCCTGCGGTGCCGCCGACTTCGCGGAGGTGGCCCGCGCGGTGGACACCGTGCTCGAGCGCAACCCGCGCTTGGCGCTCATGCAGTGCAACACCAACTACACGGGCAGCCTCGAGAACCTCTCCTTCGTCAACCTGCGCGTGCTCAACACGTTCGCGCGGCGCTGGCCGGGCCTTCCCCTGGGCCTCTCCGACCACACCCCGGGGCATGCGACGGTGCTGGGCGCCGTGACCCTCGGCGCGCGACTCATCGAGAAGCACTTCACCGACGACAACGCGCGCGAGGGTCCCGACCACGCCTTCTCGATGACGCCCAGGTCCTGGTCGGAGATGGTGCAGCGGACGCGCGAGCTTGAGTCCGCGCTCGGCGACGGCGTCAAGCGCGTGGAGGGCAACGAGCGCGACGCGCGGATCGTGCAGCGTCGCTGCCTGCGTCTGGCCCGCGATCTGAGCGCCGGTGCGACGCTCACGGCGGCGGACCTGGAGTGCCTGCGCCCGGCGGAGCCGGGATCGCTCGGACCCGATCGCGTGCGCCACGCAGTGGGGTCCTCGCTGCTGCGCGACATGGTGCGAGGCGAGGCATTGCGCGCCGAGGATCTGACGCCCCCGTGCTGAGCGCAGAGTTCCCGTGCTGAGCGAAGGGCTCTCGTGCTGAGCGGAGAGCTTCCGTGCTGAGCGGCGAGCACGTTGGGCTGCGTGCGCTCGCCCGCGCCGACCTGCCCCGGCTGCTTGCCTGGCGCAACGAGCCCACGCTGCGGCGCTTCTTCCGCGAGCGCCGCGAGCTGAGCATGGACGATCAGCTCGCCTGGTTCGAGCGCACGATCATGGGCCCCGGCAGGAGCAGCACGCTGATGTTCGCCATCGAGGAGCTCGCCGGCGGCGAGCTGGTGGGCGCCTGCGGCCTCTGCTACATCGAATGGGTCGATCGCACCGCCGAGCTCTCGCTCTACATCGGCCGCGACGCGCTCTACATCGACGGCACTCTCGCTCCCGATGCCGCGCGCATCCTGATCACGCACGCCTTCAGGGATCTGAACCTGCGCCGGCTGTGGGTGGAGGTCTACGCCTTCGACACCCTCAAGGCGCGGCTTCTCGGGGCGCTGGGCTTCTCGCTGGAGGGCACACTGCGCGAGCATCGCTTCCACGAGGGGGCCCACCACGACTCGCTCCTCTTCGGCCTGCTGCGCTCGGAGCGGCCGGCATGAGGTCCTCGGAGCGGCCGGCATGAGGTCCTGAGAGGGATGCCTGTCACGGATGCCTCACGAGCGGCCCTCGATGCTGGCGATCGCGCTCGCCAGCGCCTGCGCCTGGTGCTCGGCCTCGGCCATGCGCCAGTAGTTCGTCTTCAGCTGAATCAGGCGCGGCTGGATCTCCTCGGCCACCGGGCACAATCCGGGCGCGTAATCCTGGTAGGCGCCCTCATATGCCGGATGGCGCACCGGGCAGCCCGCCGCGAACAGCGGCTCCAGGTATGTCAGCCGCCAGGCTCCGTAGAACGGATCGCCGCCCTCGCGCAGGAAGACGCGCCGGAACTCCCGCCAGCCGATCTCAGGCGCGTCCAGGCGCAGCACATAGGTCCAGTAGGTGTGGGTGAAGCCGTGCGGCGTGTGCTGCGGCACGAGCCATTCCGCGCCCCGCGCCGCCTCGGCGAACAGCCGCGCGACCGCCACCCGCTGCGCCACCAGCTCCGCGGCGCGCTCCACCTGCGCGAGCGCAACTGCCGCGCACAGCTCCGGCAGGCGGTAGTTGAAGCCGAAGCTCACGTGCCGGCTGTAGCAGGGGTCCTGGATGTCCGCCGCGGCGATCGCGCTGCGACGGGCGCCGATCGCGGCATATCCAAGGCTGTTGAAGCGCCTTGTGCGCTCGGCCAGATCGCCGTCGTCGGTGGTTATGAGGCCGCCCTCGCCGCTGCTCAGATGCTTGCTCGACTGCAGGCTGAAGCTGGCCACGTGGCCGATCGCCCCCAGGCGCCGCTCGCCGATCCTCGCCAGCACGGCCTCGGCGTCGTCCTCGATCACCAGCAGCTCGTGCTCATCGGCGATGCGCATCAGCGCATCGAGATCGGGAGGCAGCCCGTAGAGCGCCACGGGAATGATCGCGCGCGTGCGCGGCGTCAGCCGTTCCCGCACGCTCGCGGGGTCGAGGGTGAAGGTGGCGCGATCGACGTCGGCGAACACCGGCACGGCCCCCGCCTGAAGCACCGCCAGCGTGGTGCTGGCCATCGTCAGGGGCGGCACGATCACCTCCTCGCCAGGCCCGATGCCCGCAGCGGCCAGGGCGGCGTGCATGGTGGCCGTGCCGTTGACGAACGCGACCGCGAAGTCGGCCCCGACGAGCTCGGCGAAGGCATGCTCCAGGCGCGTGGTCATCGCGCCGCCCGAGGACGTGCGGAACTCCGCAGCGAGCACCTCGCTCACGTAGCCGCGCTCCAGGGGGCCGATGCGCTGCAGGTCAGGCATGGCGGCCGGGGCCGGGGCCGGGGCCGACGCCGGCGGGGGCATCGTGTGGCTGGGCGGTGGGGGCGTGCCGCTGGGCGGTGGGGGCGTGCGGCTGGGCGGTGGGGGCGTGCGGCTGGGCGGCGGCGGCATGCGGCTGTGCTGAGGCGTGCGGCTGGGGTACCCCCTCCCATGTCGGATGAGCGCTGGCGAAGGGGCGCACCAGATCGCGCAGCTCGGGGTGGTCGTCGAGGAAGCGCACGATCTCACGCAGCGGAATGAGGCGCTCGTGACCGCGCAGGCCGCCGAACACGGCACGGCAGACGATCAGGTCCTCGGGGTGATCCACGGTCAGGCGCAGATCCAGGCGCCGGCAAGCCGGCTCCGGACGCAGGATCTCGATGGCGAACTGCGCCTGATGAAAGCGAGCGTAGTTGGCGATGTGCTCGCGGTCCTCCTCGCGCCCCAGCTCGTGGCAGCGCTCGAGCGCCGCGAGCGTGAATATCTCAAACGCCGTGCCTTCGGGCGCGAGATCGAGCGCCGTCACATCGTTGCCGTGCTTGAGATGGCGCCTCCATGCGGGTTCGAGCATCGCGATGTCGAAGAAGGGATCCTCGCTCGTCTTGCGCAGCACATCGCTCGCGCCCGCCTCCCTCGCGGTTGCAATCACGCGGCCGAGGACATCCTCCTCCGAGCCCACGAGATATCCAAGCCCCGCGCGCTCGGCCAGGTCGATGAGCGCATCCTCGCCCGGTCCCCGCGCGATCGCCAGGCGCACCTCGGACACGCACGCGAACTGCCGCAGGGAGCGCGCCAGGTGCTCCGCGATCGCCAATCCCGGCGCCAGCGGCTGCAGGGGCTTTCCCCACAGCCGCGTGCTGTTGCAGCGGCAGGGGAGCGCGGCGACGAGCCTGCGGCTCATAGCGGCCAGCTGGTCGGTTCCAGGAGCCCTCGATCGGCGATCGCCAGATCCTCCAGCTCGGCCGTCAGCTCCACGGGGAGATCGGGGCCGCGCGCGGATCGCAGCAGCTCATCGAGCTGCTCCGCGGACTCGCAGCCGACCACCACCGTGGCGGGCGCCGTGCGCTCGAGCACAAAGCGCAGCGCCGCGGTTCGCGGCGCCACTCCGTAGCGCGCGCAGATATCCCGCCAGCGGATCAACGGCGCGGCGGAGGAGCGCAGCCACGCCGGGTGCTCGGCCGGCTCCATGATCAACAGGCCCTGCAGGAAGACGCTGCGCAGCATCACCCCGACGCCCCGTGCGTGCGCGCGCGCCAGCAGTCCGGCCTGCTCCAGGCGCCGATCGAGCACGCTGAAGGGCGCCTGCACGACATCCACGTCGCTCAGCTCCAGCGCAAGGGCGAACTGCTCAGGCGTGTAGACGGAGACCCCGATCGCTCCCACCTGACCATCCGCGCGGCAGGCCCGCAGCGCGTCCCCCAGGGGTCCCTCCCACTGCCCGAGCAGGCTCGCATCGTGCAGCAGCGCGACATCGGGCACGGCGCCCAGGCGCCGCCGGCTCGCGACCAGGGCGGCGCGGACGGCCAGGGCGGCGCGGACGGCCAAAGCGGCGCCGACGTCCGCTCGAATGCCCGCCCGATCTCCGCCGTCCTCGAACGCCAGCTTGGTCACGACCGCGACGTCTCTCAGGTCGGCGGCGTCTGCGCTCAGCGCTCGCTCGCGCAGGCAGTCGCCGATGATGCTCTCGGCCTCTCCATAGCCCGCGGCCGTGTCCAGGCAGCGAATACCGCCATCGAGGGCCAGGTCGAGAATCGCCGCCGCTTCGCCCGCCGAGGGCTGCCCGCGCCGGTTCGCCACCCCATAGGGCATTCCCAACTGAGCCGTTCCGAGGGCCAGACGCCCGGTCGAGCAGCATCCGGATGGCGGCCTTGCACCTGCGGGCGCGAGCCGAGCCGCGCCGAGCGTCGGTCGCCCGGCCCGGGGATCCGTGGCGCTCATCGGGCTCTTCCCAACATACGGCCTGTGGTTCGTTCCGCGATGAGTGGCTGTCACGTTCCGCCTTTCGGTGTCGCTCATGCTAGTCGGCGACCTCGCGCATCGCCGCAAGTCGGAAACAGCCATGCCGGAAAACGCCGGGGAGCCGTGCCGGGGCTCGCCGGGCTCCTGGCCGGCAGCGGTCCCGTCCATAACGCTTCGATACGCAGGCATCTCCACCATGAACGCGCATCCAAGCCCACTTCTCCAGAACAGGGTCATCCTGATCACCGGCGGCACCGGATCCTTCGGTACCGCCTTCCTGCGCAGGCTCTTGGCCGATCACGAACCGGCGGCGGTGAGGATCTACAGCCGCGACGAGCTCAAGCAGTACGACCTCCAGCGCACCCTCGCCACCGACGAGCGCGTGCGCTTTTTGATCGGCGACGTGCGCGACGCGCAGCGCCTGGAGATGGCCATGCGCGGCGTTGACGTGGTGATCCACGCGGCCGCGCTCAAGCAGGTGCCGGCGTGCGAGTACAACCCCTTCGAGGCGGTCAAGACCAACATCATCGGCGCCGAGAACATCATCACCGCGGCGATCGCCAACGACGTGCCGCGCACGCTCGCGCTGTCCACCGACAAGGCCGTCAACCCCGTCAACCTCTACGGCGCCACCAAGCTCGCGGCCGAGAAGATCATCACGCAGGGCAACGCCTACGCCGGCGATTCTCCCGCGCGCTTCGCCACCATGCGCTACGGCAACGTGGTGGGCAGCCGCGGCAGCGTCATCCCGCTGTTCAAGGCGCAGGCGCGCGAAGGGGAGCTGACGATCACCGACGAAGCCATGACCCGCTTCTGGATCACGCTGGAGCAGGCCGTGGAGTTCGTCATCAGCTGCCTCGCGCTGATGCGCGGCGGCGAGGTGTTCGTGCCGCGCATCCCCAGCATGAAAGTGCTGGAGATCGCCGAGGCCATCGCGCCCGAGGCGCCGCGCCGGATCATCGGCATCCGGCCGGGGGAGAAGGTGCACGAGGTGCTCCTCACCGAGGACGAGTCCCGCCACGCGCGGGTGCTCGAGGACCGCTTCGTCATCTACCCTCAGACGCCCTCCTGGGGGACGGCTCCCGAGCGGATCGGCGAGGAGCTGCCGCCGGGCTTCCGCTACTCCAGCGACGGCAACGACAGCTGGCTCGGCGCGCAGGACATCCGCGCGATGGCAGAGCTGATTCCCGCGCCGGCGTGAAACGCGGCGGGGCGTGGGTCGCGGGCGGAGTGCCCGTCAACACGCTCCTGCTGGGTGTGCGCACGCTCGTTCGCGGGCTCATCGCGCTGGCCATGCTGCCGCTGCTCGTCAATCGCCTCGGCGCCGCGCCCACCGGGTTGTTCGTATTCGCCACCACGCTCACGGGCTACGTCAACGCGGTGGAATACGGCGTCGGCCTGAGCGTCATCAAGTACGTGGCCGAGTACCGCGCCACCGGCGAGCACGAGCGGCTCGGCTCGATCCTGCGCGCGTCGCTGCTGCTGCTGGTGGGACTCGGCGCGATCGCCGCCCTGGCGGTGGCCCTGCTGGCGCTGCTCGGCGGGCGGGCGCTGTTCAGCGGTGCGGACGTGAGCTCTCAGGCGGTGCCCACGCTGCTGGTGGCGGCGGGAGTCGCATTTTTCTACTGGCCCTCGCGCCTGGGACCGGCGGCCCTGCGCGGGCTGGAGCGATACGACCTCTGCGCGCTGGTCGAAATATCCTGCGCGGCGCTCACCCTGGCGCTGATCTTCCTCGCCAGCCGCGCGACGCGCTCGGTGGCCGTGCTCACCGGGATCTTCGGCGCCGTGCTCGTGCTCGAAGGCGCCCTCGCGGCTGCCCTGGCCTGGCCGCACCTGGGTCTGCGGCGGGGCGCCGGGCGCTGGCGCGGAGCGCATCTGCGCTCGGCCCTGGGCTTCAGCGCGGGCCTCTTTTTGATGGGCATCTCGGACACCTTCGTCTACGAGAGCGATCGCATCGTCATCACCGCCTTCGTGGGCGCCGCGGCGATCGTCGTCTACGAGGTCGCGCTGCGTCCCCACAGCGGCGTGCGCCTGATCTCGGGACTGGTGGGCTCGGCGCTCATCTCGACCTCCTCGCGTCTCGTCGCGCAGGACCGCGCGGCGCGGCTGCGCGAGCTGGTGCTCGTCGCATCGCTCTACGGAATCGTCCTCACCGTCCCCTTCGTGGTCCTCATCGTCGTGCTCGCGCGACCGATAGTCGCGGCCTGGATCGGCCCCGAGTACGCCCGCCACGCCGGCTACGTGCAGATCTTCGTCTCCTACTGGTTCCTCGGCGCCGGCACCGGTGCGCTGGGGGCGGCGATATACGGCATCGGGCGCATTCGCGTGTTCGTGTGGCTGACGGTGGCGGGGGCGGTGCTCACGCTGGGCCTCTCGATCGCGCTCACCGCCGCCTGGGGCACGGTCGGCGTGATCTGGGGCACCGTCATCTCGGCCTGGTTGACCCTGCCGCTGTCGCTGCACTACGCGCTGCGCCACGTCGGCATCTCCAAGGCCCGCTTCGCGCGCGAGGTGCTCGTCCCCGGCTACCTTCCGATCGTGCTCTGGACCCTTCCCGTGGTCGCGCTCGCGCAGACGCTCCAGCCCCGAGGCCTGCTCGACGTGGGTCTGTTCTGCGCGATCGCCCTGGCCGCGCTGTGGCTGGCCCTATCGCCGCTGCTGCGCGCCCGCTGGCGCCGCATGCTGATCGACGATCGCGTTCCCACCGCGGTGGCGGCTTGAGCGTGAGCGTGGGCGGGCGCGGATGCTCTCGCCCAGCGCCTCCGCCACGGCCAGCGGCTCGCTGCCCAGGCGCGTGACCGTGCCGGCGCCGGTGTCCGGCAGCGCGCCGCGGTAGTCCAGCACCTCCACCTGCCCGCAGCTCTGCCTCACTGCATACACCAGCCGCCCCAGCGCATCCAGCGAGGCGCCCGCGCCGCCCAGCACCACCGCCTGCGGATTCAGGGCGCGCAGCGCGCCGCTCAGCCGCGCGGCCTGCAGCTCCACCGGCAGCGTCAGCACGCGCCAGCCCGCGCGGCGCAGGAACAGCTCCAGCGCCTGCACATACAGCGCGTCCATATCCAGCGGGCGGCCGGCGTCGAAGATCATCGCCCCCTGCTCGAGCGTGGCCGGCGGCGCCACCCGCTGGGCCGCGGCCAGCCAGCCGCTGGCGTAGCGCCAGGCGAAGCCGTACTCGGGGGAGGGGTTGTGCGCGGGGGAGGCGGGGGAGGGGTTATGGGCGGTGGAGGGGTTGTGCGCCTGCGCCTCCTCACCGCTCAGCGACTGCACCGCGGGCAGCAGCGTGCATTGCACCGTGCGCTCCACCGAGCGCACCGCCAGGCTCTCCTCCAGCAGCCGATCGGCGCGCTCGGGGTCGAATGCCTCCAGGGCTCCCCGCAGGCCGCCGAGCGAGCCCACCCCCGCGCCGCGCTCGCGCGCGATGGAGATGGCCGAGGAGATGTTGTTGGTCTCGGTCAGCGCCTGGCGCAGCGCCTCGATCTCGGCCAGCTCGAACTGGCGGTGCCCGCCCTCGCTGCGGCGCGGGCTGGGGTAGCCCAGGCGCCGCTCCCAGCTGCGCAGCGTATTTGGGCTGACGCCCAGCATCGCGGCGGCGGCATTGGTGCGGATCGCGCTCACGCTGCACAGTGTTCAGGTCTGCCGCGCATCGGCGCAAGTCGCGCAACGCCTCCTGCACCCCGGCAGCGATCGTGCAGAGGCAGGAGCCTCGGCGATGCAGGCGACGGCTGCCTACGATGGCCCGGTGAAGCTGCGCCTCTACCACCACCACGACGGCGCCCGCGTCGCCTACCGCGAACTCGGCGCCGGCCCTCCCCTCGCGCTGCTGCACTCGGCGATGCTCTCGCACAAGGAGCTGGAGCCCGTCGTGGCCTCTCTCTCGGATCGCTTCCGCGTGGTGCTCCCCGATCTGCCCCTGCACGGGGACTCCGAGGAGCGCCCCCGCCACCCCTACACGATCGACTGGTTCGCCGATGTCATCGCAGGGTGGTCAGCCGACGTGCTCGGCCCTCGCCCGCTGATCGGCGGCCACGACGCGGGCGCCGACATCCTGCTGCACGCCATCGCCACCCGGCGCCTGCATCCCTCGAGGCTCGTGCTGATGCCCAACCGCCTGCACCTGCCCCCCGTGCGGCCGTGGCTGCAGGCGGGATGGCGCACCGTCACGCGCGCCGGCTCCATCCCCGGGGTGGACCGCCTGCTCACCCACGCCACGCGCGCCGTCTTCACCCCGCAGCTGGGCCTGCGTCTCTCCGCCCGCCACGAACCCGCCGCGCGCGACCTCATCAGGCACGCCTTCGCCGACGTTCCCGGCAACTCCAACCTCGCCCGCTCCTGGGCCAAGTGCGCCGCGCGCTGGCCGCACGGGGCGCAGTGGCAGGCGCAGCTGCGCGAGCACGCCTACCCGCGTCTGCGCCACACGCCCGTGCTGCTGCTGTGGGCCGACAGCGATCCCCTGTATCCGCTGAGCGGCGCCGAAGAGGCGCTGGCGCTGCTGCCCAGCGCGCAGCTGCGGGTGCTCCCGGGGACCGGCTTTCTCATGGCCTACGACGATCCCGTGGGGCTCGCCAGAGAGCTCGCCGCCTTCTGCGGATGAGAACGCGCCGCTGAGCAACGTACGCGCCAGGCGGCCATAGCGCGGCCATCACGGCGGCCGGGAGGCCGCCTCTCAAAACAGAAAATGCCCCTCATTTCACACCGAGCAGCAGCTCCACGCCGCTGGCGAGGTCCCGGGCGCGCAGATCCGGCCGGTGAGCGCCGCTCATACGCTTGTGGGCGCTGCCGGGGTGCTCGATCAGCAGCGTCCGGCAGCCGGCAGCCCGCCCCGCGGCGACATCCGCGTCGGTGTCTCCGACCATCCACGACGCGCCCAGGTGAACCCCCGTGGCGCCGGCCGCGTCCAGCAGCATGCCCGGCGCCGGCTTGCGGCACGAGCACGGCCCCGAAAGCTCGGCCACGACGCCCTCCGGGTGGTGCGGGCACAGGCGCCAGGCCGCCAGGGCGACCCCCTCTCGCGCCAGCAGCTCGCGCACGCGCTCGTGCACCGCCAGCAGCTGCCCCAGCGCCACCCTGCCCTTGGCCGCCGCGGGCTGGTTGGAAACACAGATCAGCAAAAAGCCGGCCTGCGCGAGGCGCCGCGCGGCGCCCGCGGCGCCCGGCATCAGGCGCACCTCCTCGACCTCCAGCGGCCCCTCCCAGGCGCCGGAATGGGGGTCGAGGACCAGCTCGTTGAGCACCCCATCGCGATCGAGGAACGCCGCCCGCCGAGAGCTCTGCCCGGCACCCTCTTGGCCATACGGGCCCATCACCGTAGTCTGATCGCTCGCATGGCTGGCAGGGGCTCGCTCGACAGTCGATAAATGTCTGAACTCCTAGAAGGCTTCTGTATGATAAAACGATGGAAGAGCACCTGAACGAGGTCTTCGGCAGATGGGGCCCAAGGCGCCCGCGCCTGGCCAGGTGGGGTGGCCGCGCGGCCCTCTCGATGATGGGCGCCTTCCTCTCGCGCCACGGTCTGCACCGCCCTGAGAGCGCGCTCGCGCGCTCGCGTCTCGCCGCGCTGGCGCAGGAGATCCGTGCCGGCCGGGAGGCCTATGTGCTCGGGTTCAACACCACGAGCCACAACTCCGGCGCCGCGCTGGTGCGGGTCTCCGAGCGCGGGAAGGTGGAGCTGATCTGCAACGAAGAGGAGGAGCGCTACACGGCGGAGAAGCACTGCAACCAGTACCCCGAGCACTCGATCGAGGCCATCAAGCAGCACATGCAGGCGCTTGGCCTTGAACCCAGGGATCTGGCCCTGTGCGTGAGCAGCTGGGACTACGCGGGCTTCCTCAACGTCACCTTTCTGCAGCTGATGCTGGAGGAGGCGCCGGCGAGCCTCAACGTGCTTCTGCGAGAGCGCTCCGCGGTGCAGGAGACGCGCGAGAGGTCCTCGCGGGGGAAGTCCGAGGAGCACCCCGCCCGCGAAGGCGTGCCGGCGCTGATCCACGCTCCCGCACGTCTTGGACGTCAGCTCGGGCTCGACGGGCCCATGCCGATCGTCGGGGTCCGCCATCACGACAGTCACGCATACCTGAGTTACGCGGTCTCGCCGTTCGCCGCCGGCGCCGATCCGGTCATGGCGCTGGTCATCGACGGCAACGGCGACGACGCCACCACATCGCTCTACATCTGCCGCGGCGGCGAGCTCACGCTTTTGAGCGCGCGCGGCACGAGCCGCCTTGACTCGGTCGGCACGATGTACGGCTTCATCAGCTCGACGCAGGGCGGCTGGCCGCCGCTGAGCTCAGAGGGCCGCTACATGGGCGCCGCCGCCTGGGGGGATGGCAAACGTCTCACCAACCCCTACTACCGGCGCCTGAAGCACCTCTTTCACTTCGGACCCGAAGGCGAGGTGCATCTCAACCGCATACTCGCCAACTGGACAAGAGCCTCCCTCGCCGATCCCTACAGCGAGGAGCTGATCGACATCCTCGGCAAGCCCATCCCGCCCGGGGAGATGTGGAACCCCGATGCCGTCCTGAACGTCGAGGACATCCGCCACCCGGAGATCACCCGCGAGCGCGTGGACAAGGCCGCCGCCGTGCAGATGGTCTACGAGGACACGCTGGTCCACATGGTGGAGCACGCCATCCGCGCGACCGGCAGCCACCGCCTCGTCCTGACCGGCGGCACGGCCCTGAACTGCGTCGCCAACATGCGCCTCTTGGAATGCTTCGACGAGCACTGGTACGAGCGCAATCTCGGGCGCAGGAACACGCGGCTGCATCTGTGGGTGCCGCCGATACCCGGCGACGCGGGCACGCCGATCGGCGCGGCCTACGCATTCGCGATGCGCGCCGGCGCGCGCCCGGGCCCCGCGCTGCGACACGCCTTCTACTGCGGCCGTCCGCCCACCACCTCGATGATCCGGGCGGCCGTCAGCGCCGAGCCGGCCGCCGGCAGCATGCCGCTGGGCGACTGCTCGGACCCCGCTGTCATCGAGCGGGTGGCCGACCTGCTCGCGTACGTGGTGGCCAACGATCACATCGTGGGCGTCTACCAGGGCGCCGCCGAGACCGGCCCGCGCGCGCTGGGGCATCGCAGCATCCTCGCCAACCCCTGCAAAGCGGATACCCGCCGCCTGCTCAACGAACGCGTCAAGCACCGCGAACTGATCAGGCCGCTGGCCCCGATGCTCACGCGCGCGGCCGCCGAGCGCTTCTTCCACCTGGAGCAGGGCGCATCCGACGATGACTGCAACGCCTACAACTACATGGTGCTCACGGCGCATGCGCGGCCACAGGCGCACGAGGCGATCCCCGCCGTGATCCACCACGACGGCACCGGGCGCCTGCAGATAGTGCGCCCCGACGTCGACCCCTTCTGCCACGAGTTCCTGCTCGCGATGGGACGCAGGGTGGGCGTGGAGGCGTCCGTGAACACCTCTCTGAACGTCGGCGCGCCGATCGCGCAGACGCCCGAGCAGGCGATGTCCACGCTCAGGCGCGCACGCGGCATGGACGGCCTGCTGATGATCGGCCGCGACCGGCATGCGACCCTCGTGTGGCTGCAGGACCGCGCCGACATCCGCGAGCGCCTGATGAGGTCCATTCACGCCTGGGCTGAGGAGACCGGCTTCGCGCTGCCAGACCGCGGCTACCTGCCGCAGACATAGCCCCCTGCCGGTTAGCTCCTGCCGGTATAGCCGCTGCCGGCACATAGGCCCTGCCGAGACCGCGGACTCACGGCCCGCCGGGGGCGGTGAGCGACTCCCAGTGGCCCGACCTGAGCGCCAGGCGGGGGTGGGAGACCAGCGCGTGCCACACGACCGCCTGAAAGGACTCCACCAGCGGCGTGCGCAGCGCCGCGGGGGGATCGATCAGGATCGCCACATCCGCAAGCTCCGCCAGCGTCCCGCCGGGGGCGCCCGCGACGCCGTAGATCGACGCGCCCACCGCGCGCGCCGCCTCCATCGCCTCCACCAGATTGATCGAGACATTGCGCTCGCGCGAGCCGCCGCCGACCGAGAAGACCAGCAGCGCGTCGCGCTCGCTCAGGCGCGAGACCGCGAGCCACGCGCTGAAGGTGCTCTCCCAGCCGTCGTCATTGGTGCGCGCCGTGAGCTCGGAGACGTTATCGGTGGGCGCATAGCTCTCCAGCCCGCACAGCTTGCGGAAGTCGTTGACGGCGTGCGAGGCGTGGCCGGCGCCGCCGCCCACGCCCAGGATGAACAGCCGTCCCCCGCGCTCGCGCACGCCCGCCAGACCGCCGGCCAGGGCGTCCAGCTGGGCCGGTCCCAGCGCGCGCGCGATCACGGCGACATCGGCGAGGTAGGTGCTGCTGTGGTCTTCCGACATGCAGGCTCATTACTGTAGTCCGAGCGCGCCGATGCCGCAAGCCGGCGGGTGGTCGGAGACACCGACGCGGATGTCGCCCCCTCTGCTCCTGCCTCAGCTTGAAGGATTTCAAGGAGAGGGACGTTGCTACTACTGTCCCGCCGGTGACGCCGAAACTCGACCAGATCTCCACGCGCATCTTCGCCGACGGGGCGGATCTCGACGGCATCCTCGCCCTCGCCGCCGATCCGCGGATCGAGGGCTTCACGACGAATCCCACCCTGATGCACAAGGCCGGGCTGACCGACTACACCGCGTTTGCCCGCGGCCTCCTGGAGCGAGTCGACAAACACCCGATCTCCTTCGAGGTCTTTGCCGACGACGCCGACGAGATTCGCCGCCAGGCGCGCCTGATCGCCTCCTGGGGGGAGAACGTGTACGTCAAGATCCCCGTCACCACCACCGCCGGGGAGTCGCTGGCGCCGCTTGCCCGCGAGCTCTCCGAGGGAGGCGTGAAGGTCAACGTCACGGCTCTCTTCACACCCGCTCAGGTCGAGACGATCACCGCCGCCGTCAGGGACGGTGCGCCCTCCTGCATCTCGGTCTTCGCCGGGCGCATCGCCGACGCCGGCATCGACCCCGTGCCGCTCATGTCCCGCTCGGTGCAGATCATGACCGTCGCCCCGCGCGCGGAACTGATCTGGGCCTCGCCCCGGGAGATCCTCAACCTCGTGCAGGCCAACCAGGTCGGCTGTCACATCATCACCATCACCCACGATCTTCTGAAGAAGCTCGACGGCCTGGGCAAGAAACTCGAGCGCTACTCGCTCGAGACCGTTCGCATGTTCCACGACGATGCCAATGCAGCCGGCTTCACGCTCTAGCTCGATGCGCTCGAGCCCCGCCGCGCTGGCCGCGCCGATCCGGATCGGGTGGGGAGCATGAGCGTCATCTTCAGCCGCGCGCCGCTGCGCATCTCCCTCGGCGGCGGGGGGACCGACCTGCCCTCCTACTACCAGGATCACGGGGGGTTCTTCGTGTCGGGGGCAGTTGATAAGTATGTATACATGCTTACCCACACGTCCTTCCATAGCCGCTACAGGATGAAGTACTCCGAACTGGAGGAGGTGGATCAGATCGCGCAGATACGCCACCCGATCCTGCGCGAGGGGCTGCGGCGTCACTGGTGGGGCGCTCCGCTGGAGATCGCCTCGGTCGCCGAAGTGCCGGCGGGGACCGGCATGGGCTCCTCAGGGGCCTACACGGTCTGTCTGCTCAAGAGCCTCCTGCGCGCTCGGCACATCTCGATGAGCCCCTCCGGCCTCGCCGAGGCGGCATGCGAGATCGAGATGGACGTGCTCGGCGAGCCGGTGGGCAAGCAGGATCCCTACGTCGCCGCCCACGGGGGGATCTGCGCCTACACCGTCCATACCAAAGGCGACGTGGACGTCGCGCCGCTGGAGCTCGATCCGGCTGTGCTCAAAGCGCTGCGCGAGCGGCTGCTGCTCTTCTACACCGGCGAGGCTCGCTCGGCCTCGAAGGTGCTGGCCGACCAGGACGAACGCTCCCGCAGCGGCGATCCGCGGATGATCGAGAACCTGCATCGCACGAAGGCGCTCGGACGCGAGATCCAGCGGCTGCTCGTGGATGGAGAGCTGGAGTCCTACGCGGAGCTGATGCACGAGCACTGGATGCACAAGCGGGATCGCTCGCCGGGGATGGCCAACGAGCACATCGATCGTCTCTACGCGCTCGCGCGGCACAACGGCGCCATCGGCGGCAAGCTGGTGGGAGCGGGTGGAGGAGGGTTCCTGATGGTGTATGCCCGCCTTCCCGAGGACGTCAGGCGGGCGATGGCGGCCGCGGGCGTCACCGAGCTGGTATTCGACTTCGAGTTCGACGGCGCCTACGCCAGCGAGTACACATGAGCGCCGCCGCCGCAGCGGGAGCCTCCGCGGGCGGTGCGCCGCTGCTGAGCGTCGTCATTCCCGCCTATAACGAGGAGGACAACATCCCCCAGGTGTATGAGCGTCTCTGCAAGGTCATGCGGGGGCTGGACCTGGAGTGGGAGCTGATCTTCAGCGTCGATCCCTCGAGCGATCGCACCGAAGAGCTGATCCTCGGCCTGCACCGCGAGAACGCGCGGGTGAAGATGCTGCGCTTCTCGCGCAGGTTTGGACAGGCGATGTCCACGATGGCGGGCCTGGAGGCCGCGGCCGGCGATGCGGTGGTCGTGATCGACTGCGATCTGCAGGACCCTCCCGAGCTGATTCCCCAGATGGTCGAGCGCTGGCGCGAGGGCTACGACGTGGTCTACGCACAGCGGCGCTCGCGCGCGGGGGAGGGCCTGACCAAGCGCATCACCGCCGCCGTTGGCTACCGCGTGATGAACCGCATCGCGGACGTCGAGATCCCGATCAACACCGGCGACTTTCGCCTGATGAGCCGCCGGGTCGTCGACAGCGTGGTCTCTCTGAAGGAGGCCCACGGCTACCTGCGGGGTCTTGTCAGCCTCGTCGGCTTTCCTCAGATCGGCATCCTCTTCGACCGCGAGCCGCGGGCCGCGGGCTCGACCAAGTACGCCCACGCATGGGGCTCGTGGGTGGAAGGCGTGAACGGGATCATCGGCTTCTCGCGCTATCCGCTGCAGCTGATCTCGATGACCGGGACGGTCCTCGCCGGAGTGGCTCTGCTGTTTGCGTTCACCTACCTCGTCCTGAAGATCGCCGGCATCGGCTTCCCGGTGGGCAATCCCACGATCGTGATCGCTGTGGCTTTCTTCAGCGGCATCCAGCTGCTGTCGCTCGGCGTGATCGGCGAGTATGTGGGGCGGATATACGACGAGTCTCGGGAAAGGCCCAAGTACATCCTCGAGTCGCGTCACGGATGGGACGAGCAGTGAGCGCGCTCGGAGTCGACCTGGACTGGCTGCTGCGTGCCCCGCCGGGCGCCTCGCGCGTCCCCCCCTTCGCCGCCGGGTGGCTGATCGACGAGCGCACGCGCCGGCCCTTCCTCAGCTACGTCCCCGCCACGGCCGAGGAGTCCGTGCACTGGTCCGAGGGCTACGAGCAGCTCCACGCGGAGAGCAGCCGTACGCACTTCATCGACCTCTGGACGAGGCGGGCGATGCTCGCGCGCCTCGGATCGCTGTCCCGGGGCTCGACGGCGATCGACATCGGCTGCGCGGCCGGCTACATGCTCGAAGATCTGCGCGCCAGCGCACCGCAGGCCACGCTGATCGGAGTCGATCTCCTCGCCAATGGCCTGCGCCGCGCGCACGCCTGCACGCCGGACGCGCTGCTGCTGCAGGCCGACGTCTGCGAGCTGCCGCTCGCGGATGAAAGCGTCGACGCCGTGGTGAGCGCCAACGTGCTCGAGCACGTGCTCCACGACGAGCGCGCGCTCGCCGAGATCTTCCGGATCATGAAGCCCGGCGCCCGCGCGGTGATCGTTGTTCCGCTGGGTCCGGGCAACTACGACTACCTCGATCGCATCGGCGGACACGTGCGCCGCTATGCTCGCGGCGAGCTTGCCCGCAAGGCTCGCGGCGCCGGACTGATCGTCCTGGAAGAGGTCTGCCTTGGCGCGCTGCTCTACCCGGCCTTCTGGAGCGTCAAGCAGCGCAACCGGCGCTTCCACGATCATCTTCGCGGAGAGGCGCTGGAACGCAGGGTGGCGAGCGACGCCGAAGGCACACGCGACTCGCGCCTGGGTCACCTCGCCTGCCGCATCGAGGAGGCGCTGCTGGATCGCGGCGTGAAACTGCCCTTTGGGATACGCAGTTTGACGGTGCTCACGCGTCCCCGAGGCGACATTCGTGAGCGCCGCTGAGGTGATCGGCGCTGAGGGGACCGGCGCTGAGGTGATCGGCGCTGAGGTGATCGGCGCTGAGGGGACTGCCGGCGCCCTGCCGCCCGTGTGCATTCTGGCGGGGGGGTTGGGAACGCGCCTGGGGGAGCGCGTGCGCGAGGTCCCCAAGCCGCTGATCGAGATCGCCGGCGAGCCCTTCCTTCTGCACCAGCTGCGGCTGCTCGCCACTCACGGGGCCCGGGAGATCGTCCTCTGCGTGGGCCACATGGGAGAGGCGATCGAACGACGCATAGGCGGTGAGCGGTGCGGAATGCGCATCGCCTACAGCTTCGACTCGCCCGGACTGGACGGCACGCTGGGCGCGATCCGGCGCGCGCGAGCGCTGCTGGGCGAGCGCTTCCTCGTGCTCTATGGAGACACCTATCTGCGCCTTGACTATCGCGCCGCGGCGAACGCCTGGCGGGACAGCGGGCTGCCGGCGATGATGACCGTGCTGCGCAACGAGGGGCGCTGGGACGCCTCCAACGCCATCTTCGCCGGCGATCGCGTGCAGGCCTACGACAAGCGGGCGCCCGCAGCGGAGATGGACTTCATCGACTATGGCCTCACGGGTCTGACGCAGGCCGCCGTCGATCTCGTCGCGGAGGACGTGCGCGATCTGGCCGACCTCTTCCACCAGCTGGCGGATGCAGGTCTGCTCTTCGGCGTCGAGGCGACCGAGCGCTTCTTTGAGATCGGAACGCCGGCTGGATTGGCGCAGACCGACGCCTTCCTACGGGGAGGCGATCCTCCGTGAGCTGCCTGCCTCGCGGGCTGCTCGGACAGGGAATACGCTTCGCGCTGGCCGGTGGCACCGTCGCCGCCGTCTACCTTGGCAGCACCACATTGCTCGTCCTCCTCGCCGGCATGCCCTTCCAGGCAGCGCTGATCATCGGATTCTCGCTGGGGCTCGCCGTCCACTTCACGCTGCAGCGCGTCTTCGTATGGACCGAACACGAGGAATTCGCGCTGCCCGTGCACCACCAGGTCGGGCGCTATCTGCTCCTGGCCGGAGCGCAGTACGGCATCACCGCCGCGAGCACCGCGCTGCTGCCCTCCGTCGTGGGACTCTCCACGGAGGTCGTCTACCTGGTCACCGCCCTGCTCGCGGCTTCGATCAACTTCCTCGTGCTGCGCAACGGCATCTTTCACGCGGTGCGATAGGGCGCTGCGGCACGCTCCCTCACGGTTTGGGAGCTCGGCACGCCGCGAACGTCGTGAGTCCGAACTTGCGCCGGCGGCAGGAGATCTCGCTCGGGCGAAACCCGGCGCTGACCAGCATCGGCCAGAGGTCGCGCGGGTCGTAGTAGCGCTTGTGGTCGTCCATCTCCAGGGCGGGACTGCAGCCGATGCGGAAAGCCGAGAGCTCGAGCCACCACTTCCCGCGCCACGACGGAACGTTCACCAGCGCGAGACCGCCCGGAACCAGGATGCGGCGGAAGGCATTCAGCGCCTCCTGCGGCTCATGCAGGTGCTCCAGCACCGACAGGCACAGGATGACGTCCAGCGACTGGTCGGGGATCGTGGGCAGCACATCCTCGATCGACCCTTCGCTGGCCTGCACCTTGGGGAGGTCCCCGAGGTCATCGGCGAGCTGGATGTCGACGAGCAGCAGGCGGTGCACGCGCGGAAGGATCCGGCGAGCCAGCTCTGCGTGATAGCCGCAGCCAAAGTCGGCGACCCGGGCTCCCGCGAAGTCGGCGTGGCGCCGGACGGCCACCCAGCTGAGCCATACGCCAAAGCGGTCCACGACCGTGAGCGGCGCGCCCTGCCCATATGCCTCACTGCGCATGCGCGAGCTCGCTTGGAGCCGATCGTCGCGCAGCAGTCCGCAGCATGGAGCAAGTGTACGCCATTCGCTTGATTCCATCCAACTACTCATATAGCCTGGCCGCGTGTCGCGGAGATGGATAACAGGGGCCATTCTCGTCGCTGTCGTCGCAGCCGGCCTGGGTCTGCGCCTTTCGTATCTGGCATCCGATTCGCACAATCCGCTGGCGCAGTCCTACTACGGCGATCTGGCCCACAGCATCGTCGCCGGACAGGGGTTCGCCACCAATCCAGTCGCCGTCCGCGCCATCAGCGAACTGAGCATTCGCCGGCATCGCCTCGTCGACCCCGCGGAGGTGAACTACGCATCGCTGGGCGGGCGCGGCGAATGGCAGCCGCAGATCAACGAGCCCATCGGCGGGCCGTTGCTGCTGGCGGGGGTCTGGGAGATCACCGGCCGCGAGGACTACCTGCCGATGCAGATCCTGCAGGCGCTCGTCGATGCGTTCTGCGCACTGCTCATCTTCAGGATCTCCCTGCTCCTCTTCAAACGGCGGGTCGCCGCGCTCGCCGCCGCTGCCCTCTACGCGCTGTACCTGCCGATCGCATGGCAGACGACCATCGCCTACAACGACATCTGGGCCGTGGACTTCACGATCGCGATCGTCGCGGCCCACTTGGAGGCGGTCCGCTCAGCCCATCGTTGGCGCTGGCTCGTCGTCTGTGGCCTGCTCACCGGCACCGGCGTCTACTTCCGCCCGAACCTGCTGATCCTTCCCGCGCTGCTCACGCTCGCCACGATCCCGCGCGCGGGTTGGCGCCGGATGCTCGCTCAGGCTCTGGTGCCCACCGCGATTGCGCTCATCCTCCTCGCCCCGTGGACGATTCGCAACTACGAGCGCTTTCACACGTTCGTCTTCGTCCGCAGCGGCTTCTGGGCCACGATGTGGGTCGGACTCGGCGAGCTGCCGAACAACATCGGAGCGAGCGTGTCCAACGACGATGTGATCGAAGCGAAGGTTCGCGCCATACGGCCGGACCTGCGCCCCGAAACGCCGGCGTGGGACAGCTTCGTGGGCACGCACTTCCTGATACCGGAGCTCGAGAACCACCCGCTGTACTACGCCGACATAGTCGCCCGCCGCATCGTCCGTTCGACGCTGCTCATCTATGAAGGGGGCACATGGATGCGCCACGGAGCGACCCTGCCTGCCCGCCGTTCGCCGGCGTCCCTGGTCTCGTTCTTCGCGTCTCACCCGCTGGCCCTGCTGGAGGGCGTCTTCCAACCTCTCGTCTTCCTCTGCGCGATGCTTTCGCTGGGGCTCACGTGGCGGAGCCGGCGGCGAGAGCACATCCTGCTCATAGCGCTCCTGCTCAGCATGCTCATGCCATACATCGTCATCCACTTCGAGCCGCGCTACGTCCTGCCGGCGGCCTCTGTGTATGTCGTCTGGATCGGCCTCGGCATCGATCTGCTCGCGGGGCGCCGGCTGGCCCGGCTGGCCTACCATGTCGGAAATTCTTCCCAAGGAGACCTCGATGACGGACAGCCGGCAGCTCTGGGGCGGAGAGACCGCCAAGGCCGTGGAGAACTTCCCCATCTCGGGTGAGACCGTGCCGGTGTCCGTGGTGCGCTGGCTCGCGCGCCTGAAGGGAGCCGCGGCGGCCGTCAACGCCGAGCTGGGGCTGCTCGAGCAGCGGCGCGCCGGGCGCATCGAGAAGGCGGCCGCCGAGATCGCCGCGGGCAGGCACGACGCGCAGTTTCCCATCGACGTGTTTCAGACCGGCTCGGGGACCTCGACCAACACCAACGCCAACGAGGTCATCGCCGCCCTGGCGACAGATCGGGATCCCGCCCGCCCCGTGCACCCCAACGATCACGTCAACATGGGGCAGTCCTCCAACGACGTCTTTCCCTCGGCCGTGCACCTGGCCGCGCTGGACCTCGCCTGCAACGAGCTTCTGCCGGCTCTGCGGCAGCTGGAGCGGGCCTTCGCCAGGAAGGCCAGGAGCTTTGAGAATGTGGTCAAGGCCGGGCGCACGCATCTGATGGACGCCGTGCCGGTCACGCTCGGGCAGGAGTTCGCCGGGTATGCCGCGCAGATGGCGCTGGGGCAGGAGCGGGTGCGCTCCGCGCTCGTGCACGTCGGGCAGATTCCGCTCGGGGGCACCGCCACGGGCACGGGCCTGAACACCCACCGGCGCTTCGCCGAGAGGGTCAGGGCGCGGTTGAAGCGGGAATCGGGGCTCAAGCAGATCGCCCCGCCCCTGGATCCCTTCGAGGCGCAGGCCAACCGCGATGCCCTCGTCGAGCTGTCGGGGGCCCTGAAGGTGATCGCGGTTTCGCTCACCAAGATCGCCGGGGACCTGGCTCTGATGGGCTCCGGGCCGCGTGCGGGCATCGGCGAGCTGCTCCTGCCCGAGCTGCAGAAGGGGTCCTCGATCATGCCCGGCAAGGTCAATCCCGTGATCCCGGAGGTCGTGCTGCAGGTGTGCGCGCAGGTCATCGGCAACGACACAGCCATCACCGTCGGGGGGATGCAGGGGCAGTTCGAGCTCAACGTGCGCATCCCGCTGATCGCGCGCAACCTCCTGCAGTCCCTGCGCCTGCTCTCGAGCGCCTCGAGGGTGCTGGCCGAGAAGTGCGTCGAGGGCCTGCGCGCCAACCGCGCCGGCACCGATGCCTCGGCCGGGGCCACCCTGGCCGTGGCCACCGCCCTCAACGGGGCCATCGGCTACGACAAGGGCACCCTGATCGTCAGGAAGGCCACGGACTCCGGCCGGCCGCTGCGCGAGGTGGCGCTGGAGGAGGGGGTCGACGCGAAGCTCTACGACGAGACGATCGACCTGCGCAGGATCGCCCGCGGCAACCAGGTGGGGTAGGGGCGCGCCCTGGGATGCGCGTTGGGGCGCGCTCCACCGCCTACGCCGCCACGCCCGCCACCGCCGCCAGCATCCCGTTCAGCATCAGCCCGGCCCCCGCCTTGGAGAGGGGTTCGTTGAGGTTCCCGCACTTGGGCGACTGCACGCACGAGGGGCAGCCGCCCGGGCTGGTGCAGGGACACTCGTCGATCAGGCGCTGCGCGTCGTGGCACAGCTCCTCGAAGCGCATGAACGCGGTGCGTGTGATGCCCACGCCTCCCGGGTGGCCGTCGTAGATGAAGATCGTGGGGCCCTGCGTCTGGGGGTGCAGATTGGTGGACAGCCCGCCGATGTCCCAGCGGTCGCACATCGCCAGCAGCGGCAGCACCGCGATCTGCGCGTGCTCGGCGGCGTGCAGCGTGCCCAGCAGCTTCTCCATCGAGACCAGCTCGGCGAGCTGCTCTGCCTCCAGCTCGTACCACACGGCCTGCGTGGCGAAGCTCGTCTGGGGGAGGTCCAACGCGATCAGATCCACCTGCCTGTGATCCTGCAGACCCACGCGCTGGTAGGCCAGCACGGTCTCGGTGACGCTCACCTGGCCGAAGGACAGCTGCACGCCCAGCGCCTCGCGGCGGTCCAGCAGCCGCTCGATGGTGGTGTCGGTCTCGCGCTTGGGCCGCGTGTACCAGTCGCCGTCGAATGGCTTCACCAGCGCCTGGCGGCGCTCCACGTCGAGCGTCTGCACCTCATAGGAGCGGCCCTGGTGGTGATACACAGCGCCCTGGTGCACGGTGGAGTGCGCCCTCGCCGCCTCGGTGGCGCCCAGCAGCTCCCCGCTTGAGATGTCCACGATCGCGAAGCTGTCGGGGGAGGCCGAGCGCAGCGACACCCGCGCGGGGGGGTAGTCGCCGGGGTTGCGCGGCACATACAGCGCCTGCCCCTGCCTGCTGCTGCGCCGGCGCAGCTCCCCCGCGCTCACCAGCGCCTCGGCGTATGCCTCCCAGCGGGGACCCAGGATGTCGGCGTCCTCGCTGCGCAAGGGACCCTCGAAGGCGGCGCACAGCAGGTGGGCCATGTGGATCTCCGGGCTCTCGTGGTCGAGGATCGCGGCCTCCACGGGGCGGCCCAGGAAGTCCTCGGGGTGGCGGCAGAAGAACTGATCCAGCGCGTCCTCGCCGGCCACGTACATCGCCAGCCCCCGCCCGCGCCGTCCGGCGCGTCCCCACATCTGGCGCAGGGATGCGACCGTGCCGGGGAAGGTGACGACCACCGCCGCGTCCAGCTCGCCGATGTCGATGCCCAGCTCCAGCGCGTCGGTGGTGATGACGGCGCGCAGCTCCCCGCGGGTGAGGCGGCCCTCCAGCTCGCGGCGCTGCTGGGAGGTGTAGCCGGCGCGATAGGGCTCCACCTGCTCGGCCAGCTCGGGGTGCGAAGAGCCCTCCAGCTCCTGCCTCACCAGCCGGCTCAGCAGCTCCACGCCCTTGCGCGACTTCATGAAGCAGATCACGCGCGCGCCGCCGCCCACGAGCTGCGCCACCAGCTCGCCGGCCTCCGCGAGCGATGAGCGGCGGGTGCCCAGCTGCTCGTCGGTCAGTGGGGGGTTCCACACCGCGATCCTCCTGTTGGGCGCGGGCGAGCCGTCCTCGTCGATCAGCTCAATCCCCTCCAGGCCGGTCAGGCGCTCGGCCAGCTCGATCGGGTTGGCGATCGTGGCCGAGGCCAGCAGAAAGCGCGGCTCGGTGCCGTACGCGGAGGCCACGCGGCGCAGGCGGCGCAGCACATTGGCCACGTGCGAGCCCCACACGCCCCGATAGACGTGCGCCTCGTCGATCACGACCACCGCCAGGTTGGCCCACAGCTCGGCCCACGCCTCGTGGTGGGGCAGGATGCCCACGTGCAGCATGTCGGGGTTGGTCAGCACCACGTTGGCCATGCGCCGGATCTGCCTGCGCGCCTCGCGCGGAGTGTCGCCGTCGTAGATCGCGGGCCGCACCCGCTCGCTCAGGCCGAACTTGGCGAGCGCCCGCGCCTGATCCTGCGCGAGCGCCTTGGTGGGGTAGAGGTAGAGCGCGCGCGCCTTGGGGTCGCGGCAGAGCACATCGAGCGTGGGCAGGTGAAAGCACAGCGACTTGCCCGAGGCCGTGCCGGTGGTGAGCATCGTCGGTCCCGCCCACGCGGCGTACAGCGCCTGGGCCTGGTGGGAGTAGAGCCCCTCGATGCCCGCCTCTCGCAATGCCTGGAGCACCCGCGGGTGCAGCTCCGCGGGGGGCGGCACGAGCTTGGCCTCGCCGGGGTGGGCGGGTCGCCAGATCTCCTCGCTCACCAGCCTGCCGTCCCCACGGCCCGCGTCCAGCAGCGCGCTCCAGGGCTCGTGCGTGCGCTCGACGATGGCCATTGGTTGCGATAGTAGAGGCCGTGTCCACCCTGGCAGCCGAGCGCTGGGCGAAAGCCCGCACCTTCCATCATTCCTCCTACCCCGCGCGGCGCATCGCGCGGGAGCGCCGCGAGAGCGTGTCGGTGTGCCTGCCCGCGCGCGAGTGCGCGGGGACGGTGGGAGAGATCGTGAAAGCCCTCGCCGGCCTGCGCGAAGCGGGAGCCATCGACGAGGTGGTGGTGGTCGATGCCGGCTCCCGCGACGGCACCGCCACTGTGGCCGAGCGCGCGGGGGCCACGGTCCACCAGGAGGCGGAGCTGCTCCCCCGGTTCGGCCCCGTGCTGGGCAAGGGCGATGCCATGTGGCGGGCTTTGAGCGTCGTCTCGGGCGAGCTGGTGTGCTTCCTGGACGCCGATGGCGCCGACTTCTCCCCGCACTTCGCCACAGGCCTTCTGGGGCCGCTGGTGTGCGAGCCGGAGGTGTCCTTCGTCAAGGCCTTCTACCGGCGGCCCTTCGAGCACGAGGGCATCTCGCTGCCGGAGGGCGGCGGGCGCGTCAACCACCTGCTCGCAAGGCCGGCGCTGGAGCTGTTCTATCCCGAGTTGGCCCTTGTGCGCCAGCCGCTGGCGGGCGAGGTGGCCGCTCGCCGCGAGCTGCTCCAGAGCCTTCCGTTCACCACTGGCTACGGCGTGGAGATGGCGATGCTGCTGGACGCCTGGAGGGTTTTGGGGGGGGAGGGGGTCGCGCAGGTCGATCTTGAGGTGCACAGGAACAACCACCAGCCGTTGTCTTCGCTCGCGCCGATGGCCCGCACCGTGCTCGCCACGATCGCCGCGCGCGCGCAGCGGGAAGGGCGCCTGCGCGGTGTGGAGCTGCCCGAGGCGATCGTCGAACGCCCGCCGCTGGCAGGGGTGCTGGCGCGAGGAGCCGGCGCCGTCCGATGAGCGCGATGCGCTGTCTGTATCTGGACCTCGACGGCACCCTCCTGGGCCGGGGGGGATCGCTGCTGCACGACGGCGAGGGTGGGGTGTCGATCGAGGGCGTGCGCGCCGTGCAGGCCTGCCTGCGGGCGGGGGTGGAGGTGGTGCTCATGTCCGGCCGGCGCCGCGCGCAGGTGGCCGAGGACGCGCGCCTTTTGGGCCAGAGCGCCTACATCTACGAGGCCGGCGCGTGCGTGGTGATGGAGGGGGAGGAGTACTGGCTGACGGGCGAGCTGCTGCCGGGCGAGCTGACGATCGCGCAGCAGATCGAGCGCTCGGGCGCCCCGGCGCTGCTGCTGGAGCGCTATGAGGGGCGCCTGGAGTACCACGAGCCGTGGCACACCGAGCGCGAGGTCTCCCACCTCTTCCGGGGGCTCGTGGACGCGATCGAGGTGGACAGGCTGCTGGCCGAGCACGGTCATGGCAACCTGCGCCTGGTGGACAACGGAGTCGTCAACCGTCGCTCGGCGGCATTGGCGGACCTGCCCCACGTGCGCGGCTATCACCTGGTGCCCGCGATGGCCTCCAAGGCGGGCGCGGTTGCCTTCCACCGCCGAGCGCGAGGGCTGGCGCGCGAGCAGGCATTCGCGGTGGGCGACTCGCGCGAGGACCTCGCCTGCGCCGAGCACGTGGCGGTGTTCTGGCTGGTCGCCAACGCGGTGCGGCGCGACCCTTCCATGCGCGAGGTCATCGCGAGCACCGGCATCGAGAACGTGCGCGTGGCCGAGGCCGGGCATGGGGCTGGGGTCTACGAGGCGGTTGTGCAGATGCTCATGAACGTTTGAGGCGCCGCCACGCTCGCCGCCAGAACCCTGGCCGTGGACGGCGCCAGCGGGCCGGGGGCGGGACCGTGGCGCGCACCAGCGCCACCCACTCCGGCAGGGGAAGCTCTCCGGAGATCAGCCGCCCCAGGGCGCTCGTCACCGGCGCCTGCACGCCTGCGCTGCGCAGTGCGTGGGCCAGGAGCGGGACTGTCTGCAGCGCCTCCACGGCCTGGCCGATGCGCGCGGGGATCTCCGCTGCCGGCACGCCCGCCGCCAGCAGCTCGCCGGCGCGGCGGTTGCGGCTCTCGCGCGCCAATGCGGTGGCCACCAGATCGCCCGTGCCCGCCAATCCGATCATCGACTCCGGCCGCGCGCCCAGCTGCTCGGCATAGCGCCACACCTCGGCGAAGATGTGCCCGGCCGCGGCTCCCGCGGCGTTGAATCCCTGCGCCTCGGTGGCGCCCGCGGCGAGCGCCGCGGCGTTCTTGGCGGCGCCCGCCAGCTCCACTCCCAGCGGGTCGTTGGACTGCTCGCACACCACTCCCGCGCGCGTGAGCACCTGCGCGAGCTGGCCCGCCAGCTGCTCGTCGCTGGAGGCCGCCACGAGCGCGGCGCCGGCGTGGACCATCTCCTGCGCGTGGGCCGGCCCGCCGATGCAGGCCACGTGCCGTGCGCCGAAGGCGGCGCTGAGCATCGCGGTCGGCGGGGTTCCCTGCGGCGGCACCAGGCCCTTGGCCACCGACACCACCGCGGCGCGCGTACTGAGGCCGGCCGCGCGCAGACCCGCGATCACCTCGTCCAGCCCGCCTGAGGGAACCGCCAGGAATACATAGTCCGCTCGCGCCACACCCGCGGAGGCGGGCTCGATGCGCAGTCCCGCCGGCAGCTCCACGCCCGGCAGGTAGACGGCGTTCTCACGCTCCGCCTGCAGTCGCTGGGCCTGCTCGGGTGTGCGGGCCTGCAAGGTGGTGCGCAGACCCCCGCGCGCCAGCAGCACCGCCAGCGCCGTGCCGAAGGAGCCGGCGCCGATCACGACGGCGCGTCTGGCCCCCGGCATGGGCAGCGAGCGGGGGCGCGAGGAAGTAGGCTCGGACTCGTTCACGCGATGAGCGAGCCTAGCGACAGCGATCCAAGCGGGGGCGCCCCGCCCGGTGGTGAGGAACGGCGCCGGCCCGTGAGCGCTCCGCCCGGTGGCGAGGAATGGCAGCGGCCGGTGAGCGCCCCGCCCGGTGGTGAGGAACGGCGGCGGCCGGTGAGCGTCCCACCCGGCGCCGCGCGGTGGCGCAACTGGGCCGGCGACGAGGGCTGTGCGCCGGCGGCCATCGAGCGCCCCTCTTCGCTTGCGCAGCTGGCGGAGGCGGTGGGACGCGCGGGCGAGCGCGGCCGGCGGGTGCGCATGGCGGGCGCGGGGCACTCCTTCAGCGACATCGCCTGCACCGACGGGGTTCTGGTGAAGCTGGATCGCATGGCCGGAGTGCTCGACGTGGATCGCGCCTCGGGCCTGGTGAAGGTGCAGGGGGGCATCACGATCCACGCGCTCAACCAGCATCTGGCCGAGCACGCCTTGGCGTTGGAGAACCTGGGGGACATCGACGTGCAGAGCATCGCCGGGGCGATCTCGACCGCCACCCACGGCACCGGAGCGCGATTGCGCAACATCCCCGCGCAGGTGAGCGCGCTGACGCTGCTGCTGGCCGACGGCTCGACGCTGGAGTGCTCAGCCGAGCGCGACCCCGAGGTGTTTCGCGCCGCGCGCGTGGGCCTGGGCGCGCTGGGGGTGGTGGCGGAGGTGACCCTGCGCTGCGTGCCCGCCTTCGTGCTGCGCGGCGTCGATCGGCCTGCTCCCCTGGCCGAGACGCTGGAGCGCTTCGAGGAGCTCGCGCTGAACAACGACCACTTCGAGCTCTTCGTCTTCCCGCACGCGCACACCGCGCTCACGCGCACCAACAACCGCACCGAGGAGCCCGCCCGCCCGCGCGGCAGGCTGAGCGCCTGGGCCAACGACGTGCTCCTGACCAACCACGCCTTCGGCGCGTTCTGCGCGCTGGGGCGCATGGCGCCATCGGGGATACCTCGCATCAATCGCCTGGTGACCCGCCTGGCCGGCAGCAGCACCCGCGTGGATCGATCGGACCGCATCTTCGCCTCGCCGCGGCTCGTGAGGTTCACCGAGATGGAGTACTCATTGCCGCGCGAGCGCACCACCGAGGCGGTGCGCCGGGTGCTTGCGCTGGTCGAGGAGCAGGGCTTCGCCGTGCCCTTCCCGGTGGAGGTGCGCACGGTGGCCGCCGACGACGCCCTGCTCTCCACGGCGCACGGCCGCGACAGCGGCTTCGTGGCGGTGCACATGTACAGGGGCATGCAGTGGCAGCCCTACTTCCGCGCGGTCGAGGCCATCATGGACGAGCTGGGAGGACGGCCGCACTGGGGCAAGCGCCACTTCCAGACCGCCGCCTCGCTGCGTCCGCGCTACCCCGAGTGGGATCGCTTTCAGGCGGTGCGCGCCCGGCTTGACCCCGCGGGGCGCTTCGCCAATGCCTGGACCGAGCGGGTATTGGGAGCAGCGGCTGTGCCTGCGGCCGCGGCGGCGGAGGGCGATCGATGACCTCCTCCTCCCGCGCAGGGCGCTCGGAGGCGGGGCACGGAGGCCCCGCGCCATGCACCCTCGGGGGACCACTCACTCGCGCGGACGATCCCAAAAAATAGGCCAAAAGCGTGAACCCAACCGGGGATCTCAAACGATTGGAGCGGGCCACCGCTGCGCTGGACGCGCCCTTCGCGCTGGTGGACCTCGACGCCTTCTGGGCCAACGCCGCGGACATGCAGCGGCGCGCCGCGCCCAAGCCGATCCGCCTGGCGAGCAAGTCGCTGCGCTGCCGCGCGTTGCAGGAACGGGTGCTCGCGCGCCCGGGCTTCGCGGGCACGCTCGCCTTCACGCTGCCCGAGGCGTTGTGGCTGGCCGAGCAGGGGATGCGGGACATCCTCGTGGCCTACCCCACGGTGGATCGCGGCGCGCTGCGGGCGCTCGCCCGCCTGACGGCGCAGCGACCCGAGGCGCGCGTGAGCGTGATGGTGGACAGCCCCGAACAGCTGGATGTGCTCGACGCCGCCACCGGCCCAAGGGCGGCGCCCGTGCGCGTGTGCCTGGAGCTCGACGCCGGCTTTCCCCTGCCGCGCGAACGGGGCCGGGTGGGCGCCAAGCGCTCTCCCATCCACACGCCCCTGCAGGCGCAGGCGCTCGCGCGGGCGATCCTCGCGCGCGATGGCGTGGAGCTGGTGGGGATGATGTGCTACGAGTCGCAGATCGCCGGCCTCGGCGACGCGCCCCCGGGCAGGCCCCTGCGGGGGGCGGCCATCCGCCTGCTCCAGATGGCCTCCGCGCGCGAGCTGTACCGGCGCCGGGGGGCGGCCGTGGCGGCTGTGCGCGCCCTCGCGCCGCTGGAGTTCGTCAACGGCGGCGGCAGCGGCAGCCTCGCGGGGACCGCGCGCGAGCCGGCCATCACCGAGCTCGCGGCCGGCTCGGGGTTCTACGGACCCACGCTCTTCGACAGCTATCGCGCCTTTCGGGTGCGCCCCGCCGCGATGTTCGCGCTGCCGGTGGTGCGCAGGCCCGGGCCGTGCGTGGCCACCGTGCTGGGCGGGGGCTACCTGGCCTCCGGGCCGGGCGATCCCTCGCGTCTGCCCAGCCCGCATCTGCCCGCCGGCCTGCGCCTGGATCGCCAGGAGGGGGCCGGGGAGGTGCAGACTCCGCTGCTGGGAGAGGCCGCCGACCACCTGCGTGCGGGCGATCGCGTGTACTTCCGCCACGCCAAGGCAGGCGAGCTGTGCGAGCGCTTCGATCGGCTCTATCTGATCGAGGGCGAGCGGATCGTCGAGGAGGTGCCCACCTATCGCGGCGAGGGGCGGTGCTTTCTATGAGGGCTCGCGCGAGCGCGCGCGCACCCACGTGGAGAGAACTCCCTGGTGCCTCAGCGACGCCTGCTGAAGGCGTCGGGAGATCGATCGCCGGCTGCCCGGGGCGAAGCGGTAGGCCCTGCCCGGTCTGATGAAGAAGGGGCGCCCGCGGGCCACGATGTCCAACCCCGCCGCCTCGAACAGCCGCCGGTAGGCCCGCAGGTTCAGCATCCACCACAGCGGCCTTCCGGGAGCCTCCAGGCGCGCGATCGGCTGCGTCGGGTGCATGATCGTCAGCGGCGGGGAGATCGAGTCGACCGACAGCAGCTCACCGCGCAGCACGCGGTTGATGGCGGCCAGTGCGGCGACGGGATCGCGCAGATGCAGCAGCAGGCTGCCGATGAACACGAAGTCGAACTCGCCGAGGACATCGGGGGCGAGGTCGTAGACCGGCAGTTCGCGCCACTGCACGCTCGAGCTCAGGGCCTCCTGGGCGATCTCAAAGCCGCGTGGTCCCTTGGATTCTCGATCCCACGCTGCCCGGAAGTCGGCTTTGGAGTTGCCGGGCCAGTCAAAGCGGGCCGCATCGCGCACATCGATCGCGACGACCTCCGCCGCCCCGCGGCGCTCCATCTCGAAGGCCCAGAAGCCATCGGCCGTGCCCACGTCCAGGCAGCGCTTGCCCGCGAGCGACGCGGGAAATGGAATGCGCGCCAGCTCGTCGATCGTGTCGAACTCGCTGGGGGTGACGGTGCCGTCCGGCAGACGCACGGACTGATACCACGTCACCTCCGCGACGCGCTCCGCGAGCGAGGGTTCCTCGGCGTTCAGCTCCGGCAGGTGGGACCTTTCTTTCAGCTCCGGCATGTGGGACCTATATATCAGGCATTGCTAAAGAATGGAAGCGGCCAGTATTTTGGCCGCGGCCGTAAGCGATCGCTCCGCGGCGGCCTCCATCACGACCTGCAGGTCCAGTATGCGCTTCTCGAAGAGGTCAAGATCGTCGCGTCCGGCGACCGCACAGCACGGCACCCCGGCCTGGCGCGCGCGCGTGGCGATCTCGAACACGGCATCGCCTCGCAGCAGCGTCTCGTGGCTCAGGCGCTCGGCGGCGATCACCACGGCTCGCGCCCGCCGCACACGCGCGTCGAGGTCCGCGGGCAGCGCGCCGATCGGACACAGATCGACCTCCAGCTCGGGGCTGCCCTCCCGCAGGCCCCGCCCGATCGCCCGGGCCGCGCGCGCGCCGTCCAGCTTCCCGCCGAAGGCCTCTGCGGCGACGAGCACGGTGGACGGGGTCACGGTCAGGCATCCTTACAGGATGTCCCCCAAGAGCGAGCACGTGACGATCGAGCTCTGCGGGCACGAGCTGCGCGTTTCCAACCCCGCCAAGGTGTTCTTCCCCGAGCGCGCCTTCACGAAGCTCGACCTGGTGCGCTACTACATCGAGTGCGAGCAGGCGGTGGTGCGCCACCTGCGCGAGCGCCCCACGGTGCTCAAGCGCTGGGTGGACGGGGTTCAGGGCAAGCCCTTCTTCCAGAAGCGCGTGCCCGAGGGCGCGCCCGAGTGGTTGGAGACGGCCGTGGTGACCTTTCCCAGCGGCCGCCACGCGCGCGAGCTCGTGCCCAACGACGTGGCCCATCTGGTGTGGGGCGTCAATCTGGGCGTCATCGACTGGAACCCCTGGCCGGTGCGCCGCTCCGACCTGGACCATCCCGACGAGCTGCGCGTGGACCTCGACCCTCAGCCCGACATCCCCTTCGCGCAGGTGCGCCGGGTGACCTTATGTGTGGGGGAGGTCCTGGCGGAGCACGGCCTGAGGGGCTATCCCAAGACCTCCGGCTCCAGGGGGATGCACGTGTTCGTGCGCATCCTCCCCGAGCAGCCGTTCAAGGAGGTGCGCCGCGCCGCCTTGGCGCTGGCGCGCGAGGTCGAGCGGCGGATGCCTGGAGAGGCCACCACGCGCTGGTGGAAGGAGCAGCGCGAAGGGGTCTTCATCGACTACAACCAGAACGCCCGCGACCGCACCGTCGCCTCCGCCTACTCCGTGCGCGCGATCTCCGACGCGCGCGTCTCCTGCCCTCTGGAGTGGAACGAGGTGGCCGATGTGGAGCCCTCGGAGCTGCGCCTGGACACGGTCCCCGCGAGGCTGCGCGAGCGCGGCGATCCCTCCGCGGACATCGACGAGCACGCCGGCTCGCTGCACGCGCTGCTGGAGCTGGCCGCCCGCGACGAGCGCGAGGGGCTCGGCGACGCCCCCTGGCCGCCGCACTTCCGCAAGCAGAAGGGCGAGCCGCGGCGCGTGCAGCCCAGCCGCGCGCGGGGCGCATGACCCTCCCGCTCACACCTCCCCTCGCCCCCCAGCTGGCGCTTTCGCGCAGGACCCTGCCCGAGGGCGAGCAGTACTCCTATGAGATCAAGCTCGACGGCTTTCGCTGCCTGGCCTTCGTGGACGGGGAGGAGGTGTTCCTGCAGTCCCGCGGCAGCCGGCCGCTGGGGCGCTATTTCCCCGAGCTTGTGTTTCCGCGCGGACGCTATGTGCTCGACGGGGAGATCGTCGTGCGCGGCTCAGAGGGTGGCGCGGCCGGCCGGAGGCCGGCAGGTAGGGCCCCTCTTCGTTATTGGTCCGGACGCGAGGACTTCGACGCCCTCCAGCAGCGCCTGCACCCCGCGGCCTCGCGCGTGCAGCGTCTGGCGGGCGAGACGCCGGCGGTGTATGTGGCCTTCGACCTGCTCGCGCTGGAGGACGAGTCGTGGCTCCTGCGCCCCTTCGCGCAGCGCAGGGCGGGCCTGGAGGAGCTTCTGGCGGGGGCCGAGTGGGCTGGGGCTCCCGTCGAGCTGATGCCCACGACGGGCTCCCTCGATGAGGCCAAACGCTGGCTGGCGAGGGCGGAGGGCGCGATGGCCAAGGAGCGCTCGGCCACCTATCTGCCGGGCAAGCGCCGGGGGATGGCGAAGGTCAAGCGCGTGCGCACGATCGACGCCGTGGTGGTTGGCTGGCGTCCGGGCAAGGAGCCCGAAACCGTGGGGGCGCTGATCCTCGGTCTCTACGACGGCGATCGGCTGCGCGTGGTGGGGCACTGCTCAGGCTTGACGCTTGCCGAGAAGCATCGCCTGGTGGGCTTTCTCGAGCCCTATGCCACCGGCAGGCGCGGCTCCGCTGACCCCAGCCGCTGGACCGCTGACCGTGATCTGGAGTGGGTGGAGCTGCGCCCCGAGCTGGTCGTGGAGATCGACTTCGACCACGTCAGCGCCGGGCGTATCCGCCACGGCGCCAAGCTGCGGCGCTGGCGCGAGGACAAGCCCCCGCGCGCGTGCACCTTCGATCAGCTCAGTTAGCATCAGCCGTATGGCCAGCGAGAGCGCCACCGTCGCCGAGGAGGAGTACCTGCAGATCCTCTTCTGGCTGCAGGAGGCCGGGCTGGGAATGACCGGCGCCAACGTGGCGCGCGCCATGCAGCTCTCCGCGCCCACGGTGCACGAGATGATCGGGCGCCTGGAGCGCGACGGCTACGTGACCCGCGGCGAGGACAAAGCGATCGCCTTCACCGCCCAGGGCGCTGAGCAGGCCGAGGGGATCGTGCGCCGCCACCGGCTGATCGAGCGCTTCCTCACCGACGTGCTTGGTGTTCCCTGGGACGAGGTCCACGAGGAGGCCGAGCGCCTGGAGCACGCCATGTCGCCGGTTTTGGAGGAGCGTATGCTGGCGGCCATCGGCGACGCCAAGACCTGCCCCCACGGCCATCCCATCGTCGCCGGCGCCCGCCTCGCCGGGGTGCCCCTCGCCGACGTGCAGGTGGGCGCCAGGGTGCGCGTGCTGCGCTTCGAGAACGAGGCCGAGGACCTTCTGCACTACCTCAAGGGCTCGGGCCTGGAGCCGGGGCTGGAGGGCACGCTGGCGCGGCACGACGACGGGGAGGTGGTGGTGCAGACGCCTGCTGGAAGTCTCTGCGCCGTCACTTCGAGCGTGGCCGAAACCGTCTCGGTGATGGCCGACCCCTCGCCGCCCCCGCGCACCGCACTGCCGGAGCAGCTCGTGCTCGGGCAGCGCTACGGGCGCTGACCCCTGACATCCGGAGGCCGGTGCCTGCCAGCGTGCAGCCCGACGGTCTTGTTGACTCCATATACCAAATGTGCATCATTTGATGAGATGAGCACAAAGAGCATCGCCACCCGGGCGCGAAGCGGTCCAACCGACCCCATGCCCGCTGTCGCCCCGGTCCTGCTCGTCGTCGCGACGATGGCGGCGACGTGGCTGCTCTCGGGCGTGGCTGTCGATGAAGCCGCGCGATTTCTCGCTTTTGAAGTCCTCTACGTCCTGCTTCCCGGCTGCCTGCTGTACGTACTGCTCAGCCCCGCGCCGGGGGGGTGGCTTCGTGTACTGGCGATCGGCTGGCCGTGTGGCTACGCGATCGAGATTGGCGCGTTCGCGCTGACGGCGGCCTTGAACCTGCGCGGAACGTTCGCCCTGCTCCCACTGGCGGCGGTGGCAGCCGCAGCGCCTTTTCTGAGAGGGGCGCGCGGGCGGGAGCGCCTGGACGCACTGCGCCGCGGCATGCGGGATTGCCTCAGCCCCCTCTGGAGGGGCGATCGGCGAGTTGAAGCGATGGCCGTGGCGGTCGTCCTCAGCGTCGGGCTCATCCTGCTTGCGCTCACGACCTTCGCCAGCTATCCGCTGCCGGCGCACATGCACAGCATCTTCTACAACCCCGACAACACCGAAGACATCTCCTGGGCGGCGGAGGCGCTTCATCACTGGCCAATAACCCTGCCTTGGGTGGCGGGTCAGCCGGCTCACTACTACACCGCCGTCTTCATCCACTTCGCCGCGATCAAGCAGGTTATGGGGGTGCCTCTGTCCACCGTCGTTCTGAGGCTCTTCCCCACGATGGCGATCACAGTGAGCGCTGTGCAGCTGTGGTTCTTGGCCCGGGCTCTGGGGCGTTCCCGCTGGGTCGCCCCGACCGCCATGACGCTGCTGCTGATCGTGGAGGCCCTGAATCTGGACTTTACGCGAGCGGGGGGGCCTGGCGTGGAAGCGTTCGCGGGGAGTCCCACCTACGCTCTGGGAGTCGTCTTCTTTCTCGGACTGCTCGCGTTGGCTCAGGCGTGGTTCACCGATACCGACACGGTGGTCGCCTCGCGCCGGGCGCCCTGGGCCGGCTCGCTTCCGCGCGGCTCGCCGGGCCTGCTCGTCCTGCTGGGCGTCCTGGTTCTCGGCGGCGGCGCGTCCAAGACGAGCGCCATCGCGGACTTCATCGGCGGCCTTGGCCTGCTCTGGCTCTGGCGCCTGGTCCGTGGGGGGAGCAGCCGTCTGCTGAGCTGTGGCCTGGTCCTGTCGGCAGGGTGCTTCGTCGCCGTCTACCTGCTCATGCTGAGGGGGGGCAATGCGTCGAGCCTGCTCGTTCATCCGCTCGAGTTCATTCATAACACCGTGTTCGGGCCGACCTTCACCGCCTCCAGCGGCAACACATGGCCGGTTCTGGCGGGGCACTCCTTCATCTGGCTGGTATCGCTGCTCGGCGCCGCCGCGGCAACGACCCTGTGCACGCTGGTGCCGGTCCTGGGCGCGGGCTGGCTGCTGGTGAGACCGCGCGCCATCTCGCCATTTACGCTCCTCGCCTGCGCCATCTTCGCCGTCTCCCTCCTGGCCTACCTCACGCTGTCATCCCCTGGCGGCGGCGAGGGCTACTTCTTCATCTATGGCTATATCGCGCTGATGCCCGTCGCCGCCAGGGGTCTGGTTGGGCTGTGGCAGGCCATACCGCTCAAGGCGCGCCGGAAGGTGACCCTGGTCTGCGCGGCGGTGCTGGCGGTGGGGCTGGCGGCGGGTGAGTCTTCGCGAGCGATGAGCGGGTCAGCGCGAGCGTCGTGGTATGTGTGGTACGTCGTGGCCTATGGGGTGGTCGCCTGCGTGGTCGTGATCGCGGTACTCGGTCTGCGGCGAAGCCTCACGGCGGCGATGGGATCGCGCATCGTGGGAATATCTGCCTGTCTCATGCTCCTGCTTGTCACGCTGGGCTTGGTGCAGCCTCTGATTCTGATGTCATCCAGGGCGTGGGGGACGGTATTTCACGAACGGATATCTGTCGCGGACTCGGATGCTCACCAGGGAATGACCACGGCGCTATACGACGGTTTGATCTGGGTCCGCAACCACACCACGCCATGCGATGTGCTTGCCGTGAACAACCATTACACATTCGCCACCAATCACAAGAGTGGCATCTTGGCCGTGGACCTCTTTTCTCACTACTCTTACTACACTGCATTCACTGAAAGACGGGTCCTGCTTGAGAGTTGGTACAACACGCCCCTGGGGCTGCGCAGCAGTGACCCCTATCCAGCGCTGCTTACGATCAACGACATGGCGGTCGTGCACGGGTCCGCACCAGACCTGCGAGAGCTCGCACGGGACGGAGTCAAGTATGTCTTGATCGACGAGACACACGGCGAAGGCGCGCCGGAGCCCGCGAGCGTGAGCCGGCTGGTGTTCGAAAACAGCGCTCTGCGGGTCTATCGCCTGCTGGCGCCACCGCGGGCTGCCGCGGGCGTGGGGGGAGGGTGCGGGACAGTCACGGGGATCTGATGTGTCAAGGCCGGTCGAGAATTATTGACCCTGCAGCGCCGGTTGAGAATCGACCCCCCCTGTGGCGGCCGGGATAGGGTGCCGTGGCCCCCGGCGGCTGCCAGGGGGCCGGCCTCGTGCGCTTTGACGCCCGGCTAGGAACGTATTGTTCTCACACTTTCAGCGCTCGCAGCCATTCGATGGTTCGCCTGAGTCCGTCCTCGACCCCGGTGCTCGCCGACCAGCCCAGATCATCTGCGGCGTGCGCCGTGCTGGCGCACCACAGATCGGTGTCCCAGCGTCGCCGAGGGTGTGTTTCCCACCGTGCTTCCGCTGGAATCGAGAGCAGATGGCGGACGCGCTCCACCAGTTCGCGCAAGCTGGTCTGGCGTCCGCTGCCGACGTTGTAGATCTCCCCCGCCAGTTCACCCGCCCGCTCGGCTGTAAGCACGAAGGCATCGCAGACGTCCTCCACGTAGACGAAGTCGCGCGCCGTCTGTGGCGACGTCAGCGGTGGCAGGCGCCCCTCCAGACCATGACGCAGGAGTGTCACGATCAATCGCCGGGGGTCTTCCATTGGCCCAAACACCGAGTACAGACGCAGGGTGACGGCGGGCAGGCTGCCCTCGCGGGCGCGATATCGGCAGTACATTGTCGCCGCTGCCTTGGCGACGGCGTAGGCGCTGTTGGGGTCGGGGCGCTCCTGCTCGCCAGGCGCGTGGTCCTTGAGGCCATACTCAGAGGATGAGCCGGCGTGCACGAAGCCGCGGACGTGGTGGCGCTCGGCGGCGTCTGCCAGTTCGATCGTCGCCAGCAGGTTGGCTGAACAGATGCGGCGCGCGTCGGTCTGCCATGAGTAGGCCCCGTGGGCGGCGAGGTGGAAGATCCACTGTGGAGCAACAGCGGTCACCAGCGCGTCGGCGACCCCGGGAGCGGTGAGCTCGACCTCGTGCAGCGCGACCGCCGAGAGGCCCTCCAGGCGCCAGGGCTCGCTGCCGGGACGGCAGGTGGCGTGCACGTGGTGGCCGTCGCGCAGCAGCCGCCGGACCAGGTTGGCTCCGACGAAGCCGGCTGCTCCTGTGACGAGCGCACGCATGCTCCGCTCAGACCGTCACGCCTGCCATGAAGCTCTCGTAGGAGAACGCCTGCAGATACTGCCACGCCAATGCGGTGATCTGCTCGATCTCCTCACCACTCAACTCGGCGGCGGTTGCGCGGTTGGCCTCGGGGGTGACTGCGCGCAGCGTTCCCCAGGGGTGGACCTCCGCCAGAGCCCGCCCGTTCCAGCTGGGCGTGGCGAGCGACTCCGCGCCGCGCAGCCCGAGCTTTGCCAGCAGCTCGCCGAGCGTGCCCTCCGGATCGTCCATGACGTCCTCGATGCGCACCACGTGCACCCGCTCGGGATCGCGCGCGCGGCTGCTCAGCGCGAAGTGCTGGTTGAGGTTCCAGCGCAACATGTACTCGTGCAGCGAGAGCGGGACAGGGCGCTTCTTCGTATCCGCATACGCCGACCAGGGGTTGCGTACCACGTGCACGATGTGGGCTGTGGGCAGGTCGGCGAGGATCCTGGCTGCGTCGATGACGATCGCCGGGCTGTAGCCGGCGTACATCGTCTCCTCGCCGCTGCGCCGCTCATCCTTCCAGGCCAAGTGCGTGGCGCGGAAGAACGCCTCGACGTTGCCGGCACGCGAACGGCCGCCGCGGGCCACCAGCGCGCAGTAGATCTCGCGGCGCTCGTCGTCGCTGAGATCGAAGGGCTCGTGGCGGAACTTGCTCACGTGCGGCGTGCGTGTACGCACCTTGGCCTCCTCGTCGATGATGGCCTCGTAGTCGCGCGCCGCGGTGGCGTCGAGCAGGAACTCCGGCCAGCGGTACTTGAGCGGGAACATCGAGCTCAGACCGTCGTGCACGTGTACGGTCCCGATCTGCGACTCGAACGGATAGACGTGCAACTGCGGGTGTCCGTCGAGGAAACGATGCGTGGTGTTGCCGCCGTTCTCATACATAGCGCTGAGCATCAGCAGGCGGAAGTCGTCACTCATGGGGCTCCTGGGGGTAGGGGACGCGGTTGGGGATGCGATAGGAGAAGAAGAAGCTGCTGAGCGCTCGCCGGCTGCGGCTGCGCCCGGCGGCCGCCGGGAAGCCGAGCGTCAAAGCGCGTGGCAGCACGGCGATGTCGAAGATCTGGTTCCCCGCCGGCCAGGCGATGCTTCCCAGCAGCTCGCCGCTGCGAGCGTCGAGCGCGTGCACTGCGCAAACGCTGTCCTCGACGCGCAGGCCCGGCGCGTAGTGCGCGAAGCGCGGGATGACGCGCGAAGTGCCGGCGAATGCAACATCCCCGGCGAAGGTCAGCCCGCGCGTCCAGCCCGGGAGCACGGCGACCGGCTCCAAGGCCCCCTCGCCGCGAACCCTCACAACACGCCCATAGCCGCTGTCGTTGACCCACACCTCGCCGTGGTGCAGACGTGCGGAGTGGGGTCGCGTGAGGCCACGGGCGATCGGCTCGCGGGTGCGCCCGGAGAAGATCACGCCGCGACGGTCCACCGGAAAGTTGCGATGCCCCGGGCGGCGCGGCGAAGGCTCGGCGGCGGAGGCGGAGAAGAAGCTGCCGCCCAGATCCGGGCCGGCGGCGATGGAGTTCAGCTGAAGGTAGTTGCGTGAGAGGTCCGGGAGCCCATCGCGCTCGATGGCGCGCGGCCACCAGACGACCTCATATGCGCCGGATCCGGCGAAGCGCACGATCGCATTGAGCCCCACCGCGTTGCCGTGCAGCACGCCGCCGATCAGCGCCAGGTCGTGCAGGTAGAGACGGCCCGGCAGAAAGCTCGCGGACAGCGGCGCGAGCGTGTGTTGGGGCAGCGCGTCCGCACCTCCGGGAGCGACCGCTCCGAGCTGGTACAGCTGGTTGGGGTTGCGGGTGCTGGCGACGTGCAACCGCCCGGTGGTCGCGTCAAAGGCCAGGCCCGAGGGGTGGGGCAGCGACATGAAGCTCTGCCGCGGGCCCGCGGGCGTCACTGTCAGAGCGAGCAGCAGGTGCTCGTACTCGCGCGAGAGCACCAGGCACGCATCCAGACGCTCCAGCACGCCCCACCAGTCACCGCTCACTGTGCTGCGCAGGAGCGCGGGGTCGACAGGGTCAAGCCCGCTCCAGCACCCCACGACCTGTGCTGGATCGCGCCAGGCACGGTCCGCCTCCTTCCAGCGGGCGTCCCTGCGCAGCTGTGCGGGAGCGCTCACCGGCTCGGCTCCCGCCACCGCAGCGCGATGCTCACTCACCGGCCCAGCTCCCGCCACCGCAGCGCGAGCGCACCGCGGTACATCCTCAGGGCGGAGCGGAGGTTCGTGGTCGAGCGCCCGCCCAGGCGCGTGGTGGAGAGCAGGGGAACCTCGATGATCGGATAGCCCTTGCGCTTGCAGGCCAGCATGAACTCGGCGTCGATCATGTCGTCTTCGCAGCGCAGCGCGCGCAGCTGCTCGAACGCGCGCGGGAACAGCTTTGGCGTGCCGTTGATATCCCAGGTTGGCAGGTCGAACAGCGCCCGGCACTCCAGGTTGTAGAGCAGCGAGCCCGCCCGCCTGACCGCGCTGTCGCGGATTCTGCGATTCGCCTTCAGCACGACTTCGGGATAGGCCTGCGCGTAGGAGAGCATCAGCGCGAGGATCTCGGGCGAGGTGCGGGCCGAGTTGGTATAGCCGAGGAGCTCGCCGCCGGCGATCGCCAGGCCGGTGCGCACCGCCCCGCCCCAGCCGCCCGTGGCGCGCTCCACGACGCAAACCCGCGGATGGCGCTCGGCCAGCTCGCCGCAGATCGTCGCAGAGGCGTCGCTGCAGGCGTTGAGCACCAGCACCAGCTCGATCTGCACGTGCAGCCGTCCCAGGACATCGAGGCAGCCCTCGACCACGCCCGCGATGTGATCGGCCTGGTTGTGCACCGGCAGTACGATCGACACCGTCCGCACGTCGCGCGATCGCTCAACGATGGGCATGAGCGAGCGCGGTCACGATCGACTCTGTCAGCGACGGCGCCGACAGGTGATGGATGTCGTTGAGGAACGATTGCTCACCGGTGAGGCCGCGCGGCACCGTCTCGACCGCTCGTCGCAGCAGGCCGCAACGCAGCCCGTGGTCGGCGATCGCTTCGGCTGTGAGCGAGCCCACGCCGCCCGTGCGGTAGTGGGCCTCGATGGTGGCCGCGAATGGCACCTCCGCCAGCAGCTCCACGAGATCCTCCAGCGGAGGCGGCGCCACGCACGCCACGACCGCGACGGTTGCATCGATGTCGCGCTCGGCCAGCAGCGCGCGCGCCCGCATGGCCTCCCCCGCGATGCTCCCGAGCGCGACGATCGCCACGTCCCGGCCGCTGCCAAGGCGCTGCAGGCGCCCGAGCTCGAAGTCGCCGTGCAACTCGGGCACGGGGCCGGCGACCTTGCCGATGCGAAAATAGATGGGACCGGCGACGGCGGTGGAGCTGTTCACCGCCGCGGTGGCCTGAGCGGAGTCAGCCGGGGCGATGATCGTCATCTCCGGCTGCGCACGCATGACCGCCACGTCCTCCAGCGCGTAGTGCGTGATGCCGTTGTGCCCGTAGTCGAAGCCCGCTCCCACGCCGACGATGCGAATCGGCAGCGAGTGCAGCAGCGGGCCGTTGCGGATGAACTCGTAGGGCCGCATCGAAGCGAACGTGCCGATCGAGTAGACGAACGGCGTGAAGCCCGCCTCGGCCAGTCCTGTCGCCAGCCCGACCATGTTCTGCTCGGCTACGCCAACGTTGACGAAGCGCTCGGGGAACTGCTCGGCGAACGGCTCCAGGACCATGAAGCCGAGATCGCCCGTGAGCAGCATCACGCGCGGATCCTCGCGGGCGAGCTCGAGCAGGGCGGCGATGAACGCGTTCCTCATGGGGCGGCCCCGAGCTCGGCGCGGGCCTGCCTGTACTGCTCGTCGGACATCGGCATGTAGTGCCAGGCCAGCGCGCCTTCCATGTAGGACACTCCCTTGCCGAAGGTCGTCCGTGCAAGCAGAACGTGCGGCTGCCCGCTCGCGGGCAGGCCCTCCATCGTGGCGCCCAGGGCCTGCACATCGTGGCCATCGACCTCGTGAACGTCCCAGCCAAAGGCTTTCCAGCGCGCCGACATCGGCGCGAGGTCCAGGACATCGCGCGTGTACCCAAGCGCCTGCTGCCCGTTTACGTCCACCAGCGCCACCACGTTGCCCAGCCTGTGATGCGCCGCGAACATGGCTGCCTCCCACAGTGAGCCCTCGTTGCACTCGGCATCGCTCATCAGCACGAAGGCGCGACGGCGCGAGCTCTGCATGCGCGCGGCGAGCGCGGCCCCGATCGCGAACGACAGGCCCTGGCCCAGCGACCCGGTGGAGAAGTCGACCCAGCTGACGACGTGCTCCGGGTGGGTGGCGATGGCGCCCCCGTCCGTGCAGAAGCTGCCCAGATCCTCGCTGCTCAGACGGCCCGTGGCGTGGAGCGCGCAATAGAGCGCCAGTGCGGCGTGCCCCTTGGACAGGATGAACCGGTCACGCTCGGGATCCTCGGCGCAGCGGGCGTCCAGCACGTCGCCGAAGACCGCCGCCAGCAGATCGGCCACCGAGAGGGCTGAGCCGATGTGGCCGACGTTGGCGCGCTTGGACTGCTCCAGGACGCTCAGCCTGATCTGCCTGCTCAGGTGGTGCTGGGCCGGGGTCATGCGCCGCGCCTGATCGGACCCCGGTCGCGGATACCCCAATCGCGAGGGCATTCGCTCGGCGACGGATATCGCGAGGATGTTGGCTCAGTTGAGGACATGGCGCCGGCTTGGCAGTTGTTATTCGATCAGTGGATTCGATAGGTGGATTCGATAAGTTAGACCAGATTTGGATGGTTACAGATCTGCGTGGGATCCTCCAGGATCTCGGAGGGATTGTTTCCGTCCAGCAGGCCGCTTCGATCGGCATCAGGGAGGGTTCGGGAAACGAGGGCCCCAGCGTGACTTGCTCAAGGTTCTCGACCTGCGCGAGCGGTACCGCATGGCCAGCCACGGTGCGACCAGCGCCAGCAGCAGCTCGAGCGCGAGCTGGATCAACCGCGCGGCCACCGCAACGGCGGTTGCCACGAAGACCGGCATCATCAGGGAGAGCGCACCCACGAGGACCGCCTCCCGTACGCCCAGGCCACCAGGCAGGATGAAGCTGAAGGCGGAGGCGGCGAACCCGATCGCGAAGGCGCCGATGACAAGGGGTATGTCCCGCGCCGGCAGCGGGTGGAAGGCGAAGACCAGCACGACGAGACTGCACCCGCCCAGCAGGAAGCCGGCGGCATAGCCGGCTGTGAAGGCGGCGAGTCGCCTGACCGGCAGATGGATCGACAGCGGTTCCTGTCCCAGCCTGCGCAGCAGCCGGTGGCTGACGAGCTTCACGCCGCTGGGATGGAGCGCGAGCACGAACACGAGCGGGAGCAGCAGCACCCCCCAGCGCCACTCCGCTCCGTGCAGCGCCGGCAGCCCGATCACGAGGTAGCTCGCCACCCACAGTGCGCCGCAGATCGCGAACACCGCCTCGTATACCAGCGAGGCCATGCAGATGCTCGCCGGGACCTGCCGCGCACGGCTCATGCTCACGCGCACGACGGGCATGAGCATGCTCGTGGGCACGTAGCGGGCCAGCGCCGAGACACACCAGATGGCGAGACCGCTCAGCGGATCGAGCCCGCTTCCCAGCGCCGCTATCAGCCGGCGCCACAACTCCGCCTGCGCGATCTCGGTGAGGAGAAAGCCGGCGACGCTGAGGCACAGCCAGCCGCCCACAAGACGCAGATGGGCATGCGGGCGCTCTGCCAGCGCTCCCACGACTGTTGCGCCGACGCTGAGGGCGATGAGGATCGCCACCGCGGCCAAGGCCACATTGCGGAGCAGCCTCTGGCGGAGCAGCAGGGGTCCTGCTTTGGCGAGCGGCATGCGCAGAGGCTATTCTGATAGCTCTTATGTCACGCGCAATTTGAAGGACTGGGCTCAACCCGAGCGAGCGGTGGAATGCTCGCGGCGGACCTGCCCCGACCTGGCACGGGCGATTAACGGCGCCGCGGCAGTCGCGGCGCAGCAGCGATCGAACCATCCGCCTGCGGCAGCTGTGTTTCCAATGGATGCCGGAATGACGACGCCATATCCGGTCAAGCTCTAACCGGAGATCGAGCGGTAGGCCTCGGCGAGGCGCGTGACGCCCTCCTCGATCTCCTCCGGCGTGACGCCGGAGTAGGCCAGGCGCAGCGTGTTCTCGCCGCCCTCCAGCAGGAAGTCGCTGCCCTTCACAAACGCCATCCCGCGCTCGGCTGCGGCCTCGAACAGAGCGCCCACATCGGTGCCCTCGGGCAGCGTCACCCACATGAAGTAGCCCCCTTCGGGGGTCACGAACTCAGCCTCGGGCAGCTCCCGATGCAGCGCCACCTCCAGCGTGCGCAGTCGCTTGGTCAGGGCCGTCTTGACGGTCTCGATCGAGCGCTCGATCGCGCCCGAGGCGCAGAACTCGTACACGATCGCCTGCGACACCATGTTGGGGGAGATGTAGGCGCCGGTGGCGAGCTTGGCCACCTGCGCGATCAGCTCGCCCGGGCCGACCAGATAGCCCACGCGGATGCCCGGGCACACGGTCTTGGAGAAGGACGAGGCATACACCACGCGCTCGGAATCCAGCGAGAGCATCGTCGGCAGGCGCTCGCCGCTGAAGCGCAACTCCACGTAGGGATCGTCCTCGAACACGATAAAGCCGTGCTTGCCCGCCAGCTCCAGCAGCGCATGGCGCTTGTCCCGCGAGAGGGTATAGCCGGCGGGGTTCTGGAAGTTGGGGATGATGTGGGCCAGCTTCGGCTTGGCTCCGGCGGCCAACAGCCCAGCCAGGGCATCGGTGTCGATGCCGTCGGGCGCGAGCTCCACCGCGTGCACGCGCGCGCCCCGCGCGCGCAGCGAGGACAGCGTGCGATCGTAGGTGGGGCGCTCCACCACCACCTCATCGCCCGTGCGCACGAGCTGCTCGAACAGGAAGGCATCGGCCTGCATCGAGCCGTTGGTCACCAGCACCTGCTCGGCCTCCACGCCGTGGCGCTGCGCGATCCAGTCGCGCAGGCGGGGGTAGCCCACCGAGGTGCCATATGCGGTGGTTCCCGCCGGGTCGTTGGCGAACGCGCGCGCGGCGGCATCGCGCAGACCCTCCACATCGATGATGTCCAGAGACGGCGCGCCGCGCGCGAATGAGATCGTCGAGCCTGCCATAGCGGGCGCAGCTTATAGGTGGACGTGCCGTGGCGTCACGTGGCGAGGCGTGGCGTCACGTGGCGAGGATCAGGTCTCGTCGAAGGTCAGCGCCACGCGCCCGCTGCCCACCTGGCGAACGCCGAAGTCGACATCCAGCACGCGCCGCAGCTCGCTCAACAGCGCCACGGGGGCGGCCAGACGCACATCCACCACGGCGTGGCTGGCCTCGAAACGGCGTACCGACACCTCGCTCACATTGGGCACGCTCGCCACCCGCTGTTCGAAGGCGCTCAGCGAGCCGATGTCATAGAACGGACCCACCCCCAGCTCGATGCGGCCCTCGAACAGCGGCTCCTCGCGCACGGCGGGGGGCGGTGGCGGCGGTGGTGCTTGGGGCTCCAGCCGTCTGCCCATCGGCACTCCCGACATCGCCCGCGCAAGCACCGCGTCGTAGTCCGCGATCAGATCGTTGGCAAAGCGCTCCAGCCGCTCGCGGAAGCGCCGCAGCTCGGCCAGGACGGCCAACTGCGCCTCGGTCGGCCGTGGCAACTCCTCGCTCGCATCCACCAACTGCGGAGACGGTGGTGGCGCGGCTCGCTCCCGTGGCGCCGATGGAGGCATGTGCTCCCTGGGCGCCGGCGGTGGCACGTGCTCTCGCGGGGGTGGCGGTGGCACGGGCTCCTGCGGGAGTGGCGGCTGCACGGGTCGCGGCGGTCTCTGGGGTTCCATCCGCTCGTCCACCAGACGGCTCGTGGCCTGTGGATAGCTCGCGGGCGGGGAGGCGGGCGGGCTCTCCATTGCCTGCGCCGCGACCGCATCCCCCTCCGGGCGAACGCGGCGGCGTCCGATCGACGTCAGCTCGTGCTCCAGCTCACGCAGTTTGCGCTCCAGCTCCGCCAGCGTGCCGGTGACATCGCCGGTCGGCTCACCGGCGTCGTGGTGGGCGCTGGCGGGGGAGCTGAATCCGCTTGGGAACGTGTCGGTCATGGGCATCCACCCAGGAGGCTGGGCACGAGGAGGCTGGGCACTCATCCTACTCGGGCCTTCTGCCTGACCGCGTGAGCCCTGGTCGGACTATTGCGGACCCGCATGAGCCATCAGGCGTGCAGGACCGTGGTGTGGTCGCGTGAGCCCTCGTCGGAGGGTCTGCGGACTCATCGCCCACCATGCGGACTCATCGCCCACGCCCGGGCGTCCTCTGGGCAGGTGCCTCAATTCGCGTAGAACTGCGGTTTGCGCGACGGGCAGAAGTCCTTGGCGCCGGGGGCATAGGGGTTGCCTATTCGTATCCACACGCCCGTGCCGTCGTTGAGCTTCACGCACGGCGGGGTCGGGTTCCTGCCCAGCGCTTCGCGGTCGAACACCGCCACGGCGCTGCTCAAATTGGCCGGCGGGGCGGACTCGCCCAGGTTGAGGTTCGCGATGATGCTCAGCGGGTACAGGCCTTCCACGAAGGCGGCCTCGTTTTCCGCTTCCGATGGGAGCACAAGGACGGCTTCCACGCCGCCCTGCTTGAGTTCTTTCAGCGTCCCCAGCATGTCACCGCCGGTTTCGGGGGCGGCTTTCTCCAGGTAGCCTTCGTTGGAGTACACCGTCACGGAGTGGGCCTGGGGCGCGGCCGCCCAAAGCGAGTGGGGCAGCGAGGGGGTCCAGGGTTCGCCCACGCCGAAGTTGCTCGCGAGCGTATTGGCGAATGCCACCAGCACCAGCGCCGTGGTCGCCGCGATTCGTCCCCAGCGCGGCAGACGCACGATCCAGAAGGTCCCGAACACCGCGAAGTAGACCAGCATCGACATGCCGTAGCGGTTGTCGTGGACGAATGTCTCGGTCAGCCCCAGCCACGCCACGAACGCCCCGACGACCAGCTCGGGGGCAAACGGGCTGACCCAGCGCCGGCGCACGAACCCGACGAGCGTCCACACCCAGCCGACCGCGGCGAACAGGAACAGCGGCAGATAGATTTGCAGGTCGAGGAAGCTCCACATGTACCACTGCAGGTTCTGGCTGGACAGGCGCGGAGGGGCGATCGCGCTGGCGCTGGACGTACCCGCTTCCGTGGTCACGCTGGTTCCGATCGATCGCACCTGCGCCAAGTCGTTGATGTACCAGATGCCCGCGACGAGGAGCAGCACCACGCCGAACACCGCCAGTCCCCGCCACTGCCGCCACCCGCCGCGCAGGAAGGTGACGGCCAGCACTCCGACGACGAACAGCCCAAGCGGCTCCTTGGTCAGCATGCCCAGGCCAACGGCCAGGCCGGCGGCCGCGCAATAGCGCAGACGTTTGAAGTAGCCGGTGGCGAGGATCAGCCACACCGACACGGACGCCATCGCGGCCTGCGGGGCGTCGAGCATGATCATGTGCAGCAGCTTTGCCAGCCACGGCGATCCCAGCGCAAAGATCACGGCCAGCAGCCCGGCCCGCGGTCCGAACGCGAGCCTTCCGATCTGGTAGCAGCCGAGCGCCAGCAGCGGTAAGAAGAAGAGATCCTCGGCGATGACCATCGAAGGGATGCTCAGGCCGCCGATGTAGGCGCCGGCCGCGCTCACGAGATACACCAGCGGCGGATACAGAAGATGGGCTTCGACGGCCTGGCTCAGATGCCCCGTCTGCAGCTGCTTGAAGACTTCGATCGCCACCCCCAGATGGAAGCCGGCGTCGGAGATGGGGATGCTGTGGTCTTGCGTCACCCACCAGATCGAGAGCGCCAGGAACAGCACCGTGACGGCGATCGCTCCCCACGCCTCCGCCGGCCACTGCGGCGGCCACCGCTGGGTCCGTTCGCGCGAGCGCCGGGCGCGCGCGCGGGAGGCCCTGGACCGGCTTGCTCGGACACCGACTGCCACCGGGCAAAGGTAGCCCGAAAGGCCGGGTTCTGCAAAAAGTCAGAACTCTTCGTTTCTGTCCTCAGCCACGCAGGATCCGCACGGCCAGCTCGGCCACCTCGGTGGGGGTGCGCCCCACGCGCACGCCCTTGGCCTCAAGCGCCTGCGCCTTGGCGGCGGCGGTGCCGGCGGAGCCCGACACGATCGCTCCGGCATGACCCATCTGCTTGCCCGCAGGGGCCGTGAAGCCGGCGATATAAGCCACCACGGGCTTTGTGAGGCGCTCGGCGATGTACTCCGCGGCCTCCTCCTCGGCGCTGCCGCCGATCTCGCCGGAGAGAACGATCAGCTCGGTCTGCTCATCGCTCTGGAAGAGCTCCAGCACGTCCACGAACGAGGAGCCCGGCACGGGATCCCCGCCGATGCCCACGATCGAGCTGCAGCCGAAGCCCGCCTGCGCGATCTCGTTGCCGATCTGGTAGGTCAACGTGCCCGAGCGCGACACCACGCCGACGTTTCCGACTTGGAAGAAAGAGGCCGGGATGATGCCCACGTTGGCCTTGCCCGGAGAGAGGATGCCGGGGCAGTTGGGGCCGATCAGGCGTGTCTGCGGATGATCGCGCTTCAGCGTGTTGTAGACGCGCAGCTCGTCGTGGGCGGGGATGCCCTCGGTGATCGTCACCACCAGCTTCACGCCGGCCCCGGCGGCCTCCAGGATCGCGTCGGCGGCAAAGCGCGGGGGCACGAAGATCATCGCGGTGTTGGGCTCCACCTCCGCCATCGCCTGCGCCCAGTCATCGAACACGGGTATCCCCTCCACGTCCTGGCCGCCCTTGCCGGGCGTCACTCCGCCCACCACGTTGGTGCCGTAGGCGCGATTGTTGAGCGTGTGGAAGCTGCCCTCGCGGCCCGTCACGCCGGCAACGGCCAGGCGCGTGTCCCCGTCGACCAGCACGGCCATCTCAGACCGCCGCCCCAGCGTGCTCCGCCGCCAGCTTCACGACCAGCTCGGCTGCCTCGTTCATCGTCCTCGCGGGATGCACGTTGGGCAGCGCGGCCTGCGCCAGCAGCTCCCTTCCCGCCACGTCATTGGTGCCGTCCAGCCTCACCACGAACGGGATCCCGTCCCCACCCACCCCGATCTCCTCAAACGCCGCGATCAGGCCTCTGGCCACCTCGTCGCAGCGCGTGATGCCCCCGAAGATGTTGAACAGCACCGCCTTCACCGCCTCGTTCTCGAGGATCAGCTCCACGGCCTGCTTGATCTTGGCCGCATCAGAGCCTCCGCCCGCATCGAGGAAGTTGGCCGGCCTGCCGCCCGCGTGGGCCACCACGTCGAGCGTGCTCATCACCAGGCCCGCGCCATTGCCCAGGATGCCGATGTTCCCGTCGAGCTTCACGTACTGCACGCCCTCCTCACGCGCGCGGCGCTCGATCGGGTCCTCGTTCTCGGCGTCCGAGAGCCCCTGGTTCTCGGGGTGGCGGTACAGCGCGTTGTCGTCCAGGGACACCTTGGAGTCCAGCGCCTTGACCTTGCGTTCGGGCGTGACGATCAGCGGGTTGATCTCGGCCAATGTCGCGTCCTCGATCCACCACACCTCATACAGCGCCACCAGCGCGTCGGCGACGCCCTCGATCACGTCCGCGTCGGCCCTGCCCTCGGTCGCGATCCGCACCGCCTGCGCCCGGGAGAGCCCGTTCAGCGCGTCCACGTGATGGCGGATCAGCTTCTCGGGGGTCCTCTGCGCCACCTCTTCGATGTCAACGCCTCCCTCGGTGCTGAACATCACCAGCGGCGCCTTGGCAGAGCGGTCGAGCAGCACCGAGGCGTAGTACTCGCTGGCGATGTCGCTGGCGTGCTCGATCCACAGCGTGCGCACCGTGTGGCCGTGGATGTCCATGCCAAGGATGTCCTGGGCGTGCCTGCGCGCCTGCGCCTCGTCGGCGGCCAGCTTGACCCCGCCGGCCTTGCCGCGGCCGCCGATCAGCACCTGCGCCTTGACCACCACCGGGTAGCCCACCTCGCCGGCCGCCGTGACAGCGTCCTCCACGGTCCTCACCGCCCTCCCGGGCGACACCTCCAAGCCGTGACGGGCGAACAGCTGCTTGCCCTGATACTCCAGCAGGTCCATCAACAGCTCCGTACTCGGGGGAGGGGGTACTGGG
>CAZOQI010000013.1:0-58950 GCA_964582105.1 uncultured Solirubrobacteraceae bacterium
TGTCATTCTGCAGGGGATCGAGCCGACGCTCAAGGAAGTGACCGCGGCGAAGCTGCTCAAGGCCGAACCGGTGGGCGCCAACGGCGAAGGCTACCTTGTCGAATCCGAACAGCCGACGACGAAGAACAAGTTCGTGATCGAACGTACGGCCACAGGTGAAGTGAAGCGTACGTGTACGGCCGTGGGAACGGGCGGTTGTCCGCCCTCCGGCACCTGGTAGGAGCACAACGCTCTCAGTTGCATTCGACATGACGTACCAGCAGTCCTGGAGGCGGCCCACGGGTCGCCTCCTCTGCTCGGGCGAGGGGGTCTCTGCGCGTGCGCGAGGGGTCTTCGCGCGCATTTGCGCAAATCCGAGGTGCAACCCTACAAGTAACCGGGCAAGCTGCCGATGACGTATCGACTGACGCTCATCAAAACGTGTAACGGGGGATCCAATGCTGTATCGACTGCGCCGGCGCTCGAAGGATGAGGGTGGTTTCACGCTCATCGAGCTTCTGGTTGTGATCCTGATCATCGGCATTCTGGCCGCGATCGCCATCCCGGCGTTCCTGAACCAGAAGAGCAAGGCCAACGACGCGGCTGCGAAGACGCAGGTCCGGACGGCGGAGACGGCGGCCGAGACGTACTCGACCGAAAACAGCGGCAACTACAAGCTCATGACGGTTGTCATTCTGCAGGGAATCGAAGCGACGCTCAAGGAAGTGACCGCGGCGAAGCTGCTCAAGGCCGAACCGGTGGGCGCCAACGGCGAAGGCTACATCGTCGAATCCGAACAGCCGACGACGAAGAACAAGTTCAAGATCGAACGCACGGCCACAGGTGAAGTGAAGCGCACGTGCACGACCGTGGGAACGGGCGGTTGTCCGCCCTCCGGTCTGTGGTAGAGGTGGGTGATCGGTGCCACGTCGATTGGATGGGCGCTCGCGGGATGAGGGTGGTTTCACGCTCATCGAGCTTCTGGTTGTGATCCTGATCATCGGCGTTCTGGCCGCGATCGCCATCCCGGCGTTCCTGAACCAGAAGAGCAAGGCCAACGACGCCGCCGCGAAGGTGCAGGTGCGGACAGGCGAGACCGCCGCCGAGACGTACTCGACAGATCACGGCGGCACATACGAAGGCATGGCAACCAAGAACCTGCAGGAAATCGAACCCGTGCTGAACGACACCGGTGTGGCGACGTTCTCCGTAGTGAACGCGGAAAAGACCAGCTACGAAGTCAAGTCGGTCTCCAAGCTGACCGAAGACAGCTTCACGATCAAGAACGAAAACGGCACGATCACCCGCGCCTGCGTGGCGAAGAACGTGGCCCAGAAGGGCGGCTGCCCCACCGGCGTCTGGTAGCCGCCGCACGCCGCTCAAGCGTCGCCCGCTCCGCGCCGATCCCAACAAGATGCAGCCCGCCTTCGCCGGTGTCCTCGGCGCGATCGTCGGCTCGTTCCTGAACGTGGTGGCCTACCGGCTGCCGCGGCGCGAGTCGCTCATCACTCCCGCTTCGCACTGCCCGAAGTGCGGCGTGCCGGTGAAGCCCTACGACAACGTGCCGGTGCTCTCGTGGCTTCTGCTGCGCGGGCGCTGCCGCAGCTGCGACGCGCGGATATCGGCGCGCTACCCGCTGGTGGAGGCGGGGGCCGCGGCGCTGTGCGCGGGGGCGGTGCTGGCGCACGGAAGCGCGGCGGGCATCGCGCTGTCGGCGGTGCTGGTGCTGCTGCTGATCCCGGCGGCGCTGATCGATCTCGAGCACCGGATCATCCCCAACCGCCTGACGGCGGCGGGCGCTGTGCTGGCGCTCGTGCTGGGGAGCGCGCTGGACCCCTCGGGCGAGCCGGCGCGGCTGATCGCGGGGGCGGCGGCGGGCGGCTTCCTGCTGGCGGCGGCGCTCGCCTACCCCGCCGGCATGGGCATGGGCGACGTGAAGCTGGCGGGCGTGATGGGGCTCTTCCTCGGCGCCGCCGTCGCCCCGGCGCTGCTGATCGCCCTCCTGAGCGGCGTCGCGCTCGGCGCCGTCATCCTCGCGCGCCGCGGCACCGGCGCGGGCCGCAAGACAGCGATCCCCTTCGGCCCCTTCCTCGCCCTGGGCGGCATCCTCGCCGTGTTCGCGGGGCAGCCGATGGTGGATTGGTATACGAGCACCTTTCTGCACTAGCGGGTGGACCGGCCCGCGGTGATGGCCGGGACATGGCGCGGTGATGGCCAGCACGATCCGCCGCCCCCCAATCTGGCTGGACGGATGGTCAATGGGATCTTGCAGGTCTTGAGGAATGGGGCGGGGGCGTCGATTACGGGAGCGTGTCCAGCCCGGCGCCGGACGGACTGCCCTGATGCCACGATCTCTGAAACCGAACCTGAGCGTCTCCCTTGGCCGCCGCAACAGCGGGGCGGGGCTCGTGGGGCTGGACATCCAGCCGGGGTACGTGGCGGCCGTGCAGGCCGAGGTCAACGGGTCGATCGTGGTGCGCCAGGCGGCGGGAGCGCCGCTGCCGCCGGATACGATCCGCGAAGGGGAGGTGCTGGACGAGAGCCTTTTGAGCGAGACGCTGCGGCAGGTGTTCCGCGACGGGAACCTCGAGAAGCGCGTGCGCATCGGCGTGGCCAACCAGCGCACCGTGCTGCGCGTGCTGGAGCTGCCGCCGGTGAGCGACCGCAAGGAGCTCGCCGCCGCCGTGCGCTTCCAGGCGGAGGATCAGATCCCGATGCCGCTGTCCAACGCGGTGCTCGACTTCCAGTCGCTGGGGACCTTCGACACGCCCAACGGCGAGCGCCAGCGCGTGGTCGTCGTGGCGGCGCAGCGCGACATGGTGGAAAAGCTCCTGAGCGCCGTGCGCGAGGCGGGGCTGCGGCCGGAGGGCGTCGACCTGTCCGCCTTCGCGCTGATCCGCTCGCTGTATCGCGCCGACGCGGAGTCGCAGGGGCGCGTGCTGTATCTGAACGTGGGCGGGCTCACGAACATGGCGATCGCCGAGGGTCTTGAGTGCCGCTTCACGCGCGTGGTCGGCGCGGGCCTGGAGGCGATGGCGGCCGAAGTGGCCGAGCGCCGCGGGATACCTCTGACCGAGGCGCGCGCGCTGCTCGCCGCGCTCGATCTGCGCCCGGCCGAGCCTGAGCCCGAGCCCGAGCCGGTGGCGGTCGCGGAGGAGCCCGAGTCCGAGGAGCGCCTCGCGGCCGCGGGCGAGGAGGATGCGCAGGAGGACGACGGCGAGCCTGAGGTGGACTTCCACGAGGGCTTCGGCCCCCCGCCCGAGCCCGAGGCGGTCGAGACCTGGGCGCTCGCGCAGGGCCATGATGGCGCGCCCGCTGGCGCGCCCGCGACCCAACCCGACTCCAAGTCCGACCAGAAGTCCGGCCAAGACTCCGACCACGACTCCGAGGAGCGCGATCGGGACGAGCACAAGCACGAGCGCGAGCAGCATGCCGGCGCGCACGAGCCCGCCGCCGCCACGACTCCCGCGAGCGAAGAGATCTCCGATTCCGACCTGCGCCTGGTGCTGGAGAACGGCATCCGCGAGATCGTCGGGGACGTGCGCAACTCGCTCGACTTCCACCGCTCGCAGGACGGCGGCGGCGACGTCTCCAGCGTCGTGCTCAGCGGGCCGGCGCTGGCGATGCCCGGCTTCGCGGAGATGCTCGAGGCCGACCTCGGGCTGAGCGTGCGCCGCCAGAGCATCAGCCTCGCCGACGCAGGTGCGCTCGGGGGCCTCTCGCCGCACCACCTGACGATCGCCGCCGGTCTGGCCGCCGAGGAGGTGCACTCGTGAGGGCCGTAAACCTGATCCCCGCCGAGCAGCGCGCCGGCGGCGGGCCCGTCGCGGGCGAGTCCCAGGGCGCGGCCTTCCTCGTGCTCGGCCTGCTCGCGGGACTGGCGGTGCTGGCGGGGCTGTATGGCATGGCCGCGCACGAAGTCTCAAGCCGCCAGGGCGAAGTGGCCCGCATCACCGCGCAGGCGCAGACCACGCAGGCGCGCGCCAACCAGCTCACCCCCTACACCAGCTTCAAGGCGATGTACGAGCAGCGCCAGAGCGCGGTCAACGAGCTGGTCAACACCCGCTTCGACTGGGCCCACGCATTTCACGAGCTCGGGCGCGTGCTCCCCGCCGACGCTTCGCTGAGCTCGGTGAAGGGCACGGTCGGCTCGAGCACGAGCTCGGTCGGCGCCGCCTCGCCCGCGGGCAAGAGCACGAGCTCGACCGTCAGCTCCGCCACGCCGCCCGGGAGCATCCCCACCTTCACGCTCTCCGGCTGCACCACCAGCCAGACGGAGACCGCGCAGACGATGCAGCGCCTGCGCCTGATCGACGGCGTGGCGAGCGTCACCCTGCAGAGCTCCACCAAGGGCACCTCCTCCAGCGGGGGCGGCGGCTCCAGCGGCAGCAGCAGCTGCCCCCAGAACGATCCGGCGGTCGCGATCACCGTGACCTTCGCGGGTCTGCCCGCGCCCCCCGCGGCCTCGCCGGGCGCCTCGACGCAGACCACGGCGAACAGCAGCGGCGGCAGTGCAAGCGCCGGCTCGGCGTCTCCCTCTTCTCCGGCGGGAAGCTCCGGCTCCGCATCCACCCCTTCGTCCGCACCCTCGTCCCCCTCCTCCACGCCGGTCTCGAGCACGAGGGGCGCGCAATGACCACGCGCGATCGCCTTGTGCTGATGACCATCGTGGTGCTCGGCGTGCTCGCCGCCGGCTGGCTTTTGGGCGTCTCGCCCGAGCGCGAAAAGGCCGCCAAGCTCGACGCCGAAGTGAGCGCCGCGCAGGGGCAGCTCACGACCGCGCAGGCCGCGCTGAGCGAAGCCAAGGGCGCGCAGGCGCAGTACACCACCGCCTATGCCTCGCTCGTGAGGCTCGGCCAGGCCGTGCCGGCCGACGAAGAGGTGCCCTCGCTCGTCTACGAGCTCGACCAGGCCTCCACGCAGAAGCGCATCGAATTCAACTCGATCGCCTCGGGCACCGGCTCGGGGGGCGGCGCCTCCAGCTCGGCGTCCTCCACGGCGACCGCCGCCGCAACCAGCGCGGGCTTCACGCAGATGCCCTTCACGTTCGTCTTCCGCGGCACCTTCTTCGACCTCAACCACCTGCTCAACACGGTTGACGGCTTCACCCTGAACACCAGCGCCGGCGTGCAGGTCAGCGGGCGCCTGCTGACGATCCAGAGCATCTCCCTGGAACGCAAGCAGGAAGCGGGCAGCAGCGAAGGCGCCACGCTGGGCAAGGCCGCCAAGGGGTCCTCGAGCGCGAGCGGCTCAGGCGCCGGCGCCTCCGCGGGCGAAGAAATCCTCACGGGCACGATCACCGCGACCGCCTACGTGCTGCCCCCCGGGCAGGGCCTCACCGGCGGGGCCACCTCCGCTGGACCGGCCGCAATCAGCGCCACCGCGGTCTCAAGCCACGGCTCGTCGGGCTCCGGCGCCTCTCCCACCGCCCCGGCCGTCGTGAAGGTGACGCCATGATCGGCCTGCTCGCATCGCTGAAGGCGGACCTCCTCGGGCGGCGCCTATTGCCGCTGGTGGTGGCCCTCGCGCTGGCCCTCGCGGGCGCCGTGGCCTACGCCGTGCTCGGCGGCTCCTCCAGCTCCTCCTCTTCCAACTCCTCCTCCGCGGGCTCGCTCGCGGCATCGCTGCCGCCAGCCCCGCCCTCGCTGGCGAGCCCCGCTCCGCCCAACCCCCATCTGGCCACCGCGGAGACGACCACCGGCGTGCACTTCCAGCGCGCGGGCTCGGCGCACGACCCCTTCAAGAAGCTGCCCGAACCGGAAAAGGCCAAGGCCCTCACGACCTCGAGCTCGAGCAGCGCCTCCTCCAGCAAGGGCGCCGCGGGCGGCGGCACTCCAAGCGGCAGCGGAGCGACCCCAACCGGCCCATCAAATCCAAAACCCGAAACGCCCAAGAAGAAGACGCAGCCCACTTCCAGCTACCAGGTCGCGCTGCTCTTCGGCCTCGCCCCCCCGGCCGGGCAGCCCCCGCAGCTGGTGCCCTACGCGAACCTCAAGCGGCTCACGCCGCTGCCGGACGCCGAACACCCGCTGATCATCTACTCGGGCGTGAGCGCCGGCGGCACGGCCGCGGTCTTCGCGCTGCTGCACGAGGCGATCGTCAAGGGCGGCGGGAGCTGCCTGCCCAGCGAAACGCAGTGCGAAATGGTGCGGGTGCCGGTGGGCAAGACCGAGGAACTTCAGTACGTGGGCAACGAAGGCCAGGCGGTCGTCTACCTGCTGCAGGTGGTGAGCATCGTCAAGCACGAAGGCGCCACGGGCGGGTTTGCGGGGAGGTTCTCCAAGGCGGGCAACCGGCTGCTGCACGAAGCGGGGCTCACGGCCGTCGAAGACCTGCGCTATCTGCCGCGCCGGGATGTGGTGGTCTTCACCGCGCAGCACCCGCGCTGAGTCTCGCGGGTCCCAGCAAATAAGCTAGGGCGCCGATGGCGCTCCGCCTGACAACCGCCGGTGAGTCGCACGGCCCCGGCCTCACGTGCATCCTCGAGGGCCTGCCCGCGGGCCTTGAGCTGCGCGCGCGGGACATCGACGCCGACATGGCCCGCCGCCAGCTGGGCCACGGCCGCGGCGGGCGCATGAAGATCGAGCAGGACTCGGCCGAGGTGACGGGCGGCGTGCGCCACGGCCGCACGCTCGGCGGGCCGATCGCGCTGCGCGTGGCCAACCGCGACTACGCCAACTGGCAGGAGCGCATGAGCCCCTGGCCGGTCGACGAGGACATCCCCGAGGTGCACCTGCCGCGGCCGGGCCATGCCGATCTGGTGGGCGCCTGGAAGTACAAGCAGAATGACGTGCGCAACATCCTCGAGCGCGCCTCCGCGCGCGAGACCGCCGCGCGCGTGGCGGGCGGGGCGCTGGCGAAGGCCTTTCTGCGCGCGCTGGGCGTGGAGGTGCGCTCGCACGTGATTCAGATCGCCTCCGTGCACGCGCCTGAGCGCGGGGGGGCCGGGGGGCCCCTCGCGGTGGAGGACTTCGCGGATGTGGATGGCTCGCCGGTGCGCTGCCTGGACGCGGAGGCTTCGCGCGCGATGGTCGCCGAGATCGACCGCCTGCGCAAGGCCAATGAGTCCCTCGGGGGGGTCTTCGAGGTGCAGGCCTTCGGCCTCACGCCCGGCCTGGGCTCGCACGTCTCCTGGGATGAGCGCCTGGATGGGCGCCTCGCGCAGGCGATCCTCTCGATTCAGGCGCTCAAGGGCGTGTCGATCGGCGATGGCTTTCAGATCGCCGGCGTGCCCGGCTCCCACGCGCACGACGAGATCTTCTACGACGACGCGCGCGGCTACCACCGCGAGACCAACCGCGCGGGGGGACTCGAGGGCGGGATGACCAACGGCGAGCCGCTGATCGTGCGCGGCGCGATGAAGCCGCTGCCCACGCTCACCAAGCCCCTGCGCTCCGTGGACATCGCCACGCTCCAGGCCGCCGAGGCGCTGCGCGAGCGCACCGACTCCTGCACCGTCCCCGCGGCGGCCGTCGTGGGCGAGGCGATGGTCGCGCTCGTGCTCGCGGACGCCTATCGCGCGAAGTTCGGCGGCGATCACATCGACGATGCGCTGCAGTCCCTTCGCGCCTACGAGGAGCGCATCGGATGGCGGCGGTAGAGGCGGACCCGCCCACCCCGTCCTCGCAATCGCCCCCAGCGCGCGCGCTCGTCTTCATCGGCTTCATGGGCGCCGGCAAGTCGCGCGCGGCCACGGAGGTCGCGCGGGTCCTGAACGTGCCCGCGCTGGACAGCGATGCGCTGCTGGAGGAGCAGCTGGGGCACTCGATCGCGCACGAGTTCACGCTGCGCGGTGAAAGCGCCTTCAGGGAGAGGGAGGAGGAGGTTGCCGCGCAGCTGCTGGCCGGCGCCGGGCCCGGGTCCGTGCTCGCGCTGGGCGGAGGGAGCGTCCTCTCCGAGCGGATCCGGGGTGCCCTGGGACCCCATCTGACGGTTCTGCTCGACGTGGACGTGGACACCGCCTGGCAGCGCGCCCGCAGGGACGAGGAGCGCCCGCTGGCGCGCGAGCGCGAGGCGTTCGCGGCGCTCTTCGCCGAGCGCCGGGGGCTGTACGAGGGCCTGGCGGATGCGATCCTCCCCGCCGGCGCGCATTCGGGGAGGTGCACCGAGGTGGACTCGCCGTCCGCGGGCGCCCCCAACATCGCGGTGCGCGCGCTGGGCGCCCTGCGCTCGCTGGCCGCGGCCCCATCCGGCACGCGCCTGCTGTGGGCCAGCGCCGCCTCGGGCGAGTACCCGGTGCTGATCGGCTCCGGGCTGCTGGCGGGCGGAGGGTGGTCCGATGAGGTGTGGCCCCTGGATCGCGGGGTCTCGCGCGGCTGGTGCGTGAGCGACGATGCGGTGGGCGCATTGCACGCCCCTCCGCCCGAGGCCGTGAGGGCGCTGATATCGATCCCCTCGGGCGAGCGGCACAAGACGCTGGGCACCGCGGAGGGGGTGTGGCGGGAGCTGGCGGCGCGGGGCATGACGCGCGCCGATCATCTGGTGGCGCTCGGCGGCGGCGTCGTGGGGGATCTGGCCGGCTTCTGCGCGGCCACCTACCAGCGCGGGGTGCCCGTGGTGCAGGTGCCCACCACGCTCGTGGCCCAGGTGGACTCCGCCTACGGCGGCAAGACGGGCGTGGACCTGCCCGAGGCCAAGAACTATGTGGGCGCCTACCACCAGCCCGCCGGCGTGATGGTCGATCCCGACACCTTGCGCACCCTTCCGCGCGGCGAGCTTCAGGCCGGCTGGGTGGAGGTGCTCAAGACCGCCCTCATCGCGGGCGGCGAGCTGTGGCGGCGGGTGAGCGCGGATGAGGCCCCGGGGGAGGGCGCGACCGCCCTGAAGGAGGACACGATCGCCCCGGAGAAGGGCGTGATCGCCCCGGAGGAGCGCACGATCGTGGCTTGCGCGCGCACGAAGCTGGCGATCGTCGCGCAGGACGAGCGCGATGGTGGGCGGCGGCAGGCGCTCAATCTCGGTCATACGGTGGGCCATGCGATCGAGACCGCAACCGGCTACGCGCGCTACCGCCACGGCGAGGCGGTCGGCCTGGGCCTGCTCGCGGCGCTGCGCCTGTCGGGGCAGGATGTGCTGCGCGAGCAGGTGCGGGAGCTGTTGGTGGGCCACGGCCTGCCAGTGCGGCTGGAGGGGGTCGATGCCGAGCGGGTGGTGGAGATGACGCTGCGCGACAAGAAGCGCCTGGGGAGCGCAGGCTCGGTGCCGTTCGTGCTGGTCGATGCCCCCGGCGATGTGCGCATCGGCTGCCATGTGGCGCAGGACGAGCTGATGGCCGCCGTGGCAGAGTTGGCGTGATGGCGGGCACGTATCGCATAGAGGTCATGCATGGGGTCAACCTCGACATGCTGGGCCGGCGCGACCCCGAGCACTACGGCGCCCTCACGCTCATGCAGCTGGAGCAGCGCATATCCGAGTTCGCCAGGGATCTGGACCTGGAAGTGCGCTTTCTGCAGACCAACGCCGAGTCGGAGTTCGTGGAGCACCTGCATGGCCTCCCCGATCTGGCCGACGGCCTCATCCTCAATCCCGGAGCGTGGACCCACTACTCGTGGGCGATCCGCGACGCCCTGGAGATCGCCGCGCTGCCCGCGGTCGAGGTGCACCTGTCGAATGTGAAGGCGCGTGAGCAATGGCGCCGGGTGTCGGTCATCGAAGAGCTGTGCGTGGCCAGCATCGGCGGCAAGGGGCCCGATGGCTACAGGGAGGCGCTGGGGGTGCTCCGCGCGGAGCTGGAGAAGGCGCGCGCGTGACCTTGGGCGAGAGGCGCACGTGAGCGCGGACCGCGAGCGCGCTGAGAGCGGGGGAGACGCCACCGGCTCGATCCTCGCGCGCGTCGAGCGCCTGGCCGTGGGGCTGCGCGAGCGCGAGGTTGATCTGCTGCTGGTGAGCGCTCCGGTGGACGTGCGCTACATGACGGGCTTCACCGGCTCCAATGGCCTGGCGTTGATCGCCGCGCGGGAGGACGCCGAGCAGCGCTTCTTCACGGACTTCCGCTACGACACACAGTCGGCCGAGCAGGTGCCGGATGTGTTCGCGCGCGAGATCGCCCCGATCGACCTGCAGGAGGCGGCGGTGGGCGGCCTGAAAGCGCGCTCGCAGGGGACCGCTTCCGAGGGGGCCGGCCGGCTCGGCTTCGACGACGCCGCAACCACCGTCAAGCAGCACGATCGCCTGCGCGAGCTGCTGTCCGGCGGCTGGGATCTCGTCCCCTGCGGCGGCCTCCTGGCGGGCCTGCGCGAGGTCAAGGACCCGGAGGAGCTGGAGCGCATCCGCGCCGCGGCCCAGCTCGCCGATGCGGCCCTGCGCGAAGTGCTCGAGCAGGGCGTGGTCGGGCGCAGCGAGCGCGACGTGGCGATCGAGCTGGAGCTGCGCATGCGCCGCCTCGGCGCCGAGGGCCCGAGCTTCCCGGCGATCGTCGCCGCGGGTCCGCACTCCGCCCTGCCCCACGCCGAGCCGCGGCCGGTGGCGATCCCCAGGGACACCCTCCTGACGATCGACTGGGGCGCCCTGCTCGACGGCTACTGCTCGGACTGCACCCGCACCTTCGCCACCGGCGCCATCGGGGCGATCGGCGAGCAGGAGCGTGAAGTCTACGAGCTGGTCCGCCACGCGCAGGCGCAGGCGCAGGCGGCCGTCCGCGCCGGCCCCAGCGGCCGCGAGATCGACGCCGTCGCGCGCGCCATCATCGAGGCCGCCGGCCACGGCGAGCACTTCGGCCACGGCCTCGGCCACGGCGTCGGCCTGGAGGTGCACGAGCCACCCCGCCTGTCGCGCACCGCGGGCGAGCAGGCGCTGCGCGCCGGCAATGTGGTGACGATCGAGCCCGGGGTCTACCTGCCGGGGCGTTTCGGCGTGCGCATTGAGGACCTGGTGATCGTGCGCGAGGACGGCGTCGAGTCGCTCAGCGGGCTGCCCAAGGAGCTCACCGAGGTCTCCTGACCTTCCGGGCTCTGACCTACCGGGCTCCGACCTTCCGTGCTCTGATCTTCCGGGCTCGGGTCTTTCGTGCTCGAGCCTTCCGGGCTCGGGCCCCCCGGGCCTTGGGGCAGCCGCTGACCGCGATCCGCGTGCTCTGGACGATCCGCGCGCCGTTCTGGGCGAGGATCGTGGTGGGCATCGACAGCTTGGCTGAGCAGAGGCCGCTCCTGCTCTTGGCGGGCAGGTTGGCCGCCAGGACGGAGTGAGGACCCTGGGAGAGCTTCAACTCGAAGGTCGAGAACGGCGTGTCCGGGATCGCGGCGAACGTGCTGGTGGTGATCCCCCCGGCGATGCTGGTGGCGCCGTTGAGGTCGAGCACGACGCCCTCGCCCTGGAGGACGATGACGAGGTCGGGGAACGCTGCGCGGCCGTGTGAGACGAGATAGGCCGGCCCGCTGAGCGGCGCGCTGAGCACGGGGCTGGAGGCCCTGGCGGTCCCGACCGCGGAGGCCGCGGGGCACGTCGCGGGGTTCGCTGCGAACGCGCCTTCCGGACAGGCGTTCTGGAGCGCGGCAAAGCGCGCGGGCAGCTGTCTGGGCAGTGACACCTTCACGTATCCGATGTCCGCCTGCGCGCCGTTCGCATACGTGTCATTCGCCAGCACGCCGTTCTTCTGTGTGCCGCTCGCCGGCGTGCTGTCTGCCTGTGCGCTCCGGGGATAGGCGATCCTCACGTCCAGCGCGGCCCCATTGGCGCGCGTGTCCCCGCTGGGGGTGGAGGCCTTGAAGGAGGGCTGGAAGGGGAGCGCCTGGCAGTTGGCCGCCTGGAAGCGGGTGAAGAGCTGTGCGCTCATGCCCCCGGCGGAGGCGGCCGCTCCGGCAATGGCGAATGGTGAGCAGTTGGTGGGGTTGAAGATGAACCCTTCGCGGTCGATCGCGATGTCGAGCGTCCTGATGTGCAGCGGTACGCCGTCGAGGATCGTGGGCAGCGGATCGGAGGCGATCGCGATCTGTGCGGTGCGCGTGTCGACGCTTATCGCCGAGCGCAGGACCACGGTGCCGAGGTTGTACGGCCCCGCTTCGGCGGACACCACGAATGCCAGCCCGAACGGCGCGCCGCGGTAGGGTCCGGTGAGGTAGACCGGGTTCTGCGGCCCGCCGGCCCGTGGCACATACAGCGGGTCCGCGCCGGCGCCCGCGCCGGCGGCCACGTGCCCGATGATGCTCGCCCGCGGGCACGCGCCCTGCGCCGCCTGCGGTTCTTCGCAGAGCTGCACCCGGGAGATCATCCCCAGCAGCCCGGGGGCCAGGCGCGCCGCGATCCGCTGGATGTCCTGGTCGGAATCGGAGCGCGTGAGCGTGAATGTGAAGGGGCTGAAGGCGCCCGCCTGGTTGTCGGTCGTGCCCGCCGCGAGGGTGGGCTGGAACTGCGCCGCGCCGCAGCCCGTCACTTGCAAGGCGCTGCTCGGGGTCGCGTCGGGCGTGAACGGCCAGCTCCACGGCCTGAGGTCGGCGGTGCTGCTCGCCAGGCCGCACACCGCCGGGTTGGCGAGCGTCGCGCGCGGCCCGCCGCTCAGCGTGAGCGTGAAGTCGCTGAACGGCAGCTGCGGATCCTCGGGGAAGGTGCTCGCCAGCGACCCCGCGCTCGGCCCGAGCGAGTCCCAGCCCTCGAGTTTGACGATCATGCCCGATCCCCTCGCCTGCAGGAACAGCCGCACCATCCTCCCGCTCGCCGCGTCGGCGGGGCTGCACGGATCGCAGCTCGGCCGCCCGGCGAAGAGCGCGCCGAGAAGCGGGCTCGAGAGCAGCGGCGTGTGCATCACCACGGTCCCGAGCTGCGAGGCCGGCGGGCAGGACGCCGGCGTGTTCGAGTGCAGCGCGAAGGCTTCGTCCGAGCAGGCCTGCAGCCCGTCCGCGCCCCCCGGCGTTATGGCCGTGCCGGCGGGCAGCGCCACGGTGGTGTCGCGCACCGCCGCTGTCGCCAGGCCCGTGGGGCCTTCGCTCTGGGGCACCTGCAGTTCGATCGTGTAGCCGCTGGGAGCGCCCGCCTGCGCGGTGTCGGTCGCGACCGCGAGCGACGGGCCGAACGAGAGGTTCGCGCAGCCGCTGAAGGGCGGCAGGCCGGAACCCTTCGTCACCCAGCTCGGGGGGCGCAGATCTGGCAGGCCTTCTTCGTTGCGCTCGCCCTGGCTCTGCCAGGAGTCGGTGGTCACCTCGACGACGGGGGTGACTTCGGGCTGGCAGTGCGAGGGCAGCGCCAGGAACGGCTTGGGGTTGGAGTCGCTGCCGCACCCGCCTCCGCCGCAGCCCGGTTCCCCCTGCCGCAGGCTGTCGTGGCTGGGGTCCGCCGGCACGCCCCAGAGCGTGAGGATGCTCGCCCGCAGGGGATCGGCCTCGCTGATGTTCGCCAGCCGCACTGTGATCCCGTAGTCGCCCTCGCTGCGTACGTGGAAGAACATCGGGATGTGGACGAGCAGGGAGATGCTGAAGCCGAGCTCGACCGGCTCACCCGGCGGGGAGGCGAGGTTGTAGACGGGCACGATCTGCACGGCGCTGCCGCCGCCGTAGAAGAACAGCCTCATGACCCCGACCTGCGTGTCGGCGGGGCAGTTGTGGACGCTCGCCACCGCCTGAAACGTGGCCTGGCTGCACTCCGGGACGGCGCCCTTGTCGCCGACCAGGCCGGACGGGAGCGCGATTTCGATGTCCTTCGCCTCGGCGTTCAGGAGCGGGGCGCCGCTCGCTTCGAGCCCGCCGCTGTCAAACGCGAGGCTCGTGGTCATCTGAAACGGGTGCGCGCCCGCCTGGGTCTCGGCGCTCCCGCTTTCGCCGGTGATCTCGGTCGTCAGGTATGACAGACCGAACGGCACGGGCGAGGAGTCGATCGTGGTCTGGTCGCTCGCGGACGCGCTCGGAGCGCCGCCGCCCGATGCCGTGGCGCGATCGGTGACGGTGGAGGGAAGCTCGCCGGCGAGCGACACCGTGATCGTGACGAGCAGCGCGTCGCCGGCGGCGACGCTGCCGGAGAACGTGCATGTGAGGGTGGCGAGCGTGCAGACCATCGCTTCGTTGAGATCCGCGTCATGCCCGGCGATTCCCGTGGCCGTCAAGCCGGCGGGAAGGGCGTCGGCCACCGTCACGGTGCTTCCGTCTGTCGTCCTGCCGCCATCGTTCATCACGATCAGCGTGTACTCGTCGGCCGCATCGCCCGGCTTGAAGTAGGTGGGCAGGGACGTCGTGTGGATCGCCCAGTGGGGGCTGCGAGCCGCCGCCCACGAGGATCCCGGGCCGATCAGCCCGGCCGCGAGCACGCCGATGAGGATCGCGGCGATCAGCTGCGACCGTCCTGTGCCGGGCCGCTGGCTGTCCTCGCGGGTGAAGCGGCTCGTGCTCACGATCCCCACGCCTTCGGCTCGGCGGGGGTCTTCCCGCCGGCGCGACTCTTCCTGCCCCTGCCCCCGCGCTTCCCGCGCGTGCCCCTGTGGTGCTTCCTGTGCGCGGGCTTTCCCGCCTTGGCCTTCTTCGTCTTCCTCGGTTTTCCCCGCGCCCGGGGTCTCCTTGCCTGCGCCGGCGGCGTGGCTGCAGGCGCTGGATCGCCCGCGAGGCCCGTGAACGTCGAGGCGGGCGCGGAGGACAGGAGCGGAAGGGTTTCCGGCGGGCCCTGGCAGACGCTCCCGGCGCACGCAGCCGGTGGCGTCGGGGCGGAGAAGCCGCCGCCGGCGCGCGCGTCATAGACGTCGATGAGCTCGTCTTCGTCGCCTGCCACGAGCTCCTGGCGAGTCGCGAAGAACACGTCGTTCCCGCTCGGGCTGGCGTCCAGGAAGAGGTCGTCGGTGGAGCCGGCGCCGCTGGAGATGAGGTGGACTGCGCCTTCCTCGTACTCGAAGACGTTCACGTGCGAGCTGGCAGCCCCGGGCACGAGCGGGTCGGGCGAGGAGAAGAACAGCCTGCTGCCGTCGTCGCTCAGGGCGCGCGGCTGGTAGAAGGGGGTGCCCGTCCATTCGTGCAGCCGTGCGCCGATGAAGGCACTGCCGGCCGGGCGCGCTTGGCCGGGGTCGCACGAGGCGCAGGCGAGTGAGCCGCCTTCGGCGCTGTACTCATACACCTCGCTGTCCGCTTCGCCGGTGTTGCGGTCGTGATTTTCATAGCCGGTGGGGCTGCCGAGGGACATGAAGGCGAGATGGCGTCCATCCGGCGTGACATACGCCTGGGATTCACTCGGCGTCGAGGTCCAGTCGTGTTGGTCGCCTTCGCTGAGCGTGGCGATGAAGCTGACCTCGCCCGCGTGGTACAGGTAGAGGTTGGGCCGGCCGTCGACACCGCGGCCCGCCTGCAGCTGTCCCCTGGCGACGAAGTAGACGTAGGAGCCGTCTTCCGAGGCGCCGGCGACGCCCAGAACGCCCGCGCCGCTCGAGGCATCCGTGGGATTGGCGTCGAGCGTGAGATCGGTCAACGTCCGCGTGTCGAGGTTGTATTGATAGAGGTCTTCGCCGGCGTTGCCCGATCCGGTGTTGGAGCGGGTGGTCAGCTCGGCCGAGCTGGTGAAGAACACGAGCGAGCCGCCGGTCGAGGCGGCCCAGAATCGCGCCGGCTCGGGTGTGGAGCTCGCCGGCGTGGCGCCCTGCGCGGGAACGGAGATCTCGATCGTGGAGGACGCGCCGATGCGATCGTAGAGCTCGGTCAACCCGCTCTGGGCGGGATCGGGCGCGCCCCCGTCCGCGGCGGCCTGGAAGAGGATGTGCGAGCCGTCCGGCGAGATCGCGTGGTTGACGTCCTGGCTGGCGGTGTCGGCAACGGCCGTATAGAGGACGTTGATCCCGGCGCCCGGCTCCGAGCCGCCGGCGGCGATCTTGCCATCGGGCAGGACTCCCACCGGGCGGATCTGTCCGCCCGCGCTCTCGTACAGGCTTTCCAGGGGCGCCGGCGGGGCGCCGGGGGTCAGGCCTTCGTTCGCCTCGAAGATGACGTGGCTGAAGTCGCTGGAGGCACCGGCGAAGGCCGACAGGTCTGTCTTTTTGAAGCATTCGCTGCAGTTCGCCGGCGGGCTCACCAATGGAGGCGCGCTTGTCAGGAGCGACCAGCTCCCGTCCGGATGGCTCAAGTACAGGTTGTAGACGCCGGCGGGCGCTGGCGGCGTCACGCCCGGCGTGAGGTTCTGCAGAGGGACCTTGAGCACGAACCGCGAGAGATCCGCCGAGAAGTCGTAGCCGAGGGAGGCCAGTACGGGCGGGGTCGCCCCGAGGGTGGGCGGCGCCAGGCTGCGCGTCCGCCAGCCGTCTTCGCCCCGGGAGCCCAAGTACGCGCTGGGCATCTCGCCCCCGGCGGAGCCCGCGAACGAGCCGGCGGTCAGGTACGCGATGGAGCCTCCCTGCTCCGACGCTCGCGCGGGAAAGAGGCTCGTCATGAGGATGGCGTCGGCGCCGCTCTTGCCGGCGGGAGAGACCCGCTCGTAGGCTCGGCAGTCCGCGAGGTGCGCGGAGAACCCGGTGCGAAAGGCGGCATTGGGGCAGGGGCCGGCGTCTGCGAGCGCAGGTGGCACCATGCTCGGCCCGGCAACGGCCGCGACCAGCGCAAGCGTGGCCAGCAGAGCGCCGGCAAGCAGAGCGCAGCCGGCGTGCACGCGAGCAGAACACGCACACGCGAGGCGTGGCAGGAGATCCGGGACGGATCCTCGATCGCCCGCACAATGGCCACCCCCGCCGCGATTGCTCATCGCTCGTCCTCCTCGTCGTTACGGTTCCCTCCTGCGACACACTACCCGCAGCGCGGCGGCTATGGGGTCACCTCCATTCGAGGGTCCCGCCCTGCACGAGTTCCACCAGCGAGGTGCCTTTGTATTTGCCAAAATGGTCCGTTGCGCCGCAGATCCCGCCTTTGCCGATGGACGTGAGTCCTATGACGGCTATTTTCAGTTCCATCCTCCCGCCTTGGACGTTGTTGTAACTGACTTTATTGAGTTGTTGATTTTCAGCCGATGGGAGTGTCACATCACAGGTGGCAGGTATGGTGACGATGACGTTGTTTTCCAGGACCATGTTTCCTTCGGCGCCGAATCCATATTTTGCTTGCGAGACTTCCGCTATTTCTCCATAGGCTTTACAGTCGCCGTATAGAACCGCCTCTTTGGTCACTTTTGACTGTTTTGCTTGCACTATGCTTTTGGACGACTCTTCCTTGCATTCGATTGTTCCTGTGCTGGTTTCAAAGACATGGGGACCGATATTTTTGTCTTGAACCGTTCCTTTGCTTTGTTTGGCCACGAATTCGTGAGCCAGCGCGGGCGCCGCGGATACCGCGAATGCGGCGATGGCCGCCGCGAGCAGCACCGGGATTCTCATTTTGAGCACTGGGATCGCCTCCTTGGTTGTGGCTTGTGATTCGTCGTTTGAGCCTCGCAGAGGTCCAGAGGCGGGGCGGGCAGTTTCACGCGACTGTTTCTCTCTCAATCGGGATGCGCCAGAAGGCGCTCGCGCGCAGTCGCCCCTCGTGCGCTCAGCCGCCGCCGCAGTCATAGAGCGCCGTGGGGGCCCCGCTGTTCGCCCGCGATTCCGCGGGCGGGGTGCAGTGGGCGTGGATCCAGACGATGCGTGGATCGTCGCTGGCGCGCGGCACGAGGAAGGCGCGCACTTCTCCGGCGGCGATGCGCCGCCGCAGCTCGGCCAGCGAGGGGCTGGGCACTCCGCCCTGAAAGCCGCCGATCGGGAGCACCTCCCGGCCTGTGGCCAGAATGAAGGGGGCGGCGAGGATGGAGGAGTCCGTGGCGAGCGGGATGGGCGTGGCGTAGGTCGCGGAGAGCTGTTCGATCGCCTGCGTGTCCAGCAGGCGCGTGCGCCGCGCGGAGGCGCGCGAGATCGTGGCGGAGGCGGGCTGATAGGGCGCCGCGAAGGGGCCGAGGCCGCGGGCGACCATGAGCACGGAGGCGACCGCGGGGAGTAGCAGCGCGCAGGCCGCCGCCGGCAGGAGGGCGCGGCTGCCCAGGGGAGGCAGGACGGCGCGGCTGCCCAGAGCAGGCCTGCGAGCACCCTCCTCAGGCGATGAGGCGACGCTGCTCCGGGCCGCGCGGCGATCCGCGCCATGCGGCAAGAGCAGCGCCAGGGCGCCGGCCGCGGCGGCGAGCGCCGCCGCGGGGATGAGCCAGCCCGGGACCCCCGTGCCTCCCTGGAGCAGGTGGATGCCGTAGGCGACCGAGCAGAGCAGCGCGGCGGCAAGGCCAAGCCTGGCAGACGGCCGTCCTCGCGCCTCCCACGCCAGCGCCAGACCGGCTCCGCAGAGCGCCCCGGTCGCGGGCGAGAGCGCCGCGACGTAGTAGGAGTTCGGATAGCCCCCGGCGCTGAAGAAGGCAGCGAAGATCAAAAGCCAGGCTCCCCACAGGATCACGCACGCCCTGAGCGGGTCGCGACGCCCGGCGCGGCGGCGCGCCGTGAGCACCCCGGCCGCGGCGATCAGCGCGGCGGGCAGCAGCCAGCCGTCGTCGCGGCCGAAGACGCCGCTCAGCAGCCGCCCGGGGCCGGGCTTGGAGCGGTGGGCCGGCCCGGAGCTCGCTTCCGAGAGGTGCACGAGGAACGCGGCCGGGTGCCCCGCGCCGGCGAAGACATTCCCGCGGCGCAGGCGTGCGATGCCGTTGTAGTCGAACACCTGGCTGAAGAGGGAGTCGTTCCGGGTGCCATCCACGTAGGGCCGCTCGTGCGCGGGCACGAGCGAGACGACGGTCATCCAGCTGAGGGACACCGCGAGGGTCAGCGCCCCGGCGAGGGCGAGATGGGCGAGGCGGGTGCGTGCCCGGGGGGCGGGCGCGGCGAGCAGGTACGCGCCGGCCAGCGCGGGCATGAGCAGCCAGGCCACTGCCATCTTCGCCTGGAACGCGAGCCCCACCCACGCGCCGGCGAGCAGGAGCGTGCGCAGGCGCCCGCTGAGCAGCGCGCTGGAGGTCGCGTCGGCGGCCAGCACGAGCAGCAGGATCAAAAGCGAGTCCGCCACGTTGCCGCGGTTCAGGGCGACGGTCACCGGGCTTGAGGCGAGCACCGCGGCGGCGGCGATGCCCGCGAGGGGACCGGCAAGGCGGCGCACCGCGCGGTAGAGCACGAGGATCGTGAGCACGCCCTCGATCGCCTGGGGCAGCACCACGGCCCACACGTGGAACCCGGCGATGCGCAGCAGAAGCGCCTGCGGCCACAGCGCGCCGGGGATCTTGTCGACGCTCACCGTGCCCGCCGGGTCCAGCGCGCCGAAGAGGAAGTTGTGCCAGCTCATGGACATGCTCCGCGCGGCCGCGCCATAGAAGACCTCCAGCGCGGCGCCGTTCATGCCCCACCCGTACGCCAGCCCCGCCAGCGCGGCGATCGCGAGCAGGGCGGGACGCGCCCAGGCCGGCTGCCCGGGCGGTGAGCGCCAGACGCGCCAGCGGCTCGCCCGCCGATCGGATTGCGAGCTCCGGATGCGCCAGCCCCGCGCCGGCTGCTCGGCGCCGGCGGCCGTTCCCCGGAGCCGTGGCGCTCGTGGCGCTACGCTCTCGTTCGTGATCGGCACAAACCAGTTTCGCAACGGCTCCCACATCGACATCGACGGCACGGTGTTCAAGATCCTCGAGTTCCAGCACGTGAAGCCGGGGAAGGGGGGGGCGTTCGTGCGGACCAAGCTCCGCCGCGCCGCGGATGGCGCGGTGATCGACAGAACGTTCCGCGCGGGCGAGAAGTTTCGCCCCGTGCGCACGGAGGCGCGCAAGATGCAGTTCCTCTACGCCGACGGGGCGCAGGCGCACTTCATGGATACGGAGAGCTACGAGCAGATCGCCGTGGCGCAGGAGAGCGTGGCGCAGGCGCTGCGCTGGACCAAGCCCTCCAGCGAGGTGGATGTGCTGTTCATCGACGACGAGCCCTCCGACGTGCAGCTGCCGAGCGCGGTGGACCTGGAGGTGAGCGAGACCGAGCCGGGGCTGCGCGGGGATACGGCCTCGGGCGGGGGCACCAAGGCGGCGACGCTCGAGACGGGGACCTCGATCAACGTGCCGCTGTTCATCGAGGTGGGCGAGCGCATCCGCGTGGATACGCGCTCGGGCGACTACGTGTCGCGCGCCTCCTAGAGGGGTAAGGCAGCGTGCGCCGCTCAGAGCAGAGACGGGCGGCGGTGTTCGCGCTCTACCAGCACGACCTCACCGGGCAGCCGCTGCTGAAGGCCCTGGGGCCGAATGCCCCACCCCTCACGCGCGCGCTGGCGCACGCAGCGGCGGAGCAGGCGGGGGGGCTGGATGAGGCGATCGACCGCCACGCGCACGGCTGGTCGGTGGGCAGGCTGCAGCCGCTGGAGCGGAGCATCATGCGGGTGGCGCTGCTGGAGATGCTGCACCCCGAGCTGATCCCCGGGGAGAAGCCGATCCCTGCCGAGGGGGCGATCGAGGAGGCCGTCAAGAGCGCGAAGGTGTTCTGCGGCAGCGAGGCCCCGGCGTTCGTCAATGGGGTCCTGGGAGCGGTGCTGCGCGAGGTGCGCGAGAATACGCCGTCGGTGCCATGAGCAGAGGAGAGGAGACGATGGGAATGGACTCGCTGGACGATCTGATCGACCGCCTGGAGCGCGCGGCGGAGCAGTTGCGCTCGGGAGAGCTCTCGGCCGATGCGGCGGCGACGCTGGTGGAGGACTGCGCCGCGCTGGCCACGCAGGCATCGGCGGAGCTCGAGAGCAGGGCGCGCAGCGAGCTCCATGCGCCGGCCCCTGGGCAGGACACCCTCCTGTAGAGCGTGGCAGGGGCAGCGAGCTACCCGGAGCATCTGCGCCTGGAGGTGGAGCGGTACCTGGAGGGCATGCGCTTCTCGGCGGAGGCGATGACGGCGGGCCTGGAGGAGGCGATGCGCTATTCGCTGCTGGCCCCGGGCAAGCGCGTGCGCCCGGTGCTGGCGCTGGCCACGGCGCGGGCGGTGGGCCTTGCGCCGCGTTCGGTGCTGCCGCTGGCGGGGGCGATCGAGATGATCCACACCTACTCGCTGATCCACGACGACCTGCCGGCGATGGACGACGACGATCTGCGCCGGGGACGGCCCACCTGCCACGTGGCCTACGGGCAGGACGTGGCGATACTGGCAGGGGATGGGCTCTATGCGGAGGCCTTCCACCACCTGCTGAGCAGGCAGGAATCCGAGCCCGAGCGGGTGCTGGCGGCGGCCGCGGAGCTGGCGGGGGCCACTGGCGTCAATGGCATGGTGGGCGGCCAGTACGCCGACGTCAAGGAGCGCGCGCCGGCGGGTCCCGAGGGGGTGCGCCGTCTGCACGAGCTCAAGACGGGAAGATTGGTGGGAGCGTCCGTGGAGTGCGTGCTTCTGCTGGCCGCCGTGGATGGACCTGCGACAATGGCGCTGCGCCGGTTCGCGGCTGAGCTGGGTGTGCTGTTCCAGATTGTGGATGACATACTGGACGTGACCGGCACGGATCAGGCGCTGGGCAAGCCGCGCGGCAGCGATGAGCGTCATGGCAAGCGAACCTACGTGAGCGAGTTCGGAATCGATCAAGCCAAAGTGCTGGCCGCGGAATCCCACCGCACGGCCCGTGAGGCGCTGGCGCAGGGCGGCCCCCCGGCGCAGGCCCGCGCGGAGCTGGAGCGGGTGACGGACTTCATCTGCACGCGCACCTCATGAGCGATCGCATACTCCCCCACATAGACGGCCCCGAGGACCTGAAGGCGCTGTCCGAGGAGCAGCTGCAGGCGCTGGCAGGGGAGGTGCGCGAGCACATCATCCACACGGTGGGGGAGATCGGGGGGCACTTCGGGGCCAACCTGGGCACGTGCGAGCTGGCGGTGGCATTGCACTCGCTGCTGGACTCCCCCCGCGACAAGATCCTCTGGGACGTGGGCCACCAGGCCTATCCGCACAAGGTGCTGACGGGCCGTCGGGATGCGCTGGGAACGATCCGCCAGTACGGCGGGCTGGCCCCGTTCTGCTCGCGCGAGGAGTCAGAGCACGACATCATGGGCGCGGGCCACGCCTCGACGTCGGTGGGCTATGCGGTGGGCATCAAGGAGGGCATGCGCCACATGATCCATGCGCAGGCGCGCGGGGAGGAAGACCCGCGCGGGGCCGGCGAGGGCGAGCCCGCGGCGGCGGTTGCCGGCGGCAGGGCGGTTGCGGACGGAAGGGCGGTGGTGGACGGCAAGGTGGTGGCGGTGATCGGCGACGGCGCGATGACCGGCGGCGTGGCCTTCGAGGCGATCGGCCAGGCGGGTGGGCTGGGAACGCCGATGGTGATCGTGCTCAACGACAACGGCATGTCGATCGCGCCCAACGTGGGAGCGCTGTCGAGGTACTTCAACCGGGTAAGGCTGAATCCGAAGCTGTGGCACGCGCGCGAGGGCGTGGAGGGCGGCCTGATGCGCCTGCCGGGGGGCATCGGCACGGCGTTCGAGCGCCTGGGTCCGCAGTTGAAGGAGTCGATCAAGGCCTTCTGGGCGCCGGGTCTGTGGTGGGAGGAGCTCGATTGGGCCTACATGGGCGTGGTGGACGGCCACGACGTGCGGGCGCTGCGCGAGGCGCTGCGCGAGGCATTGGCGGCGGAACGCCCGGTGGTGGTGCACATCGCGACGGTCAAGGGCAAGGGCTTCGCCCCCGCCGAGGATGGCGGCCTGGAGGGCATGGAGAAGTGGCACGCGGCCAAGCCGAGGTCGATCTTGAATGGCGCGCCCACCCACCCGGCCGCGGCGGCGGGCGCCTCGCCGAATACCCCGGCCAAGCCCGCCCCGAGGCAGTACACGCAGGTGTTCGGCGAAGCGCTGGTGCGGGAGTGCGAACGCGATGAGCGCGTGGTGGGCATCACCGCGGCGATGAACAGCGGCACGGGCCTGAGCATCCTGCAGAAGGCCATGCCGGAGCGCTACTTCGACGTGGGCATCGCCGAGCAGCAGGCACTGCTGTTCGCGGCGGGACTGGCGCTGGAGGGCGTCAAGCCGGTGGCGGCGATCTACTCGACCTTCCTGCAGCGCGCCTATGACCAGATCGTGCACGACTTGTGCCTGCAGAAGCTGAATGTGGTGCTGGCGATGGATCGCGCGGGCCTGGTGGGCGACGATGGCCCCACCCACCACGGCGCCTTCGACATCGCGTACCTGCGCTGCCTGCCGAATATCGTGCTGATGGCCCCACGCGATGAGGCGATGCTGGTGCACATGCTGCACACGGCGCTGCGCCACGACGAGGGTCCGATCGCGCTGCGCTACCCGCGCGGGGAGGGCGTGGGCGTGGAGCTGCCCGCGACGCCCCGGGTGCTGCGGGTGGGCACGGGCGAAATCCTGCGCGAGGGCGAGCGCGTGGCGCTGATCGGCTACGGCAGCGGCGTGGGCAGGGCGCTGGCCGCGGCGGAGCTGCTGGCGGCGCACGAGATCAACGCGACCGTCGCGGACGCGCGCTTCGCCAAGCCGATCGACACAGGCCTGATGGCGCAGCTGGCAGCCGAGCACGAGCTGCTGGTGACCGTCGAGGAGGGCGTGCTGGCGGGCGGCTTCGGGAGCGCGGTGTGGGAGACCCTCAATGACACCGGCTCGGTGCCCCGGCGCATCCTGCGCGTGGGCCTGCCCGACCGCTATGTGACCCACGGCAAGCCCGCGCTGCTGCACGAGGAGGTGGGCTTCACCCCCGAGCGCATAGCGGAGCGCGTCGAGGCGGCGATGCTGGACCGCACAGGCGCGCCCGTCGAGGCGTAGGCGATTTTTTTGAGGAGCCGCCCAAGGGGGCGGCCGTGATGGCCGCGTGGCGCGAGAGGACTGTCGCTGCCGATCACGGTGCGCGACGGGTCGCCGGAGGCGGTTAAATGAAACGGCCCGCCGGGAGAGCGGGCCGTTTCGAGGGAGGAGGGATGCTGCTGTACTTCGGGTCGATCACCATCTTGCCCTGCGCACATATGTTTGTGTGTGAGGTTGCGCACACATGTTCGTATGAGATGGTCGAACCGTGCCGGCGGTATTGCGGATACCGTTCCGGGCGTGGCGAGAAAGCAGCGTCTGGACACCCTGCTGGCCGAGCGCGGCCTGTTTCCGTCGCGCAGCCAGGCCGCGGCCTCGGTGATGGCGGGCGAGGTTTACCTGGACCCTGCCCGCCCGGGGCGCAGGCGCGCGCAGAAGCCGGGGGAGATGGTGGCGGTAGATGCCCCGGTGAGCGTGCGGGAGCGCCCCAGATACGTATCGCGCGGAGGGATCAAGCTGGCCAATGCGCTGGAGCGTGCCGGAGTCGAGGTGCGGGAGCGCAGGGCGCTCGACGTGGGGGCCTCAACGGGCGGCTTCACGGACTGCCTGCTGCAGCGCGGAGCCGCGGAGGTGGTGGCGGTGGATGTGGCGTATGGCGAGCTGGACTATGGGCTGCGCCAGGATTCCCGGGTGCACGCGCTGGAGCGCACCAACGCGCGCGCGTTGACCGCCGAGATGCTCCCCTATAGGCCCGAGCTGGCGGTGGTGGATGTGTCGTTCATCTCGCTTACGAAGGTGCTGGCCCCGATCCTGGGGTGCATGGCTCGCCGATATGACGTGCTGGCGATGGTCAAGCCGCAGTTCGAGGTGGGGCGCGAGAGGGTGGGCAAGGGGGGCGTGGTGCGCGTCGCGGAGGACCGCCGCGCGGCGCTCGTGAGCGTGGGCGTCGCCGCACGGGCACTGGGAGCGGCGGTGCTGGGCTTTTACAGCTCGGGGCTGCCGGGGCCGAAGGGCAATCGCGAGACGTTCGTGTGGCTGGCCGAGCCCGGCCGTGCGGGCGGGGCCGCGAGCGATGAGGAGGTGCAGGCGATGGCGATGGAGGTGGAGCCGTGAGCGCAGGGGAGCGGCGCATGACGGTGCTGACCCACCGTCGCGTGTCCGACACCGCCGTGGCACTGCGGCAGCTGATGGGTGCGGCGGCGCAGGCGGGCGTGACGCTGCGCTTCGACGCCGAGGAGACCGCCAAGCACGGCCTCCAAGCCGGCGCGGGCGTGGAGACGGACGCACAGCTGCGCGGCGATGTGGAGCTGTGCGTGGTGCTGGGCGGCGATGGCACGATCCTGCGCGCCCTGGGGCGCTATGCGGGCACGAGCGTGCCGGTGTTCGCCGTGAACTTCGGTGAGATCGGCTTCCTGGCCACGGTGGAACCGGAGGAGCTCGAGGATGGCATCCGCCGCGCGCTCAGCGGCGACTTCGAGCTGATGAAGCTGCCGGCGATCGTGCTGGATACGCCCGTGGGGGAGGCGCGGGCGATCAACGACGCGGCCATCCATCGCAAGGTGGGCGAGCGCGTGGCCGAGCTGGCCTACACGCTGGAGGGCGAGGAAGTCGGCTGCGTGCGCTGCGATGGCCTGGTGGTGGCCACGCCGGCGGGCTCCACCGGCTACAACCTGGCCAATGGCGGCCCCGTGATGGCGTGGGGAGTGGAGGGCTTCGTGGTGTCCTTCATCGCGCCCCACTCGCTGACGGCGCGCACGCTGGTGGTGGCCCCGGGCGATGGCCTTGAGATCCACAACCGCTCGCGCGAGCCGGTGGATGTGTCGGTCGATGGCAGGCCGCTGTGCGAGATCCCTGCGGGGGGCAGGATCGGAGCGCGTTTCGTGGACGCGGTGGGCACGATCGCGCAGGTGCCGGGCTCGTCCTTCTATCGCAGGCTGCGCGAGAAGTTCGGCCGCCTGGCGCGCTGAGGTTCGGCCGCCTCGCGCGCTGAGAGTTCCCGCCGTGGGCCAAGGGCCGGGCCTAGGCGGCCCGGGGGTGCGTGTGCTCCAGCGAGGCGATGAAGCCGTCGAGCTGCTCGCGTGAGAAGCGCCGCTGGGCGCCGGGGGTGCGGTAGCAGTCGAGGTGGCCCGCATCGGCCCAGCGGCGGATGGTGGCCAGGGATACGCCCAGGTAGCGCGCGGCCTGCGAGCTTGTGAAGACCAGCTGGCGGTCGTTGGTGGAGGTCATCGGCGCGACGTTCATGGGGCGGCTCTCAGGGGTCGGAAGGGTGTGGACACCCATCTCTTCGGCCGCACGGGCGCGAAAGTTGAGCGCCGGGGAGGTTTTCAGACGTTTGCGACGACGCACCGCGCTGCCCCTCGAGGCCTGCGCCCGCAGGGCTCCTGAGCCCTGATTTCTCGGGGAAAACCACGTGGTTGGGACCGTCGTAAGCAGATGGATGGCAATACAGATGAAGGGCCTCATCTGCAATCAATCGTGCAAAAGCCTCAGCAGGGCTGCAATATCCGTCCCATTCCAGTACTATGCTGCCTAAACCTACTCAAAGGTGGCGGCTATCCGGAACGGGACCGGGGGCCCCTCCGCCAAACAGGCCAGCGCGGCCATGAGCGAGGGAGCAATTCCAATGAGCTGGAAGCTCTAGTCTCCAAGCAGTTGTGCAGGAAGCTCCAGGGTCAGGCTTCGACCCCGGGCCAGGGCGCCGCCTAGAGCGGCGCTTTTGGCGTTAAGGGGCAGGAGGCGCGACCACCGCGCGCCCCTGCCCTGTGGCCGCAGCCCCCTGCGGCCTACCTGAGCGCCGGCTCTGCGATCGCCCGCGCGCGGCGCTCAAACGCCAGCTCGGCCTCGAAGTCCACCTCGTCCCCGCGCGAGAACACCGCCGAGGAGCCCTCACGCTCGAGCATCCCGACGAAGAGCGCCACCAGCTCCCCGTCCAGCTGCCTGCCCGACACGCGCCGCAGCTCGGCCATCGCGTCCTGGGGGGTCATGGGCGAGCGGTAGGAGTCGCGCGCCGTGAGGGTGTCGTAGGTGCTGCAGATGGCGATGATCCGCGAGAGCATTGGGATCTCGTTGCCGATCAGCCCCGCCGGATAGCCGCTGCCGTCGATCTGCTCGTGGTGGTAGAGGATCGCTTCGGCGACCGGCCCATATCCATCGAGGCGGCCCACCAGCGTGGCCCCCTCCTGGGGGTGGCGGCGCACCGTCGCCCAATCCTCGTCGGAGAGGATCTCGGCGTTGAGAATGCGATCGGGCAGGGCGAACTTGCCGATGTCGTGCAGGAGGCCCGCGGTGTGCGCCACGTCCTGATCGGCCTCGCTCAAGGACGCCTCCCTGGCCAGCGCCCGCGCGTAGCGGGCCACCGCGGCGGCGTGGCGGGCGGTCATGCGATCGCGCAGCGCAAGGGTCTCCACCAGCGTCACCAGCACCCCCAGCTGCAAGGAGGCCAGGCGCATCGAGCGCGCCTCCAGCTGCTCGGCGCGGTCCTCGGAGCGCACCAGCGCGACTGTGAGGTATTGGAAGATGACGATCAGCAGCACCAGCCCCACCAGCGCCGAGTAGCCGAGGTTGGTGTAGGCCACGGCCAGCAGCGCCACCACCCCGCCCGCGGCGACCTGGCCGGGGAGCATCGGCAGGAACAGGTAGCGCGTCTGGTCCACCAGGCCGCGCCCCGCCAGCACGCGCTCGTGGATCGCGATCAGCACGAAGTTGAGCGTGTTGGTGACGATGAACACCCCGAAGACGATCAGCGCGAAGGTCGCCCCGCGCGTGGCCGGCGCGTTGTGGGGATTGTGCACGTCGCCCACCAGCACCCTGCACAGCATCCCCCCGGCGATGAGGAAGACCGCGTGGGTGGTCATGTTGGTCAGCGCCCGCGTCGGCGCCAGGCGCCGCAGCAGCGCGTCGCTGGCCATCACCAGGATGCCCAGGGCCACCGCCGGGGCAGGCCCCAGCAGGGTCATCGCCAGCACCAGCGCGATGAAGGCGCCCGAGAGGTTCTGATTGCGGATGTTCACCGTCAGGCGGTCCCCGGTGACGCTCAGCACCAGCAGCAGCGCCAGCAGCTCCAGCGGCTGCCAATCCTGCGCGCGCGAGAGCAGCACCGCTCCCGCCAGCGCTCCGGCGAGCAGGGCGCACTCGTAGGCCGTGTAGATGTGGCGGCGGAAGCGTCTCATCGGTATCAGCGGACGGACCAGGGGTGCCAGGGGTGATGCCAGGGATGCCACGGTGATTGCCAGGTTTGCCAGGGGTTCGACCGCCCGGGGGCGGGCCAGGACGACGTCTTGTCGTTCTTAACGGTCCTCCTCGTGTCGTACTTGAGGCGCACCATTCGAAAACCACGGGTGTTGGGCGCTAGGGACCTTCGGCGATCGCCTCCACCGGCACCTTCGCCTCGACCGGCGCGCCTTCCCGCCGCCGCGCCAGGTCCCCGCGCGTGACCCGCACGAACAGGCCCGTCATCAGCGCCACCACCACCCCGGCCCAGAGCATCGCCGCGCGGGGGGAGCCCAGCTGCGCCGCCACCCCCCCCACCACGAAGCCCACCGCGGGGCACAGCGCGCCGATCCCTTCCACGGCGCCCATCAGCCTTCCCAACAGCTCGCGCGGGGTGAGCAGTTGCACGGCGCTGATCAGCGCCGCCCATTGCATTCCGTTGCCCAGGCCCCCAACCGCGGCCGCCGCGCAGGCCGCGGCCAGCGTAGGGGATACGGAGAAGCCGATATAGGCCACGCCCACGGCCGATGTGCCCCATACCAGCATCGGACGCAGGGGCCGGCGCACCGCGCGCGCGAACACGAGGCTCCCCAGCACCATCCCCGCGCCCCACGCGGCCGTGAGCAGGCCGAAGCCGCGGTCGCCCGCGTGCAGCGTGGCCTTCACGAACAGCACCTCCACCGGCTCCACCGACGTGAAGAACACGATCGCCAGCGCCTCCGTGGCCAGCAGCCCGCGCAGCTGCGGCACCGTCCTCAGGTGCTCCCACGCGGCCAGCAGCCGGCTCCCCACGGAGGACCCCACCGCGTTCTGCGGCGCGTGCACCTGCAGATTCGTCAAGAGCGCTCCGCAGACCATGAACGACGCCGCGTCGATCAGCAGCGCCGTGGAGGCCCCCGCGGCCGCCACGATCACGCCCGACACCGCCGGGCCCAGCGTCACCGACGCCGTGAATGCCAGGTTCAACGCCGCGTTCGCCTCGCGCTGCGCGGTCTCTTCGCTCAGATTCGGTTCCTCCACAGCCACGTGCGCGGCCGTCGCGCGCAGCAGCGAGCCCGCCGTCAGGGCCGCGGTGCCATCGATCGCCACCAGCACCAGCACGCCCGGCAGCCAGAAGTGCCACAGAAGCCCCGCCAGCGCCAGCGCCACGAGCCCCTCCACCAGGTACAGCCGGCTCAGGCCGTCGCGGCGCCTTGACATCTCCACTACGGTCACCAGCGTGGGTGTCAGGAGCGCCGGCAGCAGACGTCCCGCGACCAAGAGCCCCGCCACCGCCAGCGCGCTGCGCGTGTGGTCGTAGACGCTCAGCAGCAGCGCAACATACGCGAACCATGTGCCCAGCTGATTGACGGTGTACGCCAGCAGGATCCGTCGCAGCCGGGGGCTTCGTGGGAGGGATGCCACGTCGCCACGCTAACGTCTGTCCCGGCTGGGATGCAGCGATGCACGTTCTCTCGCAGCCCGCCCGCGGCGCTCATGACAGATGGATCGGTTCGGCACGGCCGGAGGCGCTGTGCATGCGGGCCACCGACGGGGAGCTGCGCAGAGCGGGGCTCGCGGGGCCCATCTCGATCGCGGGCCAATGCGTGCGCAGGCGCGCCTGCGCGTGCCGCGATCCGTGCGCGTGCGGCGATCCGGCGAGGCGAACGCTCTGAGACGGCTCCCGCGCGGGGAACCCTTCGCCGCTGGACCCCTGTGGGTGCAGCTCCAACCCCCGCGGGTCCGCCTCCAGCTCGTGACGGCTCCGTGCGAGGGCGCTCGCCGACAGCGCCGTGAAGGCCGCCGTCGTCATGAGCAGCCAGGCAAGTCCGATGCCCACGGTGTCCAGGGCGCTCATCTGGGATCACCCCGGCGGGCTTGTGATGGTTGTGCGCTGTTCATTTTGATTTACACCTCCGGCTCGTGAGAGTCCGGTTGGATTGGGCTCGCAGGGAGAGCCCTCCCGCGGTTCCCCTTCCCTGGGGTCCCGCCATTGCGACACGACAATCTTGATCCCTCGCGGGCCGTTTGTCTGTCGGACGAGTGGTGCCGATCGTGTCGTCCCAAAGGTGCTCATCGGTGTCGTCCCCGAGGGTCCTCCCGGCCTGCTCCCGCCCGCCCCCATTGGCGATTTGGGGCTCTGCGAAGGGAAATGCCGCTTGCCGGGAGCGTCCGGCGCAGCCGCTACGGTGTCGCCATCGTGCAGCAGAGCGCAGCAGCGATACAGCCGGGTCCGGCGGGGATCGACCGCCCCATCGACGTCATCATCGCCGACGACCACGCCGTCGTGCGCGACGGCATCCGCACGGTCCTCGAGCGCGAGTCCGGCGAGTTCCGGGTCGTGGCCGAGGCCGCCGACGTGCCCGCCACGATCCGCGAGGTCAGGGCGCACAAGCCCGATCTGCTCACGCTCGACCTGACGATGCCTGGCGGCTCCAGCCTCGCCGCCCTGCCCTCCTGCTTCGTCGCCCACCCCTCACTGGCGGTGGCCATCCTCACCATGCGCGAGGACCCCGAGTATGCGCGCCAGGCCCTGCGCGCCGGTGCGCGCAGCTACGTGCTCAAGGAGGCCGAGCCCGCCGAGCTGCTCCAGGCCTTCCGCCTGGCCGTCGCCGGGGGCAACTACCTGCACCCGCGCCTGGGGGCGCTGATGGCCACCGGCGATGACCCCGATCCGCAGGGCGCCTCCTTGAGCGAGCGCGAGCGCGAGGTCGTGCGCCTGATCGCGATGGGTCACACCAATCCGCAGATCGCCGAGCAGCTGCACGTCGCCGAGCGCACCGTCAAGACCTATCGCGCCCGCGCCATCGAGAAGCTGGGCTTCTCCTCGCGCGCCGAGATCACCGCATATGCGCGGCGCCTGGGGTTGGTCGATTAGCCAAGGGCACGGTGAGCCTGACAGTGGTGCCCTGGCCCGGCGCCGGCGCCAGCTCCAGCTCGCCTCCCACCAGCTCCGCGCGCTCGCGCATCCCCGCCAGCCCGAAGCCGCCCTCCAGGCCGTCGCCGCGCGGGCCAAGAGGCCGGCCGTTGGCGGCCAGCCCGCGGCCGTCGTCCGTGATCGCCACGCGCATCACCCCATCGTGGCCGTTGACGCTGACGAGCGCTCGCGTGGCCTGGGCGTGGCGTGAGACGTTCGTCAACGCCTCCTGCACCACGCGATAGATGGTGCTCTCCAGCTCCGCATCCAGCCGCTGGCCCTCGGGGCCCAGGTCGAGGTCTATCTCGGTCTGCACATCCAGGCCATCGATCGCCTGCGCGCGCCTTGCCAGGGCCTGCAGGGCGGGGATCAGGCCCAGGTCGTCAAGGGCCGCGGGGCGCAGCTCGGTGATCAGGTGGCGCAGGCCCTCGATCTCGTGGCCCAAGCCCTCCAGCACATCGCCCACCGCGTTCTGCAGGGTCTCCTGGTTGTGCTGATCGCGCGCGTTGGCGAGCTTCAGGCGCAGCGCGCCGAGGCCCTGGATGATCTCATCGTGGATCTCCCGCGCCCAGCGGGTGCGCTCGCGCTCGCGCGCCTCCATCCCGTAGCGCAGGCGCTCGATCTCCACCGAGCGCTCGGCCTTCAGGCGCTGCGTGACGCTCTCCGCGAAGGCGTGCAGGGCGCGCCGATCGGGGTCGCGGAAGGTGGCGTCGTGGCGCAATGCGATCACCAGGCCGCCGCCGTGGCCCTCCATGCTCAGGGGCTCCACCAGCACCCCCTTCGCCTCGATGCCCAGCTCGTGCAGCCACAGCGCCTCGTGGCCTCTGGGCCGGTCCAGCGCCACCGGCTCGCCCGCGCGGTAGAGCGCGCCCAGCGCGCTCCCCTCCACCGAGAGGATGCGCACGCGCGGGGTGCCCTCGCCGCTGGACGCAGCGATGCGCAGCTCGCCGCGCTCCTCGATCACGATCAGCAGCGTGCCGGCGTCGAGCAGGGCCAGCCCGCGGTCGGCCATCAGGCGCAGCAGCCACAGCTCAGATCCGGACAGCATCGTGCAGGAAACCTCTTGAGGGGTCCCCCCCTGGCGGGGGGGAAGGGAGTGTTGGGGCGAGGCCGGGGTCCCCCCCTGGCGGGGGGGACGAGAATGTCATGCGCTCAGATCCGGACAGCATCGTGCAGGAAACCTATTGGACCGCTCGGCAGCGACAGCGAGGCCAGTGACTGCTCCAGCGTTCTGCGTCCCGCCGCGGTCCATGCGCGCGCGATCAGCTCGTGGGCGTTCAGGCCCTCGCGCCAGGTGGCGATGCCCACCGTCAGGGACAGCGTCTCGCGCTCATCCTGCGTCTCGATCTTGATCGCGCGCAGCCGGGTCAGGGCGCGCCTGGCGACGATCTCGCCGCGCGTGTCGTCCGCCCCGGGGAGCACCACGAGGTGGTCGTGCGCATTGGCCGGCCCCACGCGGTCGTAGCGGCGGATCTCGCTGCGCAGGGTCAGGCCGAGGTAGGCGATGGCCTGCGTTGCCAGGCTCTTGCCATAGGCCCGCTCGATCGCATCCGGATCCTGGACGCCCACCAGCAGGCAGCTCAGCGGCGCGTGGCTGCGCTCGGCGCGCGCGATCTCCTCCTCGATGCGCTCGACTAGCAGGTCGGAAATCTGGATGTCGCTGGCGGCCATGCCCTGGGGACGAGATCGATGCCGAAAAGTCGATCCTTTCCGGCGCGCTCCCACACAGATTAGGGCTATCCACCGCTTCCCGCGGGGCGCTCGGGCGTGCTCTGCCGAGGGATCCGTCGGTGGGCGGTGCTACACCTGCACCTGTGCTTTTGGAGTTGCGAGTGGAGAACCTGCTCCTGATCGAGCGGGCGGAGCTTGCGCTGGCGCCCGGCTTGAATGTCCTCACGGGCGAGACCGGCGCGGGCAAGACCGTGCTGGCGCACGCTCTCGATCTGCTCCTGGGGGGCCGCGCGCGCAGCGGCATCGTGCGCCCGGGGGCCGTTGAGGCATATGTGGAGGGCGTCTTCTCGCTGCCCTCAGGGCTGCGCGGCGAGCGCGGAGAGGGCGGCGACCTGCTGCCTGCTGACGCCGAGGAGGTCGTGCTGGCCAGGCGCGTGGGGGCGGACGGGCGCACGCGCGCCTATCTCAACGGGCGCTCAGCGGCCGTGGGGGACCTGCGCGCGCTGGGCGAGTCGCTGATTGCCTTCTACGGCCAGCACGAGCACCGCAAGCTCACGCTGTCGGCCGCGCAATTGCAGATCCTGGACGACTTCTGCGGCCCCGAGCAGGCGGGCCGCCTGGCGCAGTGCGCCGTCGCTCACCGCCTCGTGCGGGACCTGGAGGGCGAGCTCGAGGGTCTGCGCGAGCTGGCCGCGGCGCGCGAGCGCGAGCTGGACCTGCTGGAGCACGAGCTCGCGGAGATCGACGCGGCGGACCCGCGGGAGGGCGAGCACGAGGCGCTGCTGGGCGACCGCGAGCGTCTGCGCCGCCTCGACGCGCTGTGCGCCGCCGCGGGCATGGGGGCGGAGGCGCTGGCGGGCGAATCGATCGTGGAGGACTCCGGCGGGGCGGGCGCTGGGCAGGCGCTCGCGCAGGCCGCCGCGGGCATGGAGGGCGTCGCCGGCGTGGACCCCGAGCTGGATGTCATCGCAGAGCGCCTGCGTGCGCTGGCGATCGAGGCCGAGGACCTGGCGGGCTCTCTGCGTCGCTACGGCGAACGCCTGGAGGGCGAGGAGGAGGCGCTTGAGGCGATCGAAGAGCGCCTGCAGGCCTTGGAGCGTCTGCTGCGCAAGCACGGCGGCAGCATCGCCGCGGTGCTCGAATACGGCGCCGATGCGCGGGCGCGGCGCGAGCAGCTGCTGGGCGTCGAGGTGGCCCTCGCGCAGGCATCCGAGCGCCTCGCCGCGGCACAGGAGCTGTTCGCGGGGCACGTGATGGCGCTGCGCAAGGCCCGTCTCCAGGAGGCGCCGCGCCTCACCGAGGCCGTCTCCGAGCAGCTGCAGGCGCTGGCGATGCCCGAGGCCACCTTCGCCGTGACGCTCACCGCGCGCGATCCCGGACCCGCCGGCGGGGATGCGGTGGAGATGCTGATCGCCCCCAATCCAGGCGTGGCCGCGGGTCCCCTGCGCGACATCGCCTCCGGCGGCGAGCTCTCGCGCGTGATGCTCGCCCTGATGAGCGTCGCCAACGCGGACTCCGAGGCGGCGCTGGTGTTCGACGAGGTGGACGCCGGCATCGGCGGGCACACCGCGCGCGCCGTGGGCGAGCGCCTGCGCGACCTCGCGCGGGGGCGTCAGGTGATCTGTATCACCCACCTGCCGCAGATCGCCTCGCTGGCCGCGCGGCACTTCTCGGTCGTCAAGGACACCCGCGCCGACCCCACGCGCGCCACGGTCGTGACGCTCGACGAGCGCGAGTCCGTGTCCGAGCTGATGCGCATGATGGGCGCGTCCGAGACGGATGCCTCTGCGCGCAGGCACGCGCGTGAGCTGAGAAAGGCGGCCTGACCAGTTACTCTCGCTGCAATGGCCGTGACACAGCAGTCGCCGAGCGCGCCCTCAACGGCGCATGAGTTCGCGCCGCCGCCACCGGCGCTTCGCACCGTGAGTGGCCCCGTGCGCCTGGGGCGCAAAACGAAGGTCCTGGTCAAACACCTCGCGGCGGGCAACATTGCCGTGATCGACCATCTCGACATCGATCGCGTCTCGGCGGAGGAGCTGATCGCGGCGGGCGCCGCGGCGGTGCTGAACTGCCGTGCGTCCACCAGCGGCTCCTACCCGAACCTGGGGCCGCAGCTCCTCGTGGAGGCGGGGATACTGCTGGTGGACCTGCCCGACGACGCGCTCTTTCACACGCTCTCCGAGGGCGAGGAGATCGCTGTGCGGGCCGGCCTCGGCGGGGGCGCCACCAGGGACGGGGGCGGTGCGGATGTGCTGCACAAGGGGAAGATCGTCGCCCGCGGCGAAGTGCTCGACCTGGCGCGGGTGCGCGCCGAGACCGAGGCCCGCCGCCTGGAGGTGGGGGAGGCGCTGGAGCGCTTCGCGCACAACACCATCGAGCACATGCGCGAGGAGCGCGAGCTCTTGGCGGGCAAAATCGAGATGCCGCGCTTCGCCACCGACTTCCGCGACCGCCCCGCGCTGGTGGTCGTGCGCGGGGTGGACCACCAGCGCGACCTGCGCGTCCTGCGGCCCTTCGTCCGCGACGTGCGCCCGCTGATCGTCGCGGTGGATGGCGGCGCCGAGGCCGTGTTTCAGGCCGGTTTGAAGCCGGACATGATCGTCGGCGACATGGACTCCGCGGGGGAGGCCGCGCTGCTGGCCGCCGCGCATGGCGGCGCCGAGCTGGTGGTGCACTCCTATCCCGACGGACGCGCACCGGGGCGCGCGCGCCTGGAGCAGCTGGGGCTGCCCTTCAAGCTCGTGCCCGCGCCGGGCACCAGCCAGGACGTGGCGATGCTGATCGCGGCCGAGAAGGGCGCGCGTCTGATCGTGTCCGTGGGCTCCCAGTTCAACCTCGTGGAGTTCCTCGACCGCAACCGCCGCGGCATGTCCTCCACCTTCCTCACGCGCCTGCGCATCGGCGAGATCCTCGTGGACGCCAAGGGCGTCAGCCGTCTCTATCGGCCCCAGCCGGGGCTGGCTCCGCTGCTGCTCGTGATCCTCGCGGGCATAGTCGCGATGGTGGCGGTGGTGTGGATGACCCCGGCCCTGCGCGATGTGGTGGACCTGCTGTGGCTGAAACTCCAGCTGCTCGCCGGCTGAGAGCGCCGCCCACTCATGTTCGACTACCGCTACCACGCGCTCTCCCTGGCGGCCGTCCTGCTGGCGCTGGCCGTGGGCGTGCTCATCGGCGTGGCCATCGGCGACTCCAACCTGGTGTCCTCGGCCAAGAACGGGGTCGTGCGCGATCTGCGCTCGGAAGTCAGCAGCGCCAACCGCCAGGTCGAACAGCTGCGCACCCAGCTGGGCAGCGAGGAAGCCCTCGGCAACGACCTCTACCAGGTGGCCGTGCACGGGCTGCTCAGCGGCAGGCGCGTGGGCCTGGTGTTCCTCGGGGGCCCCTCCGATCGCATCGACGGCCTCGTGCGCGACGCCGTCACGCAGGCCGGCGGGGAACTGGTGACGGTGGCAGCCGTGCGCGAGCCGCTGGACCTGCCCGGCCTGGCGCACGAGGCCACGGGCACCGCCTACGCGGCGCTGGGCACGGCCCCGCACCTCGTGCACCACTTCGGCATCAGGATCGCCCGGCAGCTCGTGGGCAGCGATCACGCGCTCTTGGGCAAGGTGCAGGCGCGCCTGTTGAGCAGCTTCGACGGCCGGCCCGAAGGGCTGGGGGCGTTGGTGGTGGTGCGCAGCGAGCCCGCAGGCATGAACCCTGAGGAGGTCCAGGCCGCGAACGAATTCGAGACGGGGCTTCTCGAAGGCGCCACCAGCGGGGGCGCCGCGCTGACGGGGGTCGAGCTGAGCTCCAGCGAACCCTCGCAGATCCCCTGGTATGCGAGCCACGACATCTCGAGCGTCGACGATCTCGACACGCCGGCGGGTCGCGCCGCGCTGGTGTTCACGCTCGCCGGGGCGCACGGGGCCTACGGGGTCAAGCCCACCGCGGACTCGGGGCTGCTGCCGGGTGTGGGGGGCGGCTCCTCACTGCCCTGATGCCTGTCCGCGCTCGCCGCTAGGGTCCGAGCGTGCACGCCCTTCCTCTGGTGGTGGCCACCGCGGCTGCCGTCGCCTTGGCCCCGATGGTGCTGCGCGGCCTGCTGGCCGGTGGGCACGTGCGCACGAACTACCGCGAGCGCGAGCTGCCCTTCCCCTTCGGGGTCCTCAGCGTGGCGGCGGCGCTCGTGGCGCTGATCCCGCTGGCGCTGCTGCAGCAGCTGGGAGAAGAGGATGTGCTGCACCCCGAGGTGACGGCGATCGCGCTGTACGTCCTGGGGGTCGCTCTGCTGGGGTTGATAGACGATGCCTTCGACGCTGTCCGTACGGATGCCTGGCGCGGCCCTAGCAGGGCCGGCTCGGCCGGCCCCCCTCCCAACCCTCCCCGCGGCTGGCGTGGCCACGGCAGTGCTCTTCTGCACGGCCGGCTCTCAACGGGGACGCTGAAGGCCGCGGGCTCGCTCGGCTTGGCGCTGCTGGCCTTGAGCGGCGTGGGCCTCTCCAATGGGCGCTGGCTGTTGGCGGTGGCGGTGCTGGTGCTGGCCACCAACCTCTTCAACCTCCTCGATCTGCGCCCCGGGCGCGCGAGCAAGGTGTTCGTGCTGCTCGGCGCGGGCCTCACGCTGGGCGCCGCCGATGTCAGGCCGCTGTGGTCGCTGGGCCTGTTCGCGGGTCCCGCGCTGGTGGCGGGGGTGTATGACCTGCGTGAAAGGGCGATGCTGGGGGACACCGGCGCCAACCTGCTGGGGGCGCTGGCGGGATGGTGGCTGGTGCTCGTGCTGTCCGCCACGGGGCAGGCGATCGCGCTGGCGCTGCTGCTGGCGATCACCGTCTATGGGGAGTTTCGCTCAATTTCCGCGCTGGTGGAAAAGACTCCGGGGCTGCGCGCTCTAGACTCCTTGGGCAGGCCCTCATGATCGCCCCCGCATCCGACCGCCACGCCGACGCTCCCTCCAAGACACGGTTCATCTTTGTGACCGGCGGCGTGGTGTCCTCGCTGGGCAAGGGCATCGCCGCGGCCTCCATCGGGCGCCTGCTGGTGGCGCGGGGGCTGACGGTGGGGTTGCAGAAGTTCGATCCTTACATCAACGTCGATCCGGGCACGATGTCGCCCTATCAGCACGGCGAGGTGTTCGTCACCGAGGACGGCGCCGAGACCGACCTGGACCTCGGGCACTACGAGCGCTTCACCGACGTCAACACCAGCCGCGCCTCCAACGTCACCGCCGGGGGCATCTACAACACCGTCATCCGCCGTGAGCGCCGCGGCGACTACCTGGGTGGCACCGTGCAGGTGGTGCCCCACATCACCGACGAGATCAAGCAGCGCATCGCGCTGATCGCGCAGAGCACCGACGTGGACTTCGTCATCACCGAGATCGGCGGCACCGTGGGCGACATCGAGTCGCTGCCCTTCCTGGAGGCCATCCGCCAGTTCCCGGTCGATGTCGGTCGGCGGCGCTGCATGTTCATCCATTTGACGCTGGTCCCCTACATCGGCCACGCGGGCGAGCTGAAGACCAAGCCCACGCAGCACTCGGTGAATGAGCTGCGCCGCATCGGCATCGCCCCGGACATGCTCATGTGCCGCTCCGAGGGGTCGCTCTCGCAGGACATTCGCAAGAAGATCGCCCTCTTCGCCAGCCTTCCGGTGAGCGCCATCGTCTCGGCGTGCGACGTGGAGAACATCTACAAGGTGCCCCTCGTCTTCCGCGAGCAGGGGGTGGACGACTTCATCCTCGACCACTTCGGCCTGGAGGCGCCCGCGCCGGATCTGGCGGCGTGGCAGGAGCCGATTCAGCGCGCCGAGCACGCCGGCGAATCTTCGCTCGATCGCACGGTGCGCATCGCGCTCGTGGGCAAGTACGTGCAGTTGGAGGACGCCTATTTATCCGTCTCCGAGGCGCTGCGCCACGCCGCGGCGCTGCAGGACGCCACGGTGCGGATCGAGTGGGTGGACTCCGAAAGCCTCGAGGAGGGCTCCGGCGCCCACGATCCCGGCGCCGCCGCTCGGACCAGGGAGACGCTCGAAGCGGCCGACGGCATCCTCATTCCCGGCGGCTTCGGGGGCCGCGGGATCGAGGGCAAGATCATCGCCGCGCAGATCGCGCGCGAGCGGCGCATCCCCTACCTGGGCATCTGCCTGGGCATGCAGATCGCCGTGGCCGAGTTCGCCCGGCACGTGGCCGGCATGGAGGGAGCCAACTCGACCGAGTTCGACCTGGAGACGCCCTATCCGGTGATCGACCTGCTGCCCGAGCAGAAGGAGGTGGCCGACCTCGGCGGCACCATGCGCCTGGGGGCCGACCCGATCAAGCTGCACGCGGGCTCGAGGGCGCTTGCGATCTACGGCGAAGCGGTCATCTACGAGCGCCACCGCCATCGCTACGAGGTCAACAACCTGCTGCGCAAGCACCTGGAGCGCGCGGGGCTGCACATCAGCGGCACCTCCCCGGACGAGCGCCTGGTGGAGGTGATCGAGCTCGACGAGCACCCTTTCTTCGTCGCCTCGCAGTTCCACCCCGAGTTCAAGTCCCGCCCCGAGCGACCGGCGCCGCTGTTCCGGGATTTCGTCGCGGCCGCGCTGGAGCGCGCCGCCACCGGGGTCAAGGCGCTGCGAGAGCAGGCGCTCTGCGAGCCGGCGGAGAGCCGCTCGGAGATCGTTCCGCCGGCCGACGACGATGTCGCACCCAAGGCCCACGACACCCGTGCAGCCAGCCACGGCTAGCGCGATCGAGCGCCGCCGCCTCGGCGAGCTGTTCGTGGAGCTGTGCCGCATCGAGAGCCCCTCCGGGAGCGAGCGCGCGTGCGCGGAGCGCGTCATGGCGGAGCTGCGCGGGCTGGGGCTGGAGGTGTTCGAGGACGATGCCGGCGCCCTCGCCGGCTCGGACTGCGGCAACCTGCTCGCGCGCATCCCCGCGGCCGCGGGCGCAGATGAGGCCCCATCCACCCCGCCCACCATGACCCCGCCCACCATGCTTTTGTGCGCCCATCTGGACACAGTCCCGTTGCAGGCGCCGGTGGAGCCACTGCTGCTGGACGGCGGCTTCGAGAACGCCAACGAGGGCATCCTCGGCGCCGACAACAAGGCCGCGCTGGCCGTCATGCTGGCGCTGGCCCGTCGCCTCTGCAACGAGGGCGCGCCGCTGAACATCGAGCTGCTGTTCACCGTCTGCGAGGAGCGCTCGCTGGCGGGGGGGCGCGCATTCGACGCGTCGCTTCTGCGCAGCGACCTGGGCTTCGTCTTCGATCATGCCTCGCCGATCGGCGAGGTGGTCGTGGCCGCGCCCTGCCACTTCCGCCTGGACGCCTCCTTTCGCGGCGCCGCGGCGCACGCCGGCATCCGCCCCGAGCAGGGCAGCAGCGCGATCCTCGCGGCCGCTCGCGCCGTGAGCGACATGCCCCTGGGCCGTGTGGGAGAGGACACGACCGCCAACGTGGGCACGATCGCGGGCGGCAGCGCGATCAACGTGGTGCCAGAGCACTGCTCGCTCACGGCCGAGGTGCGCAGCCTGCGCGAGTCCGCGGCCGAGGCGGTGGTGGCGGAAATGGTGGACTGCGTGCACGAGGCCGCCAACCTGCCCGAATGCGACTGCGACGTGGACGTGAGCGTGGCGCGCACCTTCGGCGCCTACAGCACTCCCGCCGGCCACCCGGCGGTGCGCGCGGCCGGGGCGGCCCTGTGCGCGCGCGGCTATGAGCCCAGGTTCATCCACAGCGGCGGCGCCTCGGATGCCAACGCGCTGATCGCCAAGGGCCTTGAGGTGGTCAACCTGGCCAACGGCACCGAGCGCAACCACGAGCCCGGCGAGCGGGTGAGCGTGGCGGCGCTGGAGGGCATGCTGGATGTTGCGCTGGCGTTGCCGGATGCCGTCATGGCGGCTCAAGCGGCTGCGCTCGCGCGATAGCTTCCCTGGTCATGCTGAAGCTGCGCCGAGCCACGGTCCTGGAGGCCCATCCGCCGGATGGCCCCGAGCAGCGGCTGAGAATCGCCCTCGCCGGGGATGCCTCCCCGCGCGCGGCGATCGCCGACGTGACCCTTCTCGGCAGCGCTGAGGTGGGGGATGAGGTCATCGTCAACGTGCAGGCGCTCGACCTCGGCCTGGGCTCGGGCGGCTTTGACATCGTGCACGTCAACCTCACCCGCGGCCTTGGCGGCGAGGGCCTGGCGGGGGCCCACGTGATGAAGCTCAACTACACGAGCCTGCAGCACGCCGTGCAGCCGGTGGAGGACGAGCAGCTCCAGTTGCCGCTGACTCGCCCCGTCGGGGTGCTGGCGCTGCACGGGCAGCTCGCGGCGGTGGCGTGGGCCTTCGCGCGGATGGCGCCCGGGCGGCGGCTGGGGTACGTGCAGAGCAGCGGCGGGGCGCTCTCCGGGGGGCACTCGCGCGTCGTGAGAGCGCTGCGCGGGCGCGACCTCCTGGCGGGCCATCTGACGGCTGGCGCCGCCTTCGGCGGGGAGGGCGAGGCGCTCACCACCGCGGGCGCCCTGCATCACGGCCTGCGCACGCTGGGCTGGGATGCGGCGCTGTGCGGCCCGGGCCCGGGGATCGTGGGCTCGCGCTCGCCCCTGGGGCACGGCGGCATCTCCGCGCTTGACTCCGCCCACGCGGCGCTGGCGTTGGGCGCCCCCACGCTGCTGGTGGCGCGCATGTCCTCGGGCGACCCGAGGGTGCGCCACCGCGGCATCTCCCATCACACCCTCACGGTGCTCGACCTGCTGCTGGAGCCGGTCACCGTGGCGCTGCCCGCGGGCATGCGCTCGCCTGTCGGCAACGACCTGCGCGCCGGGTTGGGGGCGGTGTTCGGGATCTCCGCCGCTCCTCGCCCGCGGCTTGAGCTGGAGGTGGATCGCCCGGCGCGCATCGCCCGCCACGATTGGCGTCGCGCGGTGGTGGACCTGCCGGCGTACGCCGCGAGCGCGCTGCCGGCGCAGACGATGGGCCGGGGGCTCGTGGAAGACCCGCTCTTCTTCGGGGCCGCGCTGGCGGGGGGCGCTGCGCTGGCCGATCTCCTGGCCCGTGACGAGCGCAGCGAAAGCAGGGCCGACGAGGCCGCTTGAGCTGAACGGCCGGTTGCACCGGCAGGGACTCGCACCGGCTGAAGCGAAGCAGAGATGAGTGAGCTCCTCCGACCCTTCGCCCGCTGCGTCGCCACCGGCGAGGGCAACGGCGAGGGCGAGCGAGGGCATCGAGCCTCTGCTGCTGGACTTCCTCGCCTACCTGGAGCTCGAGCGCGGCCTGTCGCGCAATACGCTGGAGGCCTACCGCTCCGATCTGCTGCAGTTCGGATGTTTCTTGGAGCGCCGCCGGTTGAGCCCGATCGAGGCTGGGCATGGCGATCTGGCGGCGTTCCTGTCCGAGCTGGCCGACGGCTCGCAGGAGCGCCCGCCCGTGGCCGCAGCGACGTTACAGCGCAAGGCTGCGTGCCTGCGCTCCTTCTACCGCCATCTGCGCCGCGAGGGCATCATCGAGCACGACCCCACCGCGGAGCTGCGCGGGCCGCCGCGCACCAAGCGCCTGCCGCTGGTGCTCTCCCGCGAGGAGGTGGGGGTGCTGCTGCACGCGCCCAGCGGCAGCGAGCCGCGAGCATTGCGCGATCGCGCCCTGCTGGAGGTGATGTATGCCTGCGGGCTGCGCGCCTCGGAGGCGGTTGGGCTGCAGCTGGCCGACGTGGATCTGGAGGAGGGCATGCTGCGCGCCCGCGGCAAGGGCTCCAAGGAGCGGATCGTGCCGATCGGACGCCAGGCGGTGGCGGCGCTGCACGTCTACCTGGAGCGCGGGCGTCCTGTCCTGGTGGGCGTGCGGGTGGATCGAGCGGAGGTCGGCCAGAGTCTGTTCGTCAACCGCCGGGGCTCGGGGCTGACGCGCCAGGGGCTCTACAAGATCGTCCAGGGCCATGCCGCGCGGGCGGGGCTGCGCGACAGAATGAGCCCCCACACGCTGCGCCACACCTTCGCCACTCACCTGCTCGCCGGGGGCTGCGATCTGCGCTCGCTGCAGGAGATGCTGGGTCACGCCGATCTGGCCACCACCCAGGTCTACACGCACCTGTCTGCCGAGCGGCTGAAGGATGCGTACTTCAGCGCGCACCCGCGAGCCCGGCGGTGACACCACTAGGCTTGCCCTGCGATGCCCGAGCTGCCCGAGGTCGAGACGATCAGACGCCAGCTGGCCCCGCTGGTGCAGGGGCGCCGGCTGCACGGCATGGAGATTCTGGACCCGCGCTGGTCGCGGCCGCTGGCGCCCCGCGAGCTGAGCGATGCGCTGGTGGGAAGGCGCATAGAGGCGCTGGACAGGCGGGGCAAGTATCTGGTGTGGAGCATGCAGGGCGATGTGCACCTGGTGCAGCACCTGCGTATGACCGGCGCGGTGCTGTGCGAGCCGACGTCCGAGCCGACGCACGTGCGCGTGCGCATCGAGCTGCGCCCCAAAAGGAGGCTGGTGATCGTGGACCCCCGCCGCTTCGGCACCGGCGAGCTGCTGCTGGGCGGCGAGGCATTGGAGGCGTTCTTCGCGGCGCGCCTGGGACTGGAGCCGCTGGATGAGCGCTTCACCGCCGAGCACCTGCGTGGGCTTGCGCGCGGGCGCACGGCGCCGATCAAGGCGCTGCTGCTCGACCAGCGCCGGATCGCGGGGGTGGGCAACATCTACGCCGACGAGGCTCTGCACCGCGCGGGCATCCATCCGCGGCGCCCGGCGGGGAGGCTGTCCGCGGAGCAGTACGGGCGCCTGCGCGAGGCGGTGATCGAGGCCCTGCAGGCGGGCATCGACGCACGCGGGGCCACGATCGACGACTTCCGTCACGTGGACGGAGTGCGGGGCTCCTTTCAGGACCAGTTCCTGGTGCACCGCCGCGCGGGAGAGCCCTGCGGGCGGTGCGCAACGAGCATCGTCAAGATGACGGTGGCCGGCAGGGGAACGTACGTGTGCGAGACCTGCCAGCCGCGCCCACGGGTCAGGCGGCCGCGAGCTCGTCCAGCTGCCCGCTCTCCGCGGCGCTGAGCGTCTCCGCCCAGCCCCCGAGCAGCTGGTCGTCCACGAGCACCTGCGGGAAGCTCATCATGCCCGTGCGCCGCGCCAACTCCGTGCGCCCCTCGGGGTCCCTGCTCAGGTTGACCTCGGCGAACTCCAAGCCGTGAGCCTTCAAAAGGCCCTTGACGCGAGCGCAGAAGGAGCACGGCTCGGTCGTATAGACGACGATCTCACTCATTACTTCATAAAGTATAGCAATGGGTGGTCGCCGCCGGCGAGCCTAGACTCGAAGGATGGCCGGACCTGTGAAGACCGAGGCGGTGGTGCTGCGCTCGCTGCGCTACGGCGAGGCGGATCGGATTCTGCACGTGTATACGCCCCAGCGCGGACGGGTGAGCGCGATCGCCAAGGGGGTGAGGCGCGCGCGCAGCCGCTTCGGCGGGCGGCTGGAGCCGTTCTTCCGTCTGAGCCTGGAGCTGCACGAGGGGCGGGGGGAGCTCTTGACGGTGACGGGCGCGAGCACCGTCAACGGTTATGCGCGCCTGCGCGGCGACGCGGGCGCGCTTGATGCCGCGGCCAGGGCGTGCGACGCGGTGGGGCGGCTGTTTGAGACCTCCGAGCCCCACCCGGGTGTGTTCAACCTGCTGTGCCGCAAGCTCGCGCTGCTGGACGAGGAGCCGAGCCGGGCGACAAGGGCCGGCGCGCTGGCGTTCCGTCTGAAGCTGCTTGTGGCGGCGGGGTTGGCGCCGCAGCTGGGGGCGTGCGCGTGCTGTGGCGAGCGCGAGCACCTGGTGGGCTTCTCCGGGGCCGCCGGGGGAGTGGTGTGCGGGGCGTGCGAGGCGGTGTCCTTCGCGTTCGGCGAGCAGGCATACGGGTTCATGACCGAGAGCCTGGGGTGTCCGTTGAGCGAGGTGCCCCAGGCGCCAGAGGCTGCGCTGGGCCAAGTCGAGCGGGCGATCTCCGAGACGCTCGAGCACCACGCGCACGTGCGCCTGATGGCAGCGGTGGCACAATCGGGTCGATGAGCGCCGCCACCCACCCGGACTCCGTCGCCGCTGTTTTCGCCGAGCGCCGCCAGGCGCTGGAGGAGGCGATGCTCTCGCCGCTGGCGGCACGCAGCTACCCGGCGAGGCGGGTGCGCGCGGAGGAGGATTGCGCCTTGCGCACTCCATTCCAACGCGACCGCGACCGGATCGTGCACTGCAAGGCGTTTCGTCGTCTCACGCACAAGACGCAGGTGTTCGTGGCGCCCGAGGGCGATCACTACCGCACGCGCCTGACGCACACCCTGGAGGTGACGCAGGTAGCGCGCACCGTGGCCCGGGCATTGCGCCTGAACGAGGATTTGACAGAGGCGATCGGGCTGGGGCACGACCTCGGACACCCGCCGTTCGGGCATATCGGCGAGGCGGTGCTCGACGACTGCCTGAGGGAGCGCTTCGGGCGCACCTTCCGCCACCACGAGCACTCGCTGCGGGTGGTCGAGCGCCTGGAGCGCGACGGCGAGGGGCTGAACCTGACCGGGCAGGTGCGCGATGGCATCCTGGGCCACTCGGGCCGGGCGCCGCTGCCGGCCACGCTGGAGGGCAGGATCGTGAGGCTGCTGGATCGCGTTGCCTACATCAACCACGACATCGACGATGCGCTGCGCGCGGGGGTGCTCGCCGAGGAGGACCTGCCGCGGGCGCCGATCGCCACGTTGGGCGACAGCGGCAGGCAGCGGATCGACGCGCTGGTGCACGATGTGGTGGAGCACTCCGAGCGGGCGGGGGACATCGTCCAGGGCGAGCAGGCGGGGGCGGCGATGGCGGCGCTGCGGGGGTTCATGTTCGAGCACGTCTACCTGGCTCCGGGGGCGCGCCGCGAGCACGCGAAGATCGAGGGGGCCGTGCGGACGCTGTTTGGCTATTACTGCGAGCATCCGGAGGAGATCCCCGCGCCCGACCGCGATGCCCCGCCAAGTGACCCAACCGCCGACGCCGATATGCCCACCCGCGTGGTCGACCAGAACGACAACGACAATGCCGATGTGCCCGCAGACGTGCCCACGCGCGTGACCGACTACATCGCCGGCATGACCGACCGCTTCTGCATCCGCCAGTTCGAGGCGCTGACGATTCCACGCGCCTTCCCCTCTTCGTCGTGAGCCGCTATACGCCTGATTCCAAGGAGCGGGTGCGTGACGCGGTGGACATGGTCGCACTGGTGTCCGCGCGCACGGAGCTGCGCCGCGCGGGTCCCAACAGCTATGAGGGGCTGTGCCCCTTTCACGACGAGCGCACGCCGTCGTTCAGCGTGGAGCCGGTGCAGAAGGTGTACTACTGCTTCGGCTGCGAAGCCAAGGGGGACCCGTTCACGTTCGTGCAGGAGACCGAGGGGGTTGACTTCAAGGGTGCGCTTGAGCTGCTGGCTGACCGCAGCGGGGTGACGCTCGAGCTGGAAGCCGAGGATCCCCGCGAAGCGGAGAAGCGTAAGCGGCGCGAGCGCCTGCTTGACCTGCTCGCGCGCACGGCCGCGTTCTACGAACGCCACCTGTGGGAGTCGCAGGAGGCAAGGCATGCGCGCGAGTATCTGAAGGAGCGGGGCCTGGGCGAGGAGATCCTGCGGAGCTTCCGCGTGGGGTACTCGCCGAGCGCCTGGGATCGCGTGCTGCTGGCCTCGCGCCGCGCCGGGTTCTCCGCGCAGGAGCTGTATGCGACGGGGCTGGCGCAGCGCTCCAAGCAGGAGGGCAGCGGCCTGTATGACCGCTTCCGCGGCCGGATCATGTTCCCGCTGGCGGACATCCGCGGAAGGGTGCTGGGCTTCGGCGCGCGCGCGATGCGCGACGAGCAGGGGCCGAAATACCTGAACACTTCCGACAACGACGTGTATCACAAGGGCCGGCACCTGTATGGCGCGGATCTGGCCCGGGCGCACGCCACGCGCGCGGGCGAGGTGGTGCTGTGCGAGGGCTACACCGACGTGATCGCACTGCACCAGGCGGGGATGCGCAATGCGGTGGGGTTGATGGGTACGGCGTTGACGGCCGAGCAGGTGGGCGAGCTGGCGCGCATGGCCGCGCGGGTGCTGCTGGCGCTGGACGCCGACAGCGCCGGTCAGGAGGCGATGCTGCGCGCCTCCAAGCTGGCGGTGAGGCACAAGCTGGAGCTGCGCGTGGTGGAGATGCCCCACGGCACCGATCCGGCGGAGCTGGTGGCGCGCGAGGGCGTGGAGGCGATGAACGCCGCCGTGGAGCGCTCGGTGCCGTTCGTGCGCTTTCGCGTGGAAAGGGCGCTGGCTCAGGGCGACTACGGCAGCCCCGAGGGCAGGGATCGCACGCTGGGAGAGCTGCGGCCGGTGTTCGCCACGCTGCCCCCAAGCGCGATGCGGATGGAGCTGACAAGGCTGGTGTCGGGACGGCTGGAGGCGCCCGAGAGCGTGGTCGAGCGGGAGCTGTCCGCGCGGGGAGCGAGCGTGATCGCGGGCCGCCCCGGGATCGCAGGAGGACCCGCGAGCGCAGTGCTGGGGCGCCGGGAGGAGAGCGAACGGACGTTCCTGGTGCTGTGCCTGGCCTCGCCGCAGGCGGGAGCGCAGGCGCTCGGGGAGCTGGATCTGGATGGGCACTTCACGAGCGATCTGCTCAGGCGCGCCGCGGAGCACCTGCGGGCGGGAGATCTGCGCGAGCCGATGAAGCTCGGGGAGAACGGGCAGGGGCACGATCGGGAGCTGGAAGGCGTGCTGGCCGAGCTGGTGGTGCAGGCCGGCCGCGAGGAGGGCCGCCCGGCGATGCTGGCGGTGCAGCGGCTGCAGCTGGAGCTTGCGCGGGTGGACCGCCAGATCCAGGCGGCGAGGATGCAGAGCGCGGGCGACGTGAGCGAGCTGGCGCGCAGGCGCGGAGATGTCAAGCGCGAGTTCGAGCACGCCTACGAGCGGGCCCTCGAGGAAAGCGGGGGGTAGCTGCGCCACCCTCTTGTGCTCTAATGCGATTCTGGATCGCCCGATCTGGGGTAGCTCAATCGGCAGAGCATTCGGCTGTTAACCGAAGGGTTGTGGGTTCGAGTCCCACCCCCAGAGTTCCATCTCGATCCTGAGCGGCGATCGGCGGCCAGGCGCTCGACCAGGACGGCCGCGGTCTCGCCGGGATCGTACAGGCGGGTCCACTGCGCAAGCTCCTGCGCGCGGGCGCGCAAGGAGGGCGTGGCCAGGGCGTGCTCGACGGCGAGCCGCAGCGGTCGCGGGGAGGTGAAGCGCCGCGGCAGGCGCACGCCGGCGCCGGCCCAATCCACGCGCGAGGCGTTCTCGTTCATGTCCCCGGCCGTGGGGCAGGCGATGACCGGGCAGCCCACGCTGAGGGCGCGCGCGAGCGTGCCGTGGCCGGCGTGGCAGACGACGAGGTCGCAGTGGGGCATGGTGCGCGCGTAGGAGAGCCAGTCCACGACGCGGGCGTTGGCGGGCACGGGCAGGGGGCGCGATGGCAGGCGCCCGTTCCACGTCGCCAGCACGCGCACGGGCGCGTCTGCGAGCCCGCGCAGGGAGGCGTGCAGCAGCCGGTGCCGGGGGTCTTGGGAGGTGGAGGGGGCGATCAGCACGAGCGGCAGATCGCCGGGCGGCAGCATCGCCTCCTCGGCCGGGGGCTCCCACATGAGCGGCCCGACGATGTGATGGTTGGGACCCCACCCGCCTCGCGCCCGCGGGTACTCCAGCTGCGGGAAGGTGGCGACGAGCGCAAGCTGGCGGCTGGTGCCGCCGTGCACGTGGGAGAGCGGCGGCAGCTCGAGCCTGCGGCGCGTGCGGTTGAGCTCCCGGCGCCCCTGCTCGAGGCCGTTCTGCACACGCCTGTGCAGGCGCCGCCAGAGCGCGCGTCCGACCGGCGTTGCAGGCAGGCGCGCACCGATCGAGTAAATCGGGAAGTCCGCTTGCGTGTGCGGGTTGATGTGGGGGATGAGGGTCGCGCAGGGTATTCCGAGTCGCTCCGCCGAGAGCGAGGGCGCGAGTGTGAGGATGTCGGCGACAACAACCGCCGGTCGCAGCTCGCGCACGAGCGGGAGGGTGTCGAGGGTGGCGTGCACGATCGCCTCATAGAAGTCCAGGGGCTCGGGGCCGGAGGGAAACACGTGGTACTCCGGGGCGGGGGCGAATGCGAGCCCCTCCGCCTCGATGTGGGCGCGCCAGCGCGTCCAGGTCTGAAGCGTCACGTCGTGCCCACGCGCGGCGAGTGCCCGCCCGAGGGCGATCATGGGAAAGGCGTGGCCGGGGTCGCCGAAGGCGCCGAGCAGGATGCGCAGCGGTGGGGGAGGCGGGGAGGCGCCGGTCGCATTGGCCCTGTTCATGCTCATGCCTTGTGCTCCCATGCCCGTGCTCGTGTCTCCGTCTCGCGCCTGGCAGACGCCCGCGCGGCTATGCGGCGAGCTCGGCGACGAGCCGCAGCTGGGTGAGGCGGTCCTGCGCGTTGAAGGCGATGGGGGTGATCCCGAGCGTGCCCACGCCGGCGTCGCGGTAGACGGCGAGGCGCTCTCTGACGACGTCCCTGGGCCCGCACAGCGAGACGGTGTCGATGAGCTCGTCGGGAATGGCGGCCATGGCCTCCTCGCGCTTGCCCTCCAGGTAGAGGTCCTGAATGACCTTGGCCTCCTCGGCGAAGCCGTAGCGCTGCACGAGGTTGTTGTAGAAGTTCTGCTTGCGCGAGCCCATGCCGCCGACGTAGAGGGCGATGAAGGGGCGCATCGCGTTGCGCGCGCCCTCGTGGTCGTCGGTGACGAAGACGTTGACCGTGGGCGCGATGTCAAAGCCCTCAAGCGTTCGCCCGGAGCGCGCGGCGCCCTCCTCCAAGAGGGGCCTCAGCTCGGAGACGTGCTCGGGCGAGAAGAGGGTGGGGATCCAGCCGTCGGCGATCTCCCCGGCGAGAGCGGTGTTCTTGGGGCCGATGGCGGCGAGGTAGATGGGGATGCGATCCTGAATCGGGGCGATGGTGAGCTTGAGCGCCTTGCCGGGGCCGTCGGGCAGCGGCAGCTGAAGGGTCTCCCCGTGGAACTCCACGCGCTCGCGGGCGAGAGCCATGCGCACCACCGCGACGTACTCGCGCGTGCGCTGGAGCTGGTGGGCGAAGCGCTGCCCGTGCCAGCCCTCGGCGACCTGCGGACCGGAGGAGCCGATGCCGAGGATCATGCGCCCGTCGGAGAGCTGATCGATGGTGGCGGCCGTCATGGCGGTCATCGCCGGCGAGCGCCCCGGCATCTGGAAGATGCCCGAGCCGAGGCGGATGGTGGAGGTCTGCCCCGCGAGCCAGCCCAGGATGGTGGCGGAATCCGAGCCGTAGGCCTCCGCGGTCCACACCGAGTCATAGCCCAGCCGCTCGGCCTCCTGAACGATGTGGAGCTGGTCCTGCGAGGTGAGGCCCAGGCCCCAGTAGCCGATGTGCACGCCGAGCTTCATGAGTGGGAGCTTCCTCTCTTTCGGTGGTGGTCGTCGTCCGCCGCCCGCTCAGAGCGAGTCGCCGGGACGGACGAACATCATCTCAGGCACGACGCAGGCGGGAGAGGTGCGCAGCAGATAGCGCACCGACTCGGCGATGTCCTGCGGCCGGATCATCTCCTCCGCCTTGACCTGCTCCTTGACGAAATCCGTCATGGGTGTGTCCACGTAGGCCGGACACAGCGCAGTGGACTTGATGCCCTGCGGCCCCAGCTCCTTGTTCATCGCTTCCGTCCAGCCGATCACCCCGTGCTTGGTGGCCGAGTAGACCGAGAGCCAAGCCTCGGCGCGCTTGCCGGCGATAGAGGAGGTGTTGAGCACGAGCGCATTGCGGTGCTCGGCGCCCGCGGCCTGGAGCATCTCCAGGCACTCGCGGTAGAAGATGACGATCGAGCGCAGGTTGACGTCGAGCTGCATGTCCAGGCGCTTGGTCTGGATCTCCCCGAGGTTGGCGCCGATCCCCACGCCGGCGTTGTTGACGAGCACGTCCAGGCGCTCATAGCGCTCGCGGTGGGCGGCGACGACCTTCTGGATCTCGGCCTCCTCGGCGACGTTCGCGGCCACCCCGTGCACCTCAAGGCCCTCACCGGCAAGCTCGGCGACGGCGCCCTCCAGCTTCTCCGGCCGCCGCGCGGCCATCGTGATGGCATGGCCCTCCTGCCCCAGCACCCTGGCGATCGCCAGCCCTATCCCGCTCGATGCCCCCGTGACGATCGCTGCGCGCTGTGCCATCTCTGCCGTCCCTCCTGGTCGTTGACGCCTGCAATCAAACCATTCGGAGCGAAGCCTCGCATTTCCGCGCGGCATTGGTAGCGTGATGCAGCGCGCCGCGAAGCGGCGTGTATGGCGGGCCCGTAGCTCAGTTGGTCAGAGCTGCCGACTCATAATCGGTAGGTCCCAGGTTCGAGTCCTGGCGGGCCCATGACGGAAAGGCCCCGGAAGGCGGGGTGTTTCTGTGTTTGGGAGCAGCGAAGGGCGGGGCGCCGGTCGTGATGGCTGGGGCCACGGATTCAGACCGCGAGGGCGATAGCGACGCCAGCGAGAGCGGCCCACATGACACCGAACAGAATCGAAATTCCCGATGCCAACCACGCAGACGGCGACGCTTTAGGCAGGAGCGGCAGATGTCGCTTGCGCCGGAGGTCGAGGTGCTCATCGCGTATCTGGCGCAGGTCCTCGTAGTCGGCGACTCCGAGCTTCATGGGCTTTGTTTCGGTGAAGTCCTTCAGGAGCGTCAGCATTCGGAAGTTCTCGGTAAGGACGTACCAGAAGATCAGCGTCAATAGGAGCCCAGTCGCATCGATTGCCATGCTCACCGGGAACCAGCGACCGATCGACACGCTCGACACGGTGGCCGTGACAGCGCCAATGACGAGGAACGACTGCGCGAGCATGTAAAAGGACAGCCGGTTGGCGAATACCTGCTCCTCGTACCATCTGTGCTCCCATGCGACGCGGACGCGGCGGCGAGTCGCCACTAGGTCACTGATCGTCGTCCTGGCCGGCTGGTGGGCCTGCTGGGAGGTAGGCTGCTGATCGCCGCTCACCGCATCAGCTCACGACTCAGGCACTTCTGACGGAGGTGCCCACTCCAGGGAGCGCAGGCCACTTGTTCGATGCTCACCATCGCCAAGACGCGACCACTGTGTTGAAGTCGCGTGCCGTAGCTTCGGCGCTCTCAATGGGCGCCACGCCGAGCAGCCTCACGATCGCGCCCCCTGGCACGGGCGCCCACATTTCGATACTGTGCATGTGGAGAACTGGCTGATGCGGGCGGCTCAGCATGAAGCACTCTCGCTCCGACCAGCCCTCGGGAAGGGAGAAGCGTGCCGTCCGTCCGCGGACCTCCAACGAGACCTCATGTGAGATGGGGCCGACGGGCAGGTCGTACAGGCGGCCGTCGGGTTTGACTGCGTTGAATTCGGCCTCAGTGCAGCCGCCTCGCATTAGATTCGCGTAGCCCTCGTAGCCGGGGAAGACTTCACCCAGCCGGTCCAAGAAAGTCACATCTTATCCTTCCTTCGTATAGCGCATAGCTTATACATGTCCTATAGTCAGCACTCTACTGACCAGCAGCAAGCGCTCGGATGCCCACTGGATCCAGACCGACCAGTTCCATCCATGAGCTCGAGGTTGTCAGAGAGGGGCACGCTGTGGTGGGCACGGCGCCGTGGCTGCTGACCAGACCGCGTCCCGCCCGATGCTAGGGGTTCTCCCTGGCCCGATCCGATCAGCCAACAACCGCCCGCTGCGGAAGATCACCGACCGACAATGGGGCCGTCTACCGATGCGCCGGCGCGGCGTGGCGGCGAGTCTGCCTGTCGAGCACCATCACACGATCAGGGGGTTCCGGATGTCCGCAGTGGATGAGGCCAGCGGAGCGAACGTGGTTCCCGCAGGCAGATGGTCGGTCGACGCGCCACGCTCAAGCGTCACGTTCGCCGTGAAGCACATGATGCTCGCCACGGTGAATGGGCGCTTCCACGAGTTCGATGGGGTGCTGGAGGTGGGGTCGGGCGCCCCACGAGCGACGGGAGTGGTCAAAGCCCTCTCGATCGACACCAACGAGCCCGTGCGCGACGAGCACCTGCGGAGCTCGCCCGACTTCTTCGACGTCGAGCGCTATCCACGGATCGATTTCAGCTCGACCCAGATCGACGATCTCGACGGTGGGCGGTTCCGGATCCTCGGCGGCCTGACGATCCGCGGCGTCACCCGCGAGATCGTGCTCGACGCGAGGCTCAACGGCACGGGACACGAGGCGGATGGCGATGAGCGGATCGAGCTCGAGCTGCGCGGGGAGCTCAACCGCAAGGACTTCGGTCTCACCTGGAATCAGGCGCTCGAGACAGGCGGGGCGCTGCTGGGCAACAGGGTGAAGATAGCGCTCGAGATATCGGCGGTGAAAAGCCAAGCGGCGTGATTGACGGGCGCCGGCCAGACTCGGCGCGGGGTCCGTGCATCTCGGCCGTGCGAGCGCGAACGCGGCGCACGACACTCTACGCTCGGGCGCGACCCGCTGCACCGGCCGGCCGCGGCGGCCCCGCCTCGATGTTCGGCAGCCTGCGCTCGAGCCAGTCGGGCAGCCACCAGATGCGCGGCCCGACGGCGCGCATGATGGCGGGGAGGAAGACGAGCCGCACGACGGTCGCGTCGAGCAGCACGGCGATCGTGAGACCTGCCCCGAACTGCCGCAGCGAGACCACATCGGCGCTGGCGAACGCGAGGAACACCCCGGTCATGATCGCCGCGGCGCCGGTGATGACTCCGCGCGTATGACGCAGGCCATAGGCGATCGCCTGCTCGTTGTCGCCGCTGCGCATCCACGCTTCGCGCATGCGCGTGAGCAGAAAGACCTCGTAGTCGATCGAGAGGACGAACATGATCGCGAGGATGCCCGCGGCGGAGACCGCGTCGACGTAGCCGGGGCCGCCGAATGCCCGGCCGGCGAAGAGCAGCTGCAGCGCGCCGAAGGCCGCGGCGATCGTCGCCAGGTTGAGCGCCACCGAGATCAATGGCAGCAGCAGCGCGCGGAGCACGACGATCAGCGCGAGCGTGGCCACGATCGCGAGCGCCAGCACGAGCCAGGGGAAGCGCGCGGTGGTGGAGTTGGCATAGTCCAGCAGGTACTGGGCGCCCTGGCCGACGCCCACGGTTGCGCCGGTGGCGGCGGCGAGAGCGGGGAGCCTGCGCTGAAGGCGCCGGCTGAGCGCGGCGGTCGCAGGCGTGTTGGGGGCGCTGGAGGGCACGACGATGATGCGCGCCGCCTGCCCGCCCCCTTCCACGTTGATCGCCTGCGCGATCTCGTCGCGCAGCGGCGAGACGGTGCCGTCGAGAGCGGTGAGCACGAGATATCCGGAGTAGAGCGCGTCCGGTGACTGGGCGTCGAGCAGGGCGTACTCGTGCTGGTAGCCGCCCAGCATGAGCGCGTAGCCGTGTAGAGGCCCCTGGGCGGCCGCCACACCCGTCTGCAGCGCACCGGCCTGCCGAGCGCCGCCGGAGAGTCCCTGCGAAAGCGTGCGCCCGCCATCGGCCAGCGAGGAGAGCCCGTTGCGCAGCCGCGCGGCGCCGGCATCGAGCTGTGCCAGCCCCGAGCTCAAACGGTGCCCGCCGGCCTGAAGGCGCACGAGCGCCCCGCGCAGTTCGCGCGCGCCGTGCTCGGAGGCGCGGGTGCCGGCGGCGAGGCTGTGCGCTCCTGCGGTGAGCCGGTCGATGCCGGCAACGAGCCCGTCCAGCCGCTTGGTGACCGCCGTCAGCCGGTAGAGCCCCGCGACGACGCTGTGGCGCAGGCGGCCGAACATCGGCGTGGCGCTCGCGTTGACGTCGGCCTGCGCGGCGGCGAGCGCCTGGCGCAACTGTGCGTAGCGCGGGTCGCCGCGGCCAATCGTCATTTCTTCCAGCGCGCCGTTGGCGGCGGCGAGCGGACCGGAGGCCGTCTGCGCGGGGTCCGGCAGATTGGCAATCCACTGCGCCAGCTGCGGCACGTCGCCGGCAAGGAGGTCGATCGGCGCGAGCGCGGCGTGCGCGGAGGCGTCGAGCGTGTCCATGCCGCGCGCCAGTTCGGCGGCGCCAGTGCTCAGGCGGTGATCGGCGGCGACCAGCCGGTCGGCGCCCCTCTTGGCGCGGTCGAGCCCATGCGCGAGCTGCCCCGCCCCGGCGGATGCGGCCGTGAGTCCGGAGCTCAATCTGGCCGCCCCGTCCTGCGCCGCCTGCGCGCCCTGGCCCATCTTCGCGGCGCCGCCGGCGGCGAGGATCATGCCGTGGCGCAGCCTGCCGACGCCGCCGGAGAAGCGCTGAAGCCCGGCCTGCAGCGCGGCGATTCCGTGCCGGCTGGCGCTCAACCGAGAGGGCACGGAGGCGAGTTCCCCATGGGCTCTGCCCAGATCGCGCTGCTCGCCCGGGAGCGACCCCGGTCCGATCACGGCGGCGACGCCGGGTTCGCGCGCGACGGCTTGCTGCCAGCGCGCGATCGCGCCGAGGCGCCCCGAGGTGGCGATGACGCCTTGATTGGCAGTGGCGACGACGACGAAGGGCGCGGACCAGCCAGGGCTGATGGCCCGCTCGACCGCCTCGAAGCTCCTGCGCGCGGGGTCCGATGCGGGCAGCTGCGAGACGTCGGGCGGTCCCATGCGCAGCGCGCCCGCGGGGCTGGCGAGCGTGAAGAGGACGAGCAAGATGAGCGGGATGGCGACGGCCGGATGCGCGATGAGCCGCCTGGAGAGCCCACCGCGAGGCCGCGTCGTGAGGCGGGCCGGAAGCGGCACCTGCCAGCGGTCCAGACGCTCGCCGAGGACGCGCAGCAGCGCGGGCATCGCCGACAGCGCGAGGGTCACGCTCAAGAGGCCGGAGAAGACGACCCCGAGCGCGACCGAGGAGAGCAGCCCGCCGGCCGCGACGCCGGTGGCTGTGAGCATCGCCAGCACGAGCGTGCCGCCGGCGAAGAGGATCGTGCGTCCAGCAGCGCGGGTGGCCGTGTCGATCGCGGTGGCGCGATCCGCCCCCAAAGCCAGCTCCTGGCGCACGCGCGAGACCATCAGCAGCGCGTAGTCCACGCCGAGCGCGAGCCCCATCATCGCCGCGACCGAGGCCCCGAGCGCGTTGATCGGAGTGACAAACGTCGCCAGCCAGAGAAGGCCGCGCCCGGCGAGCACGGTGGCCCCGCCGACGGCGAGCGGGACGGCCGCGGCGACGGGCGAGCCGAACACGAGCAGGAGCACGATCACGAGGATCGGCAGGGCGATGAGCTCCGCGCGGCGAGTGTCCCTGAGCGTGGCGGCCTGGATCGCGCGGCCGACCACCGGAAGCCCGCCGAGGTCGGCGTGCACGGGAGCGCGGACGGTGCGGGCAATGACCCCTTCGGCGTCGGGCACGACGACGCTCATCGCCTGGGATTCGGGGCGGATGTAGCTGACGAGAATCAGTGCGGCGCCCGGTCGCGGTCTGAGCGTGGCGAGGATCCCCTGGCCTTCCCAGGGCGAGAGCACCTGCACGCGCGGCACGCGCCTGAATGCGGCCACGAGCGCGGGCCCCTGAACGTCGATCTGCGCGGAGGGCCCCTGCAGCAGAACCGCGATCGGAATGGCGTTGCCGAAGCGCTGCTGAAGGATCGCGTCGGCGCGCGCCGAGGGCGTGCCCGGGACCGAGAGCGACATCGGTGTGAGCCGGCCGGCGACCCCCGTGCCCAGCAGCGCGAGCACCGCGATGACGGTCATCCACACGGCAAGCGTTCGCCAGGAGCCGCTCACGGCGCGCGCGCCCCCGATCGAAGGTGTCGCGGCTGGCGTATGCGCGCGGCGCAGGTGGCGCTCTGAAGCGGCTGAAAGTCAGGCGCCGAGCCGATGACCGTCAGCGGAAGCGTCCTGCCCGCCAGCGATCGGGGAACACGGAGGTCGAAGACGGCCTTGCCGCCGCCCCCCGGGCGGGCGGTCGCGAGCAGGTGCTCGGAGGCGGGCAGGAAGGGTCTGTCGCGCCAGCTTCCCAGCAGCTTGAGCGTCAAATCCGAGGCGGCGAGCGGGTTCCCTTCGGGCGTTCTGAGGTAGACCGCGAAGCTGGCGCGAAGCCCGATCGTGGTCGCGCGCGGAAGGAACACGAGCGCCCTGTGATGAACGGTGAGGGTGAAGTCGAAGGCCCCGGGCAGCCAGTAGGGGTCGAACGCCAGCGGCCAGCGGCCGGTTGCGTCCGCGGTGAAGGTCAGCCCCTGATCGAGCTGAGCCTGCTTGACGTCGGTCGCGCCGGCCACGTTGAGATCGGTTGTGCCCGGGGGATAGGCGCACACATACACCCCCTGCGCCGGCGGCGCCTGCCCTCCGGATATCACGACTTCATCGCCGCTGGTCAGTGCCACCGCCCAGTACTCGGCGCGGTCGATGGCCAGGATGTAGGTGACGGCCCCGTAGCTGCAGGGGGAGGGAGAGGCGGCTTCCGCCGCCGGGTTGCCGCGTTGTTGCACACCGACTTCGACGTCGGGCGCTGAGGCGATGGTCGGAGATCCCGCGCCAAAGGCCGTGGCCACATGTGCCAGCACGATCCAGAGGCAGGCAACGCAGCCGGCGATGTGGCCGCGAGAAACGTGTGGATGCCACAACGAGTTGCGCATGCGCCCCCTTACAAGAATGTCCTGTTAGGGAACCCTAATACGACATGGGAGCCCTGGAAGGCGGGAAACCCACAGATGCGAGTCAGTGGTTTGCCGCAGTGGACGGCCTTCGCCGCAGCAGCCAGTCTCTTCGCCGCAGCGGCCGTTCAGACTTGATTGGCATAGTCTTGGCCGACCCCATGTCGAGTCCGCCCGAGGAAGCAGAGTCCGCGCAGCTGGAGTCCGCGCGACTCGCTCAAAATGCCGTCGATTGCCTGCCGGCGGGAGCGTTGCGGGAGAAGCTGGAGAGCGCGCGCAAGGAGGGCAGGGGGCTGCGGGTGAAGTTCGGGATCGACCCCACGGCGCCCGACATCCACCTGGGCCACGCGGTGGCGCTGGGCAAGCTGCGCGAGTTTCAGGACGCGGGGCACCGGGTGGTGCTGATCGTGGGCGATCTGACCGCGCGAGTGGGGGACCCCTCGGGGCGCTCGACGCTGCGCCCGATGCTCTCGCCGGAGGAGATCGAGACCAACGCAAAGACCTTCCAGGAGCAGGCGCTGCGCATCCTGGATCCCGATCCCGAGCGCCTGGAGGTGCGGCGCAATGGCGAATGGCTGGAGTTGGCGATGACGGAGACCCTGGCGCTGCTGCGCACGACCACGGTGGCGCAGCTCTTGGAGCGCGAGGACTTCTCCAAGCGCTGGGCGGCGGCGCAGCCGATCTCGATGCTGGAGCTGATGTATCCGCTGCTGCAGGGATACGACTCGGTGGCGGTGCGGGCCGATGTGGAGCTGGGGGGCACCGATCAGAAGTTCAACCTGCTGCTGGGGCGCGACATCCAGCGCGCCTACGGCCAGCCGCAGCAGGCGGTGGTGACGATGCCGATCCTGGTGGGCGTGGATGGGCGCCTGAAGATGTCCAAGTCGCTGGGCAACCAGATCGGGGTGAGCGATGCGCCGCAGGAGATGTATGGCAAGACGCTGAGCATCCCCGATGAGGCGATGGGCGACTACTACCGCCTGCTGCTGCACCGGGAGCCGCCGGAGGATCTGCCGCCGCGGGACGCCAAGCGGGAGCTGGCGCGCGAGCTGGTGGGCTGGCTGCACTCGCCGGAGCAGGCGGGGGCGGCCGAGCGCCACTTCGATCGGGTGTTCGTGGAAGGCGAGGCGCCGGATGAGATCGAGGAGGCGCCCTTCCGGGCGGGCGCGGACGGTATGGTGCACCTGCCCGAGACGATGGCCCAGGCGTTCGGAGTGTCGCGCTCGGAGGCTCGGCGCCTGATCGAGCAGGGCGGGGTGTCGCTGGATGAGACGCCGCTGGGCGCGGGCGAGCACGACGTGGAGGCGGAGCGCGCCGAGGGGGCGGTGCTGAAGGTGGGCAAGCGCCGCTTCCGCCGCCTGCGTCGCGCCGGGTAGCCGGACGCGCTATACTGCTTCGTCGGCCCAAAAAGCGCCCTCGGGCGTGGGCCGGACGGTCTCCTCGACGAGAATCCCTCCAGAGAGGCTCCCGACGGTCTTTGAAAACTCAACAGCATGCGCACCTACGATCGACCTAGATCGTGGTGTGCGTCCAGGTTCGACCCGCCGCCGGGCGGCACGCAGCGCGTGCTTTTGACCGGGGGCGGACAAAGAGTCAAGTAGATGCAGTACCCCGTCATGGTGCGGGGCCCACGGTGTATGGGGTCCCGACCCGCCACTGACCGCGCAAGCGGTGAGGGGCAACTCCATGACAGCTTTTCGTGAAGTTCTTCACGGAGAGTTTGATCCTGGCTCAGGACGAACGCTGGCGGCGTGCTTAACACATGCAAGTGGAGCGACGAACCAGGGCTTGCCCTGGGGCAGAGCCGCGAACGGGTGAGTAACACGTGGGTTACCTGCCTCGATGACCGGGACAACCCGAGGAAACTCGGGCTAATACCGGATGTGCCCGCAAGGGGAAAGGAAGCTTCGGCCTCCGCATCGAGATGGGCCCGCGGCCCATTAGCTTGTTGGTGAGGTAACGGCTCACCAAGGCTTCGATGGGTAGCTGGTCTGAGAGGACGATCAGCCACACTGGGACTGAGACACGGCCCAGACTCCTACGGGAGGCAGCAGTGGGGAATCTTGCGCAATGCGCGAAAGCGTGACGCAGCAACGCCGCGTGGGG
>CAZOQI010000014.1:0-6222 GCA_964582105.1 uncultured Solirubrobacteraceae bacterium
CCCAGCACCTCCCTCCCCAACCCAGCACCCCCCAGACTGGCTGTCTGGCCAGTATGATGGGTTCAACGCCCCGGCAGCGAACAGGAGGTCTGAAAGATGGCATCGACGGCAGGCAGCGACCTGAAGGACTTGCTCGTGACCGAGCGCGAGGTGTGGGAGGATGGCGTGCCGCACGAGCTGTTCGCGCGCCTGCGCAGCGAGTGCCCCGTGCACTGGACCTCGCAGATCACCGAGTTCCCCGAGGAGGCGGGGTTCTGGTCGGTGACGACGGCGGAGGACGTGCACACGGTGAGCCGCGACTTCAAGACCTACTCATCCGAACTGGGGGGCGTGGTCGCCGCCAACATCGGTTTTCCGATCGAGCTGGCGCGGGCGATGTTCATCGGCATGGACCCGCCCAAGCACGACCGCGTGAAGGCGCTCTTCCAGGCGGGCTTCACGCCCAGGCGCATCGCCGCGCACGAGGAGGCCATCCGCGCGATCACGGTGGGGGTGCTGGACCGTCTCGAGGGCCTGGAGGCGTGCGATCTGGTCAACGACGTGGCCCAGCCCGTGGTCTCGCGCGTGATCGGCAGCTTCATGGGCATCCCGCCGCAGGACGATGAGATCTGGGCGAGGCTGATGAACTCCACCCTGGCCGCGGGCGACCCCGACCTGAATCCGCACGGAGACATCCAGGAGGGGATCGAGAAGAGCGTGGCGGAGATCTTCGAGCGCTGCGGGAAGCTGATCGCACAGCGCCGCGAGAACCCCACGGACGACCTCACGAGCGTGCTGGTGAACGCCGAAGTCGACGGCGAGAAGCTCGAGGAACACGAGATCGTGATGGGTTTCTTCCTGCTGGTGGCCGCCGGCAACGACTCCACCAAGGCCACCTACTGCAGCGGCATGAGGGCGCTGATGGAAAACCCCGACCAGCGCGAGCTGCTGCTGGAGGACCCCAGCCTGATCCCCGGCGCGGTGGAGGAGTCGCTGCGCATGTTCCCCGCCTTCGCGCACTTCCGCCGCACGGCGACGCGCGATGCCGAGCTGGGCGGCCAGCAGATCAAGGAGGGCGAGAAGGTGGTGATGTGGTACGTCTCATCCAACCGCGACGAGACCCGCCACAAGGACGCCAACCGCTTCGATGTGCGCCGCGAAGAGGAGCACCAGGCGTTCGGCGCCGGCGGCCGCCACTTCTGTCTGGGCACCGCCCTGGCCCGCCTGGAGCTGCGCATCCTCTTCGAGGAGACCCTCAAGCGCTTCCCCGCGATGGCGATCGACGGCGAGCCGTTGCGGACCGAATCCGTCTTCCTCAACCAGCTCAAGACGCTGCCGGTGCGGTTGAACCCATAAGAGAAGAGACCCGCCGAGGCGGGCCCTCTTGCACCCTCGCCGCTGACCGGCGATCGGCGCTTCTGTCGCACATCCAATGCCTATCGGCGCCCATAGCGCCTGTGGGCGCGCCTGATGCACGCCGCGCGCCTGCCCTTCGGCTTCTTCCGGCACGCCCTGAGCGCCTTTGCGAGCTTCCTGGCGTTGCCGGGATGGAGCGCCGGCGGCTTGGGGGTTGGAGTGGGGGTCGTAGAGGTCGGGGTGGGCGTCGGGGGTGGGGTCGTCGTGCTCGTGGTCGTGCTCCCCGCGGCGGTGACGGTGATGGTGCCGGTCATTTCCTGATGATGCACAGAGCATTCGAAGGTGTACGTGCCGGCCTGGGAGAACCTGCAGCTTCCGCTCCACTGGTATCCGAAGTGTTCCGCGCCCACAGGCACCTTGCCTGAGCCTTCTTCGCAGGTCGGCTTGACCGAGCTCGTCCAGATCACGCCGTGTGGCACTTCGGAGGAGTGATTGGCAAACACCACGGCGCCCCCGGCGGCGATCGTGACCTGCGCGGGGGACCAGGAGTGCGATTCGCTGTATGGACCCGAGCCGGTCTTGGCTTCGACCGTGGGCGTGGTTTCCGAGCTGGCCATCGCCGGCAGCGCCGCGGCGACCAGGCCGAGCAGTCCCACCAGGAGAAGATTTCGCAGTCTCACGATCTCGATCCGCCTTTCGGTGCGTTATGGCTTCGGAGGTGCGCCGTGGCCGGCAGGGCAGGCATATCCTCCCAAACGCGGCCCCTCCCTCTCAACCATCCAAGACGCCGACGGGGACGGATCCTTCCCGTCCTCCCTCGCGCAGGCCAATGTGCCGGTGCAGTCTGCGCAGGGGCCGCGGCGCCCACCAGGCCCACTCGCCGAGGCAGCCCATGAGGGCGGGCACCAGCAGGGCGCGCACGACCGTCGCGTCGATCGCCACCGCCAGCGCGGCGCCCACGCCGAGCTGCTTCACGAACAGGATGTGGGAGGTGGCGAAGGCGCCAATGGCCACGCAGAACAGCAGCGCGGCGGCAGTGATCAGGCGCCCGGTGCGCTCCAAGCCGTGGACTATGGCCTCGCGCGCTGGTCGGCCGCCGTCGTGGGCCTCCCGGATGCGCGCGAACAGGAACACGCCGTAGTCCGTGGAGAGCGCGAAGGCGATCACGAACAGAAGCACGAGATTGGCCTCCTCCAAGCCGCCGATCGGGGTGAAGCCCAGCGACGAGGAGAGATGGCCATCCTGGAAGATCAGCACCAGCAGGCCGGCGCCGACGGCCACCGTGAGCAGATTCATGGCGAGCGCCATCAGCGGCATCAGCGCGGAGCCCGTCATCAGGAAGAGGAAGCCGCAGGTGACCGCGACCAGGATCGCCAGCACCAGCGGGACGTGCGCGGCGATCGAGGCCTTCTGGTCGAGGAAGCCGGCGGTGGAACCGCCCACCAGGCCGCCCCGCGGGTTTACGAACGCGCGCAGGCGCTTCACCAGCGCCTGATTGGCCGCGGAGGCCCCCGAGCCCTGGGGCAGCAGGTCGATCTCCCACTCGCCCCGGCCGAGGTGGCGCGGCGGGGTGGCATGCGCCTGGCCCCCGGCAATCCGCTGTGCCTGGGCGGCCAGCGCCTGCACGACAGCCTGCCCGCCCCCGTCATTGCCGGCCTGCCCACCAGAGCCGGCGCCAGTCTGCCCGCCGGAGCCGATGCTGCCCTGTCCCCCAGCGCTGCCAGCGCCCGGCACCACCATCGTGATCGTCTGCGAGCCATCCACGGCGAAGTCCTGCGCGAGCACATCGGAGACCTGGCGCGTTTCCGAGGAGGCGGGCAGCACGCGCGGGTCGGCCGGGGTGAGCGCCAGACGCAGCGCGGGCGAGGCCATCGCCAGCAGCGCCAGAGCCGTGAGCAGCGCCACCGTGCCCGGGCGGCGCATGACGGCGCGCGCCAGGCGCGCCCATCCGCCCTCCTCCCCGGCCGCGGCCGTGGCGGCGCGTGCCGTGCCCCGCTGCATCCACTTCGGCGAGAGCGCATTGATGCGCGGCCCCAGGGCGAGGAGCACCGCCGGCAGCACCACCAGGGCGACGGTGCCCGCCATCAGCGCCACGATCAGCCCGCCCACCCCCATGGAGTAGAGGAAGCGCTCGGGGAACACCAGCAGCGAGGCCAGCGCGCCCGCGACCGTCAGCGAGCCGTAGAGCACGGTGCGCCCCGCTGTCTGCAACGTGCGCGCAATCGCCTCGCGCGGCTCCTTGCCGCCGGCGAGCTCCTCGCGGTAGCGCGAGAGCACGAACAGGCTGTAGTCGATGCCCAGACCCAGGCCCACGCCCGTGACGAGGTTGACGGCGAAGATCGAGAGGCCGGTGAACTGATTCACCAGGCGCAGCCCCACGAACGCGAGCACGATCGCAAAGCCGCCCACGAGCAGCGGCATCAGCGCCGCGATCAGGCCGCGGAAGACCCACAATGAGAGCAGCAGCAGCAGCGGGAAGGCCAGGAGCTCGGCGTGCTCCAGATCGGATGAGGTGCGGCTGTTGATCTCCGAGAAGGCCACGTCGCCGCCGCCGAAGCGCACGCCGGCGCCGGTCAACCTCGGGCGCAGGTGATTGGCCGCCGCGGCGGAGTCTTCCTGCGTGGCGAAGGCCGCCAGCACGACGCTCTCATGGCCGTTGCGCGAGACGAGCTGGGCCAGGTGGCTCGCCGGGTAGTCCAGCACGCGCTGAAAGCCCTTCTGCGTGGCCAGCTGCGCGGCCACGCTTGCGGTCAGGCGCCCCGCCTGGGGGTCCGTGCGCACGTCGCCTGCGCTGGGGATGAGGGCCGCCAGGCCGTAGTTGGGCGACTGGCCCGTGGCCCGCTGGATCGCGGCTTCCGTGCGCAGGCTCTGGTCGTGGGGATCGTGGAAGTCGTGCGAACGGCCCTTCAGCACGCCCGCCACGGGGCCGCCGAGGACGGCCGCCAGCAGGAACACGATGCCCGCAACTGCCAGCAGACGGCGGGGATGTCCGGTGGCCAGACCCGTCAGACGGCTCATGCCACGCCATATTAGTGACTGCTCACTAACTTGTCAAGGGCACCCTTGCGAAACATGAGAGTGGCGCCTGCGGCGCCCCTCTCAAACACCCCCCGGCAGAGACCTCTTACCGTTCGGCCTCGCGCCAGACCTCAACCGAGACCTCGACCACCGACAGAGGGATCGGGGGCTCGGGCTTTGCCGCCTTGACCCAGACCCCTTCCAGGTCGTAGTCGGCCAGCAGGCGGTCGGCGATCGTCGAGCAGAGGCGCTCCAGGGTCTTGTGCTGGCGCTGCTGGGCAATCAGGGCCACGAGCTGGCAGACCTCGCCGTAGTCGACGGTGTCCTCGATCTCGTCGGTGACGGTGGCGTCGGTCTCCCCCACGTCCAGGCGCAGGTCGAAGACGAGCCGCTGGCCGACCTCGCGCTCGGAGGCGCTGACGCCGTGGTGGGTGTAGAGGGAGAGGCCCGTGATCTCGATCGTGACGGACTCGAGGACCTCCTCGTCCTCCACCTCGTCATCGTCCTCGTCCTCGTCCTCCCCTTCCCCGCCCCTGCGGTCCTCACCTCCATCGCCGTCCAGGTCATCGTCCTCGAGATCCTCCTCACGCGGATCGTCCTCCTCGCGCGGATCCCGGTCCTCTTCGTCGTCGTCGGCGATCATCGTGCGGCCAACGTAGCAGCCGCCACAACCAGCGCGGCGCGCACGGGGATGACGTCGTGCACGCGCAGTACGGCGGCCCCGCGCTCGTAGGCCATGACGCTGGTGGCGATGGTGCCGGGCAGCCTCTCCGCCACCGCGACGGGCTCCTTGCAGCCCTGGGCGCCGGCGAGCAGACGCCCGAGGAAGCTCTTGCGCGAGGTGCCCACGACGAGCGGACGGCCGAGCGTGGTCAACTCGTGCAGGCGGCGCAGCAGTTCGAGATTGTGCTCGAGGGTCTTGCCGAAGCCGATGCCGGGGTCGAGCAGGATGCGCTCCTCGCGCACTCCCGCGTTCACGGCGAAGCGCAGGCGCTCCTCCAGGAAAGCCCGAACGTCGTCAACGACATCCTTGTATTGAGGCCCGCCCGCCCGCTGCATCGAGCGTGGCTCGCCGAGCATGTGCATGAGGCAGCAGTCGGCCTCGCTCTGCGCCACCACCTCGGCCATCCCGGGGTCGCCCCGCAGGGCGCTCACGTCGTTGACCAGCGTGGCCCCGGCCGCCAGCGCCGCAGCGGCCACGGCGGCCTTGGAGGTGTCGATCGAGATCCGCACGGGGATGCCGGCCGTCCGCGGATGGACAGGGTCCTCGGGCATCGCGGTCCCTGCGTCGGCCAAGCCCTCAGCCAGACTCTCGATCACGGGCACCACCCGTCGCAGCTCCTCGGCCTCCCCTACGGGCTCGGCCCCTGGGCGTGTCGATTCGCCGCCGATGTCGAGGATGTCGGCTCCCTGCCGCGCCAGCTCGAGCCCGTGCCCCACGGCGGTCTCGGCGTCCAGGAACAGCCCTCCGTCCGAGAACGAGTCCGGCGTGACGTTGACGACGCCCATGAGGCGAAACGGCTGGCTCACAAGCGGGAGCTTACGATCAGGCGTCGGCTGTGCCGCCGGCGAGCCCCGGCCGGGGCAGCGGCCTGGGCGCTTCGCGCCCCGCGCGGTCCGCGGGCGCCGTGGGCGCGGGCAGCTCCGGCGTGGCGGCGGGCTCCTCGTCGGACCCGAAGACCTCCTCCTCGCTCCTGCCCGCGAGCAGGCCGAGGAACTCCTCCTTCTCGATCGTCTCGCGCTTGAGCAGCACCTCGGAGATGCGCGTGAGGCGCTCGCGGTGTTCGCCGAGGATGTCTTTGGCGCGCTGGTGGGCGGCCTCGACGATGCGGCGCACCTCGTCGTCGATCTCGCGCGCGATCTCGTCGG
>CAZOQI010000015.1:0-4811 GCA_964582105.1 uncultured Solirubrobacteraceae bacterium
CGATGGTGTGATCGGGTCTTTGACGGCGGAGCGGGTGGATCGTGTGTTGGCGCCGAAGGTGGATGGGGCGTGGCATCTGCACGAGTTGACCGAGGGGATGGGTCTCTCGATGTTCACCATGTTCTCCTCCGCCGCGGGCACATTCGGCGGCGCCAGCCAGGGAAGCTATGCGGCTGGGAACGCGTTTATGGATGCCCTGGCGTCCTATCGTCAGGCGCGGGGGTTGGCGGGGACGTCGTTGGCGTGGGGATTGTGGGCGCAGGCGAGTGGGATCACCGGTCATCTGGATGAGGGCGATATAGGCCGGTTGGCGCGCTCGGGTCTGTTCGCGTTGTCCTCGCAGGAGGGCCTTGAGCTGTTCGATGTTGCGCGAGGCATGGATGACGCGCTGCTCGTTCCGGTGCGTCTTGATGTTCAGTCGCTGCGCGCGCAGGCGAGGGCCGGGATGGTGCCGGCGGTGCTGCGGGGATTGGTGCGCGCTTCCTCTCAAAGGGTCGGAGCCGGTGCGGGGGGATCGTTTGCGCGGCGTCTGGCGGAAGTGCCCGAGGATGAGCGCGGGCGTGTGGCGTTGGAGCTTGTCTGCGGGCACGTCGCGACGGTCCTGGGGCATGCCTCGCCCGGGGGCATTCAGCCGCGACGGGCGTTCAAGGAGATCGGGTTCGACTCGCTGACCGCTGTGGAGCTGCGCAACCGGCTCACGGCGGCCACCGGGCTGCGTCTGCCCGCAACGCTCATCTTCGACTATCCCACTCCTGCCGCGCTCGCCGGTGAGCTGCTGCGTCAGAGCGCTGGTATCGGCAGTGGCATCGGCAGTGAGGTCCGCGTCTCCGGGCCGGCGGTGGCGGTCGATGAGCCGATTGCGATCGTGGGTATGAGCTGCCGGTATCCGGGTGGTGTCGGTTCGGCTGAGGAGCTGTGGAAGTTGGTGGCCTCTGCTGGCGATGCGGTGTCGGGGTTCCCCACCGATCGCGGGTGGGACCTGCAGGGGCTGTATGACGCCGATCCCGCGCATCCGGGGACGAGCTATGTACGCGAAGGCGGATTCCTCGCCGACGTCGGCGATTTCGACGCCGAGTTCTTCGGCATCAACCCGCGCGAGGCGCTGGCGATGGATCCCCAGCAGAGACTGCTGCTGGAGGCGTGCTGGGAGGCGATCGAGAACGCCGGCATCGACCCCGCTTCGCTGCACGGCAGCCAGACCGGGGTATTCACCGGCATCGGGGCATCCACCTATGGCGTGGGCATCCGCTCGGTGCCCAGGGACCTGGAGGGGTACTGGTTGACAGGTGGCACCGGCAGCGTCGCCTCGGGGAGGGTGGCCTATACGTTGGGGCTCGAGGGCTCGGCGGTCTCTGTCGATACCGCGTGTTCCTCCTCGCTGGTGGCATTGCATCTCGCGTGCCAGGCTCTGCGCGGAGGTGAGTGCTCGCTGGCGCTGGCGGGAGGGGTGATGGTGCTGGCCACGCCCGGATTGTTTGTGGAGTTCAGCCGCCAGCGGGTGCTCGCTGTCAATGGGCGCTGCAAGGCATTCGCTGCGGCCGCGGACGGCACCGGATGGGGTGAGGGCGTGGGGGTGCTGCTGCTCGAGCGACTGTCTGAGGCTCGTCGTCTGAATCACGATGTGCTGGCGGTGGTGCGCGGCAGCGCGGTCAACCAGGATGGCGCGAGCAATGGGCTGACCGCGCCCAACGGGCCATCCCAGCAGCGGGTGATCAACCAGGCGCTGATCAACGCGGGACTCGCTGCCGGCCAGGTCGATGTGGTGGAGGCGCACGGAACGGGCACGACGCTCGGCGATCCGATCGAGGTGCAGGCTCTGCAGGCGATCTACGGGCAGGATCGTCCTGAAGGACATCCGCTGTGGCTGGGAACGGTCAAGTCGAACATCGGTCACACCGGCGCCGCGGCAGGAGTGGCTGGAGTGATAAAGATGGTCATGGCGATGCGTCATGGTGTGCTGCCGCGGACGTTGCACGTGGATGAGCCGTCGGCGCAGGTGGATTGGTCGATTGGCGCGGTGTCGTTGTTGAGGGAGGAGGTGCCGTGGTCGCGCAATGATGAGCCGCGGCGGGCGGGAGTGTCCTCATTCGGGATCAGCGGCACCAATGCTCATGTGATTCTCGAGGAGGCGCCCCTGCTGGATGCGGCCGAGGACGGTTCGAGCGAGAGTCTGGACCGTCTGGCGGCTGGTGATGATGTGAAGGTGGCTGTCGATGGTGGTGTGGTGCCGTGGGTGCTTTCGGGTAAAGGCGTGGGGGCGTTGCGTGCTCAGGCGGGGCGGCTGGCGGCTCATGTTGTGAGCACGCCGGAGTTGGGTGTGTTGGATGTGGGATTGTCGTTGGCGGCAGGTCGTTCGTTGTTTGAGCATCGTGCGGTGGTGTTGGGTGAGGGTCGTGAGAGTCTGCTCGGTGGTTTGGGCGCCTTGTCGCGGGGTGAGTCTGCTGGGGGTGTGGTTGAGGGGGTTGTGGGTGGTGGTGGCTTGGGGCTGTTGTTCACGGGTCAGGGTGCGCAGCGTGTGGGTATGGGTCGGGAGTCCTATGAGGTGTTTCCGGTGTTCGCGGGCGCTTTGGATGAGGTGTGTGGGTGTCTGGATGGTCTGTTGGGTTGTTCGTTGCGCGATGTGATGTTCGGGGATGGTGTTGAGGCGGGGTTGTTGGACCAGACGGTGTTTACGCAGGCTGGGTTGTTCGCGCTTGAGGTGGCGTTGTTCCGGCTTACTGAGAGTTGGGGTGTGCGGGCGGACTATGTGGTGGGTCATTCGATTGGTGAGATTGTCGCGGCGTTTGTGGCGGGGGTCTTTTCGCTCCAGGATGCGTGTGAGCTCGTCGCGGCTCGCGGCCGGTTGATGGGAGCGCTGCCCGAGGGTGGGGCGATGGTCTCGGTGCAGGCGTCTGAGGATGAGGCGCTTGAGATGCTTGCGGGTTTGGAGGGGCAGGTGTCTTTGGCGGCGGTGAATGGTCCTCGGTCGGTGGTGTTCTCCGGCGATGAGGACGCGGTGCTGGGGTTGGCCGGGCGGTGGGAGGACGAGGGGCGTAAGACGAAGCGCCTGCGGGTGAGTCATGCGTTTCATTCGCCGCGGATGGATGGGATGTTGGAGGAGCTCGGGGAGGTTGTGGGGGGTTTGTCGTTCTCGGCGCCGCGGATTGCGCTGGTGTCGAATGTGACTGGTGGGGTGGTTGGTGAGGAGCTGTGTTCGCCTGACTATTGGGTGCGCCATGTGCGTGAGACGGTGCGGTTCTGCGCTGGTGTGCGCTCGCTTGCCGAGCGGGGTGTGAGGAGCTTTTTGGAGTTGGGTCCCGGCGGTGTGTTGAGCGCGATGACCAACGATTGCCTGGCTGGGGAGGAGGACGACGGGGGGGATGTGACGGTGGTGGCGGTGCCGGCGCTGCGTGGTGAGCGCCCGGAGCCCGAGACGCTCTTGAAGGCGCTTGCTGAGGTGTTCGTGCGTGGTGTGCACGTCGATTGGGCGGGGATGTTCGAGGGGTCGGATGCCAGGCGGGGGAGGCTGCCCACCTATGCCTTCCAACACGAGCGCTATTGGCTTGATGTGCCTGCCCTGGATGGTGGGGATATGGCGTCGGCTGGGCAGGCCTCCGTGGATCATCCTCTGCTGGGCGCCGTGGTCAGCCTGGCCGGCGGCGAGGAGTGGTTGTTCACGGGCCGTCTCTCGCTGCGAACCCATCCGTGGCTTGGTGGCCATGTGGTGTTGGGTGTGGTGTTGGTGCCGGCCACCGCGTTCCTGGAGCTTGCGCTGTACGCGGGCGGCCAGGTTGGGTGTGGACACGTGCGGGAGTTGACGCTGGAGGCCCCGTTGGTGTTATCGGAGCAGGGCGCGGTGCAGCTGCAGGTCTCGGTTGGCGCGCCTGATGAGTCAGGGCACCGGGAGGTGAGTGTGTATTCCCGGTCAGAGGATGCCGCAGGCGACGGGTTATGGGTGGATGAGGCGTGGATTTGTCATGCGAATGGTGTGCTCGCGCCCGCAGGAGTGACGGGCGGTGAGGGGGTTGTGGCTGAATGGATGGGAGAGCTGGCTGGCGGCGTCTGGCCTCCGGCTGGCGCGGTCGCGGTCGAGGTCGATGACCTGTATGAGCGCTTTGCCGAGGGGGGGATCGACTATGGCCCGGCATTTCGGGGAGTGCGGGCTGCGTGGCAGCGTGGGGATGAGATGTTTGCCGAGGTCTCGCTGCCGGAGGAGGAGAGGCGGCAGGCGGGCTTGTTTGGTGTGCATCCGGCGCTGCTCGACTCCGCGCTGCACGGTGCTTTGCTGAGCCTCTCCGAGGAGCAGATGCAAGAGGTCGGCCCGGTCCGGCTGCCGTTCCTGTGGAGCGAGGTGTCCCTGTATGCCACCGGGGCGTCTTCCCTGCGAGTCATCCTGTCGGCGGGAAGAGTGGATGCGGTGCCGGTCGTTGTGGCGGATGAGAGTGGCGCGCTGGTGGCCACTGTGCAGTCGCTGGTGGGACGGCCTGTGTCAATGGAGCAGCTTGGTGGGGCAGGCGGTCATCGCGAGTCGTTGTTCCGTCTGGATTGGGTTGAGTCGCCGGTGCAGGGCGGGAGTCTCTCGCCGGGGGCGTCCGGGGAGGCGTTTGGGGATGGTGTGGTGGTTCTTGGCGCTGGGGAGGGTGGGCTTGCCGGGGAGTTGGCGGGGGTGGGTGTGGAGGCTGTTGCTTGTGCGGATTTGGGGGCGTTGGTTGAGGTGGTTGATGGGGGTGCTGTGGTTCCCTCGGTGGTGCTTGTGGATGTTGTGTCCGGGGTGCCTGTGGGGGATGGGGGTGGGGTTGCTGCCGGGGAGATGGTTGGGTTGGTGCATGGGG
>CAZOQI010000016.1:0-16256 GCA_964582105.1 uncultured Solirubrobacteraceae bacterium
TCCCTCCGCCCGCCCGTCCCGCGCCCGTCCCTCCGCCCGCCCGTCCCGCGCCCGCCCCACCCGCAATCGCCGCGGGCGCAGCGGAATCCGCGGCGGAGAGGGGTAGTAGCTGGAGATCCACGCCACCACCTGCGGCAGCGCCCGGTTCAGCTCCGCGCGCAGCGCCCTGCCCGACTGCCCGCCGGCCACGCGCGAGTAGACGATCTTGCGCAGCGCCCCCACCACGGCCTTGGCCACCGGCTGCGGTATGCCGCCCTCGCCGGGCGCCCGCGCGAACACCTCTCCCAGGAAGCGCTCGAAGCCTGCGGCGCCCTGCGCCCAGCGCGCTTCCCCCGCCGCGCCCATCGCGCGCACGTCCACGCACACCAGCCGCATCGCCTTGGGGCGCTCCTGCGTGGCCGCGAACACGGCTCCCACGATCGCGCGCACCTGCTCCTGCCAGGGCGCGCGCGGGTCATACGCCCGCGCGATGCGCGCGGTTAGGCGCTCCACGCTGGCGTCGAAGGCCGCCAGCAGGCACTCTTCCTTGTTGGCGAAGTGCTCGTAGAAACTGCGCCTGGAGACCCCCGCGCGCGCCACCAGCTCGGAGATCCTCACCCCCGCCCAGCCGCGCTCGTCGATGAGCTCCACGAGCGCCTCCAGCAGGCGCGCGCGCTGGTCGGCGATCACCTGCTCGCGCGGCAGCGCCTGCGGGCCCCGGGGCAGTCCCCGGCGTCCCTTTCCGTTCTCCCGCCCATTGGCCACATGGCCAGGTTAGATCACCCGCGCACGCTTGCCAATGCATTTGACAAGCGTCTGACAGTTGACAAAAATTTGCGCTTGCTGGTTGACAGGCTGCGTAAAACGTGATTTATATGTCTGTGCGAAGAAGTTGTCCGCCACTGTCGGCGGGCCTCTCTACAGTGGAGTCCAATGGGTCGAAGTCAATGTAGAAGAGAGGTTTGGGTCTCACTCGTGCGTGGCACAGGGACCGGAGAGGAGGTTTCCGGGCGCGCGTCCTCGATCGCGTCGCAGCGCCCAGGTTCTGTAGGAGACGGGCTATTAGCTGTGCTCTCGGGTACACGTTCAAGGCGCTTCTTGGCCCACTCGGCCAAGACCCTTCGGCGCTGTTCGGGAGTCGGATAGACGGATAGCAGGGAGGTTCCACGATGACCAAGCACACATGCGACAGGCAGCGGATGATGCGCTCACTGCACGCCCGCTGGCCCTATCGCCTCACGCACTGCCGCCACGACATGCACTGGCTCGTGCGCGTGCGCCCCTCGCGCTGCTGGTGCGCGCGCGGACGCTCGCACTCGATGGCGGCCCTGCCGCCCTACCACCGGCGTCCCACGGGCGCCTGAGCGACTCAGCGCGCGGTCCCTGAGCGATCCTCGGGATGCCTGAGCGGTGGGCCATGCGCTCGCTGAGCCGCAACCCCGCGTTCTGCGAAACCACGCGGCAACCCTGGCCCCCTCCGGGGGGCCTCCTCCCAAAAACAACCCGCTCACGGAACGCGGCCACCTCCGGCGGTAGCATCAGCGCCATGCCCGCCCCGCGTGAGCTCACCCGCCTCTCGATCGACACCATCCGCGCGCTGGCCATGGACGCCGTGCAGCAGGCCGGCGCCGGGCATCCGGGCACCGCGATGGCGCTCGCGCCCTTGGCTCACACCCTGTACACGCGCCTGTTGCGCGTGGATCCCGCCGACCCGCACTGGCCCGACCGCGACCGCTTCGTGCTCTCATCCGGCCACGCCTGCGTGCTGCAGTACTCGCTGCTGCACCTCGTCGGCTATGAGCTGGAGCTGGAGGACCTGCGGCAGTTCCGCCAGTGGGGCTCGCGCACGCCCGGCCACCCCGAGCGCGGCCACACGCCGGGCATCGAGGTCACCACGGGGCCGCTCGGGCAGGGCTTCGCCAACGCCGTGGGCATGGCGATGGCCGAGCGCTTCCTCGGCGAGCGCTGTAACCGTCCAGGGCTGGACGTGGTCGATCACCACACCTACGCCATCTGCTCCGACGGCGATCTCATGGAGGGCGTCAGCCAGGAGGCCGCCTCGCTGGCGGGGCACTTCGGGCTGGGCAAGCTCGTGGTCTGCTACGACGACAACCGCATCACGATCGACGGCACCACCGCCATCTCCTTCGACGGCGAGAACCACATGGCGCGCCTCTCCGCCGACGGCTGGCACGTGCAGCGCGTAGCGGACTCCGAGGATCTCCACGCGCTGGAGGCGGCGCTCGTGGCCGGGCGCGAAGAAGGCGAGCGGCCCTCCTTCATCGCCATCCGCTCGCACATCGCATTTCCCGCGCCCCACGCCGTGGACACCGCCAAGGCCCACGGGGCGCCGCTGGGGGAGGAGGAGGTGCGCGCGGCCAAGGAGGTCATGGGCTTGCATCCCGACGCGCACTTCCAGGTGGACCCGAGCGTGTACGAGCACATGAGCCTGCGCGACGCGGGCGCGCGTCTGCGGCGGGAGTGGCAGGAGCGCTTCCAGGCCTGGCGCGAGGCGCTGCCGGAGTTGGCTCTCGAGTGGGATGAGGCCTGGGCGGGCCGCCCCCGTGAGGGCTGGCAGGAGTCGCTGCCCAGCTTCCCCCCCGGCAGGGACATCGCCACGCGCGCCGCCGGGCAGAAGGCGATGGCCGCCTTCGCCGCGCACACGCCCACGATGCTCGGCGGCGCCGCCGATCTGGTCGAGTCCACGAGGACCGTCTTCGAGGGTCACGGGCTGTTCTCGCGCCCCCACACAGGCCGCAACGTCCCCTTCGGCATCCGCGAGCACGCGATGGGCGCGATCGTCAACGGCCTCGCCGCGCACGGCGGCATCGTCAAGCCCTACGGCGCCACCTTCCTCGTCTTCTCCGACTACATGCGCCCCTCGGTGCGCCTCTCTGCGCTGATGGGGCTGCCCGTGGTGTGGGTCTGGACGCACGACTCCGTGGGGCTCGGCGAGGACGGGCCCACGCACCAGCCCGTGGAGCACTACGCCGCGCTGCGCGCCATTCCCGGGCTGTGGGTGATCCGCCCCGGAGACGCGAATGAGACCGCGCACGCCTGGCGCGTGGCGCTGGAACGCGCCGACGGTCCGGTGGCTCTTCTTTTATCTCGCCAGAACCTGCCCGTGTTCGACCGTGCCGGGGAGGGCCTGGGAGCGGCAAGCGAGCTGGAGCGGGGGGGCTATGTGCTGTGGGACTCCGATCCCAACCCCGACCTCATCCTGATCTCCACGGGCTCGGAGGTGGCTCCTACGCTCCAGGCCGGCCGAGCGCTCGCCGGCGAGGGCTCGCGTGTGCGCGTGGTGTCGATGCCCTGCATGGAGCTCTTCGAAGCACAGCCCGAGGAGTATCGCGATGGCGTGCTGCCCGGAGATGTCGTTGCCCGCCTGGCGGTCGAGCCCGGCGCCACCATGAGCTGGTGGAAGTGGGTCGGCACCGACGGGGACGTGCTCGGCCTCGATCGCTTCGGGGCCTCTGCACCGGGCGCTACGGTATTGAAGGAGCTCGGCTTCGCTGCCGAGAACATCGCAACCCGCGCCCGCGCGCTGCTCGCGCGGAGCGCCACCACTGCCTGAGGGCGCGCGCGAGCGCGTTCTAGACTCGAAGGAGAACGCCGTGTCCGCTTCCACCGCCTCAGCCTCAGCCTCCTCCTCGCCCACCCTCTCGCCCCTGCACCGCCTCTCCGCGCTCGGCCAGAGCGTGTGGATCGACTTCCTCTCGCGCAGCTCCATCCGCGGGGGGCACCTGCAGGAGCTGCTCGACGACGACGCGGTGGTCGGCGCCACGTCGAACCCCAGCATCTTCCAGAAGGCCATGACCGAAGGCGACGCCTACGACGAGCAGCTGCACGCGCTCGCCGGCGAAGGCGTTACGGGCAAGGAGGTCTTCTGGCGCCTGGCCGAGCAGGACATACGGGACGCCTGCGACCTCTTCCGCCCCATCTGGGACGCCGGCATGGGCCGCGACGGCTACGTCTCGCTGGAGGTGGACCCCGACTTGGCCTACGACGGCCCCGCGACCTTCGCCGAAGCCATGCGCCTGCACGAGGCCGTGGACCGCCCCAACCTGATGGTCAAGATCCCCGCCACCAAGCCGGGATTGGCCGCGATCGAGGACGCCATCGCCGCGGGCCGCTCGATCAACATCACCCTCATCTTCTCCTTGCGCCGCTACGCGGAGGTCGCCGAGTCCTACATCCGCGGCCTCGAGCGCCTCGTCGCCTCCGGGGGAGACCCAAGCAGGGTGGCCTCGGTCGCCAGCTTCTTCGTCTCGCGCATCGACACCGAGGCCGACCGGCGCCTGGAGGAGATCGGCGGGCACGACGACCTCAAGGGCAGGCTGGCCGTCGCCAACGCCAGGCTCGCCTACCAGCACTACCGCTCGACCGTCCGCGGCCCGCGCTGGCAGTTCCTGGCGTCCAAGGGCGCCACCGCGCAGCGGGTGCTGTGGGCCTCCACCTCGACCAAGAACCCCGCCTACCAGGACACCGTCTACATCGAGGAGCTGATCGGCCCCGACACCGTCAACACGATGCCCGAGGAGACCATTCGCGCCTACCAGGACCACGGCCGCCCGCAGGTGCGCCTGGAAGACGGGGTCGCGGATGCCCAGCGCCTGATCGACGAGCTGGCCGCCGCCGGGGTGGACTACGACGACGTCACCCTCACGCTGGAGCGCGAGGGCGTCGAGAAGTTCGCCGAGGCCTTCAGCGGGCTGCTGGCGGCGCTTGAGCAGAAGCGCACGGCGCTGGCCCTCGCTTGAGGGAGCGTCCTCGCGCGCCCGTGTACCCGGCGTAGCGGGCAGCGGCCTTGCGTTAGGGTCAATGCCATGCCCACGGCTCTCATCACCGGCGCCTCCACCGGCATCGGCAAGGCCACTGCGCTGCGCCTGGCAGGCTCCGGTTGGGCCGTGCTCGCGGGCGTGCGCGATCCCGCGGCAGGGGAGGCGCTGGCAGCGGAGGCGGGCACAGACCGCCTGACGGCATTCCAACTCGACATCACCGACGCCGCGCAGATCGCCGCCGCCGCGGAGCTGGTGGCGCAGCGCACTGCCGCGAGCGACTCCACGGGCGCGGCGGGCCCCGGCGGCCTGGACGCGCTGGTCAACAACGCCGGCGTCGCCATCGGCGGCCCGCTGGAGATGCTTCCGCTCGCTGAGCTGCGCGAGCAGATGGAGGTCAACCTCTTCGGGCAGGTCGCCGTGACCCAGGCGCTGATCGGAGCGCTGCGCAAGGCCCGCGGACGGATCGTGCTGCTGTCCTCCATCGGCGGCCTCATCACCACCCCCTACATGTCCCCCTACCACGCCTCGAAGTACGCATTGGAGGCGATCGGAAACGCCCTGCGCGTGGAGCTGCGCCGCTCGCACATCCAGGTGGCCCTGATCGAGCCCGGCTCGGTGGCCACGCCGATCTGGGACAAGGGCAACGCGCAGCTCGAGAGCATCGCCATACCCGAGGAGCTGCGCCAGTTCTACGGCCACGTGCCCGCGGCGATGGAGAAGACGCTCAAGGACACCGCCAGGCGCGGCGTCCCACCCGAGCGCGTGGCCAGGACGATCGAACGCGCCCTCACCGCCAAACGGATGCGCGCGCGCTACCTCATCGGCGCGGACGCGCACGCGATGGTGTGGGTCAGCCGCCTGCTCCCCGACCTCGTGTTCGACCGCGTGCTGCGGCGGGCGGTTGGGGTGTGAGCATGAACGACCGCCACCCCGAGCCCCCCGCGGACGCCCACCTCCCCAAACCGCCATCGGAACGCCGGGCGTGGGCGATGGCCGGCGCCACGTCGGTGCTGAGCGCGGCCGTGCTGGTGGCGGTGCTCACGGGCCTGACCGGTCAACCCGCCTCGCGGTCCGGCGCCGGCGCCACGGCAAGCGGACCCCCGGTCATCGTCACGGTCGTCGCCGTGCCAGCGCCCGCGCAGGCAAACGCCCGCCAGGCGGCGAACGCAGCCGCGAGCGCCGCGATCGTGGCCCCCGCCGGCACCCCCCGACAGAAACGCGCCCTGGCGAGCTTCGTGCGCTTCAACGACACGCAGGCGCACATCCCCGCGAGCTGGATGTCGGGCTTCTATCCGATCTACGGCGAGGCGCAGAGCGTCTTCGGCGTGAACTGGCTGCTGCTGGCCTCGATCCACCGCCAGGAGTCGGCCTTCTCGACGGCCCCGAGCACTTACCACGGCCTCAACTTCGCCGGCTGCTGCGGCGGGCCGATGCAGTTCAACGTCACCAACGGGCCGGTGTCGACGTGGCAGCTGGTGAGCGACTCCTACATGTATGGCAAACGCCCGGCCGCCTACGACCACCCGACGGCCAGACATCCCTCGATCTACGACGACTTCGACTCGCTGATGGCGGCCGCGCGCCTGCTGTCGGCGGACGGCGCCACGATGGCCCTGGACGGCGCGGCGTGGGGCGCGGCGTATGACTACTACGGCCACGACGAAGCGGGCATCGCCTATGCCGACCAGGTGTTGGCCCGCGCGATCGGCTGGTCCCAGCACGGCTTCTGCATCAACTGCGGCGTGGACCCGAACCTGGAAGCGGCCGTGCACGCGGCGTACGGGGCGCCGGTGCTGGAAGCGATGACCACGGCCGTGGCGGCTCAGGCCAAGCCCCGAGCCAAGCGCTAGGCGGCCTGCGTGAGCAGCTCGCCCGCCACGCGATCCGTGGCGCCGCCGGTGCCGCCGAGCAGGCGGCGCGAGAGCTGGGCGCGGCGGAAGTAGAGCGGCGCGTCGTGCTCCCAGGTGGCGCCGATGCCGCCGTGCACGGAGATCATGACGCGCGCAGCGTGGTCGAGCGCATGCCCCGCGACCGAGCGCGCGGCGGAGGCGGCGAGCGCGAACTCGCCCGGCGCGCCCTGCCTGGCCCAACCGGCGTAGTAGAGCAGCGAGCGCCCGTTCTCCTGCCGGCGCAGGACCTCCGTGAGGGAGTGCTTGACGGCCTGGTAGGAGCCGATAGCGCGCCCGAAGGTGTGGCGCTCCTTGGCGTAGGCGACGGACATGTCCAGCGCGGTCTCCACGGCGCCGATGGACTCCGCGGCGAGCAGGGCCTGCGCGAGGTGCCAGGCCGCCGCCAGGGACTCGGCGGGGGCGTCGAGCAGCACGCCGCGGGCCTCCTTCAGCGTGACGTGGCCCAGCGAGCGTGTGGCGTCGTAGCGGCGGAGGGCCTCGATGCTCACGCCCTGCGCGGAGCCCTTGATGGCAACCCCGGCGGGTTTGCCGTCGAGCAGGACGGCGCCCACGAGCACGTCGGCCCCGGGCGCGTCGGGAACGAACGCATATGTTCCGGTGACGGTCACATGGCCCTCCCCCGCGCCTGTGGCCAGCGGCGGCTGCGGCCGCTCCGAGCCGTGCGGCGGATCGACGCACCATGTGTCGAAGACATCGTTGGGCGGGCAGGCGGGCAGATAGGCGGCGCGCTGCTCACCCGATGCCAGCGGTGGCAGAAGCGCGGCCGCGGCGGGCGCCTCCGAGGCGCCGAGGATCGCCGTGGCGGGCAGGTGCCCCAAAAGCGCTACGCCGGCGAGCACGCGCCCGCACTCGCCCATCACGAGCATGGCGTCGAAGGCGTCGAGGCCTGCCCCGCCGTGAGCGTCGTCGATGAGCAGCCCCGGCCACCCCGCCTCGCACGCCGTCGGCCAGAGGTCGGGCAGCTCGCCCTTGCCGTCGAGCGCCTCGCGCGCCGCCTCCAGGGTCTTGAAGCGCGAGAGAGCCCCCCGCGCGGCCTCGCGCAGGAACACCTGCTCGTCTGAGAGCGCGAGGTTCATACCTTCGCCGCCTCTTTGGCGCGGAGCTCCGAGAAGGGGATGCCCTTGTCCAGGCGCGGCTCGGGCGGCAGCCCCAGGACGCGCTCGCCGATCGTGTTGCGCAGGATCTCTTCGGTGCCGCCGGCCGACTTCAGGCCCGGGAGGAAGGAGATCATGTAGGCCCACTCGCTGTTCTCGTCGAGCGCGTCGGGCCCCTGCACGTCCGCGATCAGCTCCCCCGCGTGGATGGCGCCGTTGACGATCGTGACCTTGGCGAGGCCGGCCTCGGGCCCGGGGATCTGCCCGCGCTGAAGCGCCGTCAAGGTGCGGTACCCGGTGAAGCGCACGGCCAGCAGATCGGCCGCGATCTCCCCGAGCTGGCGGCGCACCTCGGGATCGCGCGAGGCGTGGGCGTCGGAGGCGATGGCCTGCGCGAAGCGCGCGGAGTTGAAGCCCAGGCCCTCGCCCCCGAGCCCGATCGTGACGCGCTCGAACATGAGCGTGGTCAGGGCCGTGCCCCAGCCGTTTCCGACTCCCCCGACGACCATGTCGGCATCGAGCGCGACGTCGTCGAAGAAGACCTCGTTGAACTCGGCCTCCCCGGAGATCTGCCGCAGCCCGCGCACGGTCACCCCGGGCGCATCGATGGGCACGATGAACATCGTCAGGCCCTTGTGCTTGTGCGCATCGAGATCGGTGCGCGCCAAGAGCAGTCCGTAAGCGGAGAACTGCGCGTTGGTCGTCCACACCTTCTGCCCGCTCAAGCGCCAGGACCCATCATCCTGCAGACGCGCGCGCGTCTGCACCGCCGCCAGATCCGACCCCGCGGCGGGCTCGGAGAAGAGCTGGCACCAGACCTCGTCGCCGTGGAGCATCGCCCCGAGATAGCGCCCCTTCTGCTCCTCGGAGCCGTGGGCGATGATCGTGGGCCCGAGCATCCCCACCCCGATGGCGTCGAGGATCCCCGGCACGCGCGCCCGCGCGATCTCCTGGTTGCAGATGACCTGCTCGATCGGCCCGAGCCCCTGTCCGCCGTACTCCTTGGGCCAGGTCACCCCCGCCAGGCCGGCCTCCGCGAGCTTGCCCTGCCACGCGCGCCGCGCGGCGACGATCTCGTCCTCGTCCTGAAGCGCGTCCGGCCCCTGCAGCACGGGCGCCTCGCCTTTGTGCTCCTGCAGCCACGCGCGCACGTGCGCGCGGTGCGCGGCCTGCTCAGGTGTGTCGTCGAGATCCATGTCGTCTCTCCCTTGGCTGACTGACCAGTCAATCGGTGCTGCCAGAAGGGTACTACATCCCTCTGGTCACCAGGGGAGGCTGCCTCTACCGCGACACGAGAAAGGGATTCTCGATCCGCACCGAGCCGATGGTCTGACCGTCGTTGAGGTCCTCGGTGAGCAGGCGCCGGCATCCACCCCTGGCGGCCGCGGCCAGGATGAGGCCGTCCCAATAGGAGACCTGCGCGGAGCGGCTGAGCTCGATCGCGTCCCTGACGAGCGCGGGGTCGACGCTCACGGTGGGCAGCCGGCTGAGCAGATCGATGGCGGCGGCGGCCACGTCCTCGGCCACCGGTGCGGCCAGCCTGCGGGTGGCCACCACGTAGAACTCGCCGAGGACCTGCGTGCTCAATGCAAATTCATGGTCGTTCGCGCCCAGCAGCCGGCGGGCGGCGTCCCGCTTCCGGGGCTCCGCCTCATCGACGGCGTACACGAGTATGTTCGTGTCGAGAAAGGCCCTATCGCTCATACAGCTGCTCGCGCGTCCAGCTGCGACCGCCGGGTCCGCTGCCGGCGTGGGCCGACTCGGTGAGCGCGAGGAATCCGGCCATGCCCTCCCGCCGGGGACCGCGCCCCACGTACTCCTCCAGATAACCCCGCACGAGCGCGTTCACGGAGGTGTCCTGTTCGAGGGCGCGAATCCGTGCCTGCTTGAGCAGGTCCTCGTCGACGGTGAGGGTCACATTGGCCATGCTACGCAGCCAGTGTAGCACAGATACCGCGCTACACGAGGTGGAGAAGAGCTACATCCCCCTCGGCACCGGGGGAGCCGGCAGCAGCGGCAGGTGGTAGACGAGGTGGAACCCGGCGTCGAGCAGCGCCTCGGCCTGGCGCCCCAGTTCCGGGGAGTTGAGCAGCACGACCCCCAGCCGCAGATCCCCCCGCCGCGCGATGCCGACGAGGCAGCGCCCCGCCGCTTCGGTCTCCCCGGTCTTCAGCCCGATCGCCCCGGGGTAGCCGTAGCGCAGCAGCGGGTTGTTGTTGTAGAGCCACAGCTTGCCCCCCTTGATCGGCAGCGGCTGCACCGTGGAGGCCGTGGCGGCGACGCGCGCGATGCGCGGCTCGGCGAGGTCCAGGCGCGCGAGCGTGGCGAGGTCCTCGGCGCAGGAGCGGTCCCCGTTGCTCAGGCCGTCGGGCGAGGCGTAGTGCGTGCAGCGCAGCCCCAGCCGCGTGGCCTCCTCGTTCATGCGCGCGACGAAGCGCGGCACGCTCTGAGCGACCGATTCCGCGAGCGCGACGGCCGCGTCGTTGCCGGAGGGCAGCAAAAGCCCGTACAGAAGCGTCTCCAGGCGCACGCGCCTGCCGGCCGGGAGCACTCCGACCTTCGACCCGGCGGTGTTGACGGCGTTGTGCGTGACGAGCACCGGCGTGTCCGCGTGCTGCGATCTGACGACGAGCAGCGCGGTCATCATCTTCGTGAGGCTGGCGATCGGCAGCACGGCGGCGTCGTTGCGAGCCCAGAGAACCCTGCCGCTGTCGAGATCGAAGAGCAGCCCGGCCCGAGGGGGGCGATGAAAGGAGAGGAGGGCCGGCGAGGCCGGCCCGGCGATGGCCGCGTTGCCAGACCCTGACGCGGAGCCCCCGCGAGCGGCCTGGCTGCCGTGGCGCCCCGCGCGCGCGACCGTGGCGTTCCCGTGCCCGGCGCCGCTGAGGAGGCGGGTCGCCAGGAAGGAGACGAGGACGACGACCCCGAGCGCGATCGCGGCCGCGAGCAGCAGCCGCCCGCCAACCCGCTGCGCCCGGCGCCGTGGCCGCCGCCCGCGTCCGTGGCGACGGCGGGGGGGAGGCAGGAAGGGCGAGGGCGTGGGCGTGCTCACGGGCGCCGCCCCGCGGTTGAGGAGCTCACGGCCGCGGCCCTCGCGGCGGCTTGCCGAAGAGCGCGCCGAGCACGCCGATGCCGAGCAGCGCCAGGACGAGAACGGACACCACTCCAGGCAGGGTGACACCCTCCTCGACGAACGCGTCGATCGTCAGCGCGCCGAAGGCCAGGACGAGGAACAGGATCAGCAGGCGAATCGCCATCTGCTCCAGTACAGCGGTTGGCGCGGCGGAGGGCGCCGCCGCCGGGCCGTCCTCCAGGGTGGCCGACATGAGAACTTCGTGGTCGGGGGTTGACAAGCGGGGGGGTTGTCCGTATGGTATTCCGTGTCACGGGGTCTCAAGCGGCCCCGGCAGGACAGCCGTCCTGTGTTTGTCGATCTTTGCGGGAGGGGATGGGTTGATGGCGAGTTCGTTTGGGTTTGCGCGGGGCCTGGCCGGCGGCCGGCCGGTGGGAGCTGTACTGGCTGGTCGTGCGTGGGCGCCGGGGTGTCGCCTGCTCGCCCTGCTCGCTGTGTTGGTGTGCGCGGTGCTTGCGTTGGGCGCGGGCTCGGCGCTGGCCGTGGCGGTCCCGGAAGTCGTGACGGGCGCGGGGGGGGAAGCGCGGGTGCAGAGCCCGACGCTGTACCGCGCGACGCTGAACGGGACGGTCAACCCGTTGGGGGTGCAGTTGACCGACTGTCACTTCGACTATGTCTCTGAAGCTGGCTATGAACCGTTTGCGCCCAATCCGTATGCCGCCGGGCAGAGCGTTCCGTGTGTGCCGGCCGCGGGTGCGATTCCGGCGGACTCCGAAGTTCATGCGGTGAGCGCGCAGGTCTCGGGGTTGTCGCCGAGCACGACGTATCACTTCCGCTTGCAGGCGACCACGGAAGGCGCGGCGTTTGGGGAAGACGCGGTGTTCGTGACACCGCCTCCGCCTGCGCCACCATCGCTGGAAGGAGCCGCCGCGGTGAACCTGACCGGATTCTCGGCAGACCTGCAGGTGCGGGTCAACCCGCACGAACTGGACACGACGTATCGCTTTGAATGGGGCACGAGCACCGCGTATGGCACGAGTGTTCCGGTGCCGGAGGGGAATGCCGGTGCGGGCGCGAGCGCTGTGCCGGTCTCCACGCACCTGGCGGGTCTGGAAGCGGATAAGCCGTATCACTGGCGGGTCGTTGCGAGCAATGCGAGCGGCACGACGACGGGTGTGGATCATGTGTTCGTGTACGAAACCGCGGCTGGTGGCCTGCCGGATGGTAGGGCGTATGAGATGGTCACGCCGGCGCAGAAGAACGGGGCGTTGATCGGCGATGTGCCAGAGGGTCCTCCGCCGGGTATTGCGGAAGATGGTTCGCGTGTGGTTCTGGGGACGGTTCAGTGCTTCAACGACGCGGGCTCGTGTATGGCGCTCCGGGGGCTTATTGGTTCGCCGTATCTGTTCTCTCGTTCGCCCGGTGGTTGGTCGGCGTCGTCGCTCGCGCCGCCGGCTGCGCTGTCTGAACTGAACTCCTGGCGCAGGTTCAGCGCTGATGCCGGTACGGCGTTGTTCGCCATGCCGACTCAGCCGTCCGGTGGGGACGATCTCTGGGTGCGCCGGCCTGAAGGGTCGTTTGTGGATGTCGGTCCGTACGTTGGCGTACCCACCGGCCCTGACTTCAGTGCGCTTTACGCCGGCGGCGGGTTTTTTGCTACCGCTGACTTTTCCCATATTGTCTACAAGGTTGGTAGTGGGCATCTTGCTCAAACGTCGCTGATTGAGTATGTGGGTACGGGTAATGCTGCGCCTTTGCTGGTTGGTGTCAGCGGTGGGCAGGGCAGCACCGATGAAATCAGCGCATGCGTAACCTTACCTGGAAGCGGCAGAATTTCTCAGGGTGTGTTGTCTGCGGATGGCCGCACTGCTTATTTCACGGCTCTAGCTTGTGGATCGGGTACGGGTGCGAACGCGAGTACGCCGGTCCCGGTGGATGAGGTGTTTGCGCGTGTCGATAACAGTGAACCAGATGCGCATACGGTCGCGATCTCGCAGCCCGGGGCGCTCTCGCCGGCCGCGCCCAACCACGAGTGCGAAACCTCTGTGTGTGTTGAAGATACGAGCAGCCCCGGCCAGTTCCGTAGTGCCCAGTTCATGGGTGCTTCCGGTGATGGGTCGAGGGTGTTCTTCCTCAGTCCCCAGCAGTTGACCGATGGCGCGAGCGAGGACCCGAGCGCGGGTGACACTGCAAGTGGAGCGGGCTGCTCGAGTGCTGGTGCGAGTGGGTGTAATTTGTATGAGTATGATTTCTCCAGTCCGGCCGGTGAACGGCTGGTCGACGTGTCGGCGGGCGATTTGAGTGGTGGTGGGCCGCGGGTGCAGGGTGTGATGGCGGTCGCCGGCGATGGCTCGCATGTTTATTTCGTCGCTAGGGGTGTGTTGACCACGGTGGCGAATGGTGGGGGTCAGGTCGCGCAGGATGGTGCTGAGAACCTGTATGTGTTCGAGCGCGACGCGGCGCACCCCGCTGGTCGCGTTGCGTTCATCGCGGTGCTGCCCGAAGCCGACTACCAGCAGTGGACGACCCCTTTTCTCGGTGTACCGGCGAATGTGACGCCTGATGGTCGTTTTCTGGTGTTCACGAGCAGTGGTGCGTTGACACCCGATATGACTCGTACGGATGGTGCGCAGCAGGTGTTTCGCTATGACGCGCAGACGGGGGAGTTGGTGCGTATCTCGATCGGGGAGCACGGGTTCAACGATGACGGCAACGGTGGTGTGGGCAACGCGAGGATCGTCTTCCCGAGCAGAACCAGCTTTTTGCAGGCGGGTGTGGCGCGGACGGATCCGACGATGTCTCACGATGGCGCCTATGTGTTCTTCGTGAGCCCGGTGGGTCTCACGCCGGGCGCGCTCGACAGCGTGCCGATCGCCAACACCGAACATGGTGTGCAATACGCGGAGAATGTGTATGAGTATCACGATGGGCAGGTGTATCTGATCTCCGATGGGCGGGATACGAACACCGCGCCGGCCGCGATCTGTTTGGAAGTGTTGTCGGCGGTGTGTCTGCTTGGTTCGGATGCGTCGGGTGCGAATGTGTTCTTCACGACTGCGGATTCGCTGGTGGCGGGGGATGGCGATACGCAGCTGGATGTGTATGACGCGCGTATCTGTACCGCGGGTGAACCGTGCATCAGGTCGTCGGTCACGCCGGCGGGGTGTTTGGGCGAAGGGTGTCATGGTGTGCCCGCGGGTGCGCCGTCGCTGCCGGCGGCTGGGAGTGCGAGCTTCGCGGGGGCGGGTAATCTCGCGCCGCTGGTTTCCAAGCCGGTGGTGGGGTCGAGGGCGTTGAGTCGGGCGCAGAAGCTCGCGCGGGCGTTGCGGGTCTGCCGTTCTGAGCGCAGGGCGCGCAGGAGGGTGTGTGAAGCGCTGGCGCGCCGCCGGTACGGTGCGAGGGCCGGGTCTCGTGTTGGGCGGGCGTCTGGTCACGGGTCCATGTCTGGTGGGGGAGGTCGATGATGGCTGCTCTTCGTGCTGCTGCTGTTGTTGTTGGTGTGTTGTTGGTGTGTGTGTTTGGTGTGGGGTCTGCGGGTGCTGTGTCTGGGGGTCCGGGGTGGGCGATCGATTCGGTCGCGGTCCCGACGGACTTCTCGCCCGCGGAAGGCGGCAGCTATGAAGTGATCGTGCGTAACGCGGGGAGCGTGGCGACGGATGGCAGCCCGGTCACGGTCACCGATACGCTGCCGAGGGGTTTGAGGGTGCTGAGCGCGAGCTTCTTCGGCTCGCCGTGTGAAACGGAAGTGGCGGCGGTGGAAAGCGAAGTGGTGCGGTGCACCGCACCAGCCGTGCTCGCGCCGGATGAAGAGTTGACGTTGGGTATCTCTGTCGCGGTCGATCCGGGTGCCCCTGAAGGGGGCTTGGTCAATACGGCGAGCGTGTCCGGTGGTGGCGCTGTGGGGGTGTCGGTGAGCCGTCCTAACGCGGTCAGTGCCGGGTTGCCGTTGTTTGGGGTGGCGGGGTTTGATGGTTTCATCGCGAGTGTGGGTGGTGTGCGCGATACGCAGGCGGGGGATCACCCGTATGAGTTCACGACCACGCTCGACCTGAACAACACGTTGAGGTCGGGGAAGGATCTGGCGTCGACGGTCGCGAGCGTTCATGATCTCAGGGATGGGCTGGTGGATCTCCCGGTGGGGTTTGCGGGCAGCGCGATAGCTGCGCCGCAGTGCAAGCTGGTGCAGCTCACCTCCGGGGTGGCATGTCCACCGGATACGCAGATTGGGCACATCATGTCCGAACCCGCTTCGGCTGATGGGGCGGTGAACAGCCCGATCTGGAATATGGTCCCGGAGCGTGGTGTGCCCGCGGAGTTTGGGTTCATCGATGAAGCGAACAACTCGCATGTGCTTTATGCGGGTGTCGTGCCGGGCCCTGGGGGTTATGTGCTCCAGGTCTCAAGCCGTGAAATCCCCCAGGGCGTCTTCCGGAATGTCATCGTGACGTTCTTCGGGGACCCCGCCGCGCGGGATGGATTGGGGAACACGCCGGTGGCGCAGCTCACCGTCCCCTCGCGGTGTGACGGGGAACCCCTGACCACGACGGCGCACCTGGACTCGTGGGTCGCACCCGGCCGTTTCAACGCGGATGGGTCGCCGGATCTCACGGACCCCAACTGGGTGACCAGCAGCGCGGAATCACCAGCCATGACGGGGTGCGACCTTTTGCGCTTCAGCGGCGCGATCACCGCGCAGCCGGAAACCACGCAGGCTGCGACCCCGACGGGGCTGGGCGTCGAGTTGAGGGTCCCGTTGAGCGAAACACCGGGGACGCTGGCGACGCCTACGTTGAGGAAGACGGTCCTGACGCTCCCTGCGGGCCTGGTCATCAACCCTTCCGCGGCGGGGGGTCTCCAGACGTGCTCGTTGGCGCAGATCGGCCTGGGGACGAACATTGCGCCGTCGTGTCCGGAAGCGTCGAAGATCGGCACCGTCGAAGTGAGCACTCCGGCTGTCGCGACGGTGCTGCAGGGCTCGGTGTACTTGGCGGCCCAGAACGAAAACCCGTTCCATACGCTGGTGGCAGGGTATATCGTGATCGACGATCCCACGACGGGGGTGCTGATCAAGGTCCCGGGTCGTATCGACCCGGACCCCGTGACGGGCCAGTTGACGGTCACGGTCGACGATATCCCGCAGTTCCCCTTCAGCGACCTGAAGCTCCATACCTTCGGTGGTCCGCGTGCGTCGCTGATGACCCCCTCAGGATGCGGTACGTACACCTCCGGTGGGCAGTTGACGCCGTGGTCCGCACCGGATTCCGGTCCGCCGACCGAAACCGTGGACAGCTTCCAGGTCACCGGGGGCTGCCCGAATGTGTTCAGCCCGTCGTTCACGAGCGGCACGGTGAGCAACCAGGCGGGTGCGTTCAGCCCGTTCACGAGCACGTTCTCCCGTTCTGATCAGGACCAGAGCCTC
>CAZOQI010000017.1:0-4499 GCA_964582105.1 uncultured Solirubrobacteraceae bacterium
GAGCGCGCGAGCCCCGGCGAGGGCTACCCGGCGGCGCACATCGCCGAACAAAGCCGCATCGTGAGCACGGCGATCAACGTGGGGGTTCCCACGAGCCAGTACCCCCGCAAGACCCCAGGGGAGCGCTGAATGACCGCAACCCACAACCCCCGCAAGACCCCAGGAGAGCGCGAGGCATCCACTTCCCGCAACCCCCGCAAGACCCCGGAGGAACGCTGACGATGCTATGGCGAAGGTTCATGCTGATCTGGCGCCAGCGCCGCCGCAAGCGCAGGGCGCGGCGGACGTAAAGACCTGGCGAAGCCGGATCACCTCCCCCGCCATACCGGCGGGCGCTTCTCCTTGAAGGCATTGGCGCCCTCCTTGGCGTCCTGCGAGGCGAAGACCGGTCCGGAGATGGCGGCTTGGCGTTCCCACATCTCGGCGGCGGACCAGTCGTGCTGCTCCTGGAGGATGCGCTTGGAGGCGATCAGCGCGAGCGGTCCGTTGGCGGCCAGCCGCGCGGCCAGCGCGAGCGCCCCCTGCACCGCCTCGCCCGGCTCGGAAAGGTGGTTGACGACTCCATACTCGTGGAAGCGCTCGGCGGGCATGGTGTCGCCGGTGAGCGCCAGCTCCATGACGACGTGGTAGGGCATGCGCCGCGGCAGGCGCAGGAGCGCGCCGCCGGCGGCCACGAGCGAGCGCTTGGCCTCGGGGATGCCCATCTTGGCCCCTTTGGCGGCGACGATGAGGTCGCAGGCCAGCGCGATCTCCATGCCGCCGGCCACCGCGAAGCCCTCGATCGCCGCGATGAGCGGCTTGCGCGAAGCGCGCTGGGCGATCCCCGCGAAGCCGCGGTCGCCGAACCAGGGCGACTCGCCCTTGACGAAAGCTCCCAGGTCCATGCCGGCGCAGAAGAAGCCCCCGGCGCCGGTGAGGACCCCCACCGAGAGGGTGTCCTCAGCGTCGAGCTCATCGAGCGCCCCGGCGATCCCGGCGGCCACGGCGGCGTTGACGGCGTTGCGCACCTCGGGGCGGTCGATGGTGATCAGCAGTACGTTCTCGCGGCGCTCGGCGAGGACGGCAGGGCTCCCCTCTGCGGCGCTCCCCTCTGCGGCGCTCTCCCCTGCGGCGCTCTCTTGTGCGTTCATGAGAGGCACTATGCCGCAAAGAGCGTCAGGTCGGGTTCGCGCTCGCCGCGGAGCACCTCCAGATCGACCTCGACGCAGGCTATCCCGCGCGCCTGCGCGAGCACACGCGCCTGCGGCTTGATGCGCTGCGCCGCGAGCACCCCGCGGCAGGAGCCGAGCGCCGGATCGAGGCGGATGCGCTCCAGATAGCGCGTGAGCTGCTCGACGGCATCGATCGTGCCCATGCGCTTGATCTCCACCGCGATCCACTCATCGGCGCCGTCGCGGCACATCAGATCGACCGGCCCGATGTCCGTGGGCCACTCCCGCCGCACGAGCCGAAAGCCCTCGCCGCACCACCGCGGCGCCGCCGCCAGAAGCTCCTGAAGCTCGCGCTCGAGCCCCTCCTTCTCAAGCGAGGCCAGCACGTCGAGCTCGTGCTCGATGTCCGAGAGCACCTCCGATATCCCGATCTCCACGCGATCCTCGTGGCGCTGCCTGCGCACCACCAGCCGCGTGAGCACGCCGGCGGAGTCGGCCTCCTCTTCGAGCACCGTCGGCGGCGTCATCCAGTTGAGCGGCTTGACGTTGGGCCCTCCGCCGTCGGCCCACACCATGAAGGTGCCGTCGGCCTTGAGCATCAGCAGCCGCACGGCCTCGGGCAGCACGGTGGTGACGCGGCCGATATAGGAGACCTCGCAGCGGGCAACGATCAGGCGCACCGGAGCAAGGTAGCGCCCGCGCCGGATCGGTCCGCGACTACGGCAGGCCGTCCGGCTTCTCCGTCTCCTCCTGGCCCTCCCCGCTCATGGCCTGGCGGAACTCGCGCATGCCCTTGCCCAGCGCGCGGGCCAGCTCGGGCAGGCGCTTGGGACCCAGCACGAGCAGGGCGACGGCGCCGATGAAGAGCAGGTGGACGGGGTTCTCGATGCCCATGCCTGATTTCAGGCTAGCGCGCCCCACGATCGCTCCACGGGGAGGCCATGTGAGGCCCACACGCTCATCGTTCAGTGAGCCCGTGTGGTGGTGGGCGATCGGCGACCTATTCCCGCCGGACCGCGCCCTAGCCTCTGTCGGCATCGTGGCCCAGGAGCCCTCTGCCCCACCCGTCTCACCCGTCTCACCCGGCCGCCCCTACCCGCCGCCGGCCGCCCCCGAGCCTTTCTGGCCGGCGCAGGCGACAGTGCTGGCCGCCATCGCCCTGCAGCTGACGCTGCCCGAGCGGCTCACCGTCGGACCCTTCTGGCTGATCCCAGGTCTGGAGGGAGCGCTGCTGGTGGGCATGTTCCTGGCCACCCCCCGTCAGCTCGAGCACGAGCACACACGGCGCCGGCGCGCTGCGCTCGGGCTGACGGCGTTCGTGAGCGCCGCCAACATCTACTCGCTGGGGGCCCTGACGCACTACCTGCTGCACCACCACGGCATGCCCATCAAAGGCCAGGAACTGATCGTCTCCGGCATGCTCATCTGGCTCACCAACTTCCTGATCTTCGCCCTCTGGTACTGGGAGATGGACCGCGGCGGGCCCGGCAAGCGCGCCGCCGGCCACGATCAGACGCCCGACTTCCTGTTCCCGCAGATGAGCGACGACCGCATCGAGCCGCTGCACTGGCGGCCGCAGTTCATCGACTACCTGTACGTGTCGCTCACCAACGCGACAGCCTTCTCCCCCACGGACACGATGCCGCTGACGCCGATGGCCAAGAGCATCATGGGCGTGCAGTCGCTCGTCTCGCTGGTCACCATCGGCCTGATCTTCTCGCGCGCGGTCAACATCCTGAGCTGACCTGCGGCTGCGGGGGACTCACACCGCCCCCATCGCGCGCGGCTCCAGCGCCAATGCCTGCATAAGCAGCGCCTTGACGTCCCCGCCGGCCCCCAGGCTGAGCGCGCGCTCGAGCGCTTCCAGCGCACCCTCACGGTCCAGGAGCTGCAGGCGCAGGCGGCCCAGGCGCTCCCAGGCGCCGGCGTCCCGGGGGCCGCGCTGCACCGCGCGCCTCGCGGCTTCCTCGGCCAGGTCGACGGCGCCCACGTCTTCGTAGATGCGCGCCGCGAAGCGGTGCGGCGCGGGGCGCTCACCATCGACTCGCGCCCAGTCGCGCACCGAGCGGGCCGCCGCCTCCAGGTCGCCGGCCTGCCAGAAGGCCAGCGTCATCAGGCGCAGCACGCCCACGTTCTCCGGCTCCGCGTCGCGCGCGTAGATCAGGCGCTGCGCCGCGAGGGCATAGTCGCCCTCTGCCATCGCCCGCTGCGCGGCCGTCATGAAGCGCGCCACGCGATCGCTCGCGGGGTCGGGCTTGGAGAAGTCCACGAAGCGCATGCTCCCCGCGGGCACCGTGCGGATGCCGTGGCTGAACTTCACGCGCGCCCACTGCTGCACTTCCTCTTCGCCGGTGGGGTCGCCAGTGAAGTAGATGCCCGCGACCGTGCCCACGCCCCACTCGGGATAGGACTCGCAGCGGGCGTAGCGGTGCACCACGGAGTGATCGGGCACGCGGCTGCCGAAGGGGTCGTGCACGGCGCGCTCCTTGGCCTGCTCGCGGGCGCGCTGCTCCTCTTCATAGGCTCTGCGACCCGCCTCCTCGCGCGCCCGGCGCGCGGCCGCCGCGCTCACCTTCACCGCGTTGCGCGAGACCTTCCCGCCGCGCATGCCCTCGGCCAGGCGCTCCAGCTGGTCGGCCGCCTCGTTGATCGCCTTCAGATGGCGCTCGTGCTCGTACTGCCGTCCGGCCGGGGCCACGTCGGGGTGCCAGCGCTTGGCCATGCGCCGGCGCGCCAGCTGCACCTCGCGCTTGTCGAAGGGCGCCTGGAGCTCCAGCAGCAGCAGCTGCTGTTCGATGTCGAGAATGGCTGCGGGCATACCCCGCTTACGTTATCGCCCTATCCTGCCCCTCACGTGTCCTCGCAATACGTCTTTACGATGCACCGCCTCTCCAAGCTCTACCCGCCCGATCGGACGGTGCTGAGCGACATCACGCTGGCCTTCCACCCCGGGGCCAAGATCGGGGTGCTCGGCTACAACGGCGCGGGCAAGTCCACGCTCCTGCGCATCATGGCCGGCGTCGAGCAGGACTATCGCGGCGAGGCTCAGCTCGCCCCCGGCGCCAGCGTGGGGATGCTCGAGCAGGAGCCCCAACTGGACGAGAGCAAGGACGTGAAGGGCAATGTGGAGGAGGGCGTCTCCGACACGAAGGCGCTGCTTGACCGCTTCAACGAGCTGGCCGCCAACTACTCCGAGGACACCGCGCAGGAGTTCGGAGACATCCAGGCCAAGATCGACGCCGCCGACGCCTGGAACCTCGACACGCAGCTGGAGTATGCGATGGATGCTCTGCGCCTGCCGCCGCCCGACGCGCAGGTGAGCGTCCTATCCGGCGGTGAGCGCCGCCG
>CAZOQI010000018.1:0-1674 GCA_964582105.1 uncultured Solirubrobacteraceae bacterium
CAGGGGATCACCGTGGCACCACCCGACGACCTGCAGGAGCGGCCGGGGCTCGGCGTGGTCGCGCGGATCGATGGACGGACCGCCGCCCTCGGGCGTCGGGCGCTCCTCGAGGACCTCGGCGCGAACCCCGGCGATCGCGACGCGGAGGATGCGCCCGGCGTATGGGTCGCGCTCGACGGGCGGTACATCGGTCGCATCGTGTGCCGCGACCTGCCGCGGGCGGGGGCGCGGGAGGCGCTGGAGGAGATGCGCGGACTCGGAATCGACCGGCTGGTGCTGCTCACCGGGGACAAAGCCGCCATCGCAGCCGAGGTGGGCGAGGCGCTCGGGATGGACCACGTCATCGCGGAGGTGCTCCCCGCGCAGAAGCTGGAGGTGGTCCGCGCGGAGCAGGCCGCCGGTCGCGCCGTGATGATGGTCGGCGACGGGGTGAATGACGCGCTCGCGCTCGGCGGCGCGGACGTGGGCGTGGCCATCGGCGCCGAGATCAACGAGGTGGCACTCGGCGGTGCCGACGTGGCCCTCCTCGGCGAAGATCTCGGGCGGCTGCCGCGGCTCGTCCGGCTGGCGGACGTCACCCGGCACGTGATCGCGCAGAACGTGTGGCTGGCGTTCGGGCTGGCGGCGGTGCTCATCACACTGGCGGCGGCGGGCGTGCTGGATCCGCTGACGGGAGCCCTGGCCCAGAGCGCCGCGGTGCTCGCGGTGGTCCTGAATAGCGCGCGCATCCTGCGCTTCGACGGGTAGGTGGGGGACGATCGGACGATCGCTTCAGGTGGGCTCGAGGCAGGGCCGGTCGCCAGCGCCAACTCCGCTGGCTGGCGACGAGCTCAGTTGGGCGGTGGCTGGGTCAGTGGCTCGGTCAGTGCAGCGATGGTGACCGCGCCGCCGTCGCGGGCTTGGTCCATGACCTGGACCACAAAACCGTATGCCGCTCCATCGTCCGCATCGAAGAACATGATGTGGTCGGTCCGCGCGGCAAAGATGCGGCGCAGGCGCTCGGGCAACGTGTCGTAAGGCACCGTGCTCCCATTGAGCTGGAGCGAACGGTCGGCGCCGACGTGCAACACCAGCGGCGGCGTGGGGTCGTTCGCCAATTCCCGGGCCTCGACCTCCTCCTTTTCCTGCTTCGGGGTGTGAATCCAGAATGTCTTGGCGAGCAGCGGCGTGATCACCATGAAAATGATGAGAAGAACGAGGACGACATCGACCAAGGGGGTCACGTTCATCTGGGGAACCACGTCCATGTCACCCCGCGTGCCGACGTCCATTGCCATACGCTAGCCGCCCACCCCACTCTGCAACACAGCCATCGGCTGGCGGTGCCGATGAAGCTCCCCGACCATGAGTGCAATGCCCGGGAAGCCGACTTTCTGCGCGCGGGCGAAGAGCTCTCTCACTTGCCCATAGGGCAGTCCCTCGTCGCCGCGCAGGATCAACCGCCGCACCGGATCGGCGGCGTGCTCGTTGCTCAACCAGTCGATCGCCTCGTCAATCCCATACCGCTTGCCGTCGATGTAGTATTCGCCACTTCGGGTCACGGTCACTTTCAAGGGATCGGAGGCTCCTTCCGTATCCGGGTCCGGGTTGAAGACGCCTGGAAGTTCCACCTGTACGTCCTGCTCCAACCGTGGCGCGACGACCATGAATATGATGAGCAGAACCAGCACGACA
>CAZOQI010000019.1:0-196588 GCA_964582105.1 uncultured Solirubrobacteraceae bacterium
GGCCGCCGAGAAGGGCGCCGCGAACGTCACCGTCGCGCACATCGTCGCGCGGGCCGGCATCTCACGGCGGACGTTCTACGAGCTCTTCGAGGACCGCGAGGCTGCTCTGCTGGCGGCGCTTGACGAAGCCGTCGGTCAGGCCGCGGCGGCGGTGCTCCCGGCGTACGAAGGCCAGATCAGATGGCGCGAGCGCATCCGCGCCGCCCTCGCCGCGCTGCTCGCGTTCCTGGACGAGGAGCCCGGGCTGGGGCGCCTGTGCGTAGTGGAGGCCCTCGGCGCCGGGGACAGGGCGCTGGAGCGCCGCGCGCAGTGCGTGGCCGCGCTCATCCACGCCGTCGATGAGGCGCGCGCGGAGGTGCCGCCCGCCAAACAGCCGCCCGCCATGACCGCGGAGGGGGTAGTCGGCGCCGTGTTCGCGATCGTCCACGCGCGCATCCTCGTTCGCGACGCCGCGGGGGCTCGCCGCGCGCCGCCCCTGAGCGCGCTCCTGGGCGAGCTGATGGGCGTCATCGTGCTGCCCTACCTCGGTCCCTTGGCAGCACAGAAAGAGCTTCACAAGCCGGCCCCTCAAATCCAAACAAAAAAGCGCGCTCGAACCAGGGATCCGCTGGAGGGACTGGACATGCGCCTTACGTATCGGACGGTTCGGGTGCTGATGGCCATCGCCGATCACGCCGGCGCGAGCAATCGCCTCATCGCCGAGGCGTCGGGCATCTCCGACCAGGGGCAGATCTCCAAGCTGCTCGCGCGCCTGGAGAGCCTTGGGCTGGCGCGCAACACCGGTCAGGGCCACCCCAAGGGGGCGCCCAACGCCTGGCGCCTCACCGCGCGCGGGGAGGAGGTCGAGGGGGCCATCAGGGTGGGAAGCGCGTAAGGGGCGGGGGCGCGACTGATCTGACGGAGCTTCCCCGCTCATGTGAATCGCATGTGATAGTGTGATTTGCATGTCATCGATCCAGATCCGCAACGTCTCCGACGAGCTGCATCGGGAACTGAAGGCGCGCGCCGCGCAGTCGGGGATGACGCTCTCCGACTACCTCCTCGCGGAGATACGCGACCTCGCCGTGAAGCCCACGATGCACCAGTGGTTGGACAAGGTCAGCCGACGCGAGCCGGTGGAGACGAGCTTGACCTCGAGCGAGGCCATCCATCTTGAGCGCGAACGCGCTCCTCTGTGATCGTCGCCGACGCCGGCGCGATCGGGGACGTGCTGCTCGACAATCGCCACGCGCTCGCGATCCGCTCCGTGCTCACACTGCACTCCGCGGTCCATGTCCCCGAGCACTTCCACGTCGAGGTCATCTCCATGCTGCGACGCCATGCGCTGCATGGCGAGCTGGGCGAGCGTCGCCGCGGGCAGGCGTTGCGCGATCTGCGCGAGCTGCGCATCGTGCGCTACTCCGTGGTCGAGCTGCTCGATGCAGTCTGGGAACTGCGCGAGCGGCTCTCGGCCTACGACGCCGCCTATCTTGCGCTTGCCCGCCGGCTCGAACTGCCCCTCATCACGCGCGACGGCGGGCTCGCCCAGGCCGCGCGCGCCGAGGGCAGGTTGGCCGAGCTTCCGACCTGACCCTGCTACGGTGCCTTCATGGGCGGCGAGGTCGCCCGTGGGGTTCTTGTCTTTGTTGGCGCTCTCTCTGCGCGGATGGGGTCAGTCGAATCTCCCTCCGCAGCAGGCAATCGCCTTGGTTGCCGCAACAGAAGGAGCATCACCAACATGAAGCACGAAGAGACGTTCGCCGGCCTCGGTGTGTCCGAGGTCGTATCGAGTGAGCTTGCCAAGCGCGGGATCACGCAGCCGTTCGCCGTGCAGGGGATGGTCATCCCCGATGTCCTCGCCGGCCACGACGTGCTCGCCAAGTCGCCCACCGGCTCGGGCAAGACGCTCGCCTTCGGGGTGCCCCTGGTGGAACTGCTCGGGGACGGCGACGCGCGGCCCTCCGCGCTCGTGCTCGCGCCCACGCGCGAGCTGGCCTCGCAGATCGTCGATGACCTGCGCCCCATCGCCCACGCCCGCGCGCTGTCCATCGCCGCGGTGTACGGAGGCGCGGGGATCGTCAAACAGGCGCGCCTGGCCGCGCGGGCGCACATCGTGGTCGCCACGCCCGGGCGGCTTCTGGATCTGATCGACCGCCGGGACATCTCGCTTGCGCGCGTGCGCCTTCTGGTGCTCGACGAGGCCGATCGCATGCTCGACATGGGCTTTCGCCCCGTCGTCGATCGGATCGTGCGCATGACCTCCGCCGAGCGCCAGACGCTGATGTTCTCGGCCACCCTCGACGGGGAGGTCGGGCGCCTGGCCAAGGCCTATACGCACAATCCGCGCCGCCACGAGCACGCGCACCCGGCCGATCGCAAGGCGCAGGTCGAGCACCGCTTCCTCGCCGTCTCCCACGAGGGCAAGGTCGGGCGTCTGGTGGCCGAGCTGGGCGCCGCCGAGCGGGGGCTCACGCTGGTCTTCGTGCGCACCAAGCGCGGGGCAGACCGGCTGGTGAAGAAATTGACCGCCAGCAATGTGCACGCGGTGGCGATGCACGGCGACAAGTCCCAGTCCCAGCGCGAGCGCGCGCTGGCGCGCTTTGAGTCCGGGCAGGTGAGAACGCTCGTGGCCACCGATGTGGCCGCGCGCGGCATCGACGTGGCGGGCATCACGCACGTCATCAACTTCGACATCCCCGCCACGCGCGAGGACTACGTGCATCGCATCGGGCGCACCGCGCGCGCGGGCGCCAGCGGGGTGGGCCTCACGCTCGTCGCGCGCGATCAGGAGCGGGAGCTGGTGGGGATGGTCCGGGAGCTGGGGCTTCACCGCGAGCTGGAGCTGGGGGGGCTGAGGAGCGATGCCACCCATCGCAGGCCCGCGGGCGGCGCCTCGCGCCGGAGGGCCACGAGCGGCGCGTCTCGCCGCGGACGCTGATACCTTGCAGACAAACCACCATGAGTGAAAACTACGTCCCCGGCGATCCGCAGGAGAGGCGGCCCGGACCAGAAGACGTTCAGCCCGTCGAATACGAGTGGCTGAACCGCGCGCTGACGGCGCTCATCACCGTCGGCCCGATCCTCGCCCTCGGGTTCGTCGGCTGGCAGCTGTGGGACGGGCTCTTGCGCGGCTCGGACCTGATTGTCTTCGCGATCCTCTACCCGCTCACGGGCCTGGGGATCACGATCGGCTTTCACCGCCTCTTCACGCATCGCAGCTTCAAGACCTCCCCAGCGCTGCGCGGGGTCTTCGCGGTGCTCGGCTCGGCCGCGATCGAGGGGCCCATCATCTCCTGGGTCGCCGACCATCGCAAGCACCACGCCTTCTCCGACCGCGAGGGCGATCCCCACAGCCCCCACGTCGATCACGGCTTGGGCCTGCGCGGGAGCCTGCGCGGTCTCGCGCACGCGCACCTGGGCTGGCTCTTCATCCACACCGAGCGCGGCTCGCGCGAGCGCTACGCGCCGGATCTGCTCAGCGACCCTGTCGTGTCGTTCGTGGATCGCACCTTCTTCGTGTGGGCGCTCGGGGGGCTCGCGGCGGCCTTCTTCCTGGGGGGCATCATCGGGGGGTCCTGGCGCGCGGCGCTCACCGGCCTTCTCTGGGGCGGGGCGGTGCGGATGCTCGTCCTGCACCACGTCACCTACTCGATCAACTCCCTCTGCCACTTCTTCGGGCGCCGCGACTACGCCACCGGCGATCACTCGCGCAACCTCGCCTGGCTGGCGCCCCTGTCGCTTGGGGAGGCGTGGCACAACAACCACCACGCCTTCCCCACCTCCGCCTTCCACGGCCTTTCCTGGCGCCAGATCGACGTCTCGGCGCTGGTGATCCGCGGGCTGGAGCGCGCCGGGCTTTGCTGGGACGTCGTGCGCGTCCCCGAGGAGCGCCGCGTGCAGAAACGCCAAGTGGCGGCCTGAGGTCGTGAGGGAGATCCTTAAATAAGGAGAGGCCCGCCGAAGCGGACCTCTCCCCTGAAAACTGCCTCACCGAAGCAGCCGGTCGAAAGACGACCTGCGGCTCAGCGTCAGCAGCACCTTTCGCAGGATCACACAGTATATCGTCATTGCAGGTCAGAACTCAATCCCCCGGGCAGGATTCGAACCTGCGACCTCAACCCTGCGAAAGGTGCGCTCTATCCACTGAGCTACCGGGGGGGATCAAGAGCATAGCGTCGGCCTGTGACCCGAGATAGAGGCGCCGGGCCACTACCCTGTCCGCCCGTGCCCACTCCCCGCGAGGACATCCGCAACGTGGCGATCATCGCCCACGTCGACCACGGCAAGACGACGCTCGTCGACGCCATGCTGTGGCAGTCAGGCGCCTTCCGCGCCGGCCAGGACGTGGCCGACCGCGTGCTGGACTCGATGGATCTGGAGCGCGAGAAGGGCATCACGATCCTCGCCAAGAACACCGCCCTGCACTACAGGGGCGTGAAGCTCAACATCGTGGACACCCCCGGCCACGCGGACTTCGGCGGGGAGGTGGAGCGGGGATTGACGATGGTCGATGGGGTGCTTCTGCTGGTGGACGCCTCCGAGGGGCCATTGCCGCAGACTCGCTTCGTGCTGCGCAAGGCGCTGGAGTCCCGGCTGCCGGTGATCCTCGTGGTCAACAAGGTGGACCGGCCCGACGCGCGCGTCGCCGAGGTGGTGGACGAGGTGTACGAGCTGTTCCTGGACCTCGACGCGCAGGAGGATCAGATCGACTTCCCGATCGTCTACTGCAACGCCAGGGCCGGGCGGGCCTCGCTCAAGTACGACCCACGGCACGGCGGGGTCGGCGGGGCCGGCGGGGAGGCGGAGGGGGATCCGAGCACCGCGGACGGGAATCCGAGCACCGATCTGGGCCCGCTGCTGGATCTGCTGCTGGAGCACATCCCGGCTCCCACCCACGAGCCCGGGCACCCGCTGCAGGCGCACGTGACCAACCTCGACGCCTCTCCCTACGTGGGCCGCCTGGCGATCTGCCGCGTGCGCCAGGGCGCCATCCGCAAGGGCCAGCAGGTGGCGTGGTGCCGGGCGGACGGGTCGATCGAGCGCGCGCAGGTCTCCGAGCTGTACATCACCGAGGCGCTGGAGCGCGTGGAGGCGGCACAGGCCGGCCCCGGGGAGATCATCGCGGTGGCGGGCATCGACGAGGTGACCATCGGCGAGACCCTCGCGGACCCCGAGGACCCCCGTCCGCTGCCGGTGATAACCGTCGACGAGCCCTCGCTGTCGGTGACGATCGGCATCAACACCTCGCCGCTGGCGGGCCGCGAGGGCAGCAGGCTCACCGCGCGGCAGGTGCGCGCGCGGCTGGAGCAGGAGCTCGTGGGCAACGTCTCGCTGCGCGTCCTCGACACCGAGCGGCCGGACGCCTGGGAGGTGCAGGGCCGGGGCGAGCTGCAGCTGGCGATCCTCGTGGAGATGATGCGCCGCGAGGGCTTCGAGCTGGTCGTGGGGCAGCCGCGGGTGCTCGAGCGCCAGATCGACGGCCGCCGCCACGAGCCGGTGGAGCGCCTGGCGATCGACGTGCCCGAGGACTACGTGGGCGTCGTCACGCAGCTTCTGGCGCTGCGCAAGGGGCGCATGGAGCACATGACCAACCACGGCACCGGCTGGGTGCGCATGGAGTACCTCGTGCCCGCCCGCGGCCTCATCGGCTTTCGCACCGAGTTCCTCACCGAGACGCGCGGGACCGGCCTGATGCACCACGTCTTCGACCGCTGGGAGCCCTGGGCGGGCGAGCTGCGCACGCGCACCACGGGCGTGCTGGTGTCCGACCGGCGCGGCGATACGGCGCAGTTCGCGCTCATGAACCTGCAGGAGCGCGGCACCCTCTTCGTGGGACCCGGCGAGGAGGTCTACGAGGGGATGATCGTGGGCGAGAACGTCCGCTCGGACGACATGGACGTGAACGTGTGCAAGGAAAAGCACCTCACCAACATGCGCTCCTCGACCGCGGATGTGCTGGTGCGCCTGGTTCCCCACCGCGAGCTCACGCTCGACCAGGCGATGGAGTTCGTGCGCGACGACGAGTGCGTCGAGGTCACCCCCGCGAGCGTGCGCCTGCGCAAGGCCGTGCTGGGGAAGACGGAGCGGATGAAGGCGGCCAGGCTGCGGCGAGGCTAGGCTGCGCAGGTATATGAGCACCGCGATCGAGGTCTCCGGCCTGTACAGGTCCTACGGCGAGGTGCAGGCCGTGCGCGGCGTGAGCTTCGACGTGGCGGCCGGCGAGGTGTTCTGCCTGCTCGGGCCCAACGGGGCGGGCAAGACGACGGTGACCGAGATCCTCGAGGGCTATCGCGCGCGCAACGGGGGCGCGGTGAGCGTGCTGGGGATGGACCCCGCGCGGGCGCCGCGCGAGCTGCGCGAGCGTGTGGGGATCGTGCTGCAGTCCTGCGGAGTGCAGCTGGATCTGACGGTGAGCGAGCTGCTGGAGATGTACGGGCGCTGTCACCTGCGCCGCCGCCCGATCGAGGAGCTGATCGAGCTGGTGGAGCTGGGCGAGAAGCGCGACACGCGCGCCAAGCAGCTCTCCGGCGGCCAGCGCCGGCGCCTCGATCTGGCGCTGGCGCTCGTGGGGGATCCCGATCTGATCTTCCTGGACGAGCCCACCACCGGCTTCGATCCGGCCGCGCGGCGCCACGCCTGGTCGACCATCCGCTCGCTGTGCGATCTGGGCAAGACCGTCTTTCTGACCACGCACTTCATGGACGAGGCGCAGCACCTGGCCAACCGCGTGGCGGTCATGCGCGCGGGGGAGATCGTCGCCAGCGGGCCGCCCGACGAGCTGGGCGGGCGCGAGCTGCGTCCGGCGGAGATCAGCTTCCTGGCCCCGACCGGGTTCTCGCTCACCGACCTGCCCGTGCTCGCGGGGGCGCAGGCGCGGATGGAGGACGGACGGGTGCTCGTCAGCAGCCACGAGGGGGTGCGCGCGACGCAGCAGATCACCACCTGGGCCCTGGGGGCGGGCGTGGAGCTGGAGCACTTCCAGGTGGCCCAGCCCTCGCTGGAGGACGTCTACCTGGAGTTGACCCAGTGAGCCTGGAGTTGACCCGGTGAGGCGCGACATCGCGCTGGCGGCCTGGCAGGCGCGCTACGAGCAGCGCGCGTTCTGGCGCAACCGCACGCGCGCCTTCTTCGCCTTCATCTTCCCGCTCATGTTCCTGGTGATCTTCGCCAGCCTCTACAGCGGCGCGAGGACCCCCAGCCACGGGCACATGATCCCCCTGAACGACTTCTTCGTGCCCGGCATCCTGGCCTACGGGGTGATCACCACGACCTTCGTCAACATGGGCATCAGCACGGCGATCCTGCGCGACGAAGGCGTCTTGAAGCGGATGCAGGGCACGCCGCTGCCGCGCTGGGCCTACATGGCGGGGCGCATCGGCTCGACGATCCTGGTGGTGGCGGCGATGGTCGCCGTGACGCTCACGCTGGGGGCGGTGGCCTATGGCGTGCACGTGCGCGCATCCACGCTGCCGGGCCTGCTGGCGGCGCTGGTGCTGGGCTCGGCGTGCTTCACCGCGCTGGGGATCGGCGTGGTGCGCTTCATCGCCAACGCCGAGGCGGCGCCGCCGATCGTGAACATCGCGATCCTGCCGCTGACCTTCATCTCCGGGGTGTTCTTCGTCACCACCGGGATGCCCGGCTGGCTGAGACAGGTCGCCGAAGTCTTCCCCATCCACGCGCTGGCGGACGCCGGTCAGCACGCCTTCAACCCCTACACCACAGGGGCGGGCTTCCAGGGAGAAGACCTGGGCACGCTGGCGATCTGGCTGGCCGTGGGCGTGTGGCTGATGGTTCGCTTCCTGCGCGCTCCGCTGGGCGAGGATGCCTGAGCGGAGGGCCGGGTGGGAAACATTTGGGGCGAGCTGAGGGCGAGTCCTAAACTTGGAAAGACACGGTTGTCTTGAAAAATCTTCAGCTGTGATCGGGGCGTGACCGGTTCCGCCGGGGTTTTTGGGTACGGTCTTCTTATGGCGGCCCGAAGGGGATCGGACATGTCGGCGGGGAAGGCGGTGCTGGGTCTCGTGATCCAGCGCCCCGGCTACGGCTACCAGCTGGAGCAGCGCGTCAAGGAGCGCTTCGGATCGGCGCAGTTCGTGGCCTCCAGCATCTACAAGGCATTGGGCCGTTTGGAGAAGGACAGCCTGATCCGCGTCGCCGGCGGCAACGAGCAGATCGAGCTGGCCGATGCCGAGCGCCAGCGGCGCATCAAATACGAGGCGACGCCGGAGGGCACCGCATACTTCAGGGAATGGCTGCGAGCCTCCTCCTCGGTGCCGCTGGTGCGCGAGGAGCTGCAGCTGCGAATCGCCTTCTGCGAGCCGCACGAGCTGCCCCGGCTGATCGAGATCATTCACGGCGAGGAGCAGGTGTGCCTGGGGATGCTCGGCGACTTCCAGCGCAGCGTGCGCGAGGCGGAGCGCGTGCAGGGCGGGCGCGAGTGGTCGCGGCTGATGGACATGGCCGTCGATCACGCCGAGGCCGGCTTCTGGGACGCGCGCATCAGATGGCTGCAGGATGTGCGCGTCTTCCTGGAGGGGCTGCGCGAGGAGGCCGGCCGCTACGCGGAGCAGCCCGCGCTCGCGGCGCCGGGGCGGCACCTGTGGAGGGTTCAGTGACCGGCCCGCTGCTGACGCTCACGGGCGTGAGCCGCAGCTACCGGCGGGGGCGCCACGAGATGCGGGTGCTGGTCGACGCCTCGCTGCACGTCAGCGCGGGCGAGATCGTGGCCGTGCAGGGGCAGCGCGGCGCGGGCAAGACCACGCTGCTGAAGATCGCCGCCGGGATCGAGCCGCCCGACTGGGGTGAGGTGAGCTTCGATGGCTGGGACCTGACCGACCTCTCAGACGTGCAGCTCTCGCGGCTGCTGGGCGAGCAGATCGGGTGGGTGCAGAGCAGCGGCCCCGAGAGCCGCGTGCGGGTGCTCGACTATGTGGCGCTGCCGCTGCTGATCGCGCTGGGCGACCGTGCGGCCTACGCGCGCGCCGAACAGGCGCTTGGGCGCGTGGGGGTGGCGGAGTGCGCCCAGCAGCGCTGGGAGACCCTGTCGGACGGAGAGCGGGGGTTGGTGGGGATCGCGCACGCGATCGTGCGCAGCCCGCGCCTGCTGCTCATCGACGACGTGACGACGATCCTCGGCATCCGCGAGACCGCCACGCTCACGGGCCTGCTGCGCTCGATCGCCAGCGAGTCCGCGATCGGCGTGCTGATGACAGTCTCCGAGGCTGCCGCGGCGGCGCGCTGCGCGGACAGGACCATGTCACTGGCCGGCGGACGCCTGTCGGGGCCGCCGGAGCGGGTGCCCGAGGCGCCCGATGAGCCACCGGATGGGGGGAAGGGAGACGTGATCGACCTCTCAAGCAGAGAACGGCTCGCCTGATGTGGGCTGCACAGGCCGGCTCGGCTCGCTGCCTCCCTGCCCAAATCAGGCCACGGGAGCGATGCTTCAGGCTACGGGAGCGGTGCTCCGGTGCTTGAGGTGCGCGACGTCTTCAAGCACTATGAGCTCGGCGGAGGGGAACCGGTGCGCGCGGTGGACGGCGTGTCGCTGTCGATCGAGCGCGGCGAGCTCGTGGCGCTGTACGGCCCGAGCGGGTCGGGCAAGTCGACGCTGCTGATGCTGATCGCGGCGCTGATGCGCCCCGACAGCGGCGCGGTGCTGGTGAACGGGCGCGAGGTCTCCGCGCTGTCCGAAGACGACGGCGCGCGCTACCGCCTGCGCGAGCTGGGCTACGTGGACCAGTCGCTCGACCTGCTGCCAGGGGCGCGCGTGATCGAGAACGCCGCGATGAAGCTGTGGCTGACCGACATCCGGCACGCGGAGCAGCGCGTGAAGCCGCTGCTGGATCGCCTGGGGCTGGGGGAGCGGCTGCGCCACCGTCCTCACGAGCTCTCGATGGGGGAGCGCCAGCGGGTGATGATCGCCCGCGCGCTCTCCACCGATCCGCAGCTGGTGCTCGCCGACGAGCCCACCGGCAACCTCGACACGCGCCGCGGACGCGAGGTGCTCGGGCTGCTGCGCGAGCTCTGCCACGAGCGTCAGATGGCGGTGCTGCTCGTCACCCATGACCCGCAGGCGGCTGCCTTCGCCGATCGCACGCACATGTTGAGCGACGGTCGGCTTGTGAAATACGAGCCGGATGAGCTGTTCATGACCCCCGCCCCCGCCCCGGCGCTGGGCGCCGGATAGGCATGAGCACGGAGCGCAGGACGATGCGGCTGTCGAGCATATTGCGCCTGTATCGCGCGCGATTGCGCGCGCGCGTGGTGCTGGTGCAGGAGCTGTTCGCCGTGCTCGGCCTCGCTGTGGGGGTGGCGCTGCTGTTCGCCTCGCAGGTGGCCAGCGCCAGCCTCAACGGATCGGTCAGGCAGTTCACGCATGGGATCATCGGCCAGGCGCGGCTGGCGCTCGTGGCGCGCGACCCGCGCGGCTTTGACGAGGGGATGCTGAGCGCCGTTGCGCGCCTGCCGGGGGTGCAGGCGGCGGTGCCGGTGCTCGAGGAGCGCGCCAACCTGATCGGTCGCGGCGGCGAAGATCCGGTCGACCTGATCGCGGGGGACCCCCGCTTCGCGCCGCTGGCGGGTCCGCTGCTGCGTAACTTCAGCGCCATGCAACTCGCCGGACAGCGGGCGCTGGCGCTGCCCCTCGCGGTTGCGCAGAAGATCGACGCGCAACCGCTGCAGGTGGTCACGCTGCAGCTCGGCGCCGAGTCCAAGCAGGTGCTTGTGGGCGCCGATCTGGGCGAAGCGGAGATCGGCGCGCTGGTGCACAGCCCGATTGTGCTGGCGCCGCTGGCTTATGCACAGCGGCTGACCGGCATGCGGGGCCGCGTCACCCGCATCCTGGTGCAGCCGCGCGGTGGGCGCGATCGTGAAGTGCGGGCGGGGCTGCTGGCGCTGGCGGCGGGGCGTCTGAATGTCGAATCCGCCGATGCCGACGCGGCCTTCTTCAGCCAGGCCGCGGGGCCGATCGACCAGTCGATGAGCACCTTCGCTGCGATTGGGGCGCTGGTGGGCTTCATGTTCGCCTACTGCGCGATGCTGCTCACGGTGCCCTTGCGCAGGGGCCTGATCAGAGATCTGAGGCGCGATGGCGCCACCCGCTGGATGACGATCAAGACGCTGCTCTTCGATGCGGTCGCGCTGGGGGCGCTGGCCTCGGCGCTCGGCCTGGCGCTGGGCGATCTGCTCTCGATCACCCTGCTGCACTCCGACCCCGGTTACCTGTCGTTTGCCTTTCCGGTGGGCTCGCAGCGGATCGTGACCTGGCAGAGCGTGGCGCTGGCGGTGGGGGCAGGGCTGCTGGCCGCTTGCGTGGGCGTGCTCACGCCGCTGCGCGAGATCTTCTCGCGGCCCCTGCGCGGCAGCGCTCCCGCGCGGCGGCGGACGCTCGGTCGCGTGGGCGGAACGGCCGAGGCGCTTGCGGGTGTGGTGGTGTGCCTGGGGCTGACGAGCGCGATCCTTGTGCTGGCGCCCCAGTCGGCCGTCCTGGGCATCGTGATCCTGATCGTGGGGCTGCTGTTGCTGCTGGCGCCTGCGCTGCGTGCTGTGGTGGGCGCCTTCGACCGCCTGCAGCGGCGGATGCTGTCGGGGTCCGCGCGGTTGGCGATCGTCGAGCTGCGCTCGCCCCCGGCGCAGGCCCGCTCGCTGGCGATCGCCGCGACCGGCGCCATCGCGGTGTTCGCCGGGGTCACCATCCAGGGCGCCACCGACAACCTGCAGGGCGGCTTGGATCGCCTCTTCCACGAGGTGACCTCGGTCGCCGACATCTGGGTGGTCGCCCCGGGGGCTCAGAACCTGCTCGCGACGACGCCCTTCCCCGCGTCGGCCGGCGCCAGGCTGTCGCAACTGCCCGGCGTGCGCGCGGTGGGGTCCTATCGCGCCGGTTTTCTCGCCTATGGCAATCGTCGCGTGTGGGTGCTCGCCCCGCCCGCCACGGCGACTGCGCCGATCCCGTCGAGCCAGATCGTCGGCGGGGGCTTGGCGCTGGCCACCGCCAGGTTGCGTGCGGGCGGATGGGCCGTGATGTCCAAGGCGGTGGCGGCCGCCAACGATCTGCGCGTGGGCGAGCTCTTCACGCTGCCCGCGCCCAATCCGTTGCGGCTGCGCGTGGCGGCGCTCAGCACCAACCTCGGGTGGCCGCCGGGGGCGGTCATCCTGGGCTCGCGGGACTATGTTCGCGCCTGGGGAAGCACGGACTCCAGCGCGTACAACGTGACGCTCGCACCAGGCGCCTCGCCGGTGGCCGTTCGCGGCGAGATCCAGCGGACGCTGGGGAGGGCCTCGGGGCTTGTGGTGGAAACAGCGCACCAACGCGAAATGCGCCAGCGAGCGGCGAGCCGACGCGGACTGGAGCGGCTGAGTCAGATCGCGGCGCTGGTGCTGCTGGCCGGGGTTCTGGCGATCTCGGTGGCGATGAGCTCCATGATCTCTCAGCGCCGGCCGCAGTTGGCGCGGATGAAGCTCGAAGGGTTCCCCAGGCGCGGGCTGTGGCGCTCGCTCATAATGGAGAGCGGGCTGCTGCTGGGAGTGGGCTGCTCGATCGGAGCGCTGTTCGGCGTCTACGGCCAGCTGCTGCTCAGTCACGCGCTGCAGGCTGTAACAGGCTTCCCGGTCCTCTTCTCGACCGGTGCCGTGGCGGCGATCGGATGCTTTGTGCTCGTTACGGCTGCGGCTGCCGCGATCATCGCGGTGCCGGGCTATCGTGCGGCGAGCGTGCGCCCCCATCCGGCAACGTAGCCTCAGGGTCCTCAGGGTCTGCGCCCGCCGCCGGGGATCTGGGAGTCCCCCAGCGTTCGGGAGCATCCTGAATCCGGAGGCAAGCGGCGATCCTGCGCCGCTGCGCTTGACGCTTCTCCGGGCGCTGACGGTGGCGGCGACCCGCGAGCTGCTGTGGGGGTTGCGGGCCGTCTCGGGCGAGGTCGGCGCCTGGCGCGCGCGTGCGCGGAGCATCCCCGACGCGCCGCTGCGCGAGGACGCGCTGGACTCGATTGCGCACAAGCGCGCTCACGCGGATGGCGCGGCGCTGTTCTGGATCCTGCCGCGCTCCCGCCGGCCCAGGCTGTTGGGGCTGCTGGTGGCCTACCAGACGGTGTGGGACTTCCTCGACGGGGTGAGCGAGCGCGGCGCCGAGCTGGGCGAGCACAACGGCCGGCGCCTGCACCGCGCCCTGGTCGAGGCGCTCGATCCGCGAGGCTCCATCTGCGACCACTACGGCCATCATCTCCACTGCGACGACGGTGGGTATCTGCGCGCGCTCATCTGCTCCTGCCGCGAGGTGTGCGCCGGGCTGCCGGGATATGAGCTGGTGCGTCCGCTGGTGCTCGGAGAGGCGGCGCGCTGCGCGATCCAGAGCCTCAACCACAACCCCGACCCCGAGGGCCGCGATCGCGCATTGCGGGAGTGGGCCGCGCGGGAGAGGGAAGCGAGGAGCGGACGCGGGCTGCCTGCCGAGGATGAGCGGCATCGAGGCCGTGATGGCCCGCAGGGGGAGCGGGAAGGGGAGCCGGCGGATGCGGGTGAGCTGAGCTGGTTTGAGCTGAGTGCGGCGGCGAGCGCATCGCTGGTGCCCCACGTGCTGCTGGCGCTGGCCGCCGAGGAGGTCTGCGAGCCAGGCGATGTGGCGGCCGCGCACGCCGCGTATCTGCCGTGGGCATCGCTGGCGACCGCGATGCTGGACAGCTACGCGGACCGTGCGCAGGACGCGCGCGAGGGCGATCACAGCTACATAGCTCACTACGGAGACGGCGAGGAGGCGGTGCGGCGCCTCGGCGAGATCGTGGATTGCGCGCTGCGCGCGGCTCAGGGTCTGCGCGAGGGGCACAGGCACACGGTCATCGTGGCCAGCGTGGTGGCGATGTACCTGTCCAAGGACAGTGCGCGCGTGGCAGCCACGCGCGCGGCGACGCAGAGCCTGGTGCGCTCTGGCGGTTCGCTTGCGAGGCTGCTGCTGCCGGTACTGCGAGCGTGGCGAATCGCCAATGGCCAGCGCGCTGCCTAGGCCCAAGCCGTGGCCGCAGGAGCGGGCCTCGCGGTGGAGATTGGCCAGACGGGGACGGGCCAAAGACGCCGGGCGGGGGCGTGGGCGCACCGGGCGGGGGCACGGGCGCGCCGGGCGGGGGCGTGGGCGCGCCGAGCTGCCTCCGGGTCCGCGCCTGCCCGCGGCGGCCCAGACCTTCCTGTTCTGGCGCTCGCCGTTGCGCTACCTGGCGTGGTGCCGCGCACGCTATGGCTCTCGCTTCACGCTGTTCGCCACCGGCCTGCCGCCGCTGGTGTTCCTGTCCGATCCACAGGAGGTGCGGGCTGTGTTCGGCGCCTCGCCCGAGGTGCTGCGTCCAGGAGAAGGGGGCGCGTCGATCATGCCGATCGTGGGCGGCCGCTCGTTCATGCTGCTGGATGGAGACGAGCATCTGGCCGGTCGCAGGGCGACCCTGCCCTCCTTCCAGAGCGCCGCCGTGGCGCGGGGCGCCGAGCTGATAGATGAGGTCGTGCGGGCAGAGGTGGCATCGTGGCCACGCGATGTCTCCTTCCCGCTTCATCCCGCTCTGCGCGCGCTGACACTGGAGATCGTGCTGCGCAGGATCTTCGGCTCGGGTTGCGATGAGCGCCTGCTGGCGCTGCTGCACGAGCGGCTGCTGGCGATGCTGTCTGTCACAGCCGGTCCGCTGCTGGCGCTGCCGATGTTGCGCCGTGGCCCGGGATCGCCGGCCTGGAAGCGCTTCGTGCGCCAGCGCGCGGAGGTCGATCGGCTGATCCACGCGCTGATAGCCGATCGCGCCCGGTCGCCGAGCGTTCCCGATGACATCCTCGGGCAGCTGATGATGGCTCAGGGCGCGGATGGCTCACGGATGAGCGGTGGCCAGCTGCGCGACAACATCATGTCTGTCATCCTGGCCGGCCACGAGACCACGGCATCCGAGCTCGCCTGGACCTTCCAGCTGCTGGCCCATCATCCCGCTGTGCTGGAGAGGCTGATTGAGGAGGTGGACGCCGGCGCGGGCGATGCCTACCTGATGGCCACCATCCAGGAGGTGTTGCGTCATCGGCCCGTGTTTCTCTTTACGATTCCGCGGGCGGTGGCCAGCCCGATCGAGATCGGGGGTTGGACATATCGGCCTCCGGCGCGGCTGTTGGGGTGCATCTACCTCCTGCACCACGACCCCGCGTGGTATCGCCGGCCGAACGAGTTCCGGCCTGAGCGCTTCCTGGAGGCGTGCCCCGAGGTGGGGCCATTCCAGGCGTGCACCGCCGGCGCGGCGTCTGGCGGCAGGGCGTCCGGCGGCGGGGCGTCCGGCTGCGGGGCGGGCGGCGGCGGGGCGGGCGCGGGCGCTCTCGCGGGCGCTCTCTCACGGCCCCTTGAACCGGCGCAAGCAAGCGCGCCGGCATGGCTGCCCTGGGGCGGGGGGCGCAAGCGCTGTCCGGGTCTGCACATGGCGGTGCTTGAGATGAAGACGGTGCTGCGGATCGCGCTGTCCAGCGTGACCGTGCACCCGGCGGCCAGGAGCATGGAGCGCCCACTGTGGCGCAGCGTGGTGGTCACGCCCCACGCCGGGGCCCGGGTGGTGCTCCGCAGCCGTCGTGGCGCTCCGCAGCCGTAGAAGCACATAGTTCGAATACGTTTACTCTCATGAGAGTAGTCGCGGAGTGAGCGGGGCGGCACAATGGACATCCGCACGATGTCATCGGTGCGGCAAGCCAGCGGAGCCGTAAGGCCAATCGGGAGGATGCATGTCAACGAGAAGTTCGAGCGCCGTCAGTTACTTCGAGCCTGAGCCCGAAGGCGAGGCCTGGTCGATCCCGAGCCTGCGCGAACCGCGCTACTCGCAGTCGCTGGAGCGCGGTCTGGCGATCCTCTCGTGCTTCACGCCCGAGCGCCCCATCCGCGGGATCGCCGAGGTGGCCGACGAGCTGGGCATGCGCCGCAGCACCACGCATCGCTACATGTCCACGCTGGTGGCGCTGGGCTATCTCGAACAGGGCGCCGCGCGCAAGTACCGGCTCGGTCTGCGCGTGACGGACCTGGGGATGTCGGCGCTGAACTCGACCGATCTGCACGAGCACGCACGTCCCTATCTGGAGGAGCTGTGCCGTCAATCCTCCTACAGCGTCAGCCTGGCGGTGCTGGACGGGCCCGAGGTCGTGTACATCGACCGCGTGCGCAGCGCCCGCCGGGGACAGGGCAAGCTCGATCTGGATCTGGCTCCGGGAGCGCGCCTGCCCGCCTACTGCACGGCGATGGGCAAGCTGCTGCTGGCCAATCTCCCCGAGGACGAGCAGCGCAATCTGCTGGCGGAGATGAAGCTGACCCGCGTGGGACCCAATACGATCACCAGCAAGAGCGGGCTGCGCGCGGAGCTCGAGCACGTGCGCGAGGAGGGCTTCGCCGTCAACGATCAGGAGCTGGCGAGCGAGCTGTATGCGATCGCGGCGCCGGTGCGCTCGGAGTCCGAGGAGGTGGTGGCCGCCGTGAGCATGTCGGCGCACAGCTCGATGATCTCCCTGGAGGAGATGGTGGAGCACCTGGGTCCCCATCTGGTGGCGGCCGCCGATCGCATCTCCGCGCGCTTGGGCTACCGGCGCGAGGATGAGCGCGTAAGCGTCAGATAGCCGGCCGCGCGAGTGCCAGTGGCGGCCCTGAGCGTCAGATGGCGGCTGAGCGAGCGTCAGTGGCGGCCGTGAGCGTCAGATGGCGGCGGCGCGAGCGTCAGCTGGCGGAGTCAAATCAGCCCGCCTGAGCGTGTTCCGGTGGCGCGAACTTCGCTGCCGATATAGGGTAAAATCGGTGGTTGGTGTAATATCGAATGACACCAACAGATCACACCAACCCTAAGTGGAAGAGGATGCGCTCGTGCCCGACTTTCTTGACGAAAAGCGCGATGAGATCGATAATCGGCTGGCCGAGCTGCGGCCGTTGATCGCGGAATACAACCGTCTCCAGGCGGCCTCCGCGGCACTGGCGGAAGTGGCCGGATCCAGTGGCGCTCTTGCGGCTGTTGGCATTGCCGGCTCGGCGTCCGACGATCTGGAGGGGGCCGCGGCGGCGGCCAGGGCGGCGGATGCCAGCGCTCTCGGGTCGGCGCCGGTGCGCCGCGGGCCGGGCCGCCCGCGTGGCAGCGGCAGCGGTGGTGGCGGCAGCCGTGTCGCTGCCGATGGCGAGGATGTCGACGGCGGCTTCAACGGGGATGGGGATGGGGATGGGGATGAGACGGTGCTCGCCGGCGACGACGCCGCGGCCGCGGGCATTCAGTCCGACAGGCCATCCCTCCCGGGTCCGCGGCCCAGGCCGCCGCTGCCCCGGCCGACGCCTCGGCCCAGTTCCGGCCCGCGCCGGGCCGGTCGTCCCAAAGGCAGCGGCCAGCGTGCGGCCGAGGCGCTGCGAGTGGTGCGCGAACAGCCTGGTGTGACGATCCCCGAGTTGGCCGACCGCATGGGGATCAAGCAGAACTACCTCTACCGCGTGCTGCCCGAGTTGGTGCAGGAAGGCAAGGTTGTCAAGCAGGGAAGGGGCTGGCACCCAAGGGCCGCCTGACCTGGGCGGCGGGACCCCCGCCAAGCATACGTCGGGACGGGCCGTTAGGGTTGCGCCGATGACGATGAGCAGATCGATCGGCAGGGCAGCGGCGGCGTTGGCGGCATGTCTGCTGGCGCTGGCTCCGCTGGCGCTGGCCCTTGGCACCGTTGAGGCGGCGGGCGCGACGATTCGCTACCAGCACGAGAGCTACGAAGAATTCCAGCGGCAGATGGCCACCGCGCAGATCGCCGCGGTGACGTTCAACAAGAAGCCCCACAGCGTGCACGTGACCCTGAAGGACGGCCGCCACGTGCTGGCGATCTATCCCTCGCACGATGAGCCCCAGCTGGCGGCGCAGCTCGCCGCGAAGGGCGTGCCGGTGGCGGTTGAGAAGAGCAGGGCCAAGGCCAAGCCGGTGCACCACACGCTGCGCTACATCGCGGGCGGGATCCTGGTCGTGGTGATCCTGGCGATCCTGGCGGTGCTGCTGATGGGGCGCAGGCGCAGCATCGCGGGCGGCGCGGATGCACCGGGCGCAGGCGGTGGTGGACAGGCGGGCGAGGCGTCCTCCGCACCGCCGCCGGCCGGCTGAGAGCACCATCAAGACGCCTGAGTCCCCAGATAGACGCCCGAGTCCCTAGATTCATCGGGGTGAGCCGGCACAACGTGCACCATCATCACGCCCACGGAGGCGTGTCCGACGTGCACCACCACCACCACGCTCACGGAGGCGTGTCCGCGATGGCCGCTTCGGCCGTGTCCCTGCGCCGCCTGCTGGTGGCGCTGGGGTTGATCCTGGGGTTCATGGTGGTGGAGGTGGTGGTGGGCGTGCTGGCGCATTCGCTGGCGGTGGTGTCCGATGCGGCGCACATGCTCACCGATGCTGCCGCCCTGGGGCTGTCCGTGGTGGCGGTGCGGGTCGCACGCAGGCCGGCGGGAGGGGCGATGACGTTCGGGTGGCGGCGCGTTGAGATCGTGGCGGCGCAGATCAATGGCGCGACGCTGCTGGTGCTGGCATGCGCGATCGTGCGGTCGGCGATCGACCGGCTGATCTCCCCGCGGCAGGTGTCGGCGTGGTGGATGGTGGGCATCGCGGTCGTGGGGATCGCCGTGAATGCGCTGGCGAGCGCGACGCTGGCGGGGGCGGGGCGCGAGAGCCTGAACGTCGAGGGCGTCTACCAGCACGTGCTCACCGACCTGTTCGCCTTCATCGGCACGGCCGTGGCCGGTGTGGTGATTCTGGTGAGCGGCTTCGAGAGGGCCGATCCGATCGCATCCCTGGGGGTGGCGGGATTGATGGGGCTCTCCGCCTATCGCCTGTTGCGGGACTCGGGCAGGGTGTTTCTGGAGGCGGCGCCGCGGGGACTGGACCCGCAGGAGATCGGCCGGGCGCTGGCCGGGTGGAGGAACGTGGTGGAGGTGCACGATCTGCACGTGTGGGAGGTCTCCTCCGGCTTCCCCGCGCTGTCGGCGCACGTGCTCGTCGGCGCGGACGCCGATTGCCACGCGGTGCGCCGGGAGCTGGAGGGGCTGCTGCGCGACCGCTTTGCGGTCGAGCACACCACCCTGCAGGTGGACCACGAGGGGGGCGGGGGGTTGATCGAATTGGAGCTGCCGGGGTAGGGTCGGCACACCGGCCCTCGGCACACGGCCGGATCGGCACACCGGCCGGATCGGCACAAAGGCCGCCCTCAGCACACCGGCCGGCGGCGAGGGCGGTGCGGATGGACTGTGGTGCGCGCGGCCAGAGCCTTCATCGCCACGTGCACATCGTGGGCGAGCATGTCGACCATGTCGCGCGAGAAGTTCTCCTTGACGACCATGCGCAGCAGGCTGATGTGCTCGGCATCGGGCGGAAGCGTGTAGGCGGGCACGATCCAGCCGCGCTCGCGCAGAAGGTGCGAGAGCTGCACGAGGTCGATGGCGCGCGGGTCCGCGGCGCGCAACGCGACGATCGGAAACCGCGAGCCGTCGTTGACGATCTCAAGCCCGTCGATTCCGGCGAGCTTGGCCGCGAGGGCCCGCGCGTTGGCGAGCATGTTGGCCATGATCTGCTCGAAGCCCGCGTGTCCGAGGCGCAGAAACGCGAAGTACTGCAGGATCACGGAGGAGGAGGGACGGGAGAAGTTGAGCGAGTAGTTCGGCATGTCCCCGCCCAGGTAGTTGATGTGAAAGACGAGCTCCTCCGGCAGGTCGGAGCTGTCGCGGAAGATGACGGTGCCCATGCCGGGATAGACGAGCCCGAACTTGTGGTTGGAGACATTGATGGAGCGCACCTGCGAGAGGCGGAAGTCCCACTCCAGATCGGGCTGGGTGAAGGGGATGATGAAACCGCCCGAGGCGGCGTCGATGTGCAGGGGAATGCGCCAGCCGCGCTCTGCCTCCACGCGCGCGAGGAGCTCGTTGATGGAGCCGATGTCGTCCATCTGCCCGGTGAACGTCGTGCCCAGGAGCCCGGCGACGGCGATGGTGTTCTCGTCCAGCAGTGGCTCCACCTGCGCGGCCCCGATCGTGTAGCGCTCCTCCTCCAGGGGCACCACGCGGGGCGCCACCTCGAAGTAGCGCGCGAACTTCTCCCAGCAGGTGTGCACGTCGGCGCCCATCACCATGTTGGGCTGGTCCGCGGGCAGCCCCGCCTCCCGGCGGCGCAGCTGCCAAGAGCGCTTGTGCGCGAGCATCGCCAGCATGATCGCCTCCGAGGAGCCGATCGTGGCGGTGCCGGTGGGCCGCTCGTGCGCGGGCGCGTGAAAGAGGCGCCCGATCATGGAGACCACGCGCTGGTGCACGGCCTCGGTCTGCGGGTACTCGTCCTGGTCGATCATGTTCTTGGCGAGCACCTCGGCGGCGAGCAGATCGGCCTGGGGCTCCATCCAGGAGGTCACGAAGGAGGCCAGGTTGAGCGCGGGGTTGCCGTCGAGGTTGAGCTCGTCGTGCACGAGCTGGTAGGCGGCGCCGGCGGACATGCCCTGCGCCGGCACGCGGTACTTGGGGACGTCGTGGGCGAAGCTGCGCCCGGCGTAGGTCGGGGAGTGGGTCTCCTCGGAGTCGAGTATCAGCTGGTGCATGGCGATGGGCCTCCTGGGGGGAGCGGGGGTGGCATACGGCAAGTGTCCCCCACAACGCGCCCAGAGTATCCTCAGATCTGAGAACGAGACTCAGTCTTGATATGGTTTGGCCGAGCGTGATGGCACACAAAGGCGTCTCTTGTCGCTCCCGCTCGACGCTGCGAGGTGGCTCGGAAGGGCGTCCGCGACCGCGGAGGAGGGCGGCAGCGCTGGTGCTGGCCGCGTACCCGCTCGCCGTGCCGGCCCTCGCCGTCCTGGCCCTCGCCGTGCTGGCCCTGGCCCTGGCGGGCTGCGGCCGATCGGAGGTCAGCCGGCAGCTTGGCTCGCAGGGTGGCCCTCAGGGTGGTTGCGCTCGCGGCGGCGCGAGCGCCTCCGGCAGGCTTGAGGTGGTGGCGGCGGAGAACTTCTGGGGCAGCATCGCCGCGCAGCTGGGCGGCGAGGAGGTGCAGGTGCGGAGCATCATCGTCAATCCGAGCGCCGATCCGCACAGCTACGAGCCGACCGCGCAGGATGCGCGCACGATGGCTGGCGCAGGGCTGGCGATCGTCAACGGCATCGGCTACGACGAATGGGCGGGCAGGCTGCTGAACGCCAACCCCGTGAGCGGGCGGGCGGTGCTGAACGTGGGCGATGCGCTGGGTCTGAGGGCAGGAGACAATCCGCACCAGTGGTACTCGCCGCGCAGCGTGCGGAGGGTGATCGAAGAGATCGTGGACGACTACGACCGGCTGGCGCCGCGGGACGCGAGCTGTTTCGCCACGCAGCGGAGGCTGTTTGAAGCCAGGAGCCTGGCGCCCTATGACCGTCTGCGCGCGGAGATCCGCGCCAGGTACGCCGGCGTGCCGGTGGGCTACAGCGAGAGCATCTTCCAGCCCCTGGGCGAAGACCTGGGCCTGAAGCTCTTGACCCCATACGGCTTCGCCAAGGCGATCGCGGAGGGGGGCGAAGTGAGCGCGCAGGACAAGCAGGCGGTGGATGGCCAGGCGCAGAGCCGCGAGATCGAGGTGTGGGTGTTCAACAGCCAGAACGTCACGCCGGATGTGCAGCGGGTGAACGAAATCGCGCGCGCGCAGCGCATTCCGATCGCCACGGTGACCGAGACGCTGTCACCCGCGAGCGAGAGCTTCGAGCAGTGGCAGGTGGCGCAGCTGGAAGGGCTGAAGCGAGCGCTGCACGAGGCGACGGGCAGGTAGATGCCGCCGGCCGTGGCGATGAGCGACGCGGCCGTGCGCATCGGCGGCCGGGAGATCTGGAGCGGCGTGGACTTCGAGGTGCGCGCGGGGGAGCTGGTGGCCATCCTGGGCCCCAACGGCGCGGGCAAGTCGACGCTGCTGCGGGTGCTGCTGGGTCTGCTGGGAACATCGCGGGGAAGCGTGAGCGTGCTGGGCGGGCTCGCGGGTGAGCACAACGATCGGATCGGCTATCTGCCCCAGCGGCGCGTGTTCGATGGGGGCACGCGCGTGCGCGGAGTGGATCTGGTGCGCTTGGGCCTGGATGGGAGCCGCTGGGGCGTGCCGCTGCCGGCCGTGGGGCCGTGGGCGGGGCGGGCGCGTGCCGCGCGCGCGCGCGTGGCGGAGGCGATCGCGCAGGTGGGCGCGCAGGCATACGCGGGGCGGCCGATCGGCGAGTGCTCGGGGGGGGAGCAGCAGCGGCTGTTGATCGCGCAGGCGCTCGTGCGGCGGCCGCGGATGCTGGTTCTGGACGAGCCGCTGGATGGCCTTGACATCGCCAATCAGGTGGCGGTGACCGCGCTGGTGCAGCGCATCTGCCGCAGCGAGGGGGTGGCTGTGCTGCTGGTGGCCCACGATGTCAACCCGTTGCTGCCCTATCTGGATCGCATTCTGTATCTGGCGGGAGGCAGGGCGGTGGCGGGCACGCCCGAGCAGGTGATCACGGCGCAGACGCTGAGCGAGCTGTATGGCACGCCGATCGAGGTGCTGCGCACATCCGATGGGCGCATGGTCGTGGTGGGGGACCCCGAGGGGCACCACGCGCACGGACCGCGTCATGTGTTGGAGTGATAGCCATCGAACCGTACGTACCGGGCCGGGTGCTGGAGTGATGCCCACGGAACCCCATCTGTCCATCGACCTCATAAGCGACGTGGAACAGCTGCTGAGCTTTCCCTTCATGGTGAATGCGCTCGAGGCGGGAACGATCGTGGCGATCATGGCCGCCATCGTGGGCTGGCTGATGGTGGTGCGCCGCGAGAGCTTCGCGGGACATACGCTGTCGCTGATGTCCTTCCCCGGCGCCGCGCTGGCTGCGCTGGCGGGATGGCCGCTGGCGTGGGGGTACTACGTGTTCTGCGTCGGGGGAGCGCTGGGGATCGCCGCGGGCGCGCGCGTACCCTCCGGGCCCTCTGAGGGGCGCGGGCACGCGGGCGGCAGGCGCAGTCGCGCGCAGGAGTCGGCCGCGACGGGGGCGGTGCAGGCGGGGGCGCTGGCGCTGGGATTCGTATTCCTGAGCCTCTACGGGGGGGTGCTGGAGGACCTGGAAACGCTGCTGTTCGGGTCGTTCCTGGGCATCGACTCCGGCCAGGTGGGGACGTTGCTGGCGGTGGCCGTGGCGGTGCTGGCGGGATTGGCGCTGGCGGGCAGGCCGCTGCTGCTGGCCTCGGTGGACGAGGTGGTGGCGGGCGCCCGGGGGGTGCCCGTGCGCGCGTTGTCGGCGGCGTTCCTGATCGTGCTGGGGCTGGCGGTGGCGGCCACGGCGCAGATCACGGGGGCGCTGCTGGTGTTCGCGCTGCTCGTGGCGCCCGCGGCGGCGGCCCAGCAGATCACGACGCGCATCGGCGCGGGCCTGGCGCTGAGCGCGGGTCTGGCGCTGGCGGTGACGTGGGTGGGGCTGGGGTTGTCGTACTTCACCAACTGGCCGTTGGGATTTTTGATCACCACCCTGGCCTTCCTCATGTACCTGGTGGCTCGCGCGGGGCGCATGCTCGCGGCGCGTCAGGGCGGGCCGCCGTGGGCGCGCAGAGGGCGGGCCGCGGGGCGCGGAGGGGCCGCCGAGCCGGCGGCGAGACGAGCTGACTGATGCTTGCGCACGAATTCATCCGCAACGCCCTTCTGGCTGGATCCTTCGTGGCGCTGGCCAGCGGCGCGATCGGCTGGTTCGTGGTGCTGCGCGGGCAGGTGTTCGCGGGCGACGCCCTCAGCCACGTGGCCTTCACCGGCGCGCTGGCGGCGGCCGCGGCGGGGTGGGATCTGCGCGTGGGGCTGTTTCTGGCGACGATAGCGGTGGCGATGGGGCTGGCGGCGCTCGGCGGCCGGGCGGGGGCTGGTGGCGGTCGGCCGGTGGCTGGGCGATTGGGCTGGGCCAGGGCCGGCGGAGCGGATCGCGCGCCCGCCGATGACACCACGATCGGCGTGGTGTTCAGCTGGGTGCTGGGGCTGGGGGCGCTGTTCCTGTATCTCTGCAGCTCGGGCGGCGCCGGGGGCGACGGTACGGTGGCGGCGCGCACGCTGTTCGGGTCGATCTTCGGTTTGAGCACGGGCGAGGCGTGGGCGGCGGCCGCGGTGGCGATCGCTCTGCTGGCGGCGCTGGCGGCGATCGCCAGGCCACTGCTGTTCGCCACGCTGGACCCGCTGGTGGCGCGCGTGCGGGGCGTTCCGGTGGGGGGGCTGGGGCTGGTGTTCCTGGTGCTGCTGGGCGTGGACGCGGGCGAGGCCACGCAGGCCGTGGGCGCGCTGCTGCTGCTGGGTCTGCTGGCGGCGCCCGCCGGCGCGGCGCAGCGGCTTACGGCCAATCCCGCGTTGGGGATGGCGCTGTCGATGGCGATCGCGCTGGCCTCTGTGTGGATTGGGGTGGGGTTGAGCTACGAGGTGTCATCGCTGCCGCCCGGCAGCGCGATCGTGGGAGTGGCCGTGGGGTGTTATGTGCTCGCCACGGCGGCCGGCGGGCGAGTGAGGCGCGGAGGGGCAATACCATCGAAGAGCGCGATCGGGGATGCGAGCGCCTCCCCATGATCGTGAGTCTGCTGCCATGAGCGCCCATTCATCCCATCCCATGCCCTCGATCCGATCCACCTCCGCGGGCGCGCGTGAGCAGAGCTGGGTGGGGCGCGCCGAGGCGAAGCTGGCGGGCGCCGGGCACAAGCGCGGCGGCGCGCGCCGGACGGTGCTGGAGTTGCTGGCGGATCAGCGCTGCGCGTTGACGGCGCTCGAGATCGAGGACACCCTGCGTGCACAGGGCAGAGCCGTGAGCCGCGCGAGCGTGTATCGCATCCTCGAGGAGCTCGAGCGGGTGCGGCTGGTGCAGCGCGTGGAGACCGGCCAGGCGATGGTGCGCTTCGAGCGGGTGTGCGGCGAGCACGAGGGGCATCATCACCATCTGGTGTGCGACAGCTGCGGCGTGGTGATGCCCTTCTCCGATGCCACCCTGGAGCGCGCGATCGCGCAGGTCAGCGAGCGAGTGCCCCTGGCGGTGGTGTCTGAGCATGAGATCGTGCTGCACGGCGCGTGTGAGAAGTGCGCGGCGTAGAGGTCTCGGGGGGACATCCAGGCGGCCGCCCCCAGAGGTAGCCGAGCAGGCAGATGAGCGTGAAGACGGCGACGACGAAGAGGACGGGGCCGGAGTCCTCTGTGAGGGCGCCGACGATGCCCGCGCTGAGCCCGCCCGCGAGCGCGGCCAGCCAGGCGGGGTCCTCGGCCACGGGGGCGAGCAGGCGTCGGTGTCTGCGCACGCCGAGGACGGCGGCGAGCAGCGCCAAGGCGGTGGCCACCGGCATCGCCCCGTGCTTGAGCTCTTCGTACGCAGCCGCGTAGCGGCGCTGGATGACAGCGCGCAGATCGCCGGCGGAGCGGGCGTGCAGGATGCTGCCCGTGAAGTGCCCGGAGCCGTGCGCCGTGGCGAGGTCGAGCGCCGCCAGCGCCACCAGCCCGATGGCGGGCGCGATCAGCACGATCAGCGCGCGCCGGCGCGTGAGCCGGCCGGGCAGGAGCATGACGGTGGCCACAGCCGTACCGGCGCTGACGAGGATGACTCCGCCCACGCCGGCGCCAATGCGCGCGGAGCCCTCGACCGTTGCCAGGGCGATGCCGGCGAGCGCAATGGCGGCTGCGGCGCGGCGCCCCCGCGTGGCGGGAAACAGGAGCGCGGCCACGGCGGCGAAGACCATGACCGCCAGAGCCGACTTGAGCTCGTTGCCGATGCCGTAGAAGCGCGCGCCGTAGATCGGGTTGGGGCCCAGCAGCGAGCGGATCAGGAGCTGCGTGTGCAGCAGAGCATCGGCGCTGAGCGCGACGATGGCCGCGAGCGCGGGAGCGAGCGGCGCGCGCGGCCACGGCAGCAGGCGGTCGGTGAGGAAGCCCAGCGCAAAGCAGGCGAGCACGAGGACGATGTATTCGACCGAGCGGCTGGGCTCCAGGGCCGCGGGCAGCAGCTCGGCCGCGGGGGTCCAGAGCAGCGCAAGCGCGCCCACGCGCATGGCGGCGGCGCGGCGGCGGGCGGTATCGCCGCGTTGGATGGGCACGAGCGAGGCGAGCAGCAGCGCGGCCCACGCCACCAGCAGCCACGCCAGCGCCGGCAATCGGCGCGAGTAGACGACTTCCAGGCGGGCCTTGAGCCTGCGCAGATGGGGCCCGTCGAAGGCGCCATCGGTGCGCACCGGCAGGCCGCGCATGGCGGAGGGAACGGGCAGGGCGAGGTGGCGCAGGATCGTGGGGCCGATGTCGATCGCGGCCATGAGGCCCTGCTGGCCGGTGGTGGAGGAGGTGAGCGTGCGCCCTCCGCCGAGCCCCGCGAGGGCGCTCCACAGCAGTTCATAGCCCTGCCTGTCGGGGGCGCGCTGCACGACGATCAGCAGCTCTTTGGACGGGCGCCGGGCGGCGAGCAGGCGCAGCTGCGCATCCCCGAGCGGGCCGGCGGGCAGGTCGGCGACGAGGAGCGCATAGCGCCGGCTCAGGCTTGCGAGACGTATCGGCAGGCTTGCGGCGGGGCCCAGCGAGACGGCGGCGATGTGGCCGTAGCGATCGGCCGCCGCCACGCCGTCCGTGTGGTCCTCGCCGGTGATGCCGGCGTAGGCGGCGCCGCCGGGAATGGCGGCGGCGAGCAGCCCCGGCTGGAGAATCTGAGGCGCCGCGGAGGCGCGCCTGAGCGCCCGCGGCCAGTTGGTGACCTGAGCGCCCTCCGCGATTTCGCCCACCAACCCCCCGCCGGCGCCTGGAGACTTGGCGGACGTCCGCGAGCCGGTGGGCACGATCGACAGTGTGGGCGGCAGCGGCGGTGAATATGCGGAGTAGGAGACCCGTGCGCCCTGAGTTATGTCAAGCAGGAATTGAGCGGTGGTGTAGTTGCCCTGCGTGGCGCTCAGGAGCCCCGTGGAGAGCGTGGGCACTGCGGCCAGCTCGGTCTCGATCGCATTCGAGGGGGAGGGCAGGAAGAGAAGCACCGCCGTGGGGCGGATCTCGGCGGTGTTGGGGGTGGTTGGGGTGTTGTTGGCGGTGGCTGGGGTGGCGCTGGGGGTGGCTGGGGTGGCGCTGGCAGCGATCGGGGTGGCGCCCAGCAGCGTGGCGAGACAGAGGAGGGCGAGACACGGCCCTCCCACCAGGCGTCTCAGCCCTTCACTCCCCCGCCAACCGCGTCCCGGCGCCGGAGTGAGGACCCATCCGCCCCGGCGCCCACCTCCTTCGCCACTCCCTCCCCGTCCCCATCCGGCTGGGATGCGGCGGTGGCGGTCACGGCGCTGCCCTCGATGTTCAGGCGCGGCAGCGCGCGCTCCAGCCAGGCGGGGATCCGCCAGGTGCGCTCGCCGAGGATGCTCAGCACGGCAGGCAGCAACAGGCAGCGCACGACCACGGCGTCGAGGAACACGGCGGAGGCGAGGCTCAGTCCGAACTCCTTGATGATGCGGTTTTCGCCGAGCATGAAGGACAGGAATACGCAGATCATGATCGCGGCGGCGGCCGTCACGACGCGGCCGGTGAGCGCCAGGCCCTCGCCGACGGCGCGCCTGCTGTCTCCTCCCCGCACCCACTGCTCGTGGATGCGCGAGACGAGGAACACCTCATAGTCCATCGACAGGCCGAAGACGATCGCGAAGAGCATCACGGGGATGAAGGACTCGATCGGGCCCCTGCTGATGCCCATCACGCTGTCCAGCCAGCCCCACTGGAAGATCACCACGATCACGCCGAGCGCCGCGCCGATGCTGAGCAGGTTCATGAAGGCGGCCTGCAGGGGGATCACCAGCGAGCGGAAGACGACCATCAAAAGCAGCGCCGAGAGCAGCACGACGACGCCGATGAACAGCGGCAGCTTGTGGCCGAGCGAGTTGGCGAAGTCGACCGAGCCGGCGGTGACGCCGCCGACGTAGACGCGCATGCCGGTGCTCGAGGCCACCGGCGGGATGACCTGCCCGCGCAGGTGCGAGACCAGCTGGCTGGTGGCGTAGTCCTGCGGCGCGGCCTTGGGATAGACCGAGATCGTGGCCACGTCGCCGGCTGGGTTCAGGCGCGGCGGCGTGACCGATACGACTCCGGGGGTCCCCGCGATAGCGCTGCGCAGCCTGTTCAGGTCAGCCACGGCATGGGCGCTGCCCAGTCGCGCGGGGCTCGTCGTAACCGATGTGGCGCTCGACCGGCTCGGCCCGGTGGTGGTCACCTGCGTCAGGCGGGGCAACTGCGCCACCACCAGAAGCGGCCCGTTGAAGCCCTTGCCAAAGCCCTGCGCGAGCAGCTCATACGCGCGATGGGCGGTGAAGCTCTTGGGGTCGTTGCTGGCGTCGCTCGAGCCCAGGCGCAGCGCGAGGGCGGGGCCGGCGATCGCCAGCATCACAAGCGTTGAGACGATCGCAAGCGTCCAGGGGCGGCTCTGCACGAAGCGGCTCCAGCGCAGCCACGCGCCCGTGCCGGCCGCGTGCGTGGTCTGCTCGCCGCGGCGCCTGGCCCGCCGGCCGGGCCGTACCAGGCGGGGTCCTGCGAAGGTGAGCAGCGCGGGCAGCAGCGTGAGCGAGCCGAGCATCACCAGGAGCACGCCGATCGATGCCGAGATGGCCACGCCGTAGAGGAAGCTCACGCCCAGCACCATCATCCCCAGCAGGGCGATGACCACGGTGCACCCCGCGAACAGCACGGCGCGCCCGGCGGTGTCCATCGCCTGCACCACCGACTCCCGCACCAGTCCGGCGGTGGGTCCGGGGCCGGCGTAGGCCTCGCGGAAGCGGGTGAGGATGAAGAGCGAGTAGTCGATCCCCACGCCCAGCCCGATCATGGCCGCCAGTTGGGAGGAGAAGTCGGGAGTGTCCACCAGGTGGGTGAACAGCGCGATCAGGCCCAGGCCGGTGCCGAGCCCGAGCAGCGCCGTGACGATCGGCAGGCCCATTGCGATGAGCGAGCCGAAGGTGATCAGCAGCACGACGATCGCGGCGAGCAGTCCGACGGCGGTGGACAGCCCGAAGCCCTGCCGCTGGGTCGCCTCGATCGCGAACCCGCCCAACTCGACCTGCAATCCGGGCGCGCGGGCCCTGCTCGCCACCGTCACGACGCGCTGGGCGGCTGAGACGGGCAGGTTGTTGGCCTTCTCGTCGAACAGCACCGTGGCGAACGCGATCTGCCCATTCTTGGAGATCGTCTGGCCTGCCTTGCCGCCCGCGTAGGGGCTGAGGACGCCCACCACGTGCGGCAGCCCGGCGACTTCGGCGAAGGTCCGCGTCATGCGCGCCCTCACAGCGGGGTCCATGACGCTCCCCGAGGAGACGCGAAAGACGATCGTGTCGCGGTCGCCGGCCTGCACCGGGAAGCTCTTCTGCAGCAGATCCGCCGCGCGCTGGGAGTCGGAGTTGGGCAGCGTGAAGTTGTTGGAGTAGGCGGTTCCCGCCGACTGCGCCACCGCGTTGACGACTACGAGCAGGGCGATCCAGCCGAGAACGACATACAGGCGATGCGTGGTGGACCAGCGCGCGAGCTTGAGCATGGCCCAGAGCTTAGAAGGGTCGGCGGGAAGAGGGGGAGGTCGAGTCCGGAGGCTTCATGGCCGAACTGTGGGTGAGACCTCGACGACCTCCAGGCCCAGCACGTGCTGGAAGCCCTGGTCGCTGGTGGCGAGCGCGAAGCCGTGTTGCTTGCAGAGAGCCGCGATCCATATGTCGTTCTGTTGAATGGCGATGCCGGCTGCTCCCAGCAGGGTGGCGATCTCCCCAAAGATGCGCGTGGTCTGCTCATCCAGCTCGAGAATCCGCACTCGCGGCGTCGCCACGAAGCGTTCGAGCGTCTCGGTGTTCTGGCGCAGTCTGGATCCGTTCATGAATCCAAACCACAGCTCGCCCAGGACGACGATCGGCAGCCCGAGGACCTCCGCGCGACGCATATCTTCGGCGAGGCTTGGATCGCCTTCGCCGAGCGCCCTGTAGGCGTTGGTGTCGAGCGCCAGCTTCACGCCGGTCCGGCTGGCAGGGCATCAAGCCACGCCTGTGCCGCGTCGGCATCACTCTCGCGGCCCGGCGTTTTGCCGACGAACCAATCCAAATCGTCGTGGGTCACGGCCGAGGACGGCAGCTTTGCGTGCTCCAGTGTCTCGACCACCAAGGAGTTGAGCGTCTTCCCGGTTGTCCGGGCCTCTCGGCGGAGCTTTGCGTCGAGATCCGGGGGCACACCGCGCACCGTATACTGAATGCTGCTCATGCCTGCATTATAGGCATATCGAGCAGGCTATGTGGTTGTGGTCGGCTGGGTCAGTTGACGCTCGGATCCACGGGCATGCGCGCGATCAGGGCGTAGCTGCCGCCCTTGCGGGCCATGACGATGCTCCACAGCTCCTCGGGGGCCTCGGTGAAGACGTCGTCGGGCAGCGCGGGCTGGGCGATCCAGTCGCCCTGATCGAGCTCCGAGTCGAGCTGGCCCTCGCCCCAGCCGGCGTAGCCGGCGAACACGCGCCTGCGCGCGGTGGCCTGCGCCAGCTCCTCGATGCCGGCCTCCGGCGCGGGAAAGCCGATGCGGCCCAGCACCAAGAGGCCCGCGGGGGAAGGGTCCAGGAACTCGCCCAGCAGGACGATCGAGCTGGGCTGCACCGGGCCGCCGAAGTAGACCGGCTCCTGCTCGTCCACTGCCGGCTCGAGCGCGGGCACGGCCTCGCCGACGGTGATCTCGGAGGGGCGGTTGAGCACCACGCCCATCGCGCCCTCCTCGCTGTGGGCGCCCACGAGCACCACGGCGCGGCGGAAGTTGGGGTCCAGCAGCGCAGGCGAGGCCAAGAGCAGCTGGCCGCTGAGCGATTCCTCCATGCGTTGAGGCTAGCGCGGCGGGGGTGCTCGCCGCGCGGTAAGGGGCCGTCGCGTCGGGGGCGCTCAGGGGAGAGCGCTGCCGGGTGCGCTGGGCGGCTGCTAACCGACCGAGAGCTCCTCGAGCGTGCCCGTGAGCTGGTGATCGTTGGCGTTGCCCTCGGGCGGCCAGGGGGCATGCGCAAGCAGAGGTTGTATCGCATGGCGTCCTAGCGATGGAACGGCGCGGCCTGCGGCACGGCCCAGCCCGCCCGCACGACCCGCTCGCCACGCCACCGCGCGGCAACAGCGGCCGCCCTCGGCGGCCCCCTCCAAGCCCTTCACGGCCGATGGGTCGGCCTCTACCGGATATGTCCAATACGCGATCGGGATTGTGCTATATCCTGACCTTTGTCCAGAGTGGAAAGGAGGGAGGGCATGGCCAGGACCCCACAGGTCGGTGAGCAGGCGCCGGACTTCGAGCTGTCCGGCACCGATGGCCCCTTCAAGCTGTCCGACCATCGCGGCGAGCGGGTGGTGCTGCTGTTCTACCCGGGCGACAACACGCTCGTTTGCACCAGGCAGTTCTGCTCCTATCGCGATCGCGCCGGGGACTTCGCGTCGCTCGCGGCCACGGTCGTGGGCATCTCCTCGCAGAGCCTCGACTCACACCGGCAGTTCGCGGACAAGCACGGCCTGGGCTTGCCCCTCTTGGCCGATGTGGACAAGCAGGTGGCCAAGGCCTACAGCGCCTTCGCTCCGCGCCTGGGCCAGACCAAGCGCGCGGTGATCGTCATCGACGAGCAGGGCATCGTGCGCCACCGCCACGACCATCTCCTGGGCCTCGACTACCAGTCCGTCGACGACCTCAAGCAGGCCCTGGACGGGTTGGAGGCGGCCGCCTAGCCTGGCAGCCCCGCCGTGTCGCGCTCGCGCGGGCGATCCTCCGCCGCGCGGTGGGCGTGCAGTTCGATCAGCTCCAGCTGCAGGCTGCGCGGCTCCTCGCCGGGGGCGGGCACGCGCCGGCGCCACACCCCGTCCTCGCCCAGCTCCCAGGAGCTCTGATTGTCCGCGAAGGCCCTTTCGAGGGTGTCCATCAGCTCCTCCTGCAGCTCGGGAGAGTCGATCGGCACGGCCATCTCCACGCGGTGGTCGAGATTGCGCGGCATCAGATCGGCGGAGGCGATGTAGATCCTGCGCTCGCCCTCCCTTTCAAAGGCATAGATGCGCGAGTGCTCCAGCAGGCGCCCGATGATGGAGACCACCGTGATGTTCTCCGAGACACCCTCCAGGCCCGGGCGCAGGCAGCAGATGCCCCTCACGTTCAGCTCCACCTTCACCCCCGCCCGGGAGGCCTCATAGAGGGCGCGTATGCAGCGCCCGTCCACGAGCGCGTTCATCTTCATCGCGATCCGCGCCGGGTGCTCGGGAGAGTGGGCGGCGATCGTGCGCTCGATCTCCTCCAGCAGGCCATCGCGCAGCTGATTGGGGGCGGTGAGGACCTTGCGATAGTGCAAAGGGCGCCCATAGCCGGTGAGGTAGTTGAACATGTCCGTCACGTCGGCGCCGAGCTGCTCATCGGTCGTGAAGAGGCCGAAGTCGGTGTACAGGCGCGCGGTCGTCGAGTGGTAGTTGCCCGTGCCGATGTGCACGTAGTTGCGCACCCCATCGCCCTCGCGGCGCACCACCAGCACGCACTTGCAGTGGGTCTTCAGCGCGGGCTGGCCGTAGACGACGTGCACGCCCGCCTCCTCCATCGCCTTCGCCCAATGGATGTTGGCGCGCTCGTCGAAGCGCGCCTTGAGCTCGACCAGCGCCACGGCCTGCTTGCCGCGCTCGGTGGCGTCGATCAGCGCGGGCACCAGCGGGGAGTCGTCGCTGGTGCGATACACCGTCTGCTTGATCGCCAGCACGTTGGGGTCTTCCACGGCCTGCCCCACGAAGCGCTCCACGGAGGTGGCGAAGGAGTCATAGGGGTGGTGCACCAAGAGGTCCCCATCGCGCATCGCTCCCAGCACGTCCGGGCGCTCGCCCTCGTGGCGCAGCAGCCGCGGGTGGGTGATGCCGACCATCGGCGGGTCGCGCAGCTCGGTCATGCCCGGCAGCCGATGGATCTGCCACAGCGCGCCCATGTCCAGGAGGCCCTTCACGGGATAGATGGCCTCGTACTCCATCTCCAGCAGCGCGGCCAGCTCGGCGCGCAGCTGCGGGGAGCAGCGCGAGCCCAGCTCCACGCGCACCACCTCGCCGAAGCGCCGGCGGCGCAGCTCGTCCTCGACCGCCTGCAGCAGATCGGCGGCGTCGTCGGAGACCTCCAGGTCGGCGTCGCGCGTGACGCGAAAGACGTCGCAGTCGACGATCTCCATGCCCGGGAACAGTTGCCCGAGATGGTGGGCGATCACTTCCTCCAGGGGCACCAGCGTGGTGCCCGGGCGGATTGTCACGAAGCGGGGCAGGATCTCGGTGGGCACCTTCACGCGCGCGAACACCGTCTGGTCGGTGATGGGGTCGCGCACCAGCACCGCCAGGCTCAGGGAGAGGTTCGAGATGTAGGGGAACGGCCTGCCGGGCGCCACCGCCAGCGGCGTGAGCGCCGGGAAGATGACCTTCTCGAAGCGCTCGGCCACGTAGGCGCGCTGGTCCTGATCGAGGTCTTCGTAGGAGACCACGCGCACGCCGTGCTCGGCCAGGGCGGGTCGCAGCTCGCGATCGAAGCACTCGCTCAGGCGCGCTCCCAGCTCCTGCACCCGCGCGCGGATGCCGCCTATCGCCTCCGAGGGGGTGAGGCCGTCCTGGCCGGGGTTGTCCACGCCGGCCTCGATCTGGTCGTGCAGGCCGGCGACGCGCACCATGTAGTACTCATCGAGATTGGTGGTGTAGATGGCGCAGTACTTCACGCGCTCCAGCAATGGCACCCGCTCGTCCTCGGCCAGCTGCAGCACGCGTTCGTTGAAGTCCAGCCAGGAGAGCTCGCGGTTGAAGTACAGCGAGTGCTCGTGCAGATTGGGGCCGTGGTCGCCGTGTTCGTGCTCGTGCTCGTGTTTGTGGGCGTGGTGGTGATTGCTGCTCATGGGAGACCGCCTGTCAACGCTAGCGCCTCAGGCGCTACTGTGCTGGTGAGGAGGAATTGGAGGCATGGCTCGCCAGCTCTGGTTGCTACGTCATGCGGACGCCGAGCCCCACGGCGCCCGCGAGGATTCCCAGCGCAGGCTGACCGCGCGCGGGGAACGCCAGGCGCGCCTGGCGGGGGTGGCGCTGGGGCGCGCGCAGGTGCATCTGGACGCGCTGCTCGTGAGCCCCAAGGTGCGCGCCCAGCAGACCGCGCAATTGGCGGCCGAGGGGTGGGGCGAGGGGCATGGGGATGTACCCTCCGGGGCGCATCCTGAAGGGCATACCCTGGAGGGCACAGGCAGGCAGGCGGGGGAACACGAGCACCAACACGCGCATGAGCAGCAGCAGGCGCATGAGCAGCAGGCCACGTTGCGGACACATCCCCCGCTGGCGGGGGGCTTCGACGCCGCGCAGGCCCTCGACGCGCTGGCCGCGATCCCGGCCGATGGCCGCCTCATGCTGGTGGGCCACGAGCCGGATCTGTCGAACGTGGTGGCCGAACTGACCGGCGCCCGCGTGGACCTCAAGAAGGGCGGTTTGGCGGTAGTGCGCCTCGGTCTAAACGGTGCTGGCGGCGAGCTGATCATTCTGCTGCGCCCCCGCGAGCTGGCCCTCATCGCCGATCTCATCAGCGCCGACGTCTAGCGCGGCAGCCTCGGCCTCGATCGATGAGGCGGCCGCCATGCCGGCCCCCGCCGTGGCCTCCGCGGCGAAGCGATAGCCGATGCCGAAGTGGGTGTGGATGTAGCGCCACTTGGGCGATGCCCTCTCCAGCTTCTGGCGCAGCTTGCGCACGAACACGTCCACCGAGCGGTCGCCGCGCACCATCGCATAGCCCCACAGCCGCGAGTAGATCTCCTCGCGCTCCAGCACGCGCCCCTCGGCCGAGGCCAGCAGCTCGATCAGCTCGAACTCGCGCCGCGTGAGGTCGATGCTCTGCCCGTGCACGAACGCCTGGAAGCGATCGGAGCGGATCTCCACCTCGCCCGCCAGCACCGGCTTGAGGTCCCCGCGGCTGGCGCTGCGGCGGCGGCGGCGCACGACGCTCTGCACGCGCGCGATCACCTCCTCGGGATGGCAGGGCTTGGTGATCCAGTCGTCGGCCCCCAGGCGCAGGCCGCGCACGCGCTGGGCCACCGTGGAGGGGCCGGTGCAGACGACGATGCCCAGCTCGGGAAGGGCTCCGCAGAGGCGCTCCAGCCACGCCCACGCCTGCGGTCCGAGGATGGCCAGATCGACCACCAGCGCGCTGAGGCGCATCGACACGACGGCATCCGCCGGCACGGGCGAGCCCAGCACGCGGTGCTCCCAGCCGAGGCGATCGAGGCGCTTGGAGAGGACCTGGATGAAGCCGCTGTCGCGGTCGAGCACCGCTATGCGCAGAGGCGAACCGGTCGAGGACGCGCTGCGAGCCTCCGGCGTGCCCCCCTGCTCGGTCTCCATCATCGGAACGTCAGTGTAAGCAAACGGCGGACGCCGTGACCATCCGGGTCACAGGATGTTCACAGTGGTGCTCGCAAACAGCGGGGGCGAGGGACGTTTCAGTCGACGCTGTCGTCCCGCCGCAGGGCCCTATCCAGGTCCTGCGGGTGCGAGGAGTCCGAGAACTCGCGGAAGAGGCCCGTGACGACGAAGGCCACCTGCTCGCCGATGTCCACGGCGTTGTCGCCGATGCGCTCCAGTGCGCGCGCCACGAGGATCATGAGCATGGCCCATTCGCGCGTATCGGGGTCGTCGCCGATCTCGATGGCCATGCGGAAGATGTCGCGGTTGAGGCCATTGATCTCGCGGTCCTGGCGCACCAGATCCTCGGCCAGTTCCACGTCGCGCCCCGCGAATGCGGCCTTGGACTGCGTGACCTCCGAGCGCGCGTGCGCGCCCATCTTCAAAAGCGCATCGAGCAGTTCGCGCCGCACGGGCGGCTCGTGACCGGAGAGGGGGATGAGCTTGGCGACGTTCACGCACTGATCGCCCATGCGCTCCACGCATTTCATCACGTGCAGGAGGGCGGCCACCACGCGCAGGTCCCCCGCCACCGGCGCCTGCAGGGCGAGCAGCGAGAGGATGCCCTGGTGGACCTCCAGATAGCGCCCGTCCACGCGATCGTCGTCGTTGATCACCATCTGCGCCAGCTCCACGTCCTGGTGGGCGAGGGCCTCGAGCACGCGATCGAGCTGCTCGACGATCAGATCGAGGCCGCCCAGCGCGCGGGTCTCCAGTTCCTGGAGCTGCTGCTGGAAGTGCAGACGCCCCTGCCGGCGTGCGCCGATGGCCGCTCCGGCGCCGATGCCCGGGCCTGCGCCGGTGCTCGGGCCTGCGCCTGCGCCTGCGCCTGCGGGCGGTGGGCTAGCCGAACTTTCCGGTGACATATTCTTCGGTGCGGGGGTCCGAGGGGGTGGTGAAGATGTCCCCCGTGGGGCCCACCTCGACCATCTCGCCGCTCAGCATGAAGGCCGTACGATCGGCCACGCGCGCGGCCTGCTGCATGTTGTGGGTGACGATCACGAGCGTCACGCGCTGCTTGAGGGTGGCGATCAGCTCCTCGATCTTCAGCGTCGCGATCGGATCCAGCGCCGAGCAGGGCTCGTCCATCAAGAGCACCTCGGGGTCCACGGCCAGCGAGCGCGCGATGCAGAGGCGCTGCTGCTGGCCGCCGCTGAGGCCGATGCCGGGCTCGGAGAGGCGATCGGCGACCTCCTCCCACAGCCCGGCGCTGCGCAGCGCGGCCTCGACCTTGGGGCGCAGTTCGCCGCGGCTCACACCCGTCAGGCGCAGGCCCGAGGCGACGTTGTCGAACACCGACATCGTGGGGAAGGGGTTGGGTTTCTGGAAGACCATGCCCACGGCGCGGCGCACGGCGATGACGTCCACGGAGCTCTCGTAGAGATCGAGATCGTCCAGCAGCACGCTGCCCTCGGCGCGGGCGCCGGGGATCTCCTCGTGCATGCGATTGATGCAGCGCACCATCGTGGACTTGCCGCAGCCGCTGGGGCCGATGATGGCCGTGACCTCATTCGCGGGAAACTCCAGATCGACGCCCTTCACCTGTTCGGCGGAGCCGTAGAAGGCGCGCAGGCCGCGCAGGCGCACGCGCGGGCCGCGTTTTTCAAGGACGCTTGGCGTGCCGGTGTGCGCGGGGGCGCTCGTCGTGTCCGCAGATGGGGCTGGCTGGTGGCCTGGCTGGAGCATCTTGCTGCTGTTCTCAGCGTGCGCCTCTGCCGGAGGCGGGTGCGCGCCTGCCGTCGTGTGGGGCGATGACGATGTTGTGTCGGGTGTCATGCAAGACGACTCCTTCGCGCCACCAGGCGGGCCACGAGGTTCAGGATCAAGATAAGCACAACCAGCGTCAGGGCCGCGCCCCAGGCGCGATTGACCACCGACTGCGTGGGGGAGATCACGTCGTTGTAGATCTGCACCGGCAGCGAGTTCATGAACTGGCCGAGGTTGGTGCTGGTCCCATTGGTGGCCCCCGCCGTGAACAGCAGCGGCGCCGTCTCGCCCGCCGCGCGCGCGATCGCCAGCAGCACCCCCGTCACGAGGCCGCTCAGCGCCGTGGGCAGGACGATGCGGAAGATCACCTTCCAGCGCTCCGCGCCCAGCGCCAGGGCGGATTCGCGCAGGGCGCCCGGCACCAGCAGCAGCACCACCTCGGCCGAGCGCGTGACCACTGGGAGCATCAGCAGCGAGAGCGCCAGCGAGCCCTTGTAGCCGGCGAACGTCGAGCCGGTGCCTATCACCAGCACGATATAGATGAACAGGCCGAAGACGATCGAAGGCACTCCCGTGAGCACATCCACGAAGAAGCGCACGAGCTGCGCGAAGGGGTGCCCTTTGCCGTACTCCACCAGCCACACCGCCACGCCCACGCCCACCGGCACGGCTATCGCCGAGGCCAGCGCGACCATCTCGATCGTGCCCAGCATGGCGCTGCGGATGCCGCCGATGGTGGAGCTCTTGAAGAAGGTGTTTCCGGTCGGGTCCGTCGTGAAGAAGTCAAAGCTCCAGGCCTTCAGGCCCTCGTGCAGGAGGTAGTAGACGACCAGCACCAGCGGCACCAGGGCGATGATCGTGCCCGCCAGGACCAGCGAGCGCGCCACCCTGTCCGTGCGCCGCCGCCGGGGGCTCACGGCGAAGCGCTCAACGGGGGCGGGGGTGGCGCCGTGGGTGCTCACGGGCGGGGCCTCCTCCGTGGGGCCCTGCTCGCAGCCGGGCTCGTGGCGGGGCTCGTCATGGCGGTGCTCATGCTCCCATCGCCGCCGTCTCGGCCAGGTCGGCCATGCCCGCCTTCGGGCCGCTCCGCCTGGGCTGATTGGCGCTGCGATTGGCGCGCATCACGACCAGCCGCGCCAGCGCGTTGACCAGCAGAGTGAGCACGAACAGCACCAGCGCGGCGGCGAACAGGGCCGAGCGGTGCAGTCCCGTCGCCTCGCCGAACTCGTTCGCTATCACGGCCGCCAGCGTGTAGCCCTGTCCGAACAGATGCCCGCTCAGCTGGGGGGCATCGCCGATGACGATGGTCACGGCGATCGTCTCGCCGATCGCTCTCCCCAGCCCCAGCATCGCGCCGCCGACGATCCCCGCGCGGCAGTAGGGCAGCACGGCCATGCGTATCATCTCCCAGCGCGTCGCGCCGAGGCCGAGCGCGGCCTCCTTGTGATCCGGCGGCACCGTGGCCATCACCTCGCGCGCGATCGCGCTGACGATCGGCAGGATCATGATCGCCAGGATCAAACCGGCGATGAAGTAGTTGGGGATCGTCACCACCCCGCCGCCGAGGAAGGGGACGAAGCTGAGCTTCGCGGCCACCCACTGCTCCGCTCCCAGCAGCTTGGGGGCGAGGAAGAAGATTCCCCACAGGCCATACACGACCGAGGGCACCGCGGCCAGCAGCTCGACGAGCACCGTGATCGGCGCCTTGACCCGGCGCGGGCACAGCTCGGTGATGTACAGCGCCGTCGCCACCGCCACCGGCACCCCCATCAACAGCGCCAGCGCGGAGGTGATCAGCGTGCCCACCACCAGCGGCAGCGCCCCGAAGTGTTCCGCGCTCACGTTCCAGTCGTTGCTGAAGGCGAAGCCCAGGACGCCTTCCTTGGCGAACGCGGGCCTTGCTTCGCCCACAAGGCGCACGAAGAAGTAGACGATCAGCGCCAGGATCAGCGCTGCCAGCAGCGTGAGGCCGTAGCGCAGTGCGCGATCCGGGAACCGCGCCAGCGGCGACCGCCCAAACTTCGAGCGGCCACCGCCGGGGATTGACGCGGCCTCCAAGGGACGCCTCAGGGCCTACGCCGGTATGGATCTGTGGAGCTGACCGACACAGGCCCCAGGCTACCTTTTTACAGCGCCGCGCCGTTGCACTGAAGGCCCGACACCGCTTCCTTGGACTTGGCCAGGATCGAGGCCGGCAGAGCCGCGTAGTCGGCCTGCGACAGCACGCCCTGGCCCGCCGCGCCCAGGCCGTATTCGAGGAACTGCTTCACCCCCTTGGCGGCCGCTTCGCCGCCGGGGACGCCGGCCTTGCAGAGATCCTTGTTCACCACGATGAACGTCTGCGAGGTGATCGGATAGGCGTTCGCGCCCGCGGGGTTCTTGATCGCGAAGCCCAGGTTGGCCGGGACTTCGATGCCTTCGGCGGCCGCGCTCGCGGAGGCCAGCGTGGGGGCGATGTAGTTGCCGGCCTTGTTCTTGATGCTCGCGTAGGTGAAGCCGTGCTGCAGCGCGTACGCCTGCTCCACGTAGCCCACCGCGCCGGGGGTCTGCGCGACCGCGCCGGCCACGCCGGCGTTGCCCTTCGCGCCGGTGCCCGTCGGCCACGGCACGTCCTTGCCCGAGCCCACGGCCTTGGGCCACGTCGGGTCCGCCGCCGCCAGCCAGCCGGTGAAGCCGGCCGTCGTGCCCGAGGAGTCCGAGCGGTGGATCACGGTGATGGCCGTGTTCGGCAGGCTCACGCCGGGATTGAGCGCGGCGATTTCCGGGTCGTTCCAGGTCTTGATCTTGCCCAGGAAGATGTTCCCGGCGACCGTCGCGTCGAGCTTCAGGCCGGCGGCCACGCCCGGCAGGTGATAGGAGATCGTGATCGCGCCCAGGAACATCGGTATCTGCTGCGCCGGCGAGCCGTTCTTGGCGATCGCTTCTTCTTCAGGCGCTTTCAGGGGCGGGTCCGAGGCGCCGAAGTCCACGGTCTTGCTCTCCAGCGAGGTGATCCCCGCGCCCGAGCCCACGGATTGGTAGTTGACGGTGAGCCCCTGGCCCGAGAGCGCCGAGCCCCACTGCTGGTACACGGGCGCCGCGAAGGTGGAGCCCGCGCCGGAGATCGTCCCGCCTCCCGAGGAGGTCGAGCTGCTGGTGCTGCTCGTCGAGCTGCTGCCACACGCCGCGACGGCGAGCGACAGCACCGCGGCGCCCAGGATCGCGCCTGCCTTGTTGTAGATCACTGCGTCTCCTCTGACTCTGTGGTTGACGGCCATAGGTGGAGCGCCACACCCCGCTGCGGGCAGGCAGGGTCCAAAGGCCGACTGTGACGTTCAGTGTCATCACTCGCCGGTGGCGAGCGTGTGAACATCTCGTGAAGGCTGCGGCTGGAAGCGGTAGCCGAAGCCGGGATGCGTGTGGATGAAGCGTCGATCGGGCATCGCCGCTTCCAGCTTCGTGCGCAGCTTGGAGACGTACACGTCCACCGAGCGATCGCCGTGGCGCAGATCGCGCCGCCAGACGGCCGCGAAGAGCTCCTCGCGCGTGACGATCGCCCCGGAGCGCCTGGCCATCGCCACCAGCAGCTCGAACTCCCGCACGGACAGCGTCAGGGCCCTGCCGGTGGCCAGCACCAGCCCCTCGCCGACCCGTATCTCCAGCTCGCCCGCGTACAGCGTGCCGTTTTCGGGAGGGCTCTCCACAGCCCGCCATCATCGATCGCTCGCGCGCGGGAGACGTTATGAAGTCGTGATCCGTTCGTGAAAAAGCCGTAAAAGGATCGTTAGAGCCGGCGAGGCGTCAATATTCTCCCCCGATGAGCTTTCCGCGCCCGCTGCCCAAGGCCGATCTTCACATGACGCAAGGCATCCCTGCGCGGGAGTGCGGTCGATGAGCTTCCTGCGCCGCAGTCCCGACGGGACCCTCATGGCCCTCGTCGAGGAGGCCGGGCGCAACGTGCAACGCTCGGGCTTCCTCCTGCGCGATCTCCTCGCGGACTTCCCCGAGCACGCCTCCCTCGCGCGCGACCTGAAGGTGTGCGAGCAGGAGGGCGATCGCATCACCCACGACATCATCCACCGCCTCACCGGCCGCGGGCGCGTCAGCGCCCCCTTCGACACCGCCGACGGCTACGCCCTCGCGACCGCCCTGGATGACATCGTCGATCACACCGAGCAGGCCGCCGCGCAGCTGGGCCTCTACGGCGTCGAGGCCCCCATGGAGCAGGCCCTGGAGTTCGCCGAGGTCCTGGTGGGCGCCGGGGAGCAGATCGCCCGTGCGTTGCGCTGCCTGAAGACCGGCACCGAGCTGGCCCCCCAGCTGGTCGAGGTTCACCGCCTGGAGAACGAGGGCGACCGCCTCCAGCGCGACGCCGTCGCCTCGCTCTTCGCGGGCGGCATCGACCCGATGGTCGTCATCCGCTGGAAGGACATCTTCGAGTCGCTCGAGGCCGCCGTGGACGCGTGTGAGACCGTCGCCCACGTGCTCGAGGGCATCACGCTCAAGCAGCGCGGGCGCCGGCGCTGAGGCTGCAGAAGATCTTCTTGCAGAGGAAGTCATTGCGCAATAAGTCATTTTGCGCTGAGAAGTCCTGCGTGGGGCGGGATCGCTCCTACAGCGTAGTCGGCGGGGCGCTCGCTTCCAGCTTCGCGCCCCCCGGGTTGCCGATGAAGAAGACCTGGAAGGGCGTTCGCTGGCCTGCGGGCACTTCCGGCAGCACCGCTCGGCCCGCCGCGACGATGCGCCCGCCGCGCCGCGCGATCACGTAGACCACCAGCTGCTGCTGGGGCACCTTGGAGTCGTTGCTCACCGTGCCTTCCACGCTCGGGCCGTTGCCGTTTTCTTCGCCCCCGTGCACCCCGCCGACGCTCACCTGGGGCAGCGGGGCGGTTGCCGCCGGTGCTTCGCCCACGCGCGCGCTCACCTTCGCCGGCACCCCTGCGGCCTGGATCTGGTCGTCCACCCACACGGTTTCCACGTGTGCTCTCAGCAGCCCCACCGACACCAATGTGGGGTCCAGTCCGGGGGCGTCATTCGCGTAGAGCTTCGCGCCCCTCGCATCGTTCACCGTAATTGCGATCGGGGCGTCGTGCAGCGGCTTGGAGGATTCGTTTCGCAGCACCACCACCGCTGCGGTGCCGCCGGCGCTGTGCACCACATCGCTCTCCACCACCTTCACATACGGGTTCTCGCGCGCTACGACCACGCCCTTGAGGGTCTCCTGGGGGTGTTCGCGCTGCTCCTGGCGCTTCGCCTTTTCCAGCTTCGCGCTTCTTTCGATGTTGTTCTCACAGCCCGACAGCGCGAGCGCAGCTATTGCCAGCACCGTCAGCTGTGCTGCCACAACGCGGCCATCGCAGGACCCCTTGGGGGTCCTCCTTAAAAAAATCCTCACAGCCCCGGCACCACCCGCGCGGGCTTCTCGACTCTCACCCGAAGGCTCCGCCGATGTAATCGCGGGTGCGCTCCTCGCGCGGGCGGTCGAACATCTGATCGCTTGAGCCGTACTCGATCAGCTCGCCCAGGTGCATGAAGGCCACGTGGTCGGCCACGCGAAATGCCTGCTGCAGGTTGTGCGTCACGATCACGATCGCCACGCTCTCGCGCAGGCCCACGATGAGCTCCTCGATCGTCGCTGTGGAGATCGGGTCAAGGGCCGAGCAGGGCTCGTCCAGCAGCAGCACCTCGGGGTTCGCCGCCAGCGCGCGCGCGATGCACAATCGCTGCTGCTGGCCTCCAGAGAGGCGCAGCGCGGGGTGGTCCAAATCGGCCTTCACCTCCTCATATAGGCCGGCTCGTCGCAGGGCTTCCACGACGGCCGGCTCCAGATCCTTGCGGCCGGCTCTTCGGCGCCCTCGGCGCTCCTCGCGCAGCGCGTATGCCACGTTCTCGAACACGCTCAACGGGAAGGGGTTGGGCTGTTGAAACACCATCGAGATGCGCCGCCGCAGGGCCGTCACCTCCAGCTCGCCTATCTCCTGGCCGTCCAGGGTGATCTGGCCCGCCCTCGTCGCTCCCGCCGTCACCTCCGTGAGGCGATTCAGCGAGCGCAGCAGCGTGGTCTTGCCCGATCCGCTCGCGCCGATCAGGGCCAGCACCTCGCCCTGGCGCACCGGCAGCGTCACATCTCTCACCACCCAACGCTGTCCGTAGGCCAGCGACACGCTCTCGATGCGCATCCGCTCGATCGCCCTCCCCGCCGGCGCTCTGCCGGGTCTTTGCGCTGCGCCTCTCCCCGGGCCGCGAGCAGGATTTACGGGAAGCGCTCCGTGCCTGCCGTTGGCTGGGGGCGCCACCACGGTCGGCTCCTGCTCCACCACGATCCTTCGCACCGGGGGCGGTGGCATCAGCGGGTCCATCCGATCCACCTCCCCAGCATCGTCGGGGTCAGGCCCGCCGCCCACGTGCGCCTGCCCGCGCTGATGCGCGTCACCATCATGTTCAGGGCCAGCACCATCATCAGCAGCACGAACGCCGCCGCGTAGGCTTTCTGCGGGGCATTGCCTTCCCCGGCGGGGGAGTTTTCATACACATAGCTCGTCAGCGTCGAGCCGGTGCCGCGCAAGGTCGAGAGGCCCGCCAGGCCGCCTGCGCCTTCCAGGTGCAGCGAGGCTCCCAGCAGGATCACCACGATCGCCGTGTCGCCGATGATCCGTCCCATGCCCAGCGTCGTGCCGCTGGCGATATTCGGGCGGATCGAGGGCAGCAGCACCCGTCGGATGGTCGTGGCCCGGGTCTTGCCCAGCGCGTAGGAGGCCTCGCGCACGTGCGCGGGGATCTGCGCCAGCCCCTCGCGCGTGGCCGCCACCACCAGCGGCAGCGCCAGCAGCGACATCGTCGCTCCCGCCGCGAAGAACGAGCGCCCGTACACCGCGCCGCCCGCCGACCTCTGCGAGAGGAATGCCAGTGTGGGGCGCGCGAAGAGGAGCAGGCCGAAGAACGCCAGCACCACGCTCGGCGCTCCCGCGATCATTTCGATCCCCGACTCGACCGCCCTCGCCAGCGCCGCCGGGCGGCGGTACTCCGCCAGCCACACCGCCACCGCCACGCCGATCGGCGCCGCCAGCGCGATGCCGATCCCCGTCAGCAGCAGCGTGCCCTCGATCGGATCCAGAAAGCCCCCCGAGCCGCTCTGGCTCTGCGCGGCGCTGGGGTGTTCCAGCAGCAGGCCGGGGCGCAGGTAGGAGACGCCTTTGATCAGCATCACCCCCACGATGATCGCCGCCAGCGCGCACAGCAGGAGGCCCGCCGCCCAGCACAGCACATAGCCCACGCGATCCAGCAATGGCCAGGAGGAGATCGAGTCCTTCCCCCGCGCTCGCCGTGGCGCGTCCGGGAGGGGGCCAGGGAGGGCGTCCGGGAGGGGACCCGGGAGGGGGCCCGCGGCGGTTGGCGTCGCGCTCGCCATCAGGCGCGGATCCCATAGCGCTTGAGCGGCTGCTTGGCCGCCCACGCCGCCAGCGAGAGCATCGCCGCGGACACCAGCACCACCGCGGCCATCGCATACAGCGTCTGGCTCATCGGCACCACCGACAGGTCGTCCTTGTAGGTCACTATGCTCGCCGCCAGCGGCCTCACCGGCTCGAACAGCGCGGTGGGTCCGTCGAGCAGGTTCACGGAGAACGTGCGACTGCCCCCCACCATCGCCAGCATGATCGCCTCGCCCAGCGCCCGCGCGGTGGCCAGCACCGCTCCCGCCACGATCGCCGGCCGGGCGGTGCGCACCGACACCCGCCACATCGTGCGCCAGCGGTTCACGCCCAGCGCCGCCGAGCCCTCCGTCCACGATCCGGGCACCGCCGACAGCGCATTCACCGTGATCGCCACCATGATCGGCGTGATCATCACCATCAATATCAGGCTCGCCACCAGCAGGCCCGCGCCGTTGAGCTGCACCACATAGGACACCGACTGCTTGCGTCCCTGCGAGATCAGGTGTTCGTTGACCCACGGCACCACCACCAGGATCCCGATCAACCCGAAGATCACCGAGGGCACGGCCGCCAGCAGCCGCACCACCGGTTCCAGCACACGCTTGATCGCCCTCGGCGCGAACTCCACGATGAAGATCGCGCTCAGCAGCGACAGCACCAGCCCCAGCGCCACCGCGAGGGCGGTCGTCAGGGCCGTGTCCCACAGCAGTCCCCACGCGCGCAGGTGGTAGGTGTAGTGCGCCGGGTCGGCAGGGCTGTTGACGATCGCCTTCAGCTGCTCATCGACGTCGCCACCCGGGAGAAACCACCCGATGTAGCCATTGTGCGCGAACGACGGCCAGGCCTTGACGAACACCGTCACCAGCATCGCCGCCACGAACGCCAGCACGCCCACCGCCACCGCGCCGAGCATCATCTCGGCGCGGCTCTCAGCTGAGAAGCTCAGCCGCTGCCTCATCGGGGAGTCGCGGCCCGGCGTGGAGTCGCGGCCCGGCGGGCCCTCAGTGGATCGGTATCCACTGGCTGCCGACGATCTTCTCGACGGTCTTGTTGTGCGGCTTTACGACCCAGCCGATGAACTTGGCCGCGGCGCCCTTGGGCACGCCCTTGGTCACCATCCAGAAGTTGCGCACGCCCTGATATTGGCCGGACTTGGCATTCTTCAGCGTGCACGGTATGCCCTGGTAGCCCACCGCATTGGTCCCCGCGGTGAAGGCGAAGGAGGCGAAGCCGATCGCGCCCCTGTCGCCGATGATCGCCTGGCGCATCGTGCCGTTGGATTCCTCGGCCGAGGCGCTCTGCGAGATCTTCAGGGCTTCACCCAGGAAGATATTCTGGAAGGCGTCCTGCGTACCCGAGGAACTCACGCGCTGGAACAGGTCGATCGGGCCGCTCGTGCTCGCGCCGGGGACTTCGCTCCAGTTGCGCACCTGACCCGTGAAGATCTGCTGCACCGTCTGCTGATTGAGGTTGCTCAGGTGGTTGTTGGGGTTGGTGATGATGCACACCCCATCGCGCGCGATCTTCGTGAACACCAATCCGTGCGGGTCCACGCCGACGATCGGGTCGCGCGAGACGTCGCCGATGTCCGCCCGGCCTTCGTTCACGTCGTTGATGCCCACTCCGGATGTCCCCTGGCCGACCTTGGGCGTGGCCTGGTGGGTGGCCTTGTGATAGGCCGCCGCCAGCTGGTTCATCAGCGGGAACACCGAGGTCGATCCGTCAATCAGCAGCGCGTGTGCCTGGGCCAAGGCGGGCACGCTCGCCAGCGTCAGCGCGGCGAGCAGGGAAGCGGTCAGTGGGCGGCGGATTCTGCGCACGTCGGGACTCCTTTGGTGAGCTTGGCGAGAGCCTCGGAAGTGTCGATTGCATGCCCTTCCCCAAGGTGAACAGGAGGTGTCTCTCTGGAGAAAATCTGGATAACACGTGGCCGATCTGGTGACGGATTTGTGAACGGGGATTGTTTTTGCGCGGCGGCGCTGTGACACTGCCCCGCTCTCCTGCCATGAATGACCAGAGCCCCAAATCCAACGGCCAGACGCCCAAGCAGACCCCCAAGCCCAACGGCGTGGGCGCCAACGGCCGCAGCCCCTCCGGGCAGGTGCGCTCCGGCTTGGCCCATCGCCGCAACCCCGTGCTGGTGGCCACGGAAGGGTTCTTCAACGGTCTCTTGCGGGTGCTCTTCCGCGATCCCCTCGCCACCTTCCTGCTGACGGCCTCGATCTGCCTGGCGATCGCCTTCGCTCTGCTGTTGGGGTCGATCGGCCCCTCCAGCTCGGGCAGGCAGGTCCCGATCTCAAGCGTCGAAGCGTTGGCCAAGGAAAAGCGCATCGCCACCGCCACCCTGCTCGACCACGACAGCCGCGTGGAGCTGAACACGCTTCCGACGCCGCCCGAACGGCTGTGGGCCGCCTATCCCTCATCCGGCGCGCAGACCCAGGCGCTGCTTTCCAGCCTCGCCAAGAGCGGCGCCATCGTCACGGTCGATCAGCAGTCCGGCAAGCCCCTGCGCGCGATCGTCGTGCAGTTCCTGATCCCCATCCTGCTCCTGGTGTGCCTCTTTGCGCTCTTCACCCGCATCGGCGCCGATGGCGGCGCCGGGGGCATCGCCGGCTTCTCGCGCTTCACCGGCAAGGGCAAGCGCAAGGGCAAGGGCACCGCTGAAAAGATCTCCTTCGCCGACGTCGCCGGCGCCGGCGAGGCGGTGGCCGAGCTGCGCGAGATCCGCGACTATCTCGCCGAACCCCAGCGCTACCTCGACGTGGGCGCCGCCGCGCCCAAGGGCGTGCTCCTGGTGGGCCCCCCGGGGACGGGCAAGACGCTCCTGGCCAAGGCCGTCGCGGGCGAAGCCGAGGCGCACTTCTTCTCGCTCTCGGGCTCGGACTTCGTCGAGTCTCTGGTGGGCGTCGGCGCCGCGCGCGTGCGCGACCTCTTCGCCAAGGCCCGCAAGGCCGCCCCCGCGATCATCTTCATCGACGAGTTCGACGCCGCGGGGCGCAAGCGCGGCGCGGGCATCGGCCAGGGCAACGACGAGCGCGAGCAGACCCTCAACCAGATCCTCGTGGAGATGGATGGCTTCGCCGGCGACGGCGGGCTGGTGGTGATGGGGGCCACCAATCGCCCCGACGTGCTCGATCCCGCGCTCCTGCGCCCGGGGCGCTTCGACCGCCAGGTCACCATCGACGTCCCCGACGTGCACGGGCGTCTTGAGATTCTGCGCCTGCACGGCGCCAAGCGGCCGCTGGGCCCCGACGCGTCGCTTGAGGAGATCGCGCGTCAGACCCCCGGCTTCTCCGGCGCGGAGCTCGCCAACGTGATCAACGAGGGCGCCCTTCTGAGCGTGCGCGAGGGACGCGGAGAGATCGACCAGGCCACGCTGGAGGAGGCCATCGACCGCGTCGTCGCCGGCCCCGCCAAGAAGCACATCCTCACCCGCGAGGAGCGCTGGCTGATCGCCATCCACGAGTCCGCCCACGCGGTCGTCACCGAGGCGCTCGGTCAAGCCACATCCACGCGCAAGCTCTCCATCGTCTCGCGCGGGCGCACGCTGGGCACCGCCGCGCACATGCTCACCGACCGCGATCAGGTGATCCAGTCCGAGCTCGACCTGCAGCGCCAGCTCACGGTGATCGTCGCGGGGGCCGCGGGCGAGCGCATCGCCTTCGCCCATCTCTCGACCGGCGTGAGCGACGACCTCCACGCCGCCACCAGTCTGGCCCGCAGCATGGTCACCTCCTTCGGCATGTCCGACGCGCTGGGTCCGGTCACGATCGGCGAGAAGGGGGGCGAGGTGTTCCTCGGCGCCTCCCTCCAGGACCTTGGCTCGGTTGGGCCCTCCACGCTGGATCTCATCGACCGCGAGGTGGAGCGCCTGGTCGGCGACGCCGAGGCGAGGGCCACCGTCGTGCTCGACGCCAACTGGCAGGCCGTGGAGGAGACCGCCAATGCCCTGCTGGAGCACGAGACCCTCTCCGGCGTGGCCCTGGAGGCCGTGCTCTCGACCGTGCAGGAGAGCACCCTGGAGGCGCTCGACGCCGCCGTGGGGGAGCTCAAGGACGCGCGCCGCCGACACCGCATCGTGCCCGCCCCCGACCCGCGGCCCGAGGGGCGATGAGCGATCCGGGGGTTCGAGGGGCGATGAGCGATCAGGGCTCCGAGGGGCGGCCGAAGGTTCGAGGGGCGATGAGCGACCGTTTCTCCCGCAACACCTCCAAGGCGTCGCTGGCCATCTCGATCCTGGCCCTCATCCTCTCCACCACCGGCCTCGCCGACGCGGCCCGCCACGCGGTTGGCCACGCCATCTCCAGCGTCATCGCCGGGCACCGCGTCAGCTCACGGCCCCTGCCCGGAGGCATCCTGGTGCTGGGCAGGAACCGCAAGTTCCCCGCCGCCGCGATCCCCACCGTCGCCAACGCCGGCGCCGTGGGGGGACTGACCGTGGCGGGCCTCTCGGCCTGCCCTCCCACCTCGGCCGACCTCGGCACGTGGTGCCTGGAAGAGTCGCCCTATCCGCTCACCACCCAGGACGCCGGCAAGAACAACTGGCTCTGGGCCACGCAGGCGTGCGTGGAACGGGGTGGCTACCTGCCCACCGCGGCGCAGCTCATCGGCGCCGCCAGGCGCGTCAAGCTGGAGTCCACGATCCACGACAATCAGGACACCTCCACGATCCAGCTCGATCCCTCCGTCGGCCTCAAGGACCAGCGCGAGATGAGCGCCACGCTCGTCACCACCGCCGCCGGCTCCGACGCCGCCGGCTTCGAGGGCGTCAGCCAGGGCTCGCTGGGGAATCCCCGCACGGGCGAACCCAACCCCGTGCCGCTGCCGGCGGTGCCCGAGCCGGCCACCCTGCAGTACGTCACCGTCTACTCCAACGGCCAGCACGGCGGCTTCGCGGGGGGCGAGCCGGTGTCCCAGCCGGAGAACTTCCGCTGCGCCTACAACAAGGTCCCGGGGGCCAACCGCAACGAAAACGGCTGAACGAGCCGTGGGGCGGTCGCGCTGACCCGCCCCACGTGATGCTCGTCAGAGGTGTCTGCCTTCAGTGGCTAGACCTCTTTCACGCCTTCGGCGGTGACGACTGCTTTCTCTGTTGCTTCTTTGGTTCCTTCGACTCCTCCTGTTTTGCAGCCGCTGGTCACGGTGGTCGTGATGCCAGTGTCTTCGGCTGTCGTCAGCAGGTTCGCGCCGCTGTTTTCGAGCGCATTTTTTTCGAGGCCAAAGTTGACTTTTTCGCTTTCTTTGGCCGGCGGCGTCGTGAGCACGCAGGTGATGAAGAAAACTTTGGTTTCAACTTTGCACGAGGCAACGACGCCGCCTTTGGCGTTGAGCACACCCGGCCCTTGTTCTAATTGAAGGGTGCACGGGCCGACGGTGGGCGTAGCTTTAATCCCACTTTTCGTTGTTACGTTGCAGCCATTCCACGTGCTGATCGTCAGGTTCAGATGCGGACCCTTGGTAGCAGGAACTTGTTTACCTTCTTTTTCCTGTTCTTCAATTTTACCGGCGGTCCGAATTTTCCATTCACCGGAGGTGCTTGTACACGACAACGTGCCGCCTCCGCCCGTGAGGAGGGCGGCTCCGGTTTTGAAGGCACCGTGCGTCGTGGTGGATTCGAATTCCGCGAACGCCGGTGTGGCCCAGAAGGCCAGCACAGCGACTATGGCGGAGAAGACCACCACCAGCTTAGCTTTGATCATGATTCTCCTGCTCCTTGTCTGTGATTGATTGGGTCTGTGATCGATGGGTTGGGGAGCGCCGGTGGCGCTCCGGTGGAAGGGCGCTCGCGGTCCCGACGGGGCCGCTGCCTGCCCTGAGTCCTCCCTCTGAGGCTCGCCTCCATCGTGGCTCGTGCAGCGGTGCTCGTCAAGCGAAATACCGGAGACATTTCCTTGGATCGTGAAAGTTGGGGCGTGCTGCCGCAAAGGCCCTTTACGTGGCAGGGGTTTTCGGCTCAACCTGTCCTCAAGTAGTCGGAAACGTAAGGCTGTCGAAAACGTTTCCGACACCTGCCGTCGCGGCCCGATCACCGTCTGGCGGAGCAGCTGGGTGCGGGTCGGGCTCGGTGTAGAGGGGTGTGTCCGGCGGCCGGGGCGCGGCCACGATGGGTCGGGCGGCCCAGGGCGCGGCCACGATGAGTCTGGCGGCCCAGGGCGCGGCCACGATGAGTCGGTCCTTCAGGCGCGGTCGCATGCGCCGGGATGGGAAGAACGAGCGTGGGGCGGATCACGCTGACCCGCCCCACGTGCTCGACTGCACGTCAGATGGAGGCCTTCAGCGGCCTATACCCATTTGACTCCTTCACCGGTGACGGTGGCTTTCTGTTTTCCTGTACTGCTTCCCGTGACGCCAGGGCACGTGCCTTTGGTCGTGGTTGTTACGCCGGTGTCTTCGGCTTTGATGATGAGGTTGCCGTTTTGACCGTTTTCGAGTTCGTTTTTTTCGAGTCCGAAGTTGACGTTGCCGACTTCTTTTTCAGGCAGCACATGGATCGTGCACGTCAGGAAGAGCACGGTGGTTTCGATCGTACATTCGGTCGCCACCGAGCCTTTGGCTTGTTTCTGTTGCGCAGCTTGCGTCAGGTGCAGGGTGCAGGCTTTGACTTTTGGTTTGAGTTCTTTGAATTCACTGCTTTTTGCTTTGCATTCTTTCCACGTAGTGGTGTTCAGGGACAGCACGGTGCCTTTGGTCGATTCCGCACCTTGCTTGAGGATTGTCCCCGTACCTTCGGCACTGACGCATTCGAGCGTCGCGCCCCCACCTTCGAGGACGACGGAGCCGGATTTGCCGGCGCCCGACGCTTTGCCGTTGGTGGATTCGAATTCCGCGAAGGCCGGGGCTGCCGATACGGCCAGCACCGCGACCACGGCGGCAAATATCGCCACCAGCTTGACTTTGATCATGCTCTTCACTCCTGGTCTGTGATTGATGGAGTCGGGGGCGCCGATGGCGCCCGATCGAAGGCAATCGCGGTCCCGAAGGGCCGGTGCTTGCCCTGAGTCTCCGTCGGAGGCTCGGCATCATCGTGTCTCGCTGAGGAGCGTCCGTCAAGGGAAATATTGGAAACATTCCGTAAGATCATGCACGCCAAGTTCGCACAGCCGCAAAAGCCCTTTTGCGACAAGGGTTCTGGCAGGTATATATTTCGGCAGAGTCAGAGACGGTCAGCGATCGGAGACATCTCTGATCGCAGTATTTGAACCGCCATCGTCCTGCGGAGTGGCCGCGAAGCGGTAGCCGACGCCGAAGTGGGTGTGGATGTAGCTCCACTCCGGCGAGATCGCCCGCAGCTTTTGACGGAGCTTGCGAACGAACACGTCCACCGAGCGGTCGCGGTGCTTCATCTCGCCGCCCCACACCTGGCTGTAGATGTCGCCGCGGCGCATCACGCGGTCCTCGCGCTGGGCGAGGACCAGCAGGACCTGGAACTCGCGCACCGTGAGACCCACCCGGCGGCCGTCCACCAGGGCCTGGATCTCGTCGGGGCGGATCTCGAGGTTGCCGTGCACCAGCGCGAAGCCGTTTGCGCTGGGATCGCGCAGGACGGTGCCGTCCTGGTTCCCGCTGGGATGGCGCAGGGCGGTTCCCCCCTGATATGAGCGGAGCGAGTGGTCGTCCACTGGCTGCGCGAAGCTATTGAGCGCTCCCCTCGTCACGGGTGAAAGGGCGGTGACGTAGTGGATAAGAAGTGGTGAACATTCTCCAACGGTTCACAGGATCGTCACGCCTGCTCGGGGTCCCGGCTTGGACCATGATCGGCTATGGACGCTGCGGATCCGTGCGCAACCTGCGGCGCGCCGATGGCCCTCGACCAGCGCTACTGCCTGGAGTGCGGCACGCGCCGCGCGCACTTGGGCGGCGTGCGCGAGGGGCTGCGCGCCTCCGCTGGGACCGCCACGCCCGCATCTGCCGCCGCTGCCGCTCCTGCCTCGGCTTCGCCGGGCGCGCCGAGCATGCCAGGTATTTCGGGTACGCCGGTGGGCACCGGCGGCGATGCCATGAACGGCGTGCCCGCGCCGGCCGCGCGTGGTAGCGGCGCGACCGCGGTGATCGCGGGTGTGGGCGTACTGCTGCTGGCGATGGGCGTCGGCGTGCTTATCGGGCGCGCGGGTTCCGGCAGCGGCAGGGCGGCGGCTGCGCCGCAGGTCATCAGCGTGGCTGCCCCCGGGGCCGGCGCAACCGGCACGGGCGGCGGCACCTCCACCACGCCCACGACGACTACGTCCACGCCCTCGCCCTCATCCGTGCCCAAGCAGGGCAAGGGCTCATCCACCGGCGTTGGCCAGGAACCCAGCAAGCCGGCGCCGCCGACGGTGCTCAAGAACCTGCACACGGGCGGCAGCGGTCAGAGCTACGAGCAGAGGTCCAAGAACCTTCCCAACGTGGTCTCCACCGGCTGATGTCCTCCCCGCTGCGCCGCCGCCGCGAGGAGCTGGCCGAGCAGGCGGCCGAACAGCAGTGGGACCTCGGCGGGCTGGCGTATGAGATGGCAATCCGCGACCACTTTCGCCTGGACGTGCTGGTGGCGCGCGCGGCGCTGCTGCAGGCGTGCGACGCCGAGTTGGCCGAGGTGGAGCGGCTGCTGCGCCTGGAGGATGGGGCGAGCGTCGGCGGCTGCCCCTCCTGCGCGGCTCCCCACAGTCGCGGGGCGCTCTTCTGCTGGCAGTGCGGCGCGACGCTGATGGAGCGCGCGCCCAGCGCAGCGGTGCCCGCCGCGCGGCAGGATGACACGCCGGCGCAGGGCGCGCCGCGTACGAGGATCGCCAAGCGCGATGGCGCCGGGCCGGCCCGGGACGAGCTCGATGAGCGCGACACGCTGATCATGAATCCCGTGGCCGCCGCCGAGGAGTAGGCGGGCCCGGGGTGCTGCGCAGCTTCGACCGACTCACGCTGCCGCCGCCGTGGGTGCGCGGACTGCTCGTGCTGATCTTCCTGGGCTTCGGGGTGCTCGTGGGGAGCGCCACCTCGGACTCCGCCACCTCCGCGACCTCGCTGCCAGCGCACCTGAGGCTGATGCTGCCGCCGGCCACCGTGGCCTCGGCGTCGCCGCCCACCACCTCATCCACCCCGCCACTGCCGGCGGGAACGCCCACGCCCACGAAACCCATCACAGCGGGGGGCGCCGAAGTCGCCTCGGGCGGCGCCTCGCACAGCTCGGGGAGTCCGAAGTCGAGCGGCGGGGAAGGCTCCGGGGGATCGGGGGGCGGCTCCGGCGGTTCGGGGGGCGGCTCCGGCGGCTCGGGGGGCTCGGGGGGCGAAGGCGGCAGCGGGAGCGGGGGCGGCTCCGGCGGCTCCGGCGGCTCCACCAAGCTGCCCGCCATCAAGCACGTGTTCCTGATCGTGCTCGCCGATCAGCCCTACGCAGCGGTCTTCGGGCCGGCCTCCAGGGCCACCTACCTGGCGAACACCCTGGAGAAGCGAGGGGAGCTTCTGGTGCGCTACTACGCGGTGGCCCACGACGAGCTGGCCAACGGGATCGCGTTGGTGAGCGGGCAGGGGCCCACGGCGCAGACCGCCGCCAACTGCCCCACCTTCGCCGATATCGCACCCGCGACGACAGGCAGCCCGCCCACCGCCGGCGGGCAGGTGACCGGGAGCGGCTGCGTGTATCCCAAGGCCACCGAAACGCTGGCGGGGCAGCTCGCCGCCAAGCACCTCACCTGGCGGGCCTACGTGGAGGGCATGAGCGGGGGGTCCGGCGCCTGTGCGCACCCCGCTCTGGGCGCCGCCGACCCCACGGTTGGGGCGGTATCGCCGCCATCCGCTGCGCCAGGCGCGGCCAATCAGGGGACGCCCGCCAACCAGCCGGCGATGGGCGAGGAATACACGACCTTTCGCAATCCCTTCGTGTACTTCCACAGCGTGATCGACGCCTCCGCGGCGTGCGCCGCCGACGACGTGGGGCTGGGGCAGCTGAGCTCGGATCTGAAGAGCGCCAAGAGCACACCCACGCTCTCCTACATCGTGCCCTCGCTGTGCGAGGACGGCGGTCCCACGCCGTGTGCGCCCGGCAAGGCGGCGGGGTCGGCGCCCGCCGACGCCTTCCTGAGGAAGGTCGTGCCGGAGATACTGGCCTCCAAGGCGTACAAGAACGGCGGGCTGCTGGCGATCACCGTCGATCAGGCTCCCGCCACCGGGGTGGAAGCGGACTCCAGCTCCTGCTGCGGGCAGCCGCGCTTCCCGAACCTGCCTGGCCCAGCGCCAGTGTCTGGTGGCCAACCCACCATCCCCACCGCCGGACAGCTGCCGCCCTCGGGCGGCGGGCAGGTGGGCGCGCTGCTCCTGTCGCCGTTCGTGAAGGCGGGCAACGTCGACCAGGATCCCTACAACCACTTTTCGCTGCTGCGCACGATCGAGGACCTCTTCGGGCTGAAGCACCTGGGGTACGCCGGAGCGAGCGGGGTCAACTCGTTCAACGCGGCTGTGTTCGAACGGTAGCCAGTGGATCTCAGAGACTGGCGGCGAGCTCGTCGTAGGTGATCGCGGTGCGCCGCCCGCCGGCGCGCGAGAGCACCCGCTCGAGTGCAAGCATGTGCCGCGGCCGGTCCAGGTCGGCGGGGTGCAGGTCCAGGCGCAGGGTGCGGCCCTGCACGAGGCTGCCGGCACGGATCAAGGAGGGTGAGAGCACGCGGCGTATGACCCCTTCGCTGCCCACGTCCCAGGCGGGCGCCAGCAGTCGCGGGCGGGGGCCGGCGCTGTCGCCGATGCCGCCGTCGTGGCCGCTGCTGCTCTCGCCACCGCTGCCGTGGCCCGTCAACGCGCTGTGCAGGCGCAGCAGCCCCGCCCACCAGCGGAAGCGCACGCTGAGCCTGCCCTCGGTGGTCAGCGTGGTGCGCAGGGCGCGCGTGTAGGCGTAGGCGGGGGCGACGAACCCGTCGGGCTCCACGCCGGCGAGCTTGAGAACGCGCCAGCCGGCCTCCACCGCGCGGCGCGTCTCGGGGCCGTCGAGCCCCACGAACTCCGCACCGCGCTGGTGCCCCGTGGCGGGCGCACGCAGCCGCTGCGTCCAATCGGGGCGGCGCAGGCGCTCGTGCTGAAAGCCGTGTTGGGCGATCGAGTCTCCGCGCAGGCGGCGCTCGGCGAGCCATTCGATCATCTCCGGCGAGCGCTCGCCCAGGGGGTGCAGGTCGCGCGCGGGGATCACCAGCAGCGTGACCCGGTCCACGCCGTGATCGTCCAGCCAGTCGCGGATGCGCGCGCAGCGCTCGAAGGTGGCCGGCTCGACGTCGTGCAGAGCCACGGCGATGGTGCCCTCAGGCGGCATGGCGCTCCCCTCGGGTGTCGTTGCCGTGGTGAGCGCCGGCAGTCGAGAGCACCTGCCGATAGCCATCCGCGAGGCGCCCCAGGGCGCTCTCCCACGTGCGCTCGCGCACGGCGGCGAGTCCGGCGGCGGCCAGGCGCCTGCGCAGCAGCGGCGAGGCCGCCAGTTCCAGCACGCGCCCCGCCAGCGCCTCGGCGTCGGGCTCGCACAAAAGCCCGCTGAGGCCATCCTCTATCAGCGACAGCGGGCCGCCCCTGGCGAGCGCCACCACCGGCAGGGCGCTGGCCTGGGCCTCGAGGATGACCTGGCCGAAGGTGTCGGTGGCGCTGGGGAAGAGGAAGATGTCGGCGCTCGCGTAGACCTGCGCCAGCTCGCGGCCCTGGAGCCATCCCAGGAAGGTGGCGCGCTCGCCCAGGCGCTCGCGCAGGCGCTCCTGCTCGGGCTCGGGGCCGCCGCCCGCCAGCAGCAGGTGCAGGCGGGGATCCCGGCGGTGGGCCTCCAGGAAGGCGTCGGCCAGCAGCTCCGAGCCCTTCTCGCGCGTGATGCGCCCGGCGTAGAGCACGTTGATGCTGGCGCCGGGCGGCGCCGCGGGCAGCGGGAGCTCACCGCGCAGGGCGGGGTCGAAGCGCGCGGTGTCCACGCCCCGGTCCCAGCGCGCGATTCGTTGGCCGCTCACGCCGATCTGCCGGAGCGCCTCATCGGAGGCCGGGCTGGGGGAGAGGACGAGGTCACAGGCGTTGTAAAAGGAACGCACCGCCAGGTCCATTGCGTTCGCCACGCGCGCGTCCTGCGAACGCAGGGCGGCGTAGGCGGTGAGCTCTGTGTGATAGCTGCCCACCAGAGGCAATCGCAAACCACGGGCGATGAGCGCCCCGGCGATGCCCACCGGGCCGGGAGAGCAGACGTGGATCGCGTCGAAGCGCCCCTCGGCAAGCGTCTCCACGGCGACGGTGAGGCTGGGGACGCCGATTTTCAAGCCGGCATAGAAGGGCACATCGATCTCCGCCACGGCGGAGAGGCGCCGGTCCACGTCGGCGTCGGTGCCGATCACCTCGATCTCGAAGCCCGGCACCCCGCGCCGGCGGATCTCCTCGATCGTGCGCGTCACGCCGTGGGTCGAGCCGATGCCGTCGGCGAGGATGGCCACGCGCGGCGTCTCGTCCTCGCGCGAGTCCAGCCTGGCCTTCTCGCTGCCCAGGAAGGCCGCGGCGGGGGCATAGGGGATCGCGGCGATGCAGCCCTGAAAGATGCCCGTGGCGGCGCTCATCAGGTCGGTGCCCTCCTGGATGGCGCAGACCGCCTGGCCGACCGCCACGCGCAGTTTGCGCTCGTGCGCGCGCGAGGCCCGGCGGTAGAGGCCGGAGTGCGAGAAGCGCTCGTCCTGCATGTGGGCGATGAGGCCGCGCTCGTCGAGATGATCCAGCTCCACGGCGGCGAGCCAGGCGCGCAGCAGGCGCCGCGCGTCCTGAGGCGTGAGGTCGCTGCCCGCTGGTCCCTGGCGCAGCTCGCCCTCGCGCAGGAGACGCTGGACCATGAGCAGCACGGTGCGGGGGTCGGGCGACTGGGGGTCCCGTGCCTGGCGGCTCTGTTCCGGGCGGTCCCGTTCCGGGCGGTCCCGCGCCGGGCGGTCCTCGCCCACGTCTCCATAGCCAAGCGCGCGCGTGGCCAGCGCGATCGCCGCGTGAGCCCACTTGGCGGCGCTGCCCTGGGCGCCGCGAGCGGTCGCCTCGCCGCTGCGCACTCGATCGAGGAAGTCGGCGGGCGTGGCGGCGAAGGGGGTCTCGGTGAAGGTGCGCCCGATGTCCACCCCGGCGTGGTCGTCGCTGCCGCCGATGCCGATGCCCTCGCGCGTGGCGATGTAGATGGCGGCGGGCCGGTTGAGCTCGCGCGCGCGAGCGCCGTTGCGGATCTCCCAGATCGGAAAGAGGTCGGCCAGGCGGCGGCGGTGGCGCGCGGTCAGCGGAGCGCCGACGGTGTAATAAGGGTGGGCGAGCGCGCAGACGATGTCGTTGCCGTGGAGGTACTCGGCGCACTCCTCCACGTCCCCGCTGTGCGCCTGCAGCCACTCGTGATCCGCGGGCGCGATGTCGTAGCAGAGCACGTGCACCGCCTGGGGCTGGCCGCGAAAGCAGGCGGTGAGCTCCTCGGAGACGAACACGTCGGGGCGATGGGCGATCTGGAGCACCCCGTCGATGGTGTCGTGATCGGTGATGGTGACGAAGTCCATGCCCCGGCGCTTGGCCAGCTCGTAGACCTCCTGCGGAGGCGTGGCGCACTCGGGCAGGCCCACGGCGCGCTGCACCCCCAGCCTCGAGATCTCCGAGGCGCTGGAGTGGCAGTGCAGGTCCACGCGCGCAACGGCGGGTTCGCGTGCCACGGCCTGGGGATCCAGAGCGGCCATGTCCATATACACAGGATTCGCCTGCAAAGGGCGACTTTTTGTGACGAGGCGGAGATCACCGTGTGAAGGAGCGGTGAACGAAGCGCGCACCGAGCCGCGCCGGCGGGGCGCGTTTGCGAGCATCGCGTGGTGCCCGTGGAGCGCCATCTGTTCGTCGCCGGCTGCCCCCGCTCGGGCACCAGCGCACTGACGTTTCTGCTCAACGAGCACCCCCGGCTGGCGATCGGCTTCGAGCGCTATAAGCGCGTACGCGCACAGATCGATCCTTTTCACTTCACACCCGCGCAGCTCTTCTCGCCGGTGGCGGCCGAGACGGACATCCGCGGCGAGCTGCTCTATGGGCGCCTGCGCGAGCGTTGGGAGAGCGGGGGCGTGAGCGTCATGGGCGACAAGGTGCCGCTGTATACGCGCGTGCTGGGGCAACTGCTGGAGCGCTTCCCGGGCGCGCGCGTGGTGGTGATGGTGCGCGATCCGCTGGACGTGGCGAGGTCCTTTCGCAAGCGCGCCGCGGACCCCGGGGACTGGTGGCCGGCAGAGAACGACGAGACGCTGGCGATGAGAATGTGGAACGAAGCGCTCGCGGCGGTGCGGGCGGTGGATGCGGAGCAAGCTGGGGGAGGGGTTGGGAGGGGGGCCGGCTGGGCCGGGCCTGGCGGGACCCAGTCAGTTGGCGGCCCGGGTGTTGTGGCGTTGCTGCCCTATGAGGCGCTGTTCTCTGGTGATGAGGGTTGGTTGGAGATGTTGCTGGCTTTCGTCGGGGTGCCGCTGACGAAGAGGCTGCGCGCGGAGCACCAGCGGTTGGCGGCGCGCTGGCGAGAGGAGAGCGCGCGGGGTAGGCAGGCCGACGAGGGCTCCCCGGCGGATGGCGAGCTGCGGGCGTATGTTGAGGAACACCGCGACGAGGAGCTGGCACGCTGGGCGGGCGAACGCATGGAGCGCCAGCTGGAGCTGATCTGCAGGCCGGCCGCACCGGGTCCCGGCGAAGATCAGGAGCCGCTGAGCGCGCGGGAGATCGGCGAGCGCGAACGCGAGCGCAGGGTGCTGCTGGATGAAATGCGCCATCCCGGACGGCGCGGCGCGGACGAGGTGGAGGTCCTGGAGCGGCGTCTGCTGGAGCAGGCCGGGGAGCTGGCGCGCCGCGGCGAGCGTTTGCGCGCCGGCGCCGCTGCGCAGCCGTTGGCGACTGCATCGGGTGCATCGACGTCTCCTGGCGCCGGTCCTGGAGCCAGGCTGCGAGTGACGTTCATCGTCCCCCATCAGCGCGCGACGACGGGCGGGGTGTACGTGATCGAGCAGTTCGCCCGCCATCTCGCGGCCGCCGAGTACGAGGTGCGCGTGGCGGTGCGCGAGCGCCCCTTGCGTGCGATCCCCGGCGTGGAGGTCCTGTGGGCTGAGCGCCTGGACGGGGACGGTGTGCTGCCGCCGGGCGACGTATTGGTGTACCCCGCGGACATGCGCGACGCCGCGGCCATCCTCGCGCTTCCCGCCTGCGTGGGCCGGCCGGTGATGCTCTTCCAGGGCTATGGCACCCCGGGCTCGCCGGTCGTGGAGGCCAACCTTGGCGAGGCGAGGGAGGCCTTGGCGATCGCCCGCTGGCTGGCGGATCTGGCGCTCGCGCGCGGCGTCCCCTGCGCGTATGTGCCACAGGGCCTTGATCGCATGGTGTTCGCACCCGGCCCCCCGCCGGCCGAGCGTGCGCCGAGCGTGAGCCTGATGACCCACCGCCTGGACTGGAAGGGGCTGCGCGATGCGCTCGATGCGGTGGCGATCGTGCGGGCGCGGCGCCCCGAGGTGCAGGTGATGCTGTTCGGGAGCGAGCCCGTGGAGGGAGTGGGCACGTACCTGCCCAGCCCCAGCCGTCCCGAGGTCGCCGCGCTGCTGCGCTCGTGCGCCGTGCACGTGGTGGCCAGCTGGGAGGAGGGCTTCGGCCTGACGGGCGCCGAGGCGATTGCCTGCGGCGCGGCGCTGGCGAGCACCGATACGAAGGGCAGCCGCGACTATGCGATCGACGGCCACACCGCGCTGGTGAGCCCACCGCGCGATCCCCAGGCGCTGGCGCGCAACGTGCTGCGACTGCTCGAGGATGCGCAGCTGCGCACGCGCCTGGTGACGGCTGGAGGGCGGCATCTGCGCACGGCGATGCCGCCGTGGGAGGAGGCGGCGCGGCGGATGGGGCTTGCGCTGCTGAGGCCTCAGGACGACTGGACGGCGGCGATCTGACCAGCCGGCTGGGCGGCGTGCCCGACCGCCGGGGCGGCGGCGGTGATAGTGGTTGCGGCGCCGGTGGTGGCTGCGGCGCCGGTGGTGGTAGTGGTTGCGGAGAACGTCATCTGAGGGTGGCGCCAGGGAACTCGCAGGCCGGTGAGCGACTCCAGCAGCTCGGCGTCGCGGGCGTAGTGGTCTTCCAGTTGCGCGCGCACCGAAGGGTCCACCGGCGCCAGCCGCTCCTCGGGGATCACGTTCCACTGCATGAACCAGAAGTTGAAGGCGCGCCGCTGCTGAGCGGGGTGCGCCATGCGCGGCCACACCTCGCGTGCCAGGTGGTCTTTGAGCGCCTCCTCGGCCTCGGCGTCCAGACGGCGCGCCCGCCCGCCGCGGTGGTGGCGCTCTGCGAGCCCGGGCGGCTCGTGCCGCTCGTCCACGCCGAGAAAGGCGAAGATCGCGCGCATGGCCTCGCCCGGAGCGTCCCGCAGGTCTCCGGTCAACAGCACGTGCAACTGCTCACGGTCGAACAGATCCAGGTAGGCGCCCAGGATGCGCCCGTACTCGCCCTGGACGAGGTAGGGCTGCACGTTCGGTGGTTCGCGGCGCGCCCGTTCGAGCAGCTCGGGCTCCAGCAGCTCGCGCGCGGTCGCGTCGAAGTCGCGTGCCTCGCGCCCGCGATGGACGACCATGCGGTGGTGGGACTGCGCGCGCTCGATCGGGTCGCGCAGCACGGCGAAGAGCTTCACCCGCGGCACGAGCGAGTGGATCCGTCGCGCCACCTCGCCGGCGTCGGCGTCGGGGCTGCCCATCATGTAGTGCGGAGAGACCGTTCCCCAAATGCGCTGCGGGTCGGCCGCGGCGAAGAACTCGCCCAGGTACCAGTCGAGACCTCGCGCGAAGGGCTCGCGGTGGCTGAAGAAGGGGGCCTCCTTGGAGGGGGGGACCTGGATCTGCGGGTGGCTTCTGAGGTGCTGCCACAGCGAGGTGGTGCCCGATCGCTGGGCGCCGATGACGAGGAAGTCCAGGGTGGCGCCCATGCGGGGAGTCGAGTGCGTTGCACCCGTGCCGGCGGCCAAGTGTGTGGCGCTAATGCCGGCGGTCAAGTGCGTGGCACCCATGCCGGCAGTCAAGTGCACCCCCGGCATGGGGCTGTTGCGATTGTGTTGCCACAGCGGCCGTGATCGCCCGTGTGCGTCGGGACTGGATATGGTCCTCGCGCGTGAGCGAAGGCGTATCCGCGATGAGCCGCGCCAGCGCGAGCGAGGGGCGCGAGGGGGGCTGCTCCGCCGCGGCGGATGTGCCCGAGCCGCTGGTCCTGCTGACCGGGGTTCCGCGCTCGGGCACCACCCTCTCCTGCGAGCTGATCGACCGGCTGCCCGATGCAAGGGCGCTCGACGAGCCGATGCCGGTGGGCGCATTGGTCAACCAGGCCACGCTGGACGGGGGAGCCGCGCTCGACACGGATCTGCTGTGCCGTGAGATCGCGGGTTTTGCGCGGAGTCAGCGCCGATCGATCCTCGAATGCGGCGTGGCGCTGAGCAGGCACGTCGGTGGACGGGTCAGCGGCGAAAGGATCGCGGATGTCCGCGATGAGAGCGGCGCTCGCCGGCGCGTGGGCGAGCGGGGCGAGATCGCGGTGCGGCGGCCTCACTCGGAGGACTTCACGCTTGTGATCAAGCACCCCGTCCTGTTCACCGCTCTGCTGGGGGTGCTGCGAGAGCGCTTCCAGGTCTTTGCGATCGTGCGCAATCCGCTCGCGGTGATGGGCTCGTGGGAGAGCGTCCCGATGATGGTGCGCAGCGGAGATCTCGGTCTTCCGGCGGCGCTCGCCCCCGAGCTTTCCCGCCGTCTGGCCGCGAGGGAGAGCGTTGTGGAGCGGCAGCTGTGCCTGCTCGACTGGTACTTCGGCGCGTACGAGAGGCTGCTGCCCCGTGAGCGGGTCGTGCGCTATGAGGAGATCGTGGACAGCGGTGGAGCGGCACTGGCTCCGATCGTGCCCGCCTGCGCGGAGCTGCGGGTCGCCCTGAAGGGACGCAACGCGACCTCCGTCTATGACCGCGAGCACATGTCGAACGTGGGGCGCCTGCTGCTCTCCCGCGAGCAGGCGCCGTGGCGCTCCTTCTATTCCGTCGGCGCGGTCGAGGAGCTGCTGGACGAAGTGTCCCTGCGCTGAGCGCGGGCGCGGTGAGGGTCTTGCGGCTGACGTTTCCGGGCGCCTCAGGTGGAGAGGCTGTTGCTGCTGGAGGGCCCGGGCGTGGTGGTCGTCCCGATGGGCACGCTGGGAAGCGGGTGCAGGGGCTTGGCCTTGAGATCGAGCTTCGTGGGCCACCGATGCGGATCGAGTCTCAGCATCAGCCTGCGCCGGCCGGCCTGCAGCGTCTGGCGGCGTGTGCTGGCCACCAGGCGGCCGTGGCGGGAGGCCAGCAGCTGCACGTTGGCGGAGGCGAGGAGCTTGAAGATGAGCTCCAGCGTTGTGCCATGGATCATGTGCGTGCGCATGTCCAGGATCAGCGGGCCGGTGGTGGTGGCGGTCGTGGTCTGCACGGGCGGAGGCGGTGGCGGCGGCGGGGCGATCTGATTCGCCAGCGAGTCGTCTTGCGGCGGGGTGATCGGCGGCAGCTGCGGCACGCCTGGGTCGGGGGGGCGATAGGTGATGACTCCCGCGAAGTTGGGGTCCGTGTCCGGCGCCAGGATGCTGCCGTTGGTGAGGTGAAACAGGTAGCCCTGATCGGTCGCCAGCCAGCATTCGTGTGGCGCCGGGCAGGCGATCGGGCCGGCGTTGCCCCGCTGGCCGGCGCCCTGAGCGCTGCCCAGCACGTCCTGCTCGGTGACGATGGCCAGGCCGGTGGCGGGGTTGATCGCCACGCGATCGACGTGGGCCTGGCCGTCGAGGTCTTCCACGGTGCCGTTGGCGGCGCGGTGTATGACGGTCATCCACGCGGCCGGGGCTCCGGGCTCGGCGGCCACCGCGCTGGGCACCTCTTCGCTGCTCTTGCCCTGGTTGAAGGGGCTGTCGCCGCCGGGGTCGCTGCCGCCGATCACCTGATGCCAGTCGAACTGTCCCGTGCTGGGGTCGAAGGCGTAGCGCAGAGCCAGCGGGTGTCCAGCGCCGAGGCTCGACTGTTCGGGTGGGGGAGGCGTGCCGTCGGGGCCCGTGACTGCCCACAGCTGCGGCGGGCCGGGATTGCTCCCCGAGGGAGTGAAGTCGCTGCTGAGGAGGAGGCCCCCGAGCGTCACCGGCGCCGCCGGGCGCCCGGTCGTGTCCAGTCCGTAGCTCGGCAGCGGGGGGCAGGCGCCGGAGGAGCAGCCGGGGTCGGGGATGGTGAGGTCGTGGAAGAACGTGCTCGAGCCGGGCGGCGCCAGCTGGTGCAGCAGCGGCGGGTGGCTTTCGTCTTCGGTGGGCGTGTAGAGGTCCTTCGGCTCCAACTGCACGCTCTCCAGCAGGGTGCCCTGGTTGGCGAGCGCCATCGCGGCGACGGCGTGATCCTCGGGCGCGTATTCGACGGTCACGTTCTGGCCGTCCCAGTGCAGGTGAAAGGCGCCGCTGTTGGGGTTGGGGGGCTGGCCGATCTGGCCCCCAAACCAGCAGTTGCTGGGGCTCAGGCAGGCGGCGCTGTCCATCGGCAGATAGGAGAAGGGCTGGCCGAGCGGCATCGCATAGGAGCCGATGACCTGCCCATTCTGGAAGTGGCACAGCGAGAGGTTTTCGTAGCTCGCGCCTTCCGGATCGAGCTGGCCGGGTCGCTGGTCGGAGATCGTCCAGAACTCGTCCGGACCCGCCCATGCGATGCGCCCGTTCGCGCCGCCGCACACGGTCGAGAGCTCGTGCCAGCCGGCGCCGTCGTAGGCCCACACGCCGCACGGCACCGGTCCAGAGGCGGCCGCGCAGCCGGCTGAGCCGGAATCGCCGCCGGTGATGAGCAGGCCCCTGTTGGGCTGCCAGAACTCGATGTCGCCAATCGGACCCAGCGGCACCGAGTAGCTCGCCGGCGGGACTCCGGGGGGCGGTGGGGGCGGGCTGACCGGTTCAAAGCGCCAGCTGGCGCCCGCGTCGGTGGCGATGGCCGGGGAAGCCTGTCCGAGCGCGGCGAGCACGAGGACGCCGAGCGCGAGCGCCTGCCGCGGGAACCGCGATCTCATGAGCGATCGCAGGATCACGAGTGGACGCAATCTCACGAGTGGCCTCAGCCTCACGAGTGGCCCCAGCCCCATGAATGCCCCCAGCCCCACGAGTGGCCCCCCTTGGCCCCCTCGGCCGCGCCGGTGGATGCCCCGCGCGCGGCACGGAGCGCGTGCCTGGCTCTCGAGCGCCCGTGCCTGACCCTGGTTGAGTGCGCGGCTCGACCGCCCGCAAGGAAGCTCGCCTGGAGGGTCTTGCTCAGGCGCTGCCGGCCGGCTGCTTCGAAGGCGATCACGATGGTGGCGTAGAGGCCGCCGGGGCCGCGCTCGAGCGCGCGATAGGTCGCGGCGGGCGTCAGGCGCAGCTCGATCAGTTCGGGTCCCGCGGCGCTCGCGTGGACCTGGGCGAGGAGGTGCACGGCCACGCTGGCGGCCCGCTGCGCACGAGTGCCCCTTCTGGCGGAGCGTGTTCGGACAGCCCCCCCGGGGCGTGCTCGAACGGCCCCCCGCCTCGCTCGCGTCCGCGCGCGCGCGCCACGGCCATGGGCTGCCTGGGCCTGGGCTTGCACCGGCACCGAGGCGCTGGCGAGGGCCTTCAGGCTGCCCGCGCCGGGAACTGCCACATCCACCACCAGGCTGCCATCGGCGCTGTGCTCCACGGTCGCGCTGATGCTCCACGGCGTTGCGATCGGCGGTTCGGCGGGCACGGGGTCCACGCTCTGGCGGCCGGGCAGCGGGGGGGAGGTGATTTCGTGGGTGACGAACACGTCGCTGCCCCGGCTGACCGCGCCGTAGGCCAGGTTTCCGGCGCCGGAGGAGAACGCGAGCGTGCCCCCGTCGCCGTCGAAGGCGGCGCCGCTGACCGCCCCGTTGGCCGGCTGCCCGTCGTAGCCCTGGCTGACCAGCGCGAGCGTCCCCGCGGACAGGTTGGCCTCGTACAGCTCGGGCGCCACCACCTGGCTGAGGGGCGGCGTGACGAGTGCCGGCGGGGCGAGCGGGAAGACGATCCGTTCGGTGGTGAAGGCCACCCGCGTGCCATCCGGGGAGATGGCGATGCTGGTCACGGGCCCCGTCAGACCGGCGTTCCTGCCCGCGAAGTCGAGCGAGCCCCAGGCCGTCAGCCGGGTGATCGCCTGGGCGCGGGTGAGTCCGGTGGCCATGTTCACGACGAATGCGTTGGCCGGCGGCGGAAGCGTCGCGTTGAGCAGGCCGAAGTTCGGGTCCTGACCGTCCTGCGGCTGGGTGGAGAGGATCGCCACGGTCATGCCGTTGGCGCTCAACTGCGGCGTCACCGCTGCAACGGAGCCCAGGAAGCCGTCGACCACGAAGCCGTCCGGGGCCAGATAGCTGCCGTAGGCCGGACCGGACCCAGTCGTCGCGTAGGGGCCGAGGTCCTCGCTGTCCCACAGCAGGTCGAGACCGCCCGAGCACGCGGGCGGGCATTCCGGCGCGGAGGCGTCGTCGCCGGCGAGTATCCGCCTGGTGGTGGCCGCCGCCCCGCCGACCACTCGCCGCCACAGCGGCTCCGCGTAGGAGTAGGGGAAGGTGGTGGCGCCGGCGGTGCCCGACAGGGGCGGAATCGGCGCCTGCAGGGGGATGTCGATCCCCATCCACGCGACGGTGCCGCCGTCGGCGCTGATCGCCGCCGTACTGAGGGCGACCGGGAGCGCGATCCCGTTGTCGGAGGTGGAGGCGATCGGGCTGACGATCGCGGCGCCGCCGGGCACGGCCTGCGGCGCGCCGCCCAGCGAGGCGAGCGTTGTGCTGATGAGCGTCGTGCGTTGGCTGCCCAGATCGCGCACCGCGACCTGATCGGCCGGCGTGTTCGGTTCGGCGGGCGTGCCCGGATCGGCGAGGTCTGAGGGGCTGAGCACGGTGAAGGCCACCCGGCGCCCATCGGCGCTGAGCGCCACGCGACCGGCGGCGGCGGAGCCGCACGGCCTGCTCGCGGCGGGCGGAGCATAGGTGAGGCCTGCGCTCGAGCTGTCCGCGGCGGAGGCCAGCGTGTATGCCTGGGACTTTTCGGGCTGCCAGGGTTCGGGTTCCGCGGGTTCGGGCTCTTTGGCCGGCGGCACTTCCGGTGTGCGCTGCATGTCGCGTACGTACACCGAGTCGCACTTTTCGGCCCCATTGGACCGGCCGGTGGCGGGGTTCTCATCCGTGGTGAAGCTCACGTAGCGCCCATCCGCGCTGAGCGAGGGGGTGTCGGTGTCGGCGCCCGCGGCGACGAGCTCGAGCGCGCCGCTCGCCAGATCCTTGCGATACACGCCGGGCCGGGAGGCGATCGAGCCGGTGAAGGCCACGTATTCGCCGTTGGCCGAGATGACCGCTTCATAGGCATAGTCGGCCTGCAGTTGCAGCGTGGGGGAGCCGGAGACCAGCGTGGCTCCGGTGAAGGCCGCCTGGGCGCAGGCGGTGCTCCAGAGCGCGGCGGCGAGCACGGTCGGGAGCGCCAGGCGCCGTGCCCGCATTGAAGCAGAGGCGGCCCCCGCTCTGAGCGCGCGCATCCTGAGCGCGTGCATCCGCGGCTCGTTCCCTGCGCTCGACTCGCTCCACGTGCGCGAGGCACTCGGCGTGTGGAGGGGGCTCATCGGACCTGCACCAGGATGTGCGCGTCGAGCACGTTGCCCACCCTGTCACGGCTGCGCACCACGATCGCATAGCGCCCGGGCCGAGCATAGGCGTGGCGCGCGATCAGCCTGTGCCGCGCGCGCGAGCCGTCGCCGAATTCGATCGCGGTGTCCCCGGCGAGCGCACCGGAGGCCCGATCGAACACCCGCACCCGCACGGCGTGATGGGCCAGACGCCCGATGCTGACCTGCGGCGGATTGGCGTCGACCTTCAGCTCAGCTTCGGGGGTCATCGTCTGCTGGCCCAGGCCGTCGCTGGCGAGCACCTGCACCTGGTGCACCCCATCGCCCAGCCCGCGGGGGTTCAGGCGCATGGACAGGCCGGAGAGCCCGCGCGTGCGCACGCGGCCGTCGACCAGCACCGCATAGGTCGTACTCCCAAACGCCTCAGGGGGCGCGTTCCAGGCGATGGCGGCCGCGCTGCCCCGCACCCAACCCACCGGCGTGGTGGCGAGGAACGCGCCGGGTGGCGACTTCGCCACCGCGGCCATCACCTGCGGCTCCTCGGGGGGCCCCTGGCGGAAGGCGATCAGCGCGTCGCCCTGGCCGGATCCCCCCAGCACGAGGTCTTCGACGGGGCCGCTGAGCGGGGCCGACAGCGTGGCGAGCTGCCACGCCCCGCTCGCGAAGTCCTCGCGCGCGTCGATCACCGGCAGGCCGTTCGCGCCCTGTGCCGGCCAGGCGCTCACGCCACCGCCCGCGGGGTTGATCGTCGTGAGCGCGAGCGCCGCGCCGGAGGAGCCGAGCGTCAGGGGGGGACTGGTGGCCTGGAAGTCGCTGCCCGTCACCGCGTCGGCGCCGCCCCCGGCCGTGTAGGCGACGCGGAACCCGCCCCGTTCGTCGATCGCGACGCTGGGCGGTCCGAGCGTGGCGGCGCCGCCCACCACGGCGGCGCCCTTGAGCTGGCTCCCGCTGGGGTCGGTTTCGGCGGGCAGCGTGTTGAGGAGTATCCGCGGCGTTCCATAGGGGGAGCCCGGGCCGCCGGCCAGGCGATAGGCGATCTTGGCCTCGCCGAACCTGCCGACGGCGATGGCCGGGGCGTCCGCTTCCACGTCGATCGAGCGGCCGTTGACCGATTCGGGGCTCACCTGGAGCACGTTGCCCAGGCGGCTGCCGAAGATGCGCCTGGCCCAGATGCGTGCCGTGCCGTCGCCGGAGGCGTCCGGCTCCTGCCAGGCCACCACCGCGTTGCCGGTCTGAGCGACCCCGATCGCGGGCGCGTTGCCGGCGCCGGGGTGGCGCATAGTGAGCTCGGGGTGGCTGTTGACCGCGCCCAGCGGGGTCCACGGAAGGCCCTCGCCGTTGTAGCGCGCGACGCGCACGTCGATCAGCTCGTCGCCGGGTCGCAGGGGCACGATCGTGGACGCTCCGTCGAGCGCATTGGTCACGACCCGATAGGCCACGTAGGCGATGCCATTGGGCGCCATCGCCAGCGAGGGGTACGCCGCGGAGCCGTCGCCGATGTCCTTGGGATCGACCTCGATCGGGGGTCCGAAGGTTTCTGCGCCCGGGAGCAGCTCGCAGGACACGAGCTGGTAGTGGGTCACCTGGTCGACCACCGCCCACGGCTCGGCCCAGACGACCAGCAGCCTGCCGTCGTCGCCGGCCGCGATCGCCGGGAAGCCGGCCCCGAAGGGCTGGCCGCTGTCGACCTGCACCGGGGACTGCCAGGCTCCGCCCGCGAAGCGGGCCACGAACAGGTGGGGCTGGCCCTGCAGGAGCTTGCGATAGAGGATCCCTCCGCTGCCGTCGGGAGCCATCGCCGCGCCGTCCACATCGAGGATCGCCGAGCTGGGACCATCGATCACGCTCGCGGGCGCCAGCTGCGCGCGCGCGCCGGCAGCGGCCATCAGCGCGCTTGCGAATGAGAGCGCGAGCACGAGCACGAGCCGCGAGAGCACGAGCACGAGCCGCGACCGCGCGCGGACGTGCGGAGGAAGCGTGCGGACGTGCGGAGGCGCACACGGATGAGAGCGCGAGCACGAGCAGCCCGCGGACATGCGAAGGCGCACACGGATGCGCCCATGCTAGGCCGGGTGCGCGGGTGCGGGCAACCGGTTCACCACAGTTTCACACGGTGCGAGCGTCTCTGCCGCGAGATTACCGGGGTTCACGGCCCGAGCGGGCCGTCCTTTCTTTATGCCCATACAACTGTGCATCGCCGGGGCGACCGGGTGAGCCGCGTCCTACGGGCTCTGTCGATCCTCGTTGCGCCGGCTGCCCTCGGCGCCTGCGCGTCGGCGCTCGCCTGGGGAGCGACATCGCTCGCCCGCGGAGCGACATCCTCTGCGGCCACATCCTCGGTCTCCGTGACGAGCACGTCGAGCACCGCGACGGCCTCTCCAATCACCACGACCACCTCGACATCGGCTTCGGCCTCTTCGAGCCCCAGCCTCTATCCGATCCCCGCTCCAGGGGTCAACACCAATGAAGCCTCAGCCTCAACCTCAACCTCAGATTCATCGACAGCGGGGCCATCCGCGGCGAGCGAACCCGGGTCGGCGAGCACAGGGCAGGCCGCGCGGCCGCCAGGGGTGCTTCCGCCAGGGGTGCTCCCGCCGCACCGCAAGCGCCCCCGGCACAGGCACAGGCGGCGCGCGAAGCACGGGCGAGGCGTGAACACCGGCGGCACGCCGGCCGGCGCGAATGCGCCTTCCCCGGCCGAAGTTCCCGGCGCCTCGCCGATCGGCGCCACCGTCGGCCTGCCCCCCGAACCGCTGGCCGCGGCGGGCATCGGCGGCCAGGAGGGCAATCCGCTTTCGATCTCCCCCTTCCCGCCCGGGCAGGTGCCGGGCTTCTTCATCGAAACCTATCGCGTGCCTCCGCTTCTGCTGGGGATCTACCAGTCCGCGTCCGCTCGCTACGGAGTGCCGTGGGAGGTGCTGGCGGCGATCAACGAAGTGGAGACCGACTACGGGCGCGACGAGTCGATCTCCAGCGCCGGCGCCGAGGGCTGGATGCAGTTCCTGCCGCAGACGTGGGCGGAGTACGGCGTGGACGCCACCGGCAGGGGGGTGCGCGACCCCTACAACCCGGCCGACGCGATCTTCGCCGCCGCGCGCTACCTGCGCGCCGCCGGTGCCGCGCAGAGCCTCACCGGCGCGATCTTCGCCTACAACCACTCCAGCGTGTACGTCGAATCGGTGATGCTGCGCGCGCGCCTGCTCGCCGGCATGCCGCCGGCCCTGCTCAGGGCGCTGACGGGGATCGGAGAGGGCCACGCGGCCGGCGGGCTCACTCCCGCGCAATGGAGGGCCCTGCGGCGACGGCTCGCGCAACTGCCGCAGCCACGTGTGCCGCTCACGCCCACGGGCGCCTCTCTGCCCGACCGCCCCGGTGGGGTGGATCTGCCGCCTCCGCCGCTCAGCGGCGCCTCGTCTCTGGGACTCTTCCCGCTGGAAGCGACGGGCCGCGGCGCGGTGCTGGCGAGCGCAGGCCAGGCCGCGGGTGGGCTGAGCTTCCAGCCCGAGCTCGGGCTGCCCGCGAATGCCGTGCAGATGGCGGGCGCGAGCGCCTCGAACGAAGTGTGGGCGAAGGGGCAGATCGGGCCGGTGCCGGCGATCGTCGGCGGGCAGCCCATCCACGACACCCAGGTCCTGCTGAGGCACACCGCCCAGGTGGGCTGGCAGGTCGTGCCGGTGCTCGACGCGCGGGGCAACGCGCTGAGCTTCAACGGCCTCCCCGCCGTCACCGCCGGCGGCGGTCTGGTGCTCGGGGTTCAGCCCGCCACGCCCGCCGAACAGACCATCGTCGTGCGGGATCCGGGCGGGGCCTTCCTCCAGGCTCCCCCGCCCGGCAAGGTGCTGGAAGCGGGCGAGACGCTCTATCCGCCCACGGGCTCCGCGCGCGGGAGCTCGCCTGTGCTCGGCGCGCTCGACGACACCACGGGGCACACCGGCGCGCTGATCGCGCCCGCGGAGCCTTCCTCGGGCGCCTTTCCTCTGGGCGTGCTCCACTTCGACGGCGCAGGCGGCTGGACGCGGGAGGCGATCTGCGCGACCTACGCCGGCGGTGGGGTCTGCGCCACCAACGCCACGGTGGGCTCCCTGACAGTCGCCGCGATCGCGGTGGGCTCGCCCACGAACGCCTGGCTGCTGGCGAGCTCCGGCGCCGAGCCCCCGAAGCTGTTCCAGCGGATCGTGCCCGCCTCCGGCACACCCGTGTGGATACCGCGCCAGCCCCAGAGCTGGGTCTTCGGCGCCGGCCCGCCGCCCACTGGCATCGCCGTCGCGCCGCTCCCGAACGGGCAGATGCTCACCGTCACCGCAAAGGGCGTGTGGGTCGACGCAGCGATCGCCAGTCCCACCGTGCCCAGGGGAGACGTCGCGGTGCTCCTGCAGGCCTCCACGCCCGCGAGCGGCTCCCCGCCCGAAGCGCCCGGCGTGCTCGGCATCTGGTGCTACCCGCAGGGAGCCTGCGGCGCGGGCACGGGATCGCTGGGCGGCGCTCTGCCGGAAGGCTATGAGAGCTTCGCCTGGCCCGGCGCCGCCGCGGGGGATCTGGGCACGCGGATCATCAGCGGGCTGGCGGACGGCGCGCTGCTGCGCATGCAGGGCCAGGGCGACTTCCAGTACATCGTGGGCGGTGGGGGACGTCCCGCGAGCGGGGCCGCGTTCACCTCCTCCGAAGATGGCTGGCTCAGCGGCGTGGCGGCGATCGCCACCAACAGCGCGCAGCTCGTGCACGTCACCTCCAGCCCGGGCGCCTCGCAGCTGCAGTCGTGGCCTGCGCCCTTCCGCCGCCCGCTGCTGGCGATCGCGCCCGCGCCGGGCAGCGCCCCCGGCGATCCGGGCGCGCAGGCGCTGGCGGTCGGGGCCCAGGGCCAGATCGCGCGCTATCTCCCGGGGCAGGGCTGGACGCCCGAATTCCTCTACAGCGGCGGCGGCCAGGTGCAGGAGCCGACGCTGCGCGGGGTGGCGTGGCCGGAACCGGGGCGCGCCTACGCAGTGGGCGACCCCGGCCCCAGGAACGCCCAGGTGATGTGGCTGTGGCGCGCCGACACCGGCCTGTGGGAGCCCGACCCGGCCGCTCCGCTGAATCTCCACGCCAACCTGACCGGGATCGCCTTCTCGCCGCTCGATCCCACGGTCGGCTACGCGGTGGGCAAGCAGGGCGTGCTGCTGGCCTACGGCAAGACCTGGACGCAGCAGGCGCTGCCCGAAGGCCTCGCGCAGGCGAACCTCACGTCGGTGGCCTTCGCCGGCGGGGAGGCGCTGGCGAGCTACCGCATGGTGGGCGCCGAAGGTCACGAGGTCGGTGGCCTGATCGTCAACGAAGGCTCGGGCTGGCAGATCGACCAGGGCGCCCAGGCGCTGCTCGCGGGGCTCTCCAACCCGCAGGACACGGTGCTCTCGAAGGTCGCCGGCCTGCCCGACGGCGGAGCGGTGGCCGCCGGCCCGGGCGTGGTGATCGAGCGGGACTCGCCGGGCGCTCCCTGGCGCTTCTCCAGCCAGCCCCTGCCGGAGGCGCAGAACATCGCGGCGCTGGCGGCGATCCGCGAAGGCGCCGGCGTGCGCGCGCTGGTCTCGATCGACGCCGACGGTCTGAGCAATCCCAACGACTCCAGTCACTATCTCCTCGGCATCGACGATCAGCCGGCGCCCGGATTCGGGCAGCCTCCCGTCATGCTCGACCCCGACCCGCTGCCCATCAGCGGCTATCTGCTGCGGGAGAGCGCCGGCGGCTGGCAGGATCTGGAGCGCCAGGCATTTCCGGTGCCGTCTGATCTCAACAACACCGACCTGCCGGGCTGGCCGGACGCGGTGCTGGGGTTGCTGGTCGATCCCGCGGGAGACCAGGGCTGGGCCGTCGGCGGTCAGACGGGCGCCCTCGTCGAGCAGTCGCGCATCGCGGGCGCGCAGTTCGTCAGCCAGACCGCCGCGGTGCTGCGCTTCGGCGCGGGACCGCCTCCGCCCCAGAGCGCCGGTGCGCCGGCCGCGACGCCAGGGGGTCAGGTGACGCTTGCGGTGGGGGGCAACGCGCAGTGCGCGGCGGCGTGCGCCGGCTTTCGCAACGAGAATCTGGGCCCCGACGCCTGGCTGTCGCAGGCGCTCTCGCGTGCTGCTCAGATCCCCGGGCTGCGCGCCTTCCTCTACACCGGCGCGCGCGTGGCCACCGACGCGCGCGCAGCGCTGGCCGGCGAAGCGGACGCCTTCCAGCGGGAGATGGCCGCCTACCAGGCCGATCTCGCCGCGGCGGGGTCGCTGCCCGTGTATGCGGCGGCCTCGCCCTCGGACGTCGATCCGGGCGGCGGCCTGTCCACCTTCACCTCCGTGCTCGGAGGGGACGCGCCCGCCGGAAGCGTCCCGACCGGAACCCCCGCGCCCCCGCCCGGCACCGGCGCCTACGCCCTTGACTCGACCGGCGCCGGGGGGACGGTTCATGTGATCGTGCTCGACTACTCCACCTCCAGGCTCGCGCCCGGCGAGCAGGGCTGGCTGGCCGCGCAGCTGGCCTCGGCCAAGCAGGCGAAGGCGCCGGCGATCGTGATGGGCAACGCCGACCTGCTCGACCCCAGCGCGCCCAACTATGCCTTCGACGCCCCCGCGGTGCGCCAGACGCTGCTGGAAGGCGGAGCCTCGGCGTACTTCTTCGACAGCCCCGAACGCAGCCGCGCGGAGAGCATCGGCGCGGGCTCGAACACGATCCCCGCGTTTGGGAGCGGCACGCTGGGCTACGTGCTGGCGCCCCCCAGGGCGACCGAATTCCTCGGCGCCAGCGGCTTCCTGCTCGCCAGTGTCGACGTGGCCGCCCGCGACCCCGCCAGCAACCGCGCTCCGGTGAGCGTCACGCTTGAACCCAGCATCTCCCAGCTCGCGCTGGACGCGAACGACGGCACGCTGCTGCGGCGCAGCCAGGTGGCGCTGTTCCAGGCGCTCGCCCGCCGCCCGCCCGCCGGGCTCGAGCTGGCCGGCGCGGGCAGCTCCGCCGAGACGGCCCCCGACCCCTACGTGCCCGTACCGGACACCTGCCAGGGTGCGGCGTGCGCGCAGTTCATCGCGCCCAGCTACAGCTTCTCCTCCTCCCATCCCGACATCGGCGACTTCGTCGAGCAGGACCCCAACAACCCCAACCCCCGCGCGGTGCTCCAGGGGCCCGGCGGCAAGCCGATCCCCGACTCGCACTCAGGTCTGTTCTGCGCCTTCAACCCCGGGACCACAACGGTCTCCATCCAGACGGGCGGCCTCACCTACTCCGAGCAGGTGACCGTCCAGGGCGGGAGCGTCGAGCAGCCATGCGGCACGGTGCCGCTCGTCAACCCGCCGCCCGCGTCGGCCAATGCGGTCGCGACGCCCCCCCCGCCACCGCCGGCGCCTGCGCCCGCGGGCTCGCCCACTCCCCTGAGCATCGTGCCCCCGCCGCCGCCCGCGCCGCCGGCGCCCAGGCCACCTGCGCCGAAGCCGCCGGCGCACCTGCTCGTCCCGCCCCCCTTCTTCGCGCTCGCCGCGCCGCCCGTGGCCCTGGCAGCGGTGCCGGTGCTGCTGCCCCCCTCGGTGGCGCGCCCGCTCCCTCCATCGGGCGCCCTCTTCGGCCAGGCGGTGGCCCCCAAGGAAGAACAGGAAGACGAGGAGGCGGTTGAGAACGCGCGCGCCAACATGGCCGCCTACAGCCCCGACGAAGGCAACGTCCCGCCCGTGCTGCTGCTGGCGCTGATCGTGCTGGCGGCCGGCGCGGGTACGGGCATCCGCCGCGTCAGCCGCAGCAGGCGCGCGCGCCAGGCGCCCGCGTTCGCACGCAGCGGGGCAAGCGCGCACAATGGGGCAATGGGGCGCCGCGGGGCGACGGAACGCAGCGGGGCGACGGGGCGCAGCGGGGCAATGGCGAGCAACGGAGCAGCCGCGCGCAATGGGGCAACCGATTGGTCACACGCACGCGCGCTCAGCCCACAAAACTGGTCCCTTCGCAGGCGCAGCCCATGAAACGCGCTCCCCTGTTGCACGGCTCTCATCCACAACCACTTGCACGCGCCTCCCTTGGTCTGGCGCTCAGCGCCGCGCTCGCGCTCGCCGGCTGCGGTGGAAGCGGCGGCGCGACATCCACGAGCGGTTCCACGACAGCGCTTGCCGGCGCCTCTGCGAGCGGCGCAGCCGCCGCCGGCGCCACCTCCGGCGCCACCACCACAGCGACCAGCACGGCGGGCTCCGGGTCCGTCCTGCCGCACTCCTCCCCCTCCACCGGCGCGCAGTCGCCTGCGACGGGCGGCTCGGGAGCGAGCGGCGTCCAGGCAGGATCGGGCGCCGCGGGCGCGGGCGGGCAGAACGCGGGCGGGCGGAAGGGACGTGCGGCTCCGCAGCGCAACTCCGGGAGCGCCGGCCATGCCGGCGGGCATGCGACGGGCGCCGGCGCACCGAGCACGGGCGGCGGCTCAAGCGGCGGCTCAAGCGGATCCTCCCCGGGCGCCAACTCCGAATCGGGCGTGCCCTATCGCGTCAGCACCACCTCGATGGAACCCACCTTCAAGCCTTTCACGACCATCTACTACGACCCCACGCGCACGCACCCCCAGCTCGGCGACGTGGTGCTCTTTCACCTCCCGCAGGGCGCCACCGAAGGCGCCTGCAGAAGCGTCGAGGCGGGAGGAGCGGCGTGCATCGAACCGGCGTCCAAGGAACTCACCACGACGATCTCCATGAAGCGCATTGTGGGGCTCCCCGGCGACACCATCGCCATGCGCGACGGTCAGGTGATCCGCGATGGCCGGCCCGTGTCGGAACCCATCACGGGCTGCACGGGCCCGGGCTGCGAGTTCCCCAAGGCGATCACGGTGCCCGCGGGCAGCTACTACGTGATGTCCGACAACCGCCAGCTCTTTCAGGAGGACAGCCGCGTGTTCGGCGCCGTGCCCCAGGCGGCCATCCTCGGCACCGTGCAGGGCTGAGACGGACCCGTCTGCTGCCAAAACCCGTCTGCGTGGTCTGAAACACGTCTACGTGGTTCGAAGTCCGTCAGGCGTGGGTCTGAAACCCGTCCTGCGTGGTCTGAAGTCCGTCCTGCGTGGTCTGAGTCCGTCAGGCGTGGGTCTGAAGCCCGTCCTGCGTGGGTCTGAAGTCCGTCAGGCGTGGGTCTGAAGCCCGTCTGCGGTTCGCCTTGGTTATCAAATGGTGAAGAAAATGTTGCCAGCTTTTAGATGGCGCGACGGAGGTGTTACCCCTTGGTGAAGGAGTTGCGACTCGCCCTGAAGGCTGGCTAAGGTCGCGCACATGATCTCCTCCAGCCGCGCCTTCCGCCGTCTCGCTCTCCTCACGCTTCTGACGTCCCTGCTCGCGGTCGCGCCGGCCTCGGCCGATATCCCCAGCCAGTTCGGTCAGATGGCAAGCTTCGGTGGATTTGACGAATCCGCGTACAACAACGGCAACTACGGCGGCACGCTCACGCCCGGCAAGTTCCTCGACGTCAAGGGCTTCGCGGTGGACACCCAGGACAGCGAAGGGGGCTCGCAGAATACGGCGCTGTATGTGGTGGACCGCACCTCCTCCAACCTCGTCGCCAACACCAGCTGGCGCATCCAGAAGCTCGACCAGAGCGGCAACGTGCTGGGCACGACCACATTCAACCTGCCCAATGGCAAGTTCAATGCGACGGCGATCGCCGGTCTCACCGTCGATCACGCGGCCGGACGGCTCTACGCCCTGGTGATCGGACAGCCTTCGACCGCCGCCCAGGTGCCCGTCGCGCAGGAGCTCTTGGCGTGGTCCATCGCGCCCAACGCCAGCAAGGAGCTCGAAGCCGCCACGGGGCTGGCAAGCGACCCGCTGGGCACGACCGGCGCGCTCGTCAGCGAACGCTCCCAGCTGCAGCCCGGGGGCGGCACTCCGCTCTACGGGCCGGAGGGGATCGCGCTGGACCCGCACAACACCGGCGGCGCCACCGACCCGATCGTGATCGAGGCCAGCGAGCTCTCGAATGGGATCGGCAAGGGATCGCCGATCCCCGGGGACACGATCGTGCAGCAGGTGGCAACCTCCCCGCAGAGCGGCAAGGTCACGGGCGATCTGCTCGGCAGCTGGACCGATGCGAGCGTGCCGGGAGCGGCCGTGCTGGACCACTACGGACCGGCCGGCATCTCCATCAATCCCGATGGCACGCTGACTGTGCTGCTCGAGGCGGACACTTCGCTGAGCGCCGGCAACGTGAACGTGCTCAAGCTCAACGCCGATCTGAGCAGCCCGGTGGTGGTCTCCGAACCGGCCCAGCGGCCGGCCGTGGTCGATCTCGACCAGGCGCCGTTCTACACCGACGTGCCGCCCTTCTCAACGCTCCCCAGCGGGATCTCGCTGGCCTCGGGCGCCGGATCGCCGCTGGTTCAGCTCTCCACGCCGGCATCCAGCAGCGCGGGCGGCCTCTACGCGGCCATCTTCCAGCCCTCGCACGACAACGTCGACTATCAGTTTGGCGGAGAACAGCCGGGTCCTTTCTACTGGCACGACGCAGGCTCCGACCAGAGTCCCGCCTGGACGGCCAACATCGGCGTGCGGCTGCTCTCGCCGACCGCCGCCGGTGCCATCAGCGAACCGAATGGCGGGACGATCGTGAACACGCTGGGCGCACGCTCGGGCGCGTGCGGCATCGACGCCCCCTACGCCGCGCTGGCGGCGGGCAACAACGGAGCGCTGTGGGTCATCGACAGCGGCGAGCAGACGGTCAACGCCGGCGCCACCGGTGGCGGACGGCGCATCGTCGAGCTGCAGTCCGGAGCGAGCTCCTCGCTCTGCCCGCAGCCCTCCGGGACGTTCACGGTGTCGGGGAACGGAACAACTCAGCTTGCCAGCGCCACTCCATCGCTGACCGTGCCCGCCGGTACGAAGGTCGCCTTCGACGCCGGCGATGCGTCCGCGACCCCGGGTGGGATGAGCTGGCAGGGCGGTACCCCCTACGCATTCGAGTGGGATCTCAACGGCAATGCGACCGATGGCCCCAACGGCGACGGCTTTGAGACGATCAATCAGATGCAGGCGTCGGCGTACACGTTCCCCACGCCCAAGACGACCTACGAATACAAGACGCCAGGCACCTATCACGTGCGCCTGAAGCTCGTCAACGACTACGGCAGCTACGTGACGTCGGGCACCGTCGTGGTCGTGGCCGCCGAACCCCCCAGCGCCGTCTTCGAAGTCACCACCGCCAACCCGCTGGCCGGGCAGGCGGTCGGCTTCAACGCCTCCGGCTCCGCGGCGGGCACCGGCGGCGCGATCACGAACTACCACTGGAATTGGGGCGACGGGACCAGCGTCGAAGAAAGCGGCCCCCAGACCACGCACGCCTACGCGAGCCCCGGCGCCTATCAGGTCACGCTGACAGTCGAAAACAGCGCACACGAAACCAGCACCTCGCCGGCCCAGACCGTCAATGTGGGCTCGCAGTCTGGCGGCGGCGGCGGCGGTGGCGGCGGTGGCGGAAATGGCGGCGGCGGCGGAGGTGGAGGTGGAGGCGTTTCCTCCCAGATCAACAACAACGTCCCGCCCAGCGTCAGCCCGCAGGTCAGCGCCTCCAGCGGAGGGGTCACGAAGGTGGCGGTGTCCTGCCCGGTGAGTGAGACCTCCTGCGCGGGCACCGTCCAGATCAAGACGGCCAATGCCATCGCGGCCGGCGCCAAGGCCAAGAAGGGCAAGCACAAGCCCAAGGCCAGCCAGCTCGTGCTCGGCCAGGCCTCCTTCAGCCTCTCAGGCGGCCAGAGCCAGACGGTGGTCGTCCACCTCTCGGCGAAGGGCCAGGCGCTGCTGGCCAAGCAGAAGAGCCTGAGGGTCCTCGTGGTGGTTTCCGCGCGCAGCTCCATGGGGGCAGTGAAGACCGAAACCCTCCAGGTCACGCTCAAGGCCGCCGCGAGCGGCGGGCGCAAGGCTCGCAAGCACCACTGACGCTCACACTCCCAAGGAGCGGCTGCGACCTCCGGCTGGATCGATCAAGCCCCGGGTCGCGGAAGGCCCGGGTCGTGGTTCGCCGGGGTGGTGAAAGGCCAGCCTCATGCGCTGCTCAGTGGTGCAAGCATGGCTGCTCAAAGCACATCCCAGCCGAATTTGGAGGCGCTCGGCAAAGATGTTGCAAATTGGTGAAGAACTGGGTTACGGCATGGAATCAAGCTGTGACCTCCGTGGAATCAATGTGTGACTTGCTTCACTTTTCCGGCGGTCTGCCACTACGTTTGGCCGGCACAAACCCACTATCTCCCTGCTGGGAGTGAAGGAGGTTCGGTTCGACCATGAACCGTCATCACAAGAACCGGCGCTTGGCCGCTTTGGCGGCTTGCGTCGGCACCACAGTGACACTCGCGCTGGCCGGTGGCGCGATGCCCGCAATGGCAACGGTGACCTGCCAGTCGCCGGGCTTTGGCTCGGGCTCCTCGCTGCAGAGCGCCGCCATGAATACGGTGTGGCTCACGGGGACCGGCTGGGGCGCGGCCGGGCACAGCAACTGCTCGGTCTTTCCCTCGGTCACCTACACCAAGACCGCCAGCGGCCCCGGTCTCGACGAGTTCGGGAACAACACCGGCGTGCTGGACGAGACCCAGGATCCCACGGCGCTTGGCTCGGCCGGCACCCCCGACGATGTTCACGCCAAGGTGCTGGATTGGTATGTCGGCACCGACGATCCGCCGTCGCAGGGTCAGTTGAGCGAGGCGGAGACGGCTTCCGGGGATGCGCACAACAACCTGGAGGAGATCACCCTCCCGGTCGCCCAGTCGCCCGTGGCCGTGCTGCTGAGCCTGCCCGCAGGCTGCCTGATTCCCTCCGGCAGCGCGCTTGACCTCCCCAACAACACGGTCGGCCAGCTCTGGGAGGGGACCAACCCCGCCAGCGGCACCGATCCGGGCGGCATCCAGGCGCAGGGCGGCTATGCCATCGGCACCTGGGGCGCCTTCCTCACGCAGCTCGGCTACACGCCCACGGCGACCAACCCGCCGACCGAACCGGGCACCTTCCACGACGAAGGCGGAGCGACCGGCTGCGAACAGGCGATCACGCCGCAGGTGCGCCAGACCGCGTCGGGCACCTCCTACGCATTCAAGAACTACCTCAACCAGATCAACCGCTTCGAGTGGGCGCCGTACGCCAGCGACTATCCGCTGTGGCCCAGCAGCGCCGTGGTGGAGGAAGATCCTCTGACTCCGCCCAACGTGGGCACGCAGAAGAACGACACCGGCAGCCACATCGCCGGCAACACGGCGGCCAACCCGGGATCGGTCGGCTACGCCAACCCGGCTGACGCCGGCGCCAACGGCAGCTTCACCAACGCGGCCACCACCAGCACGTTCCACACCGGCGCCAGTGGATCGAGCGCCCCGCACCAGATCCTCTGGGCGGAGGTCCAGAACAACGGCACCAACCCGGTCGGCGCGACGTATGCCGACCCGCTGCTGGCGGCGAGCGCCGTCGCCAACTGCGAGACCACGAAGCTGATCCCGTCGGACAAGGGCTATCCCTACTCCTACACGGATTCGTGGTTCGGGGTGGCGGCGACCGACCCGAACATCGCCGTCGACGCAGGCGCCACCGACTACCCGCTGTGCGCGTTGACCTATGACCTGGTGTGGAAGCACTACGGCGTGGTCAACCTGTTCAAGGGCAACGCGGTGGAGCCGAACATCGCCAACACGGTCAGGGACCTGATGAACTACATCGAGGGCCCGGGCCAGACCGACATCCAGAGTCACGACTACACCAGCGTTCCCTCTGGGTTCTCGGCGCACGACCTCATCGCGATCTCGAACATCACCTGATCCGCTCACGCGAACAGGTGCGCTGAAAACTGCGGCCCGTCGTGCCAAGCGCGCGGCGGGTCGCGGTGTTTTCGCCTGCCGAGAGTCAGGCAATGCGACCTGTGACCAAAGACGAGACACAACCGCGATAATTCCCCTCATGCCGACCGTGGGCAGTGTCCTTGAGGAGGTTCAGGTTGAGCTGGCCGGGATCGCCGAGCGTACTCGCACCGACAAGGGCCGCAGCAATATCGATTACCTGAAAAAGGACGGCACGGTCGTCTACCAGGCGGCCAAGCGCCACACTGACACCTACGCCCGCTTCTTCGCCCATCTACGCAGCGAGCCCATCAGGCTGCTGGAGATCGGTGTCGCCTCCGGCGCCTCGCTGCGCATGTGGGAGGAGTTCTTCCCGGCCGCGCGGATCGTGGGCGTGGATGTCAACAGCCGTGCCCGCCGGCACGCGAGCGAGCGCACGAGCGTTCACATCGGCGATCAAAGCGACGCGGCGTTCCTCGACGCGCTCGGGCGAGCTCAGGGGCCCTTTGACATCGTCATCGACGACGGCGGCCACCGGATGGAGCAGCACCGTGCGAGCCTGCGGGCGCTCTGGGGGCACGTCGCGGGCGGCGGCTACTACGCCATCGAGGATCTACTCACGGCCTATACGCCCCAGTACGGAGGCGGCTACCTGCGCGAGGACACCACGATCGAGCGCCTCAAGCACCAGATCGACGCTCTCAACGGCGAGGCTCAGGCGCCGCGACTGGTGGAGGGCATCGGCGCCATCTGGTTCACGCGCGGCCTCGCGCTGCTCTGCAAGGCCGTGTAACGCTGCTCTGCAAGGCCGCGTAAGAGGCGCAGGCCGTGCCGAGCGGCCGATGAGCACGGGCTACCCCAGCGCCGCCTCGCGCTCTGCGGCGGGCTCACCGAAGCGCGCGCGGTGGGCGCGCTCGAAAAGCACATACTCCGAGAGGGCCGCGCGAATCGCCGAGTAGCGCGTGGCCGTCTCGCGCGCGCCTTCGCGCAGGCGCGCCAGCAGCGCGCGATCGCTCGCCAGCTCGCCCAGCGCCGCAAGCGCCCCATCGGGGCTGAGGGTGTCCACGGCGAGCGCATTCTCCCCCTGGCGCACGAACTCCCATGTGCCGCCCACATTGGGCACCACCGCGGTGGCGCCGCACGCCATCGCCTCAAGCGCGGTGCGACCGAAGGCCTGATAGACGGACATGTCCAGGAAGACATCGCTCGCGCGCAACAGCTCCGCCACCTCCGCGCGGCTGAGCAGGCCCAGATGGCGCTCGCATACCGCCTGCGACCTGGCTCCGCCCCCGAGCAGCTCACGCAGCTCATCCGCATAGCAGCCGAAGGTGCTCACGCGCACCTGCCCGGGGTGGCGCTGAAGCAGCCCCTCCAGCACCGCGATCGTCGCAAGCGGCTGGCGCCGCGCCGTGCGCGGGCGCACCATCGCCACCACATGCAGAGGGGGGGCCTCCGAGGCGCTCGTCGCGGGCTTGCGCTCGTCCGCGCTTGCTCCGTCTGTCGCCGCAGCGAACAGCTCGCCATCGATGCTCGCCTCGACCTTCGCCACAAAGAGGCCATGGCGTTCGCCCACCACATTGCACAGCCAATGGGACTTCGCGAAAAGCAGCATCTCCGGCAGCGCCGTATATGAGGCCACGGCCTCCTCGGCGATATAGGGGGCGGTGAAGAACGGCTCGTAGTCCTGCACGTAATACGCCGCCAGGAAGTCCGAGCGGCGCTCGCGAATCGCTGCGAGCAGCGCCACCGACTTGTGGTGCGTCGCGCTGATCACATTCGCATCGGCGGTCCTCTGCGCCAGATCCTCTTCGTCGGCGAACGTTTCGAAGATCTCCCCCGCGTCCTCGTAAACGGCCGCCGCGCGCTCGCCATCCCAGCGCGGGAGCATGATGCGCGCGGGCACCCCCAACTCGCGCAGCGCGTGCGTCTCCTGATAGAGCGAATGCGACCCGCCGCTGCCGCCGTGCGCGAGGCCCGGGAGCAGAAATACCACGCTCAGCGCTCCCCCCTCGCGCCCCCCGAGCAGCGACGCCACACTCCGCGCGTCGGCGATGCGCTCACTCACCGCCGCGCGCAGCGGCGTGAGGCTCTCATCGGCCTCCATCCCCGCCACCAGCGCCCCCACGCGCTCGCGCCCGTGCTTCTCCAGGAACGTCTCATAGTTGGCGCGCGCCCGCTCCTCCCGGCCCTCGCCATAGGAGCGCGACTTGGCGTGATACACGTACGCATCCTCCACCACTCCCAGCTCGAAGCCCGCCTCGCGCGCGCGCAGCGAATAGTCGTTCTCCTCGCAATACCCATCCGCGAAGCGCTCCTCATCGAACAGCCCCACACGCTCGATCACACCACGCTTGATCGCGTAGCAGAAGCCGTTGAGGAAGGGGAGGGGGGTGGCCGCGCGTGGCGCCCCGTGGGCGAGAACCACTCCCATGCCATCGACCGTCAGCCAGCTGGGGAGGGGGTTGGTGGCCCACGCGCTCTCCTCTCTCACCAATGGCACCGACTGATGGCTCGCGGCGTTCGAGAGTGGTCCCAGGATGCCCACCTCGGGCCGGCTCTCGCCGCAGGCCACGATCCGCCCCAGCCAGCCGGGGGTGAGGATCGTGTCGCTGTTCAGCAGCACCACGTAGTCGCCCGTGGACGCCTCGATCCCGCGATTGGCCGCCAGCGTGTAGCCGTGCGGGGGGGCCTCGCGGTGGATCAGCGTCACCGCGGGGTGGCGATCGGCGAAGGCCCTCAGGAAGCGCCTCGTGTCCTCGCGGCTGCCGTCGTCCACGAGGATCAGCCGCAGGGGGCGATCGGTCTTGGCCAGCAGCGACCACAGGCACTCGCGCACGTCCTCCAGCGCGTCGCACACGCACACCACCACATCCACGCTCGGTTCGCCCGGCTCCCACTCGGCGCCCTCCTCGCGCAGCACGCCGCGCAGATCCAGCGGACAGGGCAGCGACAGCGGATCGCGCTCGTCCGCGCATGGGAGCGCGCCCTCCAGCAGCGGCAGATACCCATCCAGCAGCGTCCCCCACGCCTCGCGCTCGGGGCGCGCTCCGGGCTCCGGCGCGGGTGCCGGCTCCTGGGTGGGTGCGGCCTTTGGGGTGGGTGCGGGCTCCTGGGTGGGTGCGGGCTCCGGGGCGGCTGCGCTCCCGTTGTGATTCGGGTCATTTCCCCCATCGCGCACCCCCGCGACCTGCGCCTGAGCCTGCAATCGCGCGATCTTGACCTCCAGGCTGCGCAACTGCTCACTCAGCGCAAACCCATCCCCCTCCAAATCCTCCTCCAGTTCCGCCACACGCTCGCTCAGCTCGCGCACGCGCCGGTGCAAGGCCACCCTCTCGCGCGGGTCCTCGCTGCGCATCGTCTGCTTGAGCTGCGTTTCCGAGAGCCTTCGCTGGATGTTCGCGCGCTTCAGTTCGGCCTCGATGCGCGCCCCCTCGATCGCCTCGCAATGGGCGCGCAGGAACTCCGCGCCATCGAGCCTCTCCAGCAGCGCGCGCAGCGGCCCATTGGCCTTCAGCAGCGCCTCGCTCACGAGGATCGCCATGCCGCTCAGGCCCGGGATTGTCCACGTGCGCCAGGGGTGCTTGGACTCCGTGATGAAGTCCTCCATCGCGCTCAGCACCCCATTTGCCGGCGTGCCCTCCAGCAGCGCATTCTCAAGGTGATCATTGAGGCCCGCGCCCAGCTCCACGCGCCCCGGCCTCAGCCCGCCGCGCGCGTGCGGCTGGCGCTGCGCCTCGGGGATCGCCTCCGGGTCGTAGTAGAGATCGCGCCGCCCATACGGCCAGCCCACATCGTGCAGCAGCATCAGCGGGGGCTCGCGCCCGTCCTCGCTCGCGCGCCCCTCCAGCGCGCGCAGCTCATTGATCACCGTGTACCAATTGTGATCGCCATCGATCAGCGCCAGATCCACGGCGGCGATCTCGCCCAGCACCTCAAGGCTCTTGCGACGGTGAAAGCGAAGCCCCTCGCCGTACTCATCCTCCAGGCGATCCACGCTCAGCGTCGGATCGGGATCGATCGCGTGCAGCACCGCTCCATTGGCCTGCGCCCAGCGCAGCAGCGGTCGCGTGACCGTTCCCACCTCCACCCCCACCTCGACGATCACGCCGGGGCGCATGGCTTCCAGCAGAGGGTATATGAGCAGCTTCAGAAACCAGTGCATGGGCGGCCGCGGCCAGCGCAGTGTACGTTCGCCGTCGTGCCCTCATGCGATGCGCGCGCCACCCTTCACCGCATCTTCACAAGGGGCGGAGCGGGTGCGATTGACTTTGCTCGTGCCGCACACCGCGCCCAGCAGCGAGGAGGCGCTGCGCATGTCCATGCTCGCCAAGCGCCGTTTTCAGTTCGACGGTCAGAGCTTTGGCTATCACGTCGCCCGGGGCAACCGCACGTGGGACAACGAGCGCGCCGTTGAGATCCCCATCGTGTGGGATGCCCTGCAACGCCGCGGGCATTCGCAGGGGGTCCTTGAGGTTGGCAACGTACTCGCTCACTATTTCGACATCGAACATCCGGTATTGGACAGGTACGAGCAACACCCGCGCGTCACCTGGAACGAGGACGTCGTCTCATTCCAGCCGCCCTTCTCGCCCGAGCTGATCATCAGCATCTCCACGCTTGAGCACATCGGTCACAGTGAGAAGCCGCCCGACCCCACCAAGTTTCGCCGCGCGCTCGATGCCATCCTTGGCTGGCTCGCTCCCGGCGGGCGGCTGCTGTTCACCGTGCCGCTCGGCTACAACCCCGCCGTGCGAGACCATCTGGACGCTCCCCACACGCCCCGCGCCTCCCTGCGCTGCCTGCGTCGCACCACATTCGACAACCTCTGGGCTCAGGCCGACTACGCCGAGGTGCGCGAGTCTCGCTATGGGCGTCCCTTCCCCTGCGCCAACGCCATCGCAATCGTCGAGCTGAGCGGATGATGTCCACCGCCGTGCAGCACGAGCCCACGCAGGCGTCCATCCGCGCGCGCCTGCTCGAATTGACCGATGGCCTGTTGCCCAGCAGCGAGGAGGCGCCCTCTCGCGGTGTGAGGGAGGGGGATCTGTTCGCTCCCCTTTACGGCGAGGCTCTTTCCTCCCGCGAGGCGCTCGTTCCGGCGGAGCGCAGACGATTGCTGCCCGGGGTGTCTCCGAGCGTGGCCTACCTGCTCCCCGGCCTTCCCCCCGAGGGCTCCGGCGGCTCGCACTCGCTCGTGGGGGAGGCTCGCGGCCTGCGCCGCCTGGGGGCCGGCGCGCGCGTGTGCGTGCCCGCGTCCTCGCTCGCCACGGCCATTGCGGTGTATGGCAACGAGGACGAGCTGTTCGTGCCCTACCCCGGCGACTCTTCCATTCCCGGATTGAGCGACACCTCGATGTTCGACGGCCTCCTTGGCGCCATCGGCGATGCCCGTGTCGTGGTCGCCACTGAGTACCCCTCCGTGGATCTCCTCGCTCGGCTCGCCCGCGAGCGCCCCGAGATCGTCTGCGCCTACTACGTGCAGGACTACGAGCCGCTCTTCGCCCCGCCCGAGTCCTCGCGCGCGGATCGCGCGCTGCTCTCCTACCGCGCCCTGCCCGATCTGCTGCTCTTCGCCAAGACCCACTGGCTGCGCAATCTGCTCGGCGCCGTGCACGGGGTGCGCGTGGCCAAGGTGGCGCCCAGCCTCGATCGCGAGCTCTTCCATGCGGGCGGGCGCTCGCAGCGCCACGCGGGCGGGTCCTCGCAGCGGGCCGCTGTGGTGCGCGTCGCCGCCATGATCCGCCCTCGCACCCCGCGGCGGCGGCCGCTGGCCACGCTCGACGCGCTGGCCCTGATCGCGCGGGAGCTGGGGGAGGGGGTCCGCATCTCCACCTTCGGCTGCGACCAGGACTCCTTTGCCGAGCTGGCCCAGGCCAGGGCCGAGTCCGAGTCCGAGTCTCAGGTCGGTGTCCCGCGGACCGGCGTCCCTCAGGTCGGTGTCCCCGGGCTCACCAACCTGGGGCTGCTCAGCCGCATGCAGGTGTCCGCGCTCATGCGTCGCAGCGACATCTTCATCGATGCCTCCGCCTACCAGGCCTTCGGGCGCACAGGCCTGGAGGCCATGGCCTGCGGGGCCGTATCGCTGCTGCCGGGGCTCGGCGGTGTGCACGAGTACGCCGGCGATGGCGAGAACGCTGTGATCCTCGCCGACGGCAGCCCCGATGAGATCGCCTCGGCGGTGGTTGCCCTCGCGGGAGACCCCTTGCGGCTTGCGCGACTGAGCGAAGCCGGCGTGGGGGCCGCACAGCGCTTCTCCATCGAACGGGCCGCGCGCAGCCAGCTTGCGCTGTTCGCGGATGCGCTCGCATGAGCGCCAGTCCGTTCGTCGAGCGCCTGCGTGAGCACGCCGCGAGCGTGGGGGCGCTGCCGCGCACGCCCGCCCCGGTTCCCGAGGGGGAGGGGGGGGAGGATCAGTCCTCGGCGGTGGCAATGGCGGCGGTGGCGCCGCAGGTGGCTCCCAACCAGCTCGCCTTTTGGCAGAACCCCATCGCGCGGGCGACCATCAATCGCCGCATCACCGGGGACCCCGAGCTTGGGCCCGAGACCCACTTCGCCCGCCGCCACGGGCCCGCGATCGTGGCGCCCCACGCGCTCTCGCTGCGCGCCAGCGACGCCAAGCTCGAGCTGGCGCTCGTCGAGGCGGGCTCCTGCGAGCGTCTGACTGGCCTCGACGACGATCAGGCTCGCGTGGACTTCGCCGCCGGGCGCGTCCCCGAGCCTCTGCGCGAGCGCGTGCGCTTCCAGCTGGGCACGCTCGAGCAGTGGCAGCCGCCGGAGCCCCTGGGGGCCGTGGTCTGTCGCAGCTTCCTTCATCGCCGCGAGGACCTGGAGGCGGTGCTCGACCGCATCGCCGCGCTGCTGCAGCCGGGGGGGCTTCTGTTCGTGGAGGACTTCGTGGGTCCCGCGCGCTTTCAGTGGACCGATGCCCAGCTGGAGGCCATCAATCGCCTGCTCGCACGGCTGCCCGCGGAGCTGCTCACCGATCTCTCAGCCACCGACGGGCGGCGCAAGCGCAGCGTCGAGCGCCCCGACCTGGCCGGGCGCATCGCAGCCGGCCCGCACGAGGCCGTACGCAGCGACGAGATCCTGCCCCTGCTCGACGAGCGCTTCCAGCGGGTCGAGGTCTGCGCCTACGGGGGCGCCCTCTTCCATCAGCTCTTCAGCCGCATCATGGGCAACTTCGCCGGGCGCCCCGACCTCATCGGGGTGCTCATGGAGGTCGACGCCCTGCTCACCGACTGCGGCGCTCTCAGCTCGGATTATGTGTGGGGGGTCTGGCGGCGGCCCTGACTCTGAGGCGTGAGCCGCTCGATTTTGAGGCCGCGCCTCGCCTGTGCGCTCGACGAGGCGTGTTCCCGCTCGCCGCGGGACTGTTCATTTCAGCGCCGGCTCATCGCTGCCCGTGTGCAGCGCCCCGGGCAGCGCCCGATCCCACCACAGGGCCGGTCCCGACACCCAGTTGTTGGGGTGCACCACCGCCAGGATCGGCGAGCGGCGGTCGATCAGCAGGTCGATCGGGTCCAGCCCTTCCTTCCAGCCGCCCTCGGCGGCGCTGCGGTCGGTCAGCCACACATCCAGGGCATGGCCCCGCATCGCCGCGTTTGCGTCCCACTCAAGGCCATAGCGCGACCACTCCTCGCCGAGCAGCAGCACGCCGTTGTGCACGCCCTGCATGCGCGTGTCGCCGTGCGGACAGGCCGAGCGCACCGGGCCGAAGCGCTCCGCGAAGGCGTCAAGCTCTGTGCGCAGCAGCTCCCGCGCGCGCGGAATCAGCGCCTCGGCGTCATCTGCGCCGAGGCCGCGGCGCAGCAGCTCCCGCGTCAGCGTCTCGTAGTGCAATCCCACCGCGTGCCCCTCGGCCGCGATCGCCTCTATGACCTCCGCGTTGGCCGTGCGCCAGCGGAAGTACCACGTGGAGCGCACTCCCAGCTCGCGCTCGATCGCCGCCATCTTCAGCGCCGAGGCGGGGTGCTGGTCGACGTCGTGGCGCAGCAGCAGCCGCGGCCGCTCCGCCGCCAGGGTCGGGTCCTGGAGCCAGGTCTCAAGGGACAGCACCGCATAACCCTGCCCCAGCGCGATGCGCAGCAGCTCCCGATACTCCGCCCAGCGTGCGCGCGAGAACGTGCGGCTCAGACGCCTGCGCGTGCGCGTGCGACTCAACTTTGGCCGCCTCGCTGCGCGCGCGAGGGCGCGCTGCGCGGGTTCGCCCGCTTTGCGGGGGTTGAAGGGGTGGTTATCACCTGGTTATCACTCGCTCCGCGCATGCACGAACGCCTTTACACTCGTCCCGATCATGGGCCAGGATGTCGCCGGCACGGGCGCGATCATAGAGATCGAAGAGCCTCCCGCCGCGACCGATCGGCGCGTTGAGCACCTGCGGCGCGAGCTGCGCATCCGCGACCGCGAGGAGCGCGCCGCGCGACGGGAGATGGCGCGCCTCACCGAGCAGCTCCTGCGCCATTCGCGCGCCGCTCGCACACAGCTCGAACGCACCCGCGCGGAGGGCGCCGCCGAGTTCGAGCGCCTGCGCACGGACGGTATCGCCCGCGTCGAGCAGGCGCGAGTCGAGCTGGAGGCGGCTCAGGCTGAGCTGAAGATCGCCAGCGAGCAGTCCCGCGTGGAGCTCACCGAGCAGGAGGGCATCGCCGAGCGCCTTCGTGGCGAATTGGAGCACGCCGAGAGTGAGTTGGGCGCCCTGCGCCGGCAGCTCGACGCATCAGAGCGCGCCCGCGCGCGCGAGGCCTCCGAGCACAGCATCCGCGCTCGCCACCTCGAGCAGACGGCCTCTGCCCAGGCGGTTGCGCTGAGGCAGACCCGCGATGACATCGAGCGCGCGGCGCATTCGCGCGCCTGGCGGCTGGGGCACCTCCTCACCCGCACCCTCTCGCGCCTCGCGCGCCGGCCGGTGCGTACGCAGGGCGCGCTCGTGGCAGCGCTTGCGCGGATTGACCGCGTGCACGGCGCTCTCCACGCTCTGCCCGGGGGTCAGGCGACGATCGCGGCTTCGCCGGCGAACCATGCGGGGGGTCCGCCAACGCCTGACGCGGGTCCGCCAACGTTCGATGCGGGTCCGCCAACGTTCGATGCGGGCTCGCCAACGCCTGCAACCCTCGCGCCGCGGCCCCGCGTTGACCCCGCGCCGCTCTCACCCGCCGAGGGACGGGAGCTGGCCAAGCGCCGGGTCGCATTGGCCGCGCGCCTGCGCGAGCGCCTCGGCCCGCCGCCCGAGCGCCAGGAGTGGCCGCTCGTCAGCGCCATCGTCCCCACGCGCAACGGCCTGCACCACCTCGAACGCCTGTTCGCGGGCCTCATCGAGCACACCTCCTACCCGGCGCTGGAGGTGATCGTTCTCGACAACGCCTCCAGCGACGACACGCTTGGATACCTCGACTCGCTGGAGACTCCCTTTGCGCTGCACGTGCTGGCCGGCGAGGACAATCTCTCGTTTGCCGAGGCCAACGCGCGCGGCGCGCGGCGCGCCCAGGGGGAGCTGCTGCTGTTCCTCAACAACGACATCGAGCCCTTCGAGGCGGGCTGGTTGAAGGAGCTGGTGTGCGCTCTGGACAGCGACGGCGTGGAGGCCGCGGGCGCCACGCTGCTGCACCCTGAGGATCTCGATCTGCCCGAGGATGCCCAGCCGCTCGTGCAGCACCGCGCCGTGCGCTTTCGCCGGCAGGACGCGATGGTCAAGGGCTTCAACGACGGCGACGGCGAGGGTCTGTGGGAGGGCTCCTTCGGGATCGACGTGCGCGCGCCCGCCGTGACGGCGGCGTGCATGCTGATCGCGCGCGATTCCTTCGCGCGCGTGGGCGGCTTCGGCGGCGGCTACCGCTACGGCACCGAGGACGTGGACCTCGGCCTCAAGCTGCTCATCGGCGGCGGCGAGAGCGCCGGTGTGGGGCGCGCGGTCCTCTACCACCGCGAGTCCTCCACCCAGAACCGCGCCTCAAGCGACTTCCGCCGCCTCAACCGCCTGGAGAACCGGCGCCTGTTCCTGGAGTGCTGGGCGCCGCAGGTGACGCGCGAGTACCGCCTCGCCAGGCTGCGCCGCGATCCCTTCTGGACGGATGGCTCAGGCGCGCACATCGCCATCACCCTCACCAGCCTCGACGTCAAGGACGGCTGGGGGGACTGGTACTCCGGCCATGAGATCGGCGACGCCCTGCAGGGGGTGGGCTGGCAGGTCACATACGTGGAGCGCAGGGGCGATCGCTGGTATGAGCTGCCTGAAGATCTCGATTACGTGCTCTCTTTGATGGACCCCTTCGACCTGCGCCGCGTGCCGGACCACATCACGACCATCGCCTGGATCCGCAACTGGACCGAGCGCTGGCTGGAGCGCCCCTGGTTCGAGCGCGCCGACGTGCTCCTGGCCTCCTCGCGGGGCACGGCGGAGCTGATCGAAGAGCGCACCGGGCGCCGCACCATCCGCTTCCCGCTGGCCGTCAACCCGGCGCGCTTTCACCCGCGCGCCGCCGGGAAGGGTTTCGCCGCGCCCGAGGGGGGCTTCGTCGTCGCCCGGAAGGGTTTTGCCGCCGCCGGGGAGGGGTTCGCCGCGCCCGAGGGGGGGTTCGCCGCGCCCAGGGGGGGCTTCGCCGCCGACTACGTCTTCACCGGCAACTGGTGGGGCAAGGACCGCGACATCCAGCGGGCGCTCGCACCGCGCGAGGGGGAGCGCGTGGCGATATACGGCAAGGACTGGGAGCAGGTGCCCGAGCTCGCGCCCTATGCCCGCGGCGAGCTGCCCTACGAGCAGCTGCCCTCGCTCTACGCCGGCGCCAAGCTCGTGCTCGACGACACCCAGGGCCCCACGCTGCCCTACGGCGCGCTCAACGCGCGCGTGTTCGATGCGCTGGCCTGCGGCACGCTGCCGATCACCAACTGCGTCGCGGGCGTGCGCGAGCTCTTCGACGAGGACTTCCCCGTGTGGGACTCGCGCGAGACGCTCCGCTCCGCGCTCGACGATCTGCTCGGCGACGAACGGCGCCGCGCTGGGCTTGCCGCGCGCTACCGCGAGACGGTGCTCACGCGCCACACCTATGCTCACCGCGCGGCGCGCCTGCGCGAGATCCTGGTGGAGCACGAGCAGCGCCTGCGCTTCTGCCTGAAGATCGGGGCGCCCAACCGCGCGGTCGCGCCGCTGTGGGGCGACCTGCACTATGCGGAGTCGATTGCACGCGAGCTGCGCCGGCGCGGGCACCGGGTGCTTGTGCAGACGCTCGACGAGTGGGAGGACGAGGCGGGGCTGTACTTCGACGTCGTCCTGCACCTCAAGGGCCTCTCGCGTTTTCATCCCAAGCCGGCGCAGTTCAACGTGCTGTGGTCGATCAGTCACCCAGAGGGATTGACAGGGGAGGAGTGCGACGGCTATGACCTGATCGCCGTCGCCTCGCCGCTCCTTGCCCCGCAATTGCGCGAGCGCACGCGCACCCCCGTGATCGTGCTGGAGCAGGCCGCCGACCCGTGGACAATGCGCCCCGACCCGCGCCCCGAGCTGGCCCACGAGCTGGCCTATGTCGCCAACTCGCGGGGCGTGCTGCGTCCCATCGCCCGCGACCTCCTGCCCACCGAGCGCGATCTCGCCATCTGGGGCAGCGGCTGGGAGGGGCTGATCGACACCGCGCGCGTGCTCGGCGAGCACGTGCCCAACGCCGAGCTGCGCCATGTTTACAGCTCGGCGGGAATAGTTCTCAACGACCACTGGGATGACATGCGCGAGCATGGCTATATCTCCAACCGCATATATGACGCGCTTGCCTGCGGCGCGCTCGTGCTCAGCGACGACGTCCCCGGGCTCACCGAGCGCTTCGGCGAGGCCGTCGCCGTCTACCGCTCCGCCGCGGAGCTGCGCGAGCTGATCGAGCGATTGCTCGCCGATCCGCGGGAGCTGCGGCGGCGCGGGGAGCGGGGGAGGGCAGCGGTATTGGCCGAGCACACCTTCGCCCACCGTATGGACGAGCTGCTGGAGGTTGTGCGGGAGTGCGTGCAGGAGCCCCGCCACGCCCGCCGTCTGCGTGCCGCGGCATGAACGGGGCAGTCCCGGCGAGGGTGAACTTGGGTCCGGGGACAACGGATCCTTGCCCCGGGGTCAGGATCTGAGCGATGCGCATCTGGCTCAGCGACGGCGACCGGCGCCTGCAGGAGGGCAACGGCTACGGCCAGATCTCCGCGGCCGTCGCGCGCGGCCTGATCGAACTGGGCCACGACGTGCAGTTCCAGGAGTTCCCCGGGATGGAGCTGGCGCTGTTCATCTGCCCCCCCGGCAAGATCAGATTCGGCCGCCAGGTGCGCAGCGCCGCGATCACCATGCACGAGCTCGACCACCTGCCCGAGTCCAAGCGCGACTGGGTGGAGACGCTCAACCGCCTGGATCTCGTCATCACGCCCACCGAGTGGAACCGCGAGGTGTGGCGGCGGGCCGGCGTCAGCACCGCGGTCGCGGTCGTGCCGCTGGGCATCGACCCCGAGTCCTACTACCCCATCAGCGGCCGGCGCTGCACCTTCCTGTGCGTGCACGAGAACCTCGGCGGGGACACCTCGCGCGAGGACTGGCGCCAGACGCTGCGTGCCTACCTGGGGGCCTTCACCGCGCGGGACGACGTGCGCCTGGTGGTGAAGACGTGGAAGTGGAAGCCCGCGGAGTTCGAGGCCGCGCGGTGCACGATTCTCGCGGAGTTGGGGCGCGAGCCGGCGCAGGCGGCCGAGATCGAGGTGATCGGCGAGGTGCTCTGCACTGCTGAGATGCGCGAGCTGTATCAGCGGGCGTGGCTGTTCCTCAAGAACGCCAACCGCGAGGGCTGGTCGATGCCCTGCACCGAGGCCCTCGCCTGCGGCACGCCCGTGGCCGCCACGCGCATCGAGCCGCTGATCTCGCACCTGCCGCAGGACACGCGCTGGTTCGAGCTGGGGGATTGCGAGGAGCTGCGGCGCATCCTCGAACGCGAGCACCAGCGCTTTCGCTCGCGCCTGCGGTTGGCCCAGCGTCACGACGCCACCGTCATGACGAAGCTGGTGGAGGTGGCGCTGAGCGGGCTGCTGCGAGACGGCGCTTCGCGCGCGCGATACTCCGTGATCGCGGGCTGAGCGATCGTCTGCCCTCATGACTGGGCGATCAACCCAGCAGCCGACCGAGCAGCTCGTCGATTTCGGGCACCTCGACGGTCATGTCGCGCCTGCCGAGCGGCCGCTCGCGCATTCCCTCAGCGGCGGGGACCACCACCTGCGCGTAGGGCTGGCCACGGATGCTGGCGATGTTCCACACGAAAGCATTGCCGCCGTAGCCGACATCCTCCGGCTGCAGCTCGATCACCAGCGTGCCCGGCGGGCTGAAGATCAGGTTCGTCAGCCCCGATCCCCAGCTGCCGAGAACCGCTTCGGCGCCGGCGAACAGCTCCATCTGCTCGGCCACGCCGAGCGTCTCGGGGTGAACCGTCTCGAACCCGTGGCGCTCCAACATCCGGACAAGCTCCGTCTCGTTGGTGATGTGCCGCCGCTTGACGAGGGCGCGCGAGACGAACAGGCGCCGGCTCGGAGCCGCGGGCCTGACTGCGGGCCTCATAGCGGGCCTGACTGTGGACCTGATGGCGGGCCTGGCTGCGGGCCTGATGCCGGGCCCAACCGCGGGCCCGACCAACTCGGCGAGGGCCGACAGCGCGCCGGGGATCAGCCAGGGCAGCCGCGAGATGCCGCGCGAGACCGCGAAGACCTCGCGGAAGCGCACCAGCCGCTGCTCGGGGACGATCAGGGTGCGCTCCTCAGGCACGCCGGCCAGCGCCAGCGCTTCGCGCTGCCAGCGATCCAGGCGCGGACACAGGTACATGACCGACCCGTCGTCGAAGGGCGCGAACAGCAGCGCTCTGACAACGCTCTCCACGAGCCAGTGGGAGTAGTTGGGGTTGGTCTGCGCACCGAGCGCCACCACGCGCTCCTCGCGCTCCTCGATCTCGGCCTCTCGCTCGTAGAGGCTCTCGCTGATGTGGGTGTAGCCCCATCTGGGCAGTGGCAGAGGGTGCCTGATCGAATCGACCAGGAACTGGCGCTCGGTCGGCGAGATGAGGTAATTGCCGGTGTCCACCAGCGCGCCCGGCAGGCGCGAGACGAGCAGGCGCTCAGCGAGGTAGTCCCCCTGAAACTCCTCGAATCGCCGGTGCCGCTCGCCGGCCGGGTCGACGACCCCGCGCTGGATCGAGAAGTGCAGCGGCTGCGAGCGCTCGACTTCGACCTGCTCGGCCAGCACGATCGTCTCGGCCGTATCCCCGCCGGCGAATCCCTGTGCGGAGGTGCGTTGCGGAAACTGCGTCTGGACGCTCGGGCGCTGCCGCAGGGTCCTGATGTGGGCCCGATCGCCGGCGAGCGCATCGAAGCTCGTGCCGACCCACTCCTGCGCGGCCGCGGAGGCGCTCACCTCGAATGACGCCGATGTCGGCAGCGGCTCGCGCGAGCAGGAGAACACGGCCGCGATGAAGTGCCGCCCGCCATCTCGCAGGCGCGCCGGCAGCTCGACGTAGAATCCGTGACGCCCGTCGCCCAGCCCCTCCTGCGCCAGCGCCGGGCGCATCGTGTCGGCGGTGGTGCTTGCGATCGGCTGCCCGTCCACGAGCAGATCGACATCGATCCTGCGTTGGGGGGCCGACCAGTCGTAGGCCCAGCCCACCGCGATGCCATTGCGCACCGCCTCCAGCCGTCCGTCGAGTCCGCTGGGGGCGCCGGCGGTGCTGGGGGTGACGGGGGCGCCGGCGGTGCCGGGCGCGCTGGGGGCGCTGCTCATGCGGGCTTGCGTCCTTCGCCGATCAGCGCCGGGCACTTCAGCCGGCCGTCGTCCTCGCGGCACTTCCACTGGGCGTCCACCGAGACCTCCACGAAGCCGGCGAGCCGCAACGTCTCGTCCAGCAGCCCCTGGGTCCAGGCGCACTTGTGGATGTCCCACACGCCGTAGCCGCGCTTGTTCTCCACGGCGTAGATCAGGTAGGACCACTCCCGCCAGGTGATCTGGCCCTCGGCCAGGCAGCGGTTGTGCGCCTCGTGGTTGTTGGTCACCAGCCGAATCCGCCCGCCGGGCGCCAGCACGCGCTTCCAGTTCTCCAGCATCGGGTTCACCTCGTGGCGGGCCACGTGCTCCAGGAACCAGTGCGAGTAGATCTCCTGCGCCACGCCGTCGCCGAACTTCGCCAGGGTGCGGCCGTCATCGATCACATCCACCTCCTCGAGTGCGACCGCGTCGACGTGAACGTAGCCGGGCGTGGGCTTGGCGCCCGCTCCGATCTCGATCCTCACAGCAGCTCGCCCATCGTCGCTGCCGTGGGCCGCCGCGCGATCGTGTGGTGGTAGCGGGCGAACCTGTCGCGCGGCCCGCGACCCGCCCGCGGGCGCCAGTGCGCGCTCGTGAAGCCCGCGCGGCGCAGTTGCCGGACGGTCCCGCCCGGCGAGCGCAGCCGAACCTCCGAGCGGTGCCGGCCGAGGGCGCGCGTCACCCGCCCTGCCAGCGGCGCCGGCAGCAGCCCCAACAACGGCAGCCCCGTGAACTGGTCGCGGAGATGCAGGCGATTGGGGTTGCGCAGCGCGACCCAGCCGCCCGGGCGCAGCACGCGGTGAATCTCGCTCAGCGCCGCACGATGGCCGCCTCGATCGGCTATGTAACAGAGGGAGTTGTTGGCCACCACCAGATCGAAGCCGGCGTCGGGGAAGGGCAATGACTGTGCGCGCGCGGCGACGATCCTCAGGTCGAGCCCCCGCCGCTGGGCGATCCCGAGCGCCACCCGTATGCGCTGCTCATTTGGATCGACCGCCACCACCCTCGCGCCGAGGTGCGCGAAGTAGAGGGCGAGCGCGCCGAAGCCCGCGCCCAGATCGAGCACACGCAGCCCGTCGAGGGAACCCATGTCCCGTTCGGCGAGCAGCCGCAGCAGCAGCCTCGCGCGCCGGGCGGCGAGCACCGAGTTGGTGTCGAGCGTCAACAGTCCCGCGGGGGTGTCCAGGCGCTCGCCGAGGCGCTCGCAGTGCTCGATGATCTCGTCGCGCAGGTCGTGCGCAAGCGCGGCGAACGCGGGTGGCGTGGCTGCGCCGAGCGCTGCGGGCCGCGATCGGGACGGGTCGGCGGCACGCCTGAGACGCCTCGCCGGACCGCTCAGCCCGAGGCTTCTTCTCGATGCCTTTCTCCGACCTTCGTGCGACACCCCGCCGGTCCGCAGCGGCCAGTCCTCGCGTGCGAGTGCACGCAGACGCCCGGAGGCCTCGTCCAGCTCCATCAGCTCGAGCGCGTCAGCCCCATCCTCGACCAGCTCGCGACCGTCCACATCGCGCTGGGCAAGGAGCTGCTTGGAGAGCAGGTAGCCGGCGATGGGAGCGTCAAGCGCATTCGAGGCCGGCGCCGGAGCGCCGACCAGCTCGCGCAGCGCCGCAACGTACTCGCCCAGCACCCGGCTCTCGGACCAGCCCAGTCGTTTGGCGAGCACGGCGTGGGGAGTGCCGTCGCGCTCGAGCGCGGCCAGCACGTTTCGCCGTGCGGGGCTGAGGCGCTCGAGGCCTCTGGCCGGGTCCACCGCTCCGATGCCGCGGCGTACGGCGGCACGCACGAGCCGCGCGAGCAGCCCGAGATGCCGCGGGGGCACGACGCCGAGCGCGACCACTGCGCCGAGGAAGCTCACCAGCACCAGCGCCAGCACCGCCGGGCGTCCCGCGGGCCACACCTGCAGTCCGATCGCTTGGACCGCAGCGGCGATGGCGACCGCCGCTGCGAGGCCGATCAGAGGTCGGGCCTGGAAGCTGATCGACGCCTTCATCAGGCCTCTCACCGCGGCGATCCAGAGCGCGCACGCGACGAGCACCCCGGAGATCATCGCCAGCGGCACCCCGTAGGCCCCCAGCCAGGGGATCGTCACGGTGCTCAGGCCGATGTCGAGCGCGCCGGCGAGGACCGCTCCGGCGGAGTAAAAGAACATGCGCCGCCGCACCTTCACGACTCGCACCAGCACGACGTACAGCCCGTAGCAGACAAAGCCGGCGCCCACCAGTGGGATCAGCGGCGCGGCGGAGCGGTAGCTGGGTCCGGCGAGCAGCATCAGCCCGCCTGCGCCCACATCGAGCAGCACCACGAGCGTCATGCCCGCCAGCAGGTAGTAGGTGAGGATCGCGCCGCGCACCCGATCCTCACCGACGTGGCGGTAGGTCGCCTGGAAGAGCACGCCCCGCTCGAGCGGGGCCCAGGCCATCAGAAACGCGCCCGCGAAGTAGGAGGGAACGGCGGCAAAGCGGCTGGCGACGCGATAGAGACCTACCTCGTGCGCCGGGGCGAAGCGCGACAGCAGCAGCACATCGGCGTTGTGCACGATGAACAGCGCGAGCACCGGCACCACCACCATCGAACCCCGTCGCACGATCTCCCGCGCGTCGGCGAGCGAGAACGCCAGCGCATAGCTTCCTCGCGTCAGCACCATGCACACCGCCGTGGCGGCCAGCGTCCCCAGGGCGGTGCCCGCCAGCGCTCCCTCGATGCCAAAGCCGAGCGCCACGAGCGGAACCGAGCCGCCGACGACGAACAGCGGCCGCAGCGCGTTGAAGGTGGCGAAGCGAACGGGCTGGCGCTCCATCCTGAAGACGTTCACCGTCAGCCGCCACAGCGAGCCGGCCGCCGCCGAAGCCGCCGCCCAGCAGATCAGCGTCGCGCCGGAGCGGCGGTGCAGCAGCAGTTGGGAGAGCGTGGGCGCGAGCACGACGCACACCGCCGTGCCCGCCGTGACGATCATCAGCGTCAGCGCCACGCCGGTGCCGAGCGCCCGCCGCGGAGTCGAGGTGAGCGTCTCGTCGGGGCCGACATCGTCGCCTTCCCCCTCGGAGGCTCCGTACACCCACATGAAGGTGCCATGCAGGCTGCCGGTGTTGTAGAGCGTGGTCAGGTAGCCGGCGAAGAAGAACAGCAGGGCCAACTCGCCGTATTCGCCGGGATCCAGCAGCCGTGTCAACACGATCACGCTGATCAGGCTGAACGGCCCCACCGCGAGCATTCCCGCGACGTAGATCGCCGTGTCGCGCGTGAGGCGTCCGCCCGTCAGGGTCAGGAACCGGTGCGCGGGCTGTGGCATGGGCGGAGGGTACCGGCGCCAAACCGCTCCGCATGGCCCGTGCACGGGTCTGTAACAACCTGTTCACAGCGGCTGGATCGGCCCCGTCTCCGCTGCTTCACAACTCCCGCCGCGAGTGTGCAATACGGTGACGCGGTGAGCACCGGAAGCCCGCTTTGAGGGAGCCCTGTGAGGAGCCGCTGTGAGGAGCCTCCCGTGAGGAGCCGCTGTGAGGAGCCTCCCGTGAGGACCCTGCCTTTGAGGACCCTGCCTTGAGGACCCCGCTTTGAATCCCGTCGCGCGCGAGAACGCCCGCGCGGGCGACGATCGGTGGTGGGGCGAGCACGCCCCTCCCCACGTGATCGAGGGCTACGCCTCGCAGTGCTCCGTGCGCCCCGGCGATCGGCTGGAGCTGCACGTCAGCACGCGACCCGCGGCGCGCTACCGCGTGAGCGTCCACCGCCTGGGCTGGTACGCCGGCAGGGGAGGCCGCACGGTCGCGCTGCACCCTGGCAGCGGTGACGCGCAGGGCCTTCAGCGCGAGGTTCCCGAGCCCCGACCCGGCCCCCACGTCGATTCGGCGGGCTGGCCGGTGACCGACACGATCGCGGTCGATGAGGACTGGGTGACTGGGGTCTACGTCGCGCGGCTGACGCTCGCAAGCGGTCCGCGCGCGGGGCTGGGCGCGTTCGTTCCCTTCGTCGTGCGCCCGCCGCTCGGGACCGTCGCCGACGTGCTCGTGCAGCAGCCGCTCACCACCGCACAGGCGTACAACAACTGGAGCGGCAAGAGCCTGTACACGTCCAACTCCAGCGACGAGGAGGCGGCGGTCAAGGTCACCTTCGATCGTCCCTATCCAGCCTGGGAGGCGGCCAACCTCAACGCGCGCTGGCCGTTCGTGTGGGACCTCCAGCTGCTGCGCTTCCTCGAGCGCGAGGGCATCGATGTGGCCTACGCCACCGACGTCGACACCCACCGCGAACCCTGGAGCCTCGCCGGCCACCGGCTGCTGCTCACCTCCGGCCACGACGAGTACTGGACCGGGGAGATGCGCGACGCCTTCGACGACGCCTTGGCCGGCGGGACCAACCTGGCCTGCATGGGCGCCAACACCGCCTACTGGCAGATGCGCTTCGAGGACGCCGAGCGCACGATGGTGGAGTACCGCTGGCGCGCGCAGGACCCCGAGCCCGAGCGGGCGTTGAAGACCGAGATGTTCCGCAACCTCGATCCGCCAAGGCCGGAGTGCCGGCTGTGGGGCGTGCAGTATCAGGATGGGCTCACAGCGGCCGGGCTGCCGCCGCGCGACTACGAGTTGCGCCCCGACTGCCTTTCCCACCCGTGGATGCGGGGCACCGGCTTCGAGCACCCGGCGAGGCTGCCGGGGCTGGTCGGCTACGAGTGGGATGCGATCCAGGCCAATCTCGAGCCGGCGGACGCCACGGTCTTCTTCCACTACGACAACGAGCTGTCCAATGCCGACGCGCTGGTCCATCGGACTGCCTCGGGCGCGCGCGTCTTTGCCGCCGGCTCGCTCCAGTTCAGCTGGGGCCTTGACGACTGGGGCCACGAGGGCCATGCCGACGAGCGCCTGCAGCGCTTCGTGCGCAACGTCCTCGCGGACCTCCTCAAGCCGCGTGAGGCTCCCGCCCAGCCCGTGACCTCGCTTCAGCCCACGTCTCCATAGGGCACGCGCGGGAGGAAGCGCTCCGTCACGACCTGCACCACGAGATCCGGGCGCTCGCGCTCGATCAGGCCGAAGTCCAGCGTCGCCTGCCACAGCCACGCCGACCACGAACACGCCGAGGCGAGGAACGGCAGCAGCCACCGTGCCGAGGAGTCGCGGTAGACGAGCAGGCGCGGCGCCTGTGCCTTGAGGTGATTCTCCACGACGATGCTCTCGCGCGTCGCGGAGACTTCGAGGTGAGGCGGAACGCTGAGCGGGCGCACACCGAGCGAGCCCAGCCCGGGCCGGCAGCCGGCTTCCTGCGTGCCCGCCGGCACAGAGGGCGTGACGGGCTCCAGACGTCCATCGACGAGCGCGACGGTGGGCTTGTCCGCGAGATCGCCCACAAAACGCTCCTCCACCCACGTCAGGTTCGGCGCGGCGGGAGCCTGCGCCCGCACGCCCGCGGCGCTGATGGCGGCCAACAGGGCCCTGGCCGCGACCAGCGCCCCCTCATACGTCCAGTGGGCATCGCGACGGTAGTAGAGCTCCTGGCCCGCGAGGGCCAGCTCGCGCAGCGGAGCGTGAAGGTCCACGGCCCGCACGGGGGTCCCGCGCAGCGCGTCGAGCAGCTGACGGGCGGTGTTCGGAGGGCCCACCGGCGGCGTCGTCCGCGGCAGGCGCTCCGGGTGAATCGCCTCCTTGGAGGGGGCGATGGCGAAGAGGTAGGGGATTCCCAGGCGCGCCAGCTCGCGGTGGCGCCGCTGCAGGATCTCCCGGTAGTCGCGCAGGTCGCTCGCGCTGAAGCGCAACTCGCCCAGCAGCTGATCCAGGTTGCCGTTGGCGTCGTCGCACAGGAAAGCCCAGCCGTCCGCGCCCTCGAGCACCCTGGGCTCGGGCAGATCGGATGGGGGAGGGTTGTAGCGCATCGCCTCAAAGCGGCTGCCATCCGGCTCCGAGACGCAACGATCCTCGAAGCCGCCGGCCAGCGGCAGGCCGAAGTCGAGCCCGCGCGCCGCCGCCGCGACATAGTGGCGTCGCCCGTCCAGCGCGTGGCTGGGCAGCCCCACGCGGAAGCCATGGGCTCCGTCGCCCATCCCCTTCGCGGCCAGATCCGCCCGCGGCAGGTCCGCCACGACCTTGCGCACCAGCTTGTTGTCGACGAAGACGTCCAGGCTCAAACGACGATCCGGCTCGGCCAGGTCCGCCGCCCAGCCGATCAGCCGCCCGTCCGACACCGCCTCGATCCTGCCGTCCGGCTGGTGCGTTGGCGTCCTCGCCGGCTGGTGCATTGGCGTCCCCGAGCGGCGCCTTGGGGCGATCAGGCGCTGGATGGCGCCGCTGGCTCCCCACCGTTCGGCCACGGCGCGCTCCTGCTCGCATTCCTGCGCGGTGGGATCGACGCTCATCGGTGCCGGCAGGCCAGCAGCCGGCCGAAGTACCCGGCCTCCCGCAGCTCCACGAGGTCGACGCACGCGAAGTGCTCTGCCAGGCTGTCCGGCAGGTCCGCGCCGAAGCGCCACACGTTGCCAAAGCGGTTGGGCGGATGACGCTCGGAGCGCTCCAGCCGGGGATCGAAGGGGATCTCAAGGAGCGCCGTGCCCTCGGGCGCGAGCACGCGCCCGATCTCCGCCAAGGCCAGCCCGCAGTCGGGGATCTCCTCGATCACGTGCTGAACGATCACCAGCTGAATCGAGTCATCGACGACGAGCGACAGGTCGCACAGGTCGGCCTCGTGGTCGATGAAGCCCACCGCGCGGGGATCGTTGGGATTGCCGTGCCGAGATTGGTCGATGCTCATGTAGCGCCATCCGCGTTCGCGCAGAAAGCCGCCGAAGACCTGCGGGCTGGCCGGCCCCGCCTCCAGGGCCGCGCGCCCGCCGCCGTCCCGCAGCAGATCCCACATCTCCCGTGCGAGCGCCCGATGGCGCTCGAGCGCGTCGCACTCCTCACAGCGGGCATCGCTGCGACCGGCGAACTCGACCAAGGCGCAAGAGCCGCAGATCGGACAGGCCGCCACGGTGTCCGCAGGTTCTGCCGCAGGGGTCACAGGGATCGCGCTCGACATCCAGGGCACGAGCATATGGCTGCTCGCCGGCCCGCAGCTCGGCAGATCACAGCGGGATAACAAGTTGCCCGAAGGCATATGGGCAGCGGTCACGGCGCCGCGCCTCTCCAGGCGAGGCCGCGGGATCTGACGCGCCCACTGACGCACCGGTGGTGGATCAATCCCGTGTCAGTACAAATCCTAAATGTATGAAATCCTCAGGCCGGCATTCAGTTGCCCGCGATTCGCGTGCAGCAGTTCTCTTCCAACCGCGGAAAGCCTGATCTTCAGTACAGCGGTCTCGTTTGGTCCGATCGTCGCGTGAGCCTAGGAAGCTCGCCTCGGCGCTCGGCGTGAAGATGGCTTCTCCGCGCGGAGGCTCGCTTGGAGTCAGCGCCCTTTCGACATAGTCCGCAGCGGCGAACGACGTCTGGCAGGTCGCCTCATACGAGGAGCCAACCTGTAGCACCGGCTGGTTCACGCAACCAGGTATCGGAGATCCTTCCACCGCGAACTCGACTGTACCTGAGGGCGCCCCCGAACTCGTGCTCACCTCAGCGGTGAGTGTTACAGGCTCATTTGTCACCGGTTCGTACGAGCTCGCGGACATCGCGATGGACGACAACGGCGTAGGCGATCCCTTGATCACCGTCGCAGTAGGGCCGGTCGGCGACTGTTGGACAAACACTACCAAAGCCGAGGCTGCTGGTACAGCCATTGTCGAGAGCGAGCTGGCCTTCACCAGACCTTCATATCTTTCCCCCAAGCCATCGCCCAGGAATCTATCAAATTCAAAAGATCAGTCCCAGGATGTGGACGATGCCCGACCCAGCGCATCGCTGCGCGTTCGCACGCAGCCTCGCCACCAGTTCATCCAACTCGCCGTCGTCGGCGCCGCGCGGCCATCCTCCTCATAAAAACAAAGCAGCCAACCGGCGGCCGGCACCGCGCGGCGGTCCTCGGCGGTGGCCTCCGGGGTGGCACGCCGGCCGACAGGCCTCCGCTGCGCGCCACGAGCGCCACCGCGCCACGAGCGTCACGGCGCTGCAGGAGCCTCAGGACAGATCACAGAGGGATAACAAGTGTTCGGAGGTTCCTGGGTAGCTTGCGGCGCTGTGATGGCGCCGTCGAGCACGCAACGCGACGGGGTGCAGGACGCACACGCGCCGCTGCGTCTCTCGGTCGTGATTCCCGCCCACGACGAGGTGGACTCGATCGGCGACACCGTAACCACGCTGGCCGATACGCTCACGCGGGCGCGCGTCCCGCACGAGATCCTGGTGGTCGACGACTCCAGCACGGATGGCACCGCGGCGATCGTCAACGAGGTCTCCACGCGCCATCCCTCGGTTCGCTGCGTCCGCTCGCACCTTCCCCCCGGTTTCGGCCACGCCGTGCGCGCCGGTCTCGAGCGCTACACGGGCGACGCCGTGGCGATCTTCATGGCCGACAGCTCCGACTCGCCCGCCGATCTCATCCGCTATCACCAGGTGCTCTGCGAAGGATTCGACTGCGCCTTCGGATCGCGCTTCATCAAGGGTGGCGGGACGCGGGACTATCCATTGTTCAAGCTCGTGCTCAACCGCTTGGTGAATCTTGCCATCAGGGTGATGTTTCGCCACGGCTACAACGACACCACCAACGCCTTCAAGGCCTACCGGCGGGAGGTCATCGACAACATCCATCCGCTGCTCTCCAACCACTTCAACCTCACGGTGGAGATGCCCCTGAAGGCGCTCACGCGGGGACACACCTTCCGGGTCGTGCCGATCACCTGGAGCAACCGCCGCGAGGGCGTCTCCAAGTTGAAGCTTCAGGAGATGGGCAGCCGCTATGTGTTCATCGTGCTCTACGTCTTCCTCGAGCACCATCTCAGCCGCGGCGACTACCGGCGCCCGGAGATCGCCCCCACGGGCAGGCTGCGTGTGCGCTCGGGTCTGCGCGCCGCGGATCCGATGACAGGGCCGCCGGCCGTCCCGGTGGGCAGCGGCAACGGCTCTGCCCCCATCGCAGCGGTGCGCGGGTGAGCGCTGTCGCACGGGAGCGTGCGCGGTGGCTGCAGATCGCGGCCGGGCCCGCCCTGTCGGCGGCTGCGGTGGCAGCGGTCGTGTGGTGGGGGCTGCACCAGCAGGCGCCCAGCTGGCCCAGCGGCGGCGCCAGCCAGCTGCTGCTCGTATGCGCGGTGCTCGTGTACGCAGGCGTGAGCCTTGTGCGGGGTCTGCGCTGGTATCTGATTCTCCACCGTGCGGGAGTGCGGGCGAGCATGATCGATGCGCAGGCGCTGATCGTGGTGGGATATATGGGCAACACTGTGCTTCCGGCCCGCGGCGGCGAGCTGTTGCGCGTTCTGCTGCTCGGCCGGCGCACGGGCTGCTCGCGCGTCACGATCCTGGGAACGCTCGTCGCCGAACGCCTGCTGGATATCTTCGCCCTGCTCCTCCTGCTGCTTGCGCTCGCGATCGTGACGGCGAGCAGTGTGCGGGGGATGTCCGACCTCGGCCTCGTGGCTGGGATCGCGCTGCTGGCGCTGATCCTTGTGCCGGCGTGCGCGTGGCAGATCGCCCACGCCCGGGGCGGGGGCCGGCTGCGCGGGCGAGTCGCCTCGCTTACCCTGGCCTCGCGCAACCTGCTCAGCGCGCAGGGTGCGCTGCTCGTGCTGCTCACCGCCGTCATATGGGTGGGGGAGGGGTTCCTCTACTGGCTGGTCGGCAGCGCGCTGCACCTGCGGTTGGACCTCGTGCAGGGATGCTTCCTGGTGGTGCTCTCGAGCCTTGCGGCGAGCATCCCTGCGGCCCCCGGCTATCTCGGCACCTACGACGCCGCGATCCTCCTCGGCCTAGGCGCGATGCACGTGCACGGTGGGCAGGCCGTCTCCTTCGGCTTGCTCGTGCGCCTGGTGATATTCGTGCCGGTCACCCTCGTCGGCTTGGTGCTGGTCGTCGTTCGCTATGGCGGCCTGCCCTCGCTTCGGCGGTTGCGTGGCGAGCGCGCGGGCGAGGCGGCGGACCGCCCAGCGCCGGCCTTCGCGCAGGTCGTCAAGTGAGCGCGCCACAGGGAGCGGCGCGTCGATGGCCACTCGTACCGTCCTGATCACCGGCGGCGCCGGCTTCATCGGGGCCAGCCTGGCACTCGAGCTGGCCGCGAGGCACGCCGACTGGGAGGTCGTCGCGCTCGACAACCTCCACCGCCGCGGCTCGGAGCTGAACCTCCCGCGCCTGCGCGAGGGAGGGGTGCGCTTCGTACACGGCGACGTGCGCGAGCCCGAGGACCTGCGCGCGGCCGGGCCCTTCGACGCGCTCCTGGAGTGCTCGGCCGAGCCCTCGGCGATGGCGGGCGTGGACGGCGCCACGGGCTTTCTCGTGCGCACCAACCTGCTCGGCGCCTACCACTGCCTGGAGGCCGCCGCACGCGAGCAGGCGCAGGTGGTGTTCCTCTCCACCAGCCGCGTCTACCCCGTCGCGGCGCTCAACGGGCTCGCCTTTCAGGAGACGGGGACCCGCTTCGAGCTCCTCGATGAGCAGCCCATGCCTGGCGCCTGTGCGAGCGGCGTGGCCGAGGACTTTCCCCTGGAGGGCGCTCGCACCCTCTATGGGGCCAGCAAGCTGGCCGCCGAGCTGCTGATCGCCGAGTACGCCGAGAGCTTCGGCCTGCCCACCGTGATCGATCGCTGCGGGGTGGTCGCGGGTCCGTGGCAGATGGGCAAGGTCGACCAGGGAGTCTTCACGCACTGGATGCTCGCCTTTCACTTCCGCCGCTCGCTCTCCTACATCGGCTTCGGGGGGACGGGCAAACAGGTGCGCGACCTGCTCCACGTCGCCGACTTGGCCGAGCTGGTGGACGATCAGCTGCTGCGTCCCGAGCACTGGTCCGGGGCGGTGGTCAACGTGGGCGGGGGCGCGCCGGTGAGCCTCTCGCTGCTGGAGGCCTCGCGGCTGTGCGAGGAGATAACCGGCAACCACGTGGATGTCGCCGCCACCCCGGAGACCCGGGTGGGCGATGTGCGCATCTACGTCTCCGACACCCGTGGCCTGCGCCGCTTCACCGACTGGGCGCCTCGTCGCGGGGCGCGCGAGATCCTGGGGGACATCCACAGCTGGCTGCGCGAGAACGAGCGCGCCGTGGCGCGAACGCTCCTACCGTGAGGAGGCCGGCCTCTATCGCTGGATCGGCACGGCGAACAGGCGCACCGCGATCGATCCAGAGCCATGGCCTTCGACTTCCACCCGCAGGGTGCGCGGATTCATGTCGAGATTGAAGGGCGCTGCGTAGTCGGCATCGGCGGGCACGGCAAGGATGAGGCCATCCTGGGCGGTTCCCGGGGTGACTCGAAACCTCAGGCTGCTCCGGCCGTTGACGGTCGCGTAGCGAGCCTTCGCGCGTGCGAAGAGCGTTTCGAGACGTTCCCAACCGGCGACCTGCACGCCGTCGATCGCCGCCACCATGACGGCGTGCGCGGGTGGGCTCGGCAGCGCGATCGTGTGGTTCAGCGAGCTGTGAATGTTCTCCAGGGCATACGCCGCGCCGCAGCGGTCGGGGACGCGCGCCAGCGCCTGCCATTCGCCGCCATGCGCGATTTCGGTGAAGTGACAGAGCAGCGAGAGCATCGCCAGCGGCGACTCCCAGGTCGGGTTGCGCCCGTCGATCGTCTGTGTGATCTGCCTCAGCACGCGGTCGGGGCCGTGGCGCGCGCCGGCGTAGGCGGCGGCGTTGAGGCGATCGAGCCGTGGCGTATAGGCGCTGTAGGACTGGAAGACCGGCAACGGGCACCAGCGCCAGCGGGGGTGTGCCCAGACGGCGGCTATCTCCACGGGCTCGGCGTCGACGCAGTGGCCGCGCAGCGCCTGCCCGATCCGCTTCGGGACCGCGTCGTCCCGGCGTACGCCCCCGCGGCCTTCCCTGATCAGCGCACCAGGTTCCAGCGCCTCCCGCGCCTGGTCCAGAAACCGGTGCGCGTGACTGAACGGATCGACGACTGCGTCGACCGGGCTGTGCAGGACCGCGAACGAGGCCACGGCGAGCATCGCGGCGAAGGCCAGGCCGGTCGCGCGCTGCTCTCTGCGCCACGGGATCATCAGCGCCACGGCGACCAGCAGCGCGAGGAAGGCCACGTGGCCTCCGTCGTAGCGCACGAACATCTCGCGCGCCACGAAGTAATGGACCAGCCCAACGGCGCCGACCAGCGCCCACCGCCGGCGGGGCCGGCCGGTCGACAGCGCACTCCATGCTCCTGCGGCGAGCGCCAAAGCCGATCCAAGCAGAACCAGCGCCTGCCACTGGCCGCTCGATCCGACCTCGTTGTGACCCATCGCTTCGACATAGCCGCTGACCACGTCATAGCTGTTGCGCAGATAGTCCGGCAGCGCTCCGAGGGGCTCACCCAGGATCAGCCACAGCGCCACCAGCGTGCTCAGAAGACTCGCCGCCCCCAGGGCGAGATCACGACGGCGGTGCTCCCCCCCGAGCACTCCAGCGGCCACGATCGCGCCCGCCGCCACGCCATCGTTGAGCTTGACCAGCAGCGCGAAGCCAGCGAGCGCTCCGCCGCCGATGGCCAGCGCGCGGACGGCCCGCTCCGCCCGCGGAGCAGGCGTCGTGAGGGTCAGCGCCACCAAGCCGAAGACGATCGCCGTGAGCGGCTCGGCCTCGACCCAGCCCACGAGGCTTGCGGCGATCAGGGTCAGGAGGCCGGCGGAGACCCAGCCCATCCTGCGGCGCAGATTGAGGAGCAGCACGCTCACCAGCGCGACCTGGATCAGCCCGCCGAGCACCTCTCCGGCCAGGAAGGTGCCAGGCGTGACCGCGACGGGGTTGAGGCTGAGGCCGAGCGGCCCATAGGTGAAGATCACCTGCTCTCCGAACACGAGGCCGTGCGCTACCGCCAGGCTCAGACCCACGACCCAGGAATTGTCCAGTCCGGCGCCCCCCTTGATGTTCACGAATGGCCAGCTCAGGGCCGTGATCAGCAGCACGGCCGCGATCGTCCATGCGTGCGTCCGGAGAGCCGCTCGTGCGAGCGTGGCCGCTTCGTGCGCCTTACCGACGGCCTTCCCGACGGCCGTCCCAACCGTCCTCCCAGCCGTATCCCCAGCCGTCAGCGCCTTCCCGACCGCCTGCCTGACGAGGTTGGGCATCTCCCTGCGATTCAGACCACGCGGTGGCGTCAATCGGAATAGCAGTCCCCTGCGCGGCGCGGTGAGCGCGTCCGGCGGAATGTCCCTCGGGATGCCCTCTCGTCCGGGCAGTATCTGGGTGCTCTGATCGAGGCGCCCCGGCGAGGTGTTCGCCTGCGGGAGGATCGCCTCGCACGGCGCCTCGCCCAGGAGATCGGTTTCGCGGATCAGATGAAGGACGACGGGCGCCAGCTCGATCTCCAGCTGAGTCAGGGGCAGGGCGCTGGACCAGAAGAAGGTCGTCCGTCGCGCTCCCTCGGCGAGCCACGGAACGAGACTGAGCGAGCCCGAGTCGCCCACGACTGCCAGGCGGGCATCCTCGGGCAGGTCGGGGTTCGCGTACACCCGCACGTGGACAGATCCGGCCTCCGCGAGCTGTGACTCGACGGGCATCCGCAGCGCATGGAGGCGGCTCGCGTCGATGACGACGCCATCCTCGGCTTCCACGGCCGGCTCGCACCGAACCAGCTCGCCCTCGACCAACTCGAGCTTGAGCGCGCCGGCCAGCGTTCCGCGATATCCGCTCTGCGGGCGCAGATGCAGATCGGCGAGGGCGGGAGCCCGCAACGCCGGAGTCCACTTGCGAGCCTCCTTGAGCAGGGCGCGCGCTACGAAGAAGGCTCCTCGATCGTTCCAGTCGGCGTCGGTCCGGTGGTAGATCGCTCCATGGCGAGCGGCATGGCGCAGGATGGGCCGCAGGTCCAGGATCTCCACGTGGTCGAGGTCGCAGAGGCGGGCTTGCAGATCGGCCATCCACCTCCGGTCGAGGGGCGGGGCGGCGCCGAGGACGCCTCGCTTGGCGGGAACGATCGCGGGTATGTAGGTGAGACCCACGGATGCACAGGCCGCCGCCGTGGCGCTCAGGGCGGTCACGATGGGGTCGAGATCGGCGGACGCCGGCGGATCGGCGGAGGGCGGTGTGGTGAGATGGGGAGCGAACTCGCGTGCGTCGAAGAGCCAGCCGTCTGAGATCACCGCCCGAGGGTCGGCCGATGCCGCCGGAGGCTTGGGAACGGTGGCCGGAGGCCTGCCCCCCGGCAGCGCATCGCCCGGCTCGAACACGACATCGCTCCAGCCGTTGCCCGACTCGGCCTCGTGCCAGAATGACGGTGTCGCCCTGATCGGGACCCTCCCGGGCCCCGCGAGCGCCAGCACGTGGTGGCGCCCCGGCGCCTGCAGCGAGTCGGGCAGGGCGATCAGGAAGCCGTGGACGCCGTCGCCGTACTCGGCGAGGTCGGGGCGGGGGATGTCGGCCGCGCTCTCCGCGACGATCTCGCCGTCGATCGCGATTGCGACCTGCACCCGCTCCCGCGGGGCCGAGGGCTCCCAGCACCAGCCGAGCGCATGGCCGTTGCTCACCCCCTGCAGGCGGCCATCGTAGGCGCTCGCGCGAGCGTTGGCGCGCCCCTGGGGCTTGGTCGTCTTCGATGATTGCCGTGCGCGGCCGTTGGCGGCGGCCGCGGGAGCCTTGGGGCGCTCGTGGGCTGGAGCCTTCTCGGCTGGAGCCTTGGGGCGCTCCTGGGGCTTGGCCGTCTGCGATGGCTGTGCGCGGCCGTTCGCGATCGTGTCACCGCCCTCGGCGCCGGCGGGGTGCATGGCGAGCGCCTCGGGAAGAGTCACGGGTCCGGCCCCAGCGGGCCCGCGCACCCCTCTCCGCACGTACCACATGATCCCCGTGAAGATGAGCGCGTACTGCGCGAGCTGCGCGATGTCCATGACCGGCGTCCACGCGGCCTGGCTCTCGGTGGCGCCCGTGAGCACTCCGCGCGCCGCGCCGAGGAGGGTGCCGTTGGGACGCCACGAGAGCGAGGCGAGCAGAAACGCCGCGGCCAATCCCGACCACGTGCCAAAGGTCGCGCCCTCGCGGGTGAAGCGCACGAGCAGGAGCAGGAAGAGCGGTGCGAGCATGACCTGGTAGTGGCTCCAGGAGACGGGACTCGCCATCACCGACAGGGCGCACGTGAATGCGAACACCTCCCAGCTCAACGCCCGCTGTCCACGCAGTGCGTCGATGACCCACACGGCGATCAGCGCGACGCCGGCCAGGACCACGATGTGCTGAAGCGAGAAGTGACTCTTTCCCACGAGCTGGCAGAGCACCGAGCTGGGCGCGAAATTCTCAACGTCGCAGGCGCGGAATGTCGTTGGACCGGAGGCGGTGTTGAAGTTCTCCAGCACCCTGAACAGGTTCAGAGGGCCGAGGCTGTCGGCGCGCCAGGCCATGAAGCACTGCGCCGTCACCGTCAGCGCGATCGCCCATCCGAGAGCCTCCGCGCCCGCGCGGCGTGTCTCGCGTCGCGCGAGGAGCACGAACGGGAGCAGGATCGCCAGTGGCTTGAACGCCACGGAGACGCCGATCACGGCCGCGCCCTTACGGGTACGTCCTCGCCGAAGCAGGTCGAATCCGAAGAGCGCCGACACGAGTGCGAACACGTCGAACTGGTGCCACCAGACGGCCGACATCATCGGACCAAAGCTGAGCAGTGCAAACGCCGTCACCCACCACCAGACGGGCGAGAGCGCCCCCCGCAGGCGGCGCAGGACGATCGTCACCGCCCCGAGGACCACGATGACGTTGAGGAGGTCATTCAGGAAGGTCGCCTGGTTCTGGGTCACCATTCGACTCACGATCGCCATCACGGCGCCCACGAGGGGTGTGGCGATCCAGCTCGTCAGCTGCTCGGGATGCCCGCTGGCCCACGCGGCCTGGCCGCCTTCGTAAACGGCGCCGAGATCCCATGTCTCTCCCTCGTGGCGCGCGCGCAGGAACCACCACACGACGATGCCGGCCAGCAGGGCGAAGCCGAGCAGGGCAGGGGCTCCCCGCAGGGAGGCACGGCGCTTCAGATCCGCGGCCGAATGCTCTTCGGGCGAGTCCTCTTCGGGCGAGTCGGTGGTGGTGGTGGCGGCGGCCGTTTCATCCGCGCTCCCCGATGCGGTCTCGATGTCGGGTTCGATGTCGGGTTCGCCGACCTCGACCGTCGCTTCCGTATCGGCCGTGTCGGTCATCGGATTGCAGCCCCGGGGGCCGAATTCACGAGCGTCGAGGCGGATGCCGCGGAACGACGGTCCGCACGCCCGTAGGCTCGCGCCAGCACAGATGCCTCCCGCGGCCAATCGTGAGCCTCTGTGAACGCCCTGGCCCGCTCAGCGGCCAGCCGCCGGCCACCGGGTGCCAGCAGGCGTTCGAGGCTTGCGGCGATCGCGCGCGGATCGCCGTTGGGGACAACCTCCCCGAGTCCCTCACCACGCACGAGCGCGGCGATCACCGGCACGTCGCTCGCGAGCATCGGCAGACCCGCCGCGGCGTACTCGAACAGCTTGTTGGGCAGGCACAGCTCGTAGGAGCGGCAGATCGGCTGGATCAGGCACAGGCCCACCGCCGCGCTTGCCAGGGCGCTCGTGACCTCTGCCGGTGGAACGGGAGCGCGAAGTTCCACGCGATCGGCGGCTCCGTGGGCGGCGGCCCTGGCGATGAGGCTGGCGCGATAGCGCTCCGAGCCGGCGCCGATCGTACGCAGGCGAACGCCGGGGAGGAGCGCCAGCGCGTCGATCATCTGCTCCAAGCCGCGGCCGGGCATCAGCCCTCCCACGTAGACCACCAGCGCGGGCGAGCCTGGAGTCTTGAGCGTTGGGCGCCCGGTGAGAGGTACCGGGTTCGGGTCGCATCGCCGGACCTCGGGAATATTGCGCACAACCGCCGGCCGCGCGATCCGGTAGCGCTCGGCGAGCGCGTCCGCGTACCCCGGGCTGGCGGTTATCACTGCGTCGGCGGCGCGCACGAACAGAGCCTCGCTCGCAAGCAGCCAAGGCCGCCGCTCCCAGCGCCCATTGCGCTCGGCCCACAGCTCGTGGCTGTCGTAGACCACTCGCGCGCGGCAGGTGAGCTTGATCGCCAGCGCGCACCACATCGTGTTCCAGTCGTTGGCGTGCACCAGCGCAGGGCGCTCTCGGCGGGCCACCATCAGGGCCCGCCAGGCGAACGAGGCTCCGCTGAAGACACGCCTCGCACGGGCCCTCCATGTCATCCGGCCCGAGGGGCTGCTCGGCGGGTGTGTGGGGACAGAGGTGTTGGGCACGCCGACGCCCTTCGGAGTAGGCGCCGACCGCCTGCGAGCGGGCAGGCGCAGAACGCGCACGCCCTCTACCGTCGTCTGGCCCGCCGGCGCCGATGCCGTGGCGACTCCCACGACGAGCGCCCCTCCGCCCAGCTCCCGCTCGGCCACGCGCGCCGCGCGCAGCACGCGCGCGTCGTGGCTCACCCCGTTGCGCACCAGCAGCAGCGTGCGCATTCGTCCCTACTTCGGCGCACCGCGGCGGCGGCCACGGCCGGCGATCAGTCCCACCGCCACCGCCGCCAGCCCGATCAGCGCCATCAGCAGATAGCTGGGCAGGGTCGAGCCCGCCGTGTGGGCGGCCGGCACGCCGGCGCCGATTCGCACGGCGGCGGGACTCACGCCGGGCACCTGCGAAGAGGAGCCGAAGCCGTTCTCGGAGTGGATCGAGGAGGGGTCCCCGGGCGTGCCTCCTCCGGGAGAGGCTTCCGTGGACGCGCTCTCGCCATTTCTCGCCCCCGCGCCGCCCTGGCTCTGATTCTGGCCCTGGCCCTGATTCTGGCCGCGGGAGTCCGCCGCGCTCGCGCGGCCCGCCACGGAGGGGCCGGCGCCCTGGCCGGAGACGCCGGCGCGCCGGCTACCAACCGGTAACACCGGGGCGGCGTCGCGTCGGCCAGTATCCAGGGGGATCTGGTAGATGACCCCCGCCGGGCTGCCTGCCTGCGGATCGGTCCTCTGCACGACAGCGTGGCCGGCGGCCACGGCGTTCTGAGTACATGCCAAAAGAGCCAAGGCCCCCAAGGCGCCACCCAACGACGACGCTCGCATGGCGACGAATCTAGACCAGCCGGCCGTCCTTGATGTGGCCAAATCGTTGCCTTTCGAGGTCGATTTCGCGGCCCCAAAGCCCCCTTTCGAGAGCGCACGGCAGGGCTCCATCTGGCTGGTGGCTGGCCCCACGGTGCTGGTTTTGGCGCTGCTGGTGCTCGCCACCGCCTACGCGGGGGCCTTCAAGGTCGCCCAATGGGCGCCGCCAGCGCTCTTCATCCTGATCGTGCTGCTCACGGTGGTGGCGCGCGGGGGGGCGCAGCGGCTGCCCGACCGCTGGCTGAGCGTGGCGCTGGCCGGCGCCTGGGGCCTGGCGGGGTGGGCCGCGCTCTCGGCTCTGTGGGCGGCCTCCCCGGGTGCGGCTCTGGAAGGGGCGGCGCGATTGGCGATGTACGCGGCCATCCTCACGCTGCCGCTGGTGGCCGTCGGCGATCTGCGCGCCCTGCGCGTGGCCGCGCACGGCGTCGTGGGGGGCATCGCTTTGATCGCGCTCTATGCCCTGGGGCGCATGCTGGTGGATGGCCCCGCGATCTTCCTCGCGGGGCGCCTCAACGGACCGGTCGAATACCGCAACGCCACCGCGCTCCTGTTCTGCCTGGCCTACTGGCCCCTGATCGTGGTGGCCGCCACGCGCGCGCGCGGGCGCGCATTGCGCGCGCTGTGCTTTGGTCTCGCCGAGCTGATGCTGGGCCTAGCCTTCCTCACGCAGTCCCGCGGTGTTCTGCTGGGCCTGGGTTGCGGGGCGGTGGTGGTGCTCGTGCTGGGACCCGATCAGGTGCGCCGCGCATGGCTGGCCATCCTCAGCCTGGTGCTCTTGGCCGGCGCCTCGCCGTGGCTTTTGAAGCCCTGGCACGCCTACGATGGCGGCAGGGGCGTGGTGAGCAGCGCCGACATCTCCTTCGCCGCCCGCGCGCTCGTGGCCCTCACGGTGGTCTCGATCGCAATCGGCTTCCTGCTGGCGGTCTTCGACGCGGGCCTGCGCGCCGCGAGTCCCGCGATGGGACGGGTGCGCTTCGGCGCGCGCCTCGCGCTCGTGGCGGCGGTGCTGGTGGGTGTGACAGGAGGGCTTGTGGCTGTACACGGCAACCCGGCCCACGAGCTGCAAGTCAAGTGGCGCGAGTTCAAGAGCCTCCAGACCACCACCGGCACGGCCACCCGCTACACCTCCACCGGGGGCCAGCGCTACGACCTCTGGCGGGTCGCCCTGAACGAGCTGCGCGCCAATCCCTTCGGGGGCGTGGGGGAGGGGGGCTATCAGTTCGACTACTACATTCAGCGCGCGAGCAACCGCAACCTCGACGACCCCCACGGGGTGCTCTTCCAGATCGGCGGCGAGCTGGGGGGCGTGGGGCTCTTGCTGTTCCTGCTGATTCCCCTCGGTCTGCTGGGCTCACTGCGGCGCTGGTGGCGCCCGGCGTCGCTGGACACCCGCCGCACCGCCTGCGGCCTGATGGCGGCCGGCGTCACCTTCATCGGCCAGTCGCTCGTGGACTGGATGTGGCGCATCCCGGGGCTCACGGGGCTGGGCATGCTCTGCCTGGCCGTGGCCGCTGCGCTGCTGGCGCGCTCGGCGCACGCTTCCGATGTCGCGGCGCCGTTCGCTGAAAACGGAGCGCGGGCGCGGGCGGAGAATGCCGGGTCGCGGGTGGGGGATGCCGGAGCGCGGGCGGAGGATGCCGGGCCTGGAGCAGGGGCTGGATCTCGTCGCTGGGCTCCGCGGCGGTTGCCGGTGGGCAGGCTCCTCGCCGGGGTGGCTCTGCTGGGCGCCGTGGCGCTCACGCTCAGCCTCTATCTGTCCGACTTCTACATCCGCCACGCGCGCGATGAGATCGGCCACTCGCCGCGGTCTCAGCTCGCCGACGCGCGCACGGCGGCAGGCCTGGACCCGTGGTCGACCGATCCGCACTACCTGGAGGCCGGCGCGCTGGAGAGCATGGGCAACCGCGCCGGCGCCCGCGCGCAGCTCCAGCAGGCTCAGCGCATGGAACCCTCGAGCCAGGTCCCCCTCGGCCTGCTCGGGGACTTCGAGGCGCGCGGCGGCGACTACCTCAGGGCGCGCGCGTACTACCGCCGGGCGCTCGCGCTGGATCCCCTGGACGTGGGCCTGCAGCAGCTGGCCCGCAGCGGGGGGCGGCCAGAAGGCGGGTGAGCAGCCCCTCCCACAGTCTCACTGCGCTCGCGCGATCGAAGCGGCGGGCGTGCAGGCGCCCGCGCTCGCCCATGACGATGGCCCGGTTGGGGTCCTTGCGCAGCCGGCGGAAGGCAGCGGCGAGCGCATGGGGGTCCTCGGGCGCGACGACGAGACCGGCTTGGGCGTCGCGGATCAGGGTGGCGGCCTCGCTGTGGCAGTGCGTGGCCACGATCGCGGGGCGCCCGGCGGCGAGCACCTCGAAGAGCTTGGTGGGCAGAGCGCCGTTGAAGATGGGGCGGTCGCGCAGGGGCACCACGCCGGCATCGGCCTCGACGTAGAGAAGCGGAACGCGCTCGGGTGCGAGGGCGCCGAGCAGGCGCACGTTGTGCAGGCCGCGCATGGCGATCTGCTCGCGCAGCAGTGGGGCGTCCGGGCCGTCGCCGGCGATCGTCACCTCCACCACGCCCGGGCCGGCGAGGGCGGCGGCCTGCACGAGGGTGCTCAGGCCCTGCGCCATGCCCAGCGTGCCGGCGTAGAGCACGCGCAGGGGTCCGTCGGCGCGGATGGCGGGCGCGGTGAGGGCGGCGAAGCGCTCCAGGTCCACTGCGGGCGGCACCTGCACGACCTTGCCACGAGCCTCGGGGCGGTCGCGGAGGCTCTCCACGATGCCACGGGTGGGCGCGGTGACGAGCGCGGCATGGCGGTGGCAGAGGCGGGCCAGGGCGCGCGCGGCGTGAGCGGCAGCGGTGTCCTCGTCGATGGCCCCGAGCTCGATGGCGCTCTCCGGCCAGAGGTCCGATACGTTGAGCGCGAGGCGCGCGTTTTTCACTTTTGCGTAAAACACACCGGCAAGAGCGGTGAAGAGGGGAGGGGTCTCCGCGATCACCACATCCACCGGCCCGTCGGCGGCGCACGTGGCGAGCGCCCCGGCGGCGAACACGGCGTGGTTGGCAAGGCGCCGCGCGAAGCCGCGGTTGGGCGTGGGATAGACGAGGCTGCGCACCACCCTCACATCCCCCTCGCATTCCACCCGCACGAGGCGGTTGCGGTGGGGACGCGCGATCGTGCCGGACGGGTAGTGTGGAAAACCCGTGTGCACCGTCACCCTCATGCCCCGATCCGCCAGACCCCGCGCGAGCGCGGCGATGCGCGCGGGCGCGGCGCCGACCTCGGGAGGGTAATAGTGAGTGAGAAAGAGCACACGCACGGGCCGCAGGTGGGTGGGGAGAGTGGGGGTGATTTTTTGGGAGAGGGACGGCACAGCCGTCCCGTGATGGCCGCGCACGTCTTTCACGGGTACGGTCAGGACCCCCGCAGGCAGCGCGCCTGGCGCGCGGACAATTTGGGGAATGTGGCCCTCGACCCGACTGACAGCCGCCTGTAGGGCTCCAGCAGCCGCCTCTGCTCGTGCTCCCAGGACAGCTCCCGCGCCGCGCGCGCGAGACGTTCGCGCAGCTGGGGGTCGGGGGGACAGCGCAGGGCAACACGCAGCGCCGCCGCCACGGCCGTGGGGTCCTCGGGTGCGACGCACCAGCCAACCCCGTGGCCCTCTACGAGCCGCTGCGTCTCGGGCAGCGCGGCGGCCACCACGGGCACCTCCGCGGCGATGTACTCGAACAGCTTGTTGGGCAGCGCGAGGCGATGGTTGAGGCAGGTGTCCTGAAGCAGTGTCACGCCCACATTCGCCTCGGCCGTGTGGGCCAGGAGGTCCTCCAGGGGGACGCTGGGGAGCAGTGTCACCCGCTCCTTCAGGCCGCGCCGCGCGATGAGGTCGCGCAGCCCGGCGGCGTAGCCCGGCTCAGGGTCGCCGAGGAAGGCCAGGTGCACGCCGGGCATGCGGTTGACCGCCTCGACGAGCACCTCGCAGCCGCGCGCGGGGGCGGGGGCGCCCTGGTGCAGCACCAGCGGCGTGTCAGCGGCTATCCCCAGGCTCGCGCGCAATCCGGGGCGCCCGTTGGGGGCCAGTGCGCTGACGTTGCGCACCACCCACGGTGTGCGCGGCAGGCGATAGCGCTCGCGCAGACGCTGGGCGATGCCGTCGGAGACGGTGATCACGGCCGCGCAGCGCGGCACCACAAGGCGCTCGATGGCGCTGACGAATGCTGCCCAGAGGCGCTCGCGGTAGGGCACGCTGGTGGCGAGCTCGTGCGAGTCGTACACCAGCCTGGCCCCTGTGAGCCGGGCGCCGAGGATGCCCGGCAGCAGCATGGCGGCGTCGTGGGCGTGCACCACCTCGGGGCGCACGCGCCTGATGTTCACCACGAACGACCACAGGAAGGCGAGGCGGTAGAGGTGAAAGGGCAGCCGCCGGCGCAGCCACGCGGGCGGCAGCACCGAGCGGCGTTCAAAGCCGTCCAGGGTGGGGATTCGGTGCCCGCCCGGACGGTGCCCGTCCAATCGGTCGCCCGCCTCGCCCGCTTCAGCCAGCTCCAGCACCATCACCTCGTGGCCGGCCCGCGCCAATGCGGATGCCTCGCGGCGCACGCGCGAGTCGAACTGGACCGACTTGTGCAGCAGCATCGCGATGCGCACGACAGCAGTGGGCTCAGCCGTTGGCGCTGCTGGCGATCGCGAAGATGAGCACAAGCAGCGTGCAGGAGCCGAGCAGCAGCCCCGCCTCGACGCGGCGCACGTGGGGGTCGCCGGTGATGCGCCTGGCGACCTTGGCGAGTGGCACGAGCGTCGTCTGGGCGAGGATCTTCAGATCGCCCCCCAGCGTGCGGGTGCGGATGTAGCGCAGGTCGATCTCGATCTTGCGCGGCATGATCGACTCCTCGTAGAACCGCACGGGGTCCTGCTGCAGGCTCAGCAGGTGCGACTCGCTGGCGTACTCCACCGCCGCCGGGCCGGTGATGCCGGGCAGGACGCTCAGCAGCTCGTCGTACTCCTCGCGGTAGCGCGCGACGAACTCCGGCACCTCGGGGCGGGGTCCCACCAGGTGCATCTCGCCCCTGATGACGTTCCACAGCTGGGGCAGCTCGTCGAGCTTGGTCATCGCCAGGAAGCCGCCGATCGGGGTGAAGCGCTCGTCTTCGCCGATCGTCAGCGGCCCGCCTCGGGCGCTGCGGCGCATCTTGCGGAACTTGAGCATCTTGAAGCTGTGCCCACCCCGTCCCATGCGCGTGGAACGGTAGAAGACGGAGCCCGGCGAGTCGATGAAGATGAGCAGCGCCGTGATCGCTCCCACAATCAGAGCCGGCGCCAGCACCAAAAGGCAGATCGACAGGTCGAAGACCCTCAACGCCGGTGAGTCGCTGGACAGGGCGCGGGCGCGGCTTGCATGCCCCAAAGCGCTCTCCTGAGCCATTTCCCGGGCTGTGGTATGGAAAGCCGACATGTGCATCTACGTCCTTGTGGTTTCGTGTGTCGTGCGGCGCCGGCATCGTTGCGCGCGGGCTGGGAGGGGTGTGTGATCATTGGGTGAAAAGCCGCTGTGTGGAGCCGAAAAAATCACATCCTTTTCACAGGCATCGGGCGCCTGTCGCTGGTGTGGCGCGCCTTGCGGTCCTTGCGGAGACGGCTTTCCTCAAGGCGCCTGGGCGTAGGCGGAGAAGGCCGGCTTGGGTGTGCCCTGAGCCGTCATCAGCCCCTCGGTGACGTTGCCGGGGATGGAGGCAGGCTCGTCCACCAGGTCGTACCAGCCGAGGCCCGCCACGTAGGGCACGGAGTCCGCCAGCCTGAAGGCCGCGGTGACCCACCTGGCCTGCAGGGCGCGGCTGACAAAGAAGTTGAACGCGCGGTTGGGCTTGTCGCTGGAGATGCCGAACTCCGAGAGCCACAGCTTCGGGGCGGAGCCGTGGCCGCGGTAAGCGCGCACGAGTTCATCGTGCAGCGTGTCCGTGTCGTCGATGTCGCGTATCTGCGGCAAGTAGGGCGGCAGCGAGAGATTGGGATAGCGGGTGGAGTACGGGTTGTGGCCCCAGTAGTCCATACGCGGCGGCGCCCCGTTGGGAAGGCGCATCCAGCGTATGGCGTCTGGCGTTCCCACCAGTCCGACGGTGTAGGTCATCCCGCCGATGACCATGTTTGCCGGGCTCACTGCCTTCAGGGCGCCGTAGGCGGCGTCGAGCAGCACGGCGTAGCGTCGCGGGCCCACGGGGGAATTGGCGGGCATCGGGTTGAAGTTGCCTTCGCGGGTGATCTCGCCCCAGATCATCCAGTGGTGCACCGTGGGATAGCGGCGGCTGGCGGCCTCCAGAAAGCTCGCATATGTGGCGGGGTCCTCGGGCGCCCAGGACGGGTCGCGCCCGCCGTTGGCCCACGCGGGCGTGCCTCTCACCATCACCGCCACCTGCATGCCGTAGTGGGCCGCCTCGCTCGTGGCTTCGTCCAGCGCCCGCGGCCAGCGATAGGCGGGATCGGCGGGGTTGGCCGGTTCGGCGGGCGCGGTGGGGGCGGTCTGCGCCCAGATCAGCTCGATCTGCAGCACCTGCACGCCGAGTTGGTGGTAGACGGGAAAGGCGGAAGAGCCGTCGGGCAGCGTGAGCGGCCCCCAGATCATCTTCAGCGCCCTGGCGCGGCGGGGTTGGGTGTGGGGATGGTGTGCGCGAGGCCTTCCGTGGCGCCCCGCGCCCTTGGCGCCTGCTCCGGAGCTCACGGTCAGGGAGGCGCTCAGGCCGAGCGCGGCGAGGCAGAAGAAGAGGGCGAGGTATACACGCACGGCCACGGCCATCCCCGCATGCTCGCGTCTGTCCCCTCTTCGCGTCGTAACCAATCCGTGAAGGAACGGCCGCGGCTGGTGTGAAGGAAGGGGCGCGGCTGGTGTGAAAGGAGGGCGCGGCTTGCGTGAAAGGAGGGCCGAGGCTTGCGTGAAAGGAGGGTCGCGGCTTGCGTGAAAGGAGGGTCGCGGCTTGGGTGAAGGAAGGGCCGCGGATCGCCTCAGGGGCCTGTCTCGGCTGGCCCTCGAGATCGCGCCGCCGGTGGGCAGCCGATAACCAGACGATCATTTCCTGGCAACCAGACGGCTACATTTTCTTCACATCCGCGAAGACAGATGTGGCTTAGCGTTGCGCCGGTGTTCGCTCCCGCTCGGGCGGAGCACCCGGAGTGACCGACTCACGGGTGAGCCTCCGCGAGATCGCTCTGCTGCTGCGCAGACGCGCATCGACGGCCCTATTCGTGTTCCTCGTGACGCTGGGGGCCGGGGTGGCGCTGGCCGTGACGCACACCAAGCGCTACCAGTCGCAGGCCAAGATCGTCCTCACGCCCCTGCTGGGAAAGCAGCTGACGATCATCCCTGCCCAGGACAGCCTCCAGGCGCTGATCAACGGCTACGCCGAGACGGCGCAGTCGACCTCGACCGCCAATGCCGTGCAGGCCGCGTTGCGACGGCCATTGGATGGCACGGTCTCGGCCTTCACCCAGGCTGGGGACAACAGCATCACGATTCAGGTGCAGGCTCGCACCCCGGCTCTCGCGCAGGAAGACACCACGGCGCTGCTGCAGGTCTTCCAAGCCTCGGTCAAGCAGGACCAGCTGTTCACCGCCACTCTCATCTCGCCTCCCTCGCTCCCCACGCAGCCGGTTCAGCCGCGGCCTCCCTTGATCATCGGCTCGGCGGTCGTCCTCGGCGCGATCCTCAGCGTGCTCCTGGCCGCGCTGGTGGACTACATCAGGCGCCCGCCCGTGCTCTCCGCGGTGGCCGACGCTCCCGGCGCGGGATGAGCGGCGCCGCGGGCGGGCGGTCGGTGGCGGGCGGGTCTGGCGGGCAGTCCACTGGTGGGGGTGAGGACGAGCGGATCAGGGTCACCCACGTCATCTCCGGGCTCGAGCTCGGCGGCGCCGAGACGATGCTTCACAGGCTGCTCGGCGCGAGCGATCGCGGCCGCTTCGACCATACGGTGATATCGCTCTCGGGCTTCGGTCCGCTCGCGCCGCGCATCGCTGCCCTGGGGATCGGGGTGAGCGCGCTGGGCATGAGGCGCGGCCGCCTGCAGGCGCGCCCGCTGGGGCGCCTCGCGCGGCGATTGGCGTCGCGGCGCTCGCACGTGGTGCACACCTGGATGGACCACGCCAATCTCCTCGGTGGCCTGTCGGCGCGCGCCACCGGCGGCGCGAAGGTGGTCTGGGGGGTGCACGGGAGCCTCCATCCCCGTGAGAGCAAGCGCAGCTCCCAGGTGACGGCGCGGGCCTGCATCGCAACGGCGCGCTGGGTGCCCGATCGCGTGGTGTCCTGCTCGCAGCGCCTCGCCGAGACGTTGGTCGAGCAGGGGTATGCCCCGGGGCGCACGATCGTGATCCCCAACGGCTTCGATCTTTCGTGGTTCCGTCCCGATCCCGAGCGGGGTCGCGCGTTGCGCTCGCAGCTGGGCGTGGGCGCGGAGGAGACGATCGTGGGGCTCGCGGGGCGCTATCACCCGCAGAAGGACCATCGCGGCTTCATCCGGGCGGCCGGCGTGGTGGCGCGCGCACGTGCCGATGTGCGCTTTCTGCTGTGCGGCAGCGGCGTGGACGCCGCGAACAGGGAGCTGACGGGCTGGATCGCCGAGGCGGGAATCGCGGAGCGGTGCCTGCTGCTCGGGTCCGTGGGCGACATGCGCGGGGTGTTCAATGCCATCGACCTGCTCGTGTGCGCCTCGTCCTTCGGCGAGGCCTTCCCGCTGGTGCTCGGCGAGGCGATGGCGTGCGGGCTGCCGTGCGTCACCACCGCGGTCGGTGACGCGGCGGCGATCGTGGGAGACACGGGCCGGGTGGTCCCCATCCGCGATCCCGCCGCGCTGGCAGGGGAGATCCTGGACTCCCTTTCGATGCCGGCCACGGAGCGCATGGCCGTGGCGCACGCCGCGCGCGCGCGGATCGAGGAGCGCTTCGAGCTGAGGGGCGTCACGAGGGCCTTCGAGCGGCTCTATCTGGATCTCTGCGGAGAGGATTTGCACCCACCGGATCCGCTGGGCCTGCCGGCCGCTGCCGTCGGCGTGCCCTGAGCGCCCCCATCAGCCGCCGCCGCCGCTCCCGATCGCGCGGCTGCACGCCGCCCAAAGCGACGAACACGATCCCCGCCGCGGCGAGTCCCGCCGAGGGGGCGAGCACGAGCGCCGGCGGGTGGGCGAGCTCGATTGAGGCCATCCGGCTGACCGCGAAGCCGGCGCCCGCGGCGCTCAACAGGGCGATCATCTCGCGCCGGGACCACAGCTCGCCCAGCCTCCTGCTCAGCAGCCGGGGAAGGCGGGCGCCGAGGGGCGCCAGCTGGGCGCAGGCGCCGATCGCCATCCCCGCGCCGGCTCCGCTGAGGCCATAGGCTCGCGTCAGCAGCACGGTCGCAAGCAGTGTCGCAAACAGGCGCGCGACGCCATAGAGCGAGCTGAGCAGGCCCCGTCCCTCGGCGAAGAGGGCGTGCGACTGGATCGCGGAGAGCGCCATGATCCCCGGGACGAACGCGAGGTAGGCGAAGCAGTTGGCGCCGCTTGCGAACCCCGGTCCGTAGATGCTCATGATCGGGACGGCCGCCCCGGCCGCCACCGCCGCGGGGAGCAGCATCGCCACTGCTACGTAGCGCAGCGAATCGACGAGCGCGCGATCGAACCCCTCGCGGTTCTCCGCCAGCCGGCGCTCGACGAGCGTCGGGAAGAGCATCTCGGTGATGCGGTAGTTGAGCTCGAGGCCCCTTCGCGCGAGCATCCATGCGCGGCTGTAGGCGCCCAGCGACGGGATCGGGGTGAGCAGCCCCAGGATCCAGACTCCCGATTCGTCGCTGAGGCCCTCGGCCAGGAAGCCCGGCGTCAGCCTCACCCCGAAGCGCAGCAGCTCGGGGAGGGTGCGCAGGCCTCGCCTCAGCTCCTGCGCCGGCACGCGCAGACGCATGAAGGCGCGGACGTGAATCGACCGCTGCACGAGCGCGCTCGCCCAGGATCCGTACCAGGCGAGGATCAGCCCCCACACGGTGGGCAGCGGTCCGCTGAGCGCGATCGCCGCCAGCAGGTAGACCAGGGCCTGGTGAAAGCGGCTCCAGAACAGGGGCGCTCCGGCGCGGAAGGCGCTCAGCACCGTATCGAGGTTCCAGCAGGTGTTCTGGAACAGCAGCGAGCCGAGCAGCATCGCCTCCGCCGGCGCCACAAGGTCCGGACGGCCGATGGGCCCCGCAAAGAGGGCCCAGGTTGCGATGCCCACGAGCACGGACACCGCGGCGGTGAGCAGAAAGGAGAAGGTCAGCACGGCCGCGAACAGGCCCGTGACGCGCGCATCGCGCGCTTGCAGCGGGGTGAGCTTGCGCAGCAGCGCCGGCTGCTCGCGTACGGTTGACAGCAGCCACACGGTCCCCGCGGGAGCGCTGGCCAGAGCGAGCTCCCCGACCACCGCGATGCCGTACAGCCGCGCGACCGCCACGCTGGCGGCCAGGCTCAGGAGGGCGTTGGCGAAGAAGCTGGAGGCGCCGAACCCGACGCCGCTGCCATAGGAGCCGCGGGGGGCGGCCGGGTCAGGCGAGGAGCGCTTCATAGCGATCGAGCACGAGGTCGAGCTGAAAACGGTGTGCCGCCAGGTTCAGCCGGTGCCGATCGGGGTGACGGAGGGCGTCGAGCATCGCCGCGGCAAGACCCCTGGGATCGCCGGGAGACACGAGGCGATGGCGCGCGTCGCCGAAGATCTCGCTGGGGCCGCTGGGGCAGTCGGTCGACACCACGGGGGTCCCGAGCGATGCCGCCTCGATCAGGGCCGTGGGAAGACCCTCCCAGCGCGAGGAGAGCACGAACAGCTGCGCCCGCTCGACGAACGGATGGGGGTTGGGCTGGAAGCCGCACAGGGCGACCGACTCGCCCAGGCCCAGTTCGGCGATCAGGCGCTGCAGCTCTCCGCGCGCGGGACCCTCGCCGAGGACGAGGGCGCGCACGGCGGTCTCGCGGCGAACCAGCGCGATGGCGCGCAGGAGCGTGGGGTAGTCCTTGGCGGCTGTCAGCCGACCGACGGCCACCACCACGGGTACCGCCGGGTCCGAGAGCCACGGGTGCTCGACGGGCTCCGCGGCGCTGCGGCGGATGCCCTCGAAGTCGACCGGGTTGCCGATCACCTCGACCGCCGTAGGGGACATGGCCGCGTGCCGGGCAAGGTCGGCGGCCACGCCCGCGGAGACCGCTGCGACGGCATCGGCGTGCCTGTAGAGCAGGCGCACGAAGCGCGGTATCGAGCGGTCCTTGAGTCCGCCGCGCGAGGTGGAGGTGGTGAGGTGGGAGTGCTCCACCACGACCACCCGGGTGTGCGGCTGGAGCGGGGTGCGCGGCTGGAAGGGGGTGCGCGGTGAGCGCGGGTGGCGTGGGGGGCGCGGCCGGCGCAGGGTGCGCACGGCGGCAATCGCGGCGAGGTTGGCGTGGGCCAGTGCCGAGAACACCGCGATTGGCCGCTCGCGTCGCACGTAGGCACGCAGCGATGGGATGCCGCGGGCGACTCCCGCGGCGTTCAGCGAGATCGCACGCACGCCGGGCGGAACGTCTTCCCGCAGGGCGCCCGTGTGACGGCAGGCCACGATGTCCACATCCCATCCGCGCCCTAGTAGCCCTCCGGCGAGCGCCAGCGCGGCGCGCTCGGCGCCTCCGGCCGCCAGCGTGGGGACGAACAGAGCCACCCTGCCTCGCGGGATGCGAGCCGCCCCGTCTTGTGAGGTGCCGGGGAGGGCTTTCCGCCGGGCGGCCCGCTCTGGTGGGGCGTCTTCCACCGTCGAAGGGGGCGACTCGCCGCCGCCGCGCCTGCCCGCTGCCTCCCGCGCTTGGAAGGACAGCGCCGATGCGAACGCGGCGATGAACCAGAATGGGGTGTTGAGCTGGGCGCTGAAGAAGATCCCTCCCACCAGCGCCACCAGGAAGGCGGCCTGAAAGGCGGAGCGCAGCCACATCTCGGGCGCCCGCGGACCTCCGCTGCCGCCCGGCGGTCGTGTTGCGTAGATCGCCTGCAGCCAGATGAGGGCCAGGAAGAGCGCGAAGACGAGCGTCGCGATGCCTCCGTTCTCCGCGAGCATCGACAGGTAGCTGTTGTTGACGGCGGGCAGTTCTTCGAGCACCGGCGCGTCGCGTATGTATCCTGGACCCACGGTCCGGAATTCGGCGGGCCCCACCCCGAACAGCGGATGGTCGAGCGCGATGCGCTCGGCGGCAGACCAGTATGCCCTGCGCTCGTCGACGCTCATGCTCAGGCCATTGGCGCGGATCTGCAGGTTCTGCGAGGTCGTGGCGCTGGACACGGCGAGCGCGAGGATCGCCGCGACGGCCGCCATCGCCATCGCCATCGCCACCATCCGGGGAGCGATGCGGCGCGTCAGGATAGCCCACGCCGCGGTGGCGCCGAGCGCGACGAAGGCGCCGCGCGAGGAGGATCCGAGGATGCCGAGGCCGAGGCACAGCAGCCCGGCGCCCCACAGCCACCGGCGGTTGCGTTCGATCATGAACAGGTAGGCGACGAAGGGGAGGATCGCGGCCAGAAAGTAGGCGAATTCGTTGGGGTCGCTGAGCGGACCCGAGGCTCTGAGCACGCCGCCGCTGAGGAATTGCACGGACGCCCACGCGGCCCCGATCATCGCCGAGAGCGCCAGCACGCGAATCGCGCGCAGGAACGACGCGCGGCTGTCGATCAGCTGGAGGATCAGGAAGGCGAACAGCGTGAGCGACCAGTAGCGCAGCGTCTCGCTGGCGCTGAGAGCGGTGAGGCCGTTGACGAAGAGCGAGATGGTGACCGCCGTGCAGAGCAGCAGCGCAGCGCCGATGACGGGCGTGAGCCTCAGCCGCCGATCGGTCAGGAGGGTGGACAGGAGCACCGACACGAGCAGCAGGATCCCGACGATCTTGACGACGGTGAAGTTGTAGGTGGGATAGTGCAGCGCGCCCTGCCACGGCAGGATCGCGATCAGCACGAGCACGAACAGGTCCGGTCTGACCAGCACCAGGTAGCACAGCACGGCGCCTGCGATGAGGACCCAGGGGGCCGCCGGCGAGACGTCGATGAGCCACACGCCCGCCACGCCCGTCGCCGCCGCGAGAGCGTAGGCGGTGGCGAGGGCAAGACTCCGCTCTAGGGATCGGCTGGCGGCCATCTGCGGGCTTGCACCCTAAGGCAAGCAGGCTCCCTCTTGCGAGCCAGCCAGACTCGCCGCGGCCTCAAAGGGCCTTGCGGTTGTGCTCGCGTGTTCGAGCGCGGGCGCTCCATTTGGTTCGCCGAGCGCGGGTGCTCGGTTTGGCTTGCCTTGCGCGGGCGCTCGGTTTGGCTTGCCTTGCGCGGGCGCTCCGTTGAGCTCCCCGAGCGCGAACGCTCCGTTCAGCTCGCGATACACGCGGTGCCAGCAGTCGACCATGCGCTGCCTCCCAAACAGCCTCGCCCTGGCGCGCTGATCGGCCAGCAGTTCCTCCTTCAACGCCGGCTGGGTGATCAGCCGCCGAATGAGCTCGGCCGCGTCCTGCTCGGTCTGGCACAGCTGGCGGGGGTCCAGCAGCTCCCGCAACGGCGGTATGTCGTGTGCCACCACGATCACGTCGCGCGCCATCGCCTCCAGCACGGAGAGGGGCTGCCCGTCCCAGGCGGTCCAGTGCAGGTATATGTCCGCCTGCTCCAGGTGCTCCAGCGCCGCGTCTCGCGGGATCCAGCCGGTGATGGGTATCTCTGCGTCCCGCAGGCCGTCGGTGTGACCCGAATCGGGCCTGAATCCGCCGATCCATCGCGGCTCCACGAGGTCGTGGACGTTGTTGAGGATGCGCGCGCAAGCGTCCGGTTGACGTTGAGGGCTGACGCGACCCATCGTCACCGCCAGGGGAGGCAGGCGCGATCTCCGCCGCGGCCGCACGGGGGCATCGAGCTCCGGTATCCCGTTCTGGACCACCTCGACACGCGAGTGCCTCAGCTTGTCACGAACCAGCTTGGCCTCGTCGAGGGAGACCGCTCCGACGAGCGTCACCCGCCGCGCCACGATCGCCTCGATGGCGCGAAACGCGCCTCGGCGCAGTCGGGAGTAGTCCCTCATCTCGAAGGAGTAGCCGTGGGGGGAGTAGACGATCGGGATGGCGCTCCCCAGCGCAAGTGCCCCCACGGCTCCGGCGAACGAGGAGTGCAGGTGGATGACATCGGGCTTCCATTCCTCGATGAAGCGACGCAGCTGTCTGGCGGCGCGCAGCTGCGCGCCGAGCGAGCGCTCCACCCAGGCCGTCTGCAGCAGCGTGACCCCCGGCGAGAAGCGCGAAGGCACATCGGCCGGCGTCTCCGGCCGCTGACCGTAGGCAATCGCCACCTCGTGCCCGGCGCCGGCGGACTCCTCTGCCAGCAGCCGCACCATCTCGAACACCCCGCCGCCGAACGCCTCCGCGACGTGCAGGAGGCGTAGAGACGATGACTTGACAGTACGTTCGGTCACTGGTTGGGGCCGCTCTGTGATGGAGGGCCACAGGACCCTCCAAGGGCTCGCTCAACCTAAGTTGCGACCGGCGAAGGTGTTGTAAAGAAACTGAGTCGGCCGGCGTTTATTCACAGCTGTTTCACCGGATGACGAGAGTCCTGACCTACTCTCGCGGCGCTTTGCTCTTGAGAACTCGCGGCGCTCTGCTATTGAGAACTCGCGGCGCTCTGCTATTGGGCTGCGATCGGTGGCGAGGCGCGCGCGTGATCGCCGGGACGCTGCTCGGGACGCTGCTCGCACTTTGCGTGGGCCTGGCCCTGTCGGCGGTGTCGTGGGCCGCGAGCCCCGCGGGCACGGTGAGCGTGAGTGGCCAGATCCAGCCGCGGCAGCTGCCGATCAGGCCTCACGGCTACTACCACAGCACCTCCCTCTTTGGTCTGCAATGGAGCAGCTGGGGTCGGGCGACAGCGACGGCGAGAGGGACTTTCACATTTCAGTTCTGCGTGGAAGAAAGCTGTTCCGTGTCGCCGGTCTTCGTCGATCCCGCCGCGGTCGCCCTGAGCGGGATGAAGCGCTGCCGGGGACGGCTGTCCTACACCGAGCTCGCGCTTCACGTCGAAGGCCTCCTGCCAGACGCGAGCTTTGACAGGTTCCGAGCGAAGGTTGGAGCCTGCCGGGGGTGAGCCTCCCGATAACCTTGCGGACGTGAACGATGGCGGATCGGAGCGCACCGCAACGGAGCGTCCTCGCCCTGCATCGGAGCGCCCGTCACCGCAGGGGATACGGGCGCTTGCGGAGGATCTGCGCTTCGGGGTCGCCGGCCATGACACGGACGGCAGTCCGAGCCCGGCTGCCGTGCTGGCGAAGCTCGCACTGTCGTTGCGCGTGCAGGCGGTCGTCCTGTTCCGCATCGGCCAGAGCGCCCGCCGCCTAGCGCCGCTCCTGGGGGCCGTCGTGCGCTATTTCAACCAGGTGCTCACGGGCGCCGACATCTCCCTGGATGCCGTCATCGGTCCCGGATTTGTCCTCTATCACCCTTCCGGGGTCGTGATCGGTCCCCACTGCCGCCTCGGCCGCCGCTGCACGATCATGCAGGGAGCGACGCTCGGCAGCGGTCCCAACGGCAGGGGCGGCGCTCCCCGCCTGGGCGATCACGTCTACGTGGGTCCCGGCGCGCAGGTGATCGGTGGCATCGAGATCGGGTCGCACGCGATGATCGGCGCGAACGCGGTGGTCCTGCGGGACATCCCTGAGCACGCCTTTGCCGCGGGCGTCCCCGCGGTCGTGCGGCGCGTGGAGTCTCGTGGCGAGCAGAGTCCTGAAGCCGGCTCGCTCGACCGCGATCCAAATTGAGCCGCGTGAGCCGCGCACGGCCGGGGCGATCGACCTACTTCTGTCGATCTTCACCTGCTTTTCACAAGATGGAGTTTCCAAGTCCACAGCATTGGCTCCGAGCACGGCCCACGTGTTCCACCCACCAGCGGTTCACGTGTTCCACCCACCAGCGGTTCCACCCAACAGCGAAACGTCCGCGCCTTCAAGCGGCCGGCAATAGAAATGGAGTCTGATCGAATGGGCAAGCGCCTCCCCTCTCTCGTTGCCATCCTCGTGCCGACCGCTCCGATCGCCTTGATCGCGCTGTTCGCCCTGCCCGCCGTCGCCCCGGCGGCGCAGGTGCGTTCATCCGGGTCCTCCGCGAGCGCTGCTGCGCTCTATCCGATCCCCCCGGCTCCCACTCCCACTACTCCTGCCGCCGCCGCGCACGCCGGCGCCGGCGCCGTGGCTGCCCACCTGGCGACGCTGTCACCCGCCGCCCTGGCCGCCACGGGCGGCGCGACGCTGAGCGTCACAGCCTCCGGTCCCGGCACCTTCACGTTTGTGCTCACCGCCAGGATCCACGGCAGGACGGTGGTGATCGCCAGGGGCAGCAGGACGGCCGGCGCCGCCGGGGCGATCACGATCAAGCTCACGCTCACGAAGGCCGGCAAGGCTGCGCTGGCCACCGCCAAGGGCAGGCTGAAGGTGACGGTGGCGGCGACCTTCAAGCCCAAGCACGGCAAGGCCGGGACGGCCAGGAGCACGGCCAGCCTGAAGTAGCCAGCGCGCCTCCCGGCGGGCGCGGTCAATAGGCTGTGCCTCGCTGTGCACGACCCCATCTCCTACTTCCAGGCGATCGTCCTCGGTCTCACCCAGGGCGTGGCCGAGCCCTTCCCGATCTCCAGCCTTGGGCACGCCGTGGTGCTCCCGAAACTGGCCGGCTGGAACATACATCAGAACGATCCCTTCTTTCTCACCTTCCTCGTGGCCACGCACCTGGCCACCGCGTTCGTGCTGCTGGGGTTCTTCTGGAAGGACTGGGTGCGCATCGTCAGGGGCCTGTGGCGCTCGTTGCGGATGCGCGAGATCCGCGCCGACGACGTGGACGCCCGTCTGGCCTGGCTCCTGATCGCGGGCACGATCCCCGTCGGCATCCTCGGCCTGCTGCTGGAGAAGTCGCTGCGCACGCTCTTCGCCTCGCCCGCGGTGGGGGCGGCCTTCCTGATCGTCAACGGCGTGGCGCTGCTGCTGTTCGAGCGGCTGCGCAAGCGCCCGCCGCGCCCGGGGGACTATCTGGGCGACGCCGACGAGCGCATCGCCAAGCTCAGCTGGCGTCAGGCCATCGCCGTGGGCACCTCGCAGACGGCGGCGCTCGTGCCCGGCATCTCGCGCTCGGGCTTCTCGATGGGCGGCGGCCTGCTGGTTGGGCTCTCCAACGAGGACGCCGCGCGCTACAGCTTCCTGCTGGCCACCCCCGTCATCTTCGCGGCTGCGGCGCTGAAACTGCCGGAACTGCTCGGCTCGCAGGGCAACGGCGTGCGCGGGCCGGCGCTGGTGGCGGGTCTGTGCGCGGCGCTCACCACCTTCCTCGCGGTGAAGTTCCTGCTGCGCTTCTTCCAGAGCAACCGCCTCACGCCCTTCGGCTTCTACTGCATCGCCCTCGGTTCGATCTGCACCGTGGTCTTCGCGCTGAGCTGAGCCGTCCTACGCGCTCGACCCGGCGGAGTCGGAGCTGGTCCTGGGCCCGGTCTGAAACCAGGCGAAGGCGAAGCACGCGAGGGCCAGGATCAGGGCGGCGATGCCGTGCTTGGTGTGGTGGTGGCTGGCTTCGGCGCTGCCAACAGAGGCGTGGCCGGGAAAGAATGAAGGCAGCGAGTGCTCGGGGGTGACGAAGTAGATGACGGCCACCACCAGCAGCACCACGCCGATCACGACGGCCGGGATTACCAGCTTGCGCAGGGTGTCGGCACTCATCGCCGCCGAAGCGTAGATGATTGGAGGGACGGATGCCCCCGCCGAAGACCCCACCGAGGATGTTCGAGACCCGCAGCCAGTCCTGGCGGGAGGCGGGCCTGCTGGAGCAGGTCAACCCGCGCCGGGCGCGCCGCGCGCGTGTGGAGGCGCTGGCGCTGGCTGCGCTGTTCGTGGCGATCGTGGTGCTGTGGAACAACCGCGCGAGCCTGCTCGACGACGCCACCAAGAAAGACATCGAAACGCCGCTGACGCTGGTGGTGGTGATCGTGCTGCTCGTGCTGGGCTGGGCGCTTGCGCGCGAAGCGGGCCGCAGCTTCGGGCCGGCGCTGTTCCGGCGCATGGAGCCCGCCACCGCCGGCACGGTGGGCTTCCTCATCCGCCTGGCCACGGTCGGGGTGGCCCTGCTGGTGGCGCTGGATGTGGCGGGAGTCAACCCCGCCGCGCTGCTCCTGGGGGGCGCCTTCACAGCGGTGATCGTGGGCATGGCGGCGCAGCAGACGCTGGGCAATCTCATCGCGGGCACCGTGCTGCTCAGCGCCGGACCCTTCCGCGTGGGCGACAAAGTGCGCCTGCAGGGCGGGCAGATCGCCGGCCAGATCGAGGGGGTCGTCAGCTCGCTGGGCCTGCTCTACACCACCCTCGCCACCGACGAGGGCCTGGTGCTGGTGCCCAACGGGGTGGTGCTGGGCGTGGCGATCGTCACTCAGCGGGCGGGTCCCGCCGCTCAGCGGCCCGGCCCCAGCGGGCCGGCTGACACCACCCCTCAGCGGGCTGGATCCGGCGGCGCTCCACGGACGCCGTAGCGCAGGAACAGGTGCGACTCGCTCTCGAGCACGCTCAGCAGCTCCAGCTCGACCGGCGGATCGAGGTCTGCGCCGGCGAGGATGCGCAGCGCCTCGCCTGCGGCTACGTCTCCGGCGAGCGTGGGAGCGAGGGAGAGGAAGAACTCATCCACCAGTCCCGCCATCAAGAGCTGCGCATTGAGGTGCGGGCCGCCCTCGCACAGCACCGTATCGACGGCGAACCGCTCGTGCAGCTCCACCAGGGCGCGCGGCAGGTCGAGCCGCCCCGCGCGGGTGGTCCGTATGTACTCGATCTGCGCCTCGATTCGCTTCGCGCCCGCGGCTGCCGGCAGGTTGGCCTGCGAGGAGGTCAGGATCGCCACCCGCGTACGCGGGTCCAAGAGCAGGGGGATGTCCTCTCCACCGAAGGCCAAGCGTCCCGAGACTATGCAGGCCAGCGGCTGCTCGCTCAGGCCGCGTCCCCGGCGCAGCTCGCGGGCGGAGTCCTCGCGCACCAGCGGCCCGTAGCGCTCCGCACGCGCCGTGCCGGCGCCCACCATGACAGCATCCACCACGGTGCGCAGCGCGTGGAACAGCTCCCGGTCGGCCCGGCCGCCGATCGGCCCCGAGCGCCCGCCGATGGTGGCGCGGCCGTCGATGGTGCTGACCATGTTGAGCAGCACCCGCGGGCGCGCCGGGGTCTCGGGGGGAGCCTTTGAGGCGGTCTCGGCAGAAGCCTGCGCGGCGGTCTCGGCAGAGGCCTTTGAGGCGGTCTCGGCAGAAGCCCGTACGGCCGGCACGTGCAGGCCGAAGCTCTCGAGGATCTCCTGCGCCGTGGCCGGCGCAGCGGGAGGCAGCAGGCGGTGCAGGATGCCGGTCATACACCACTTGCTAACACACTTGCGGGGCGACCTGCTACCTTGACTGTCGTATGGCCGGCAAAGAGCCGGCGAAAAAGCAGTGCAGGCTCTCGCAGGTCGAAGCATCTCGCAACGTCCTCCGCGCAGCAGCACGCACATTCCGTGGAGGAGATCGCCACATGCCTACCGGCACCGTAAAGTGGTTCAGCGACGACAAGGGGTTTGGCTTCATCACCCCCGATGACGGCGACAAGGACCTGTTCGTCCATCACACCGGCATCAACGGCGAGGGTTACCGCTCGCTGCAGGAGGGCTCGAAGGTGTCCTACGACGCCGAGCAGGGCGACAAGGGCCCCAAGGCCGTCAACGTCAGCTCGATCTAGCCCCAGCAGAGCAGAAGCCAGGTCGCAGGACCGGATCCGCGGCGCTGCTGTGGACTCGGGACTCTCAGCCTGAGCCACGCGACGAGTCCGCCCTCGGGGCGGACTCTGTCGTTAAGCGTTCGTTTAAGGCTCAACCCCTAACCTTTGAGCCCTCGCCCCGCGTTCGCCGGGTTCGGCGCTCAGCCGGCTCGGCGCTCACGGCGCGAGATCCCCACCGCCCCACCTTCAGCAGCATGTCCAGCGACGCCTCTACATTTCCCCTCCGCCACCCCCTGCTCGGCGACGCCGTCGCCACCGACACCGGTCGCCAGGAGATCTCCGGCGAGCAGGAGCGCGCAGGCGCGCGTCTGGCCACGGCACTCGGCGCGCTGTCGCTGCTGAGCATCGTCGCGGGCTGCGCCCTGATCGTGGTGGTGGCGGCGGATCGCCCCATCTTTCCGCCCACCCACGCGCACTTTTTCCCGGGCTGGCTGGCGGGGCCGCTGGGGGGGCTGTGGCCGGGGTTCCCGCGCGGCAGCGACCCGGTGCGCAACCTGTTCACGTATTCATTGCTGGCGATGTACTTGGGCTATGTGGCGGGCCTGCGCTACGTCCCGCGCCTGCCGCTGCGCTGGACGATCGCGGCGCTCGTGGGGGTGCACGCGCTGCTCTTCCTCTCCCCGCCGCTGGCGCTCACCGACATCTTCAATTATGTCAACTACGGGCGTATGGAGATCGTGCACCACCTCAACCCCTACACCACGATCCCCATCTACGAGCCCCACAGCGACCCCAGCTTCGATCTCAGCAACTGGCACCACCTGCTGAGCCCCTACGGCCCGATGTTCACGCTGATCACCTTCGCGCTGGTGCCGCTGGGCGTGGCCGGATCGTTCTGGGGGATCAAGCTGATCCTGATGGCCGTCAGCCTGGGCACCATCCTGCTGGTGTGGAAGTGCGCGCGCCTGCTGGGCCGCGAGCCGGTGCAGGCGATCGTGTTCGTGGGACTCAACCCGGTGGTGCTTGTGTGGGGGCTGGGGGGCGATCACAACGACTTCATCATGATGTTCCTGGTCGTGCTCGGCTTCTACCTGCTGCTGCTGGCGCGCGCGCGGGGCGCGCGGGGGGTGGAGGAGCCGGCCGCGCGGGAGGAGCCGGCCGCGCGCGCGGAGGGGCCGGAAAGGGCTCGCGTCTGGGTGGCGCGCGCGCGCGACTGGCTGTCGCCGTCGTGGCTCGACATTGCGGCGGGTGGCGCGTTCGTGACGGCCGTGGCCGTGAAAGCCTCGGCGGCGGTCCTGCTGCCGGTGGTGCTCGCGGGCCTGATCCCCTCTCCGCGCCGTCTGGTGGGGGCGGCCGGTGGGATGCTGGCGGCCGGCGCCGTGCTGGCGGTGGTGAGTGTGGCGGCGTTCGGCCTGCACCTTCCGGACCTCAGCACCCAGGGCCGCCTGGTGACGAACCTGAGCCCGTCCAACCTGCTCGGGATGGCGCTGGGCAGCGGCGGCGCCACCGAAACCCTGCTGCACGTGCTCACAGGGATGCTGGCGCTTGCGGTGCTGGCCTCCTGCGTGATGGCCTGGCGCACGCGCGACTCGCTGACGGCCGCCGGCTGGGCCTCGGTGGCGCTGCTGCTCACCCTCAGTTGGGTGCTGCCTTGGTACGTGCTGTGGGTGCTGCCCATGGCGGCGCTCTCGCGCTCGCGCGCATTGCGTGCGACGGCGCTCGTGACCGGGGCCTTCTTCGTGCTGGCCTGGGCGCCCCTGGCCAGCAATGTCTTCAACGCGATCGGCTTCCACCCCGAAAAAACGCCGCTGGGCAAGCTGCACCAGCGCTACGTCAAAGAGCTCTTGAATTAAGAGACCCCGCCCGTGGGCGCCGGTCCCGAAGGAAGGGGTCTCAAAGGGGGCAGGGGGTCATTCCCATCCCCGCGGGGGTGGATCCAGGGACGAGGAGGCTCAGTGCGCGACTCCGGGCGGCCCGCCGCCGACGCGCGTCTCACCCTCGGGCATGCGCCCGTCGCGCCCCACATAGCCGTCCTTGCCGCCGGCGCACAGATAGATGGCATCGCCGTCTCCGACGTTGCGCACCTTGCGCACGGTCTCGGCATCGACACGCGCGAAGCTGCCCTCCTGGAGACGGTGCACCGAGCCATCGCCGAACTCCATCTCGATCGTGCCCCGATGCACGAAGTACAACTCCTCCTGTTCGTCGTGGTAGTGGCTGCCGCTTTCATAGCCGGCGGGCATCACGATGGCGTTGACGCCGAAGGCGCTCACGCCCAGGCCCTTGCGCACCTTGCGAAAGCCGGGGCCCTCGCCGAGGTCCTCGAGGGCGCCGACGGCATAGCCCTCGCCAATGGTCACTCCTGGATATTCAGCGGCCTCCATGTGCGGGTCTCCTCTGTGGTCGGTGGTCAGCTATGTCAGTGGTCGGCTACGTATCCGTCCGCGGGCGAGAGCGGGCGGTCTTCCTGCTTCCAGCGCGCCAAGCCGCCGCTCATGGAGTATGCCTGGAAGCCGGCTCCGCGGAAGGCCTGAGCTGCCACATCCGAGCGCGAGCCGACGCGGCAGTAAAACACCACCGGGCGCGCCTGCTCGATCGTGGCGACCGCAGCCGTGAGGCCGGCGAACTCAATGTGGCGCGTGCCCGCGATGTGGCCGGCCTCGCGCTCGTAGGGCTCGCGCACGTCGATCACCTGCGGGCCATCCTCGTCAGCCAGCCAGTCCGCAACCTGCGCGGGCTCAACCCCGATATCGGTGGTGTCGGCAGCGCTCACCGAGTATGAGCGTAGCGGTGGACGGCCACGGCCACTACGATCACAGGACATGCAGATATTGAATGACCTCTACACGATTCCCCAGGAGCACCTCGACCTCTGCCGGACCATCGGCGACATCGCGCGCGAGAGGATCGCCCCGCGCTCGGCGGAGATCGACGAGAGGGCCGAATACCCGTGGGACATCCGCAAGCTCCTGGCCGAGCAGGACATCCTCGGATTGCCCTTCCCCATCGAGTACGGCGGCACGGGCACCGGCACGCTGATGCTGAACATGGCCGTCGAGGAGATCGCCAAGGTGGACGCCTCGTGCGCGCTGATCCTGATGGTGCAGGAGCTGGGCACGCTGCCGATCCAGCTGTTCGGCAGCGAGGAGCTCAAGGAGCGCTTCCTGCCCAGGTGCGCCAGCGGCGAGCTCTCGCCGGCCTTCGCGCTGAGCGAGCCCGAAGCGGGCAGCGACCCCGCGGGGATGCAGACCACGGCAGTCAGAGACGGCGATGAGTGGGTGATCAACGGCACCAAGAACTGGATCAGCAACCTGGGGGTGGCCGACTTCTACATCTGCTTCGCGGTGACAGACCGCGAGAGCAGGCGCATAACCGCCTTCGTCGTGGAGGCCGACCGGCCGGGCTTCAGCGTGGGCAAGCTGGAGCACAAGCTGGGCATCCGCGCCTCGCCCACGGGGCAGCCGATCTTCGAGGACGTCCGCGTGCCGCAGGAGAACGTAATCGGCGAGGTGGGCAGGGGTCTGAGGGTGGCGCTGGCCACGCTCGAGCGCACGCGCCTGGGCGCGGCCGCGCAGGCGGTGGGAATCGCCCAGGGGGCGACCGACTACGCCGTGGGGTACGCGCGCGAGCGCAGGCAGTTCGGCAAGGCCATCAACGAGTTCCAGGGGATCCAGTTCAAGCTGGCCGACATGCAGACCCACACGGCCGCCGCCAGAGAGCTGCTGTACAAGGCCTGCGCGATGGCCGACCGCGGCGATCCGCTGCGTGCGCAGTACTCCTCGATGGCCAAGGTGTTCGCCTCGGACACGGCGATGGCCGTCACCGTGGAGGCCGTGCAGGTGCTGGGCGGATATGGCTACGTGAAGGAGTACCCCGTGGAGCGCATGATGCGCGACGCCAAGATCACTCAGATCTACGAGGGCACCAACGAGATCCAGCGGCTCGTGATCGCCCGCACGCTGCGGTAGGGGGAAGAGGCGAGGGCTGTGCGCGCGAAAAGGTCGCCAGGGGCATTCGGGCACCTGCGGCGTGTGGGCGTGGCCGCCCTGATCGCCCTCTCGCTGGGCCTGGCCGTTGTCGTCGTGGGCCAGGGCTTCAGCACCATCGGCCTCGTGCGGGTGGTGGAGGATGTGGCGCTGGGCGTGGCGATCGCCGCCGTGGTGGTGGGCTGCGCGGCGTTCGTGGCGGTGCGCCTGGCCGACTGGCGCGACCCGCAGTCCGAGCGCGAGTTCGAAGCGCTGGTGGAGCGCTCGGAGGAGCTGGCGCGCGAGGGGCTGGCGGCGGACCCCGAAGAAGGCGAGTTCATGGAGCTGGACCCGCTGAACGACAGCGACTTCGAAGAGCTCGTGCGCGACGCTCTCGACGACCTGCCCGATCTGCTGCGCAACGCGCTGCGCCACGTGGCCGTGGTCGTCTCCGACGGGGGGCGCAGCGCGGGCGCCTATGGCCTCTACCAGGGGGGCCAGACCCGCAACGACAACACGCACGATCGCATCATGATCTTCCGCGACACGCTGCGCCGGGACTTCGGCCACGACCCCGATCTGCTGCGCGATCAGGTGACGCGCACGGTCCGCCACGAGCTGGCCCACCACGTGGGCTTCGACGAGCTGGGCGTGAGCCGGCTGGATCTGTAGAACGGCCGCCGAGCTGGGACGCCCCCCGGCCGGTGGCGAGCTAGGCTGCTTACAGGCGGTGAGCCTGGAGCAGGCGCCCGAAAAAGGGGGGCGCCGTGACCAGGGTCGATTGGTCACGGCGCCCGATGAGAGGCCCACCAGCGCCCATGGGGAAAGACGCTGGAGGCTCCCTGAGCGCCACCGAATGGGGTAGCAAGCGGCGCTCAAGCTTTGTGCGATGCGGACTTAAGTCTTCTCCATAAGAACAGGCTCTTATTGTCTTGTCAAGATGCAGGCGATACAAAAACCACGTAATCAGCACCATGTACCGACGCATCGGTACGATAGCCTACTGAAGAGATTGATGCGAGTCGAGTCCAAGGGGGAAGGCTGCGAGACCGGGTGATGATGCTGTGTCCTCCGTGAACCCCTCCCCCCGCAATCCCACCCCTCCCGAGCGCCCGGCTCATCCCGAGCGCCCGGCGCGCCGTACCCTGCCCCGCGGCTCCCAGGCCCTGCCGCGCGAGCAGGTGGCGGCGGATCAGCAGCAGCGGCTGCTGCGGGCGATGATCGACTCGGTGGGGGAGAAGGGCTATCGCGCCACCACCATCGCCGATCTGGTGGGCAGGGCGGGGGTGTCGCGCAAGACCTTCTATGAGCACTTCGCCAACAAGCAGGAGTGCCTGCTGGCGACCTTCGACTCGATCGCCGAGGATGGCCGCCAGCGCGCGCGGGACGCCTACCGGCAGGCCGGGGGCGAGGGCCGGGAGGAGGCGGTGGAAGCCGCGCTGCGGGCGCTGTTCGAGGCGACCATCGACAATCCCGGCGCGGCGCGCCTGAACATGGTCGAGATCGTCGCCGCGGGACCCGCGGGGATCGAGCGCCGCGAGCGCGCCATCGCCCAGTACCGGCGCTTCGTGCACGGCATCCTCCAGCGCGATCCCGGCGATGAGACGGTGCCCGACGCGGTGGTGCGGGCCGTGGTGGGGGGGCTCAGCAGGATCATCTACAGCCGCGTGCGCCACGGCAGGCGCGCCGAGCTGCGCCAGCTGGTGCCCGATCTGATGCGCTGGGTGACCTGCTATCGCCCCACCCCCCTGCTGCTCGCTCGGGGCGAGGATCGGGACGGGACAGGCGAGGGTCAGGACACGACGGGCGAGGCTCGGGACACGCGGGGCGAGGCTCGGGACACGACGGGGGTTGGGCAGACGAGCGAGGGCGGCGCGCCCATCGGCTCGCGCGCCGGCCACCTCGGCATGAGCGGCGGGCGGGCGCCGGGCACCCTGGCCTCCAGCTCCGGCGGCGATCTGGGGCTGGTGCGGGGCAGCATGAACAATGTCCTGCGCAGCTTCGCCTCGCACAGCCAGCGCGAGCGCATCGTGGATGCCGTGGCCAACCTTACCGCGGCCGGCGGCTATGCCGATCTGACCGTGGAGAAGCTCGCGGCCGAGGCGGCGATGTCGTTGCAGACCTTCTACGAGCACTTCAAGAGCAAGGAAGAGGCGTTTCTATTTACCTACGAGGTTGGCCACGCGCGCGCGCTGGCGCTGGTGGAGCGCGCCTATGCGGCGCAGAGCGACTGGCCCAGCGGGGTCAAGGCGGCGGTGGCGACGATACTGCAGTACCTCGGCTCCGAGCCCGCCTTCGCGAAGCTGGCGCTGCTGCACATGCTGATCGCCACCCCGCGCACCGCGGAGCGCGCCAACGCGGGCATCAGCGAGTACCTCTCGGTGCTGGAGCCGGGCTTCGAAGAGACCTCCGAGCACCGCCGCCCGCCGGCGATCACGATCGAGGCCATCGGCGGGGGCCTCTTCGAGCTGATGTACCACTACGTGATGCGCGATCGCGTGCACGAGATGCCCGCGGCGACCACCCACGCGACATATGTCGCGCTGGCTCCCTTCATCGGCCCCGAGCAGGCCGCGAGGGTGGCCTGCGAGGCGGTGCTCCACTAGGATTCCCAGCCCGCGGCAGGACCGCCGGCCACCCCCCGCAAGACCAGACCAACGAGAGGATCGCAAGATGCCGAACGCAGTGATCGTCGACGCCATACGCACGCCCATCGGAAGGGCCGCGAAGGGGTCGCTCAAGACCGTACGCGCCGACGACCTCGCGGCGATCCCGCTGAAGGCGCTCATCGAGCGCAACCCGCAGCTCGAGCAGCGCTCGATCGGAGACATCATGATGGGCTGCGGCTACGGGGAGGGCGAGTCGGGCTACAACATCGGCCGCATCGCCTCGCTGCTGGCGGGCATCGACCACCACGTGCCCGCCTGCACGGTCAATCGCTTCTGCGCCTCCTCGCTGCAGACGACGCGCATGGCCTTCCACGCGATACAGGCGGGCGAGGGCGACACCTACATCGCTGCCGGCGTGGAGGCCGTCTCGCGCACCGGCCGCGGCAGCCAGTTCGAGTTCAACCACGCGGTGGACGGCTCGGAGGGGTCGCTCTACAACGTCTACATTCCGATGGGCATGACCGCCGAGAACGTGGCCGAGCGCTGCAACGTCAGCCGCGAGGCGCAGGACGAATGGGCGCTCATCTCCCAGACCCGCGCCGTGGCCGCGGTGGAGGAAGGCCACTTCGACAAGGAGATCGTGCCCGTGACGGTGCCCGCGCACACCGACGTGGACAAGGAGGGCAACGAGATCGACGTGCCCGAGACGGTCGTGAGCAGGGACGACGGCCCGCGGCCAGGCACGACGATGGAGAGGCTCGCGGCGCTCAAGCCCGTGTTCAAGGAGGGCGGCACCGTCACGGCGGGCAACGCCTGCCCTTTGAACGACGGCGCGGCGGCGCTGCTGGTCATGTCGCAGGAGCGCGCCAAGGAGCTGGGATTGCAGCCCAAGGTCAGGATCCTGGCCTCGACCGTGGCGGCGATCCGCCCGGAGATCATGGGCCTCGGTCCGATCCCCGCGATCCAGGCGCTCCTGAAGAAGACCGGCATGAGCATGGCGGACATCGACGTGGTGGAGATCAACGAGGCCTTCGCCGCGCAGATCGTCCCCTGCATAGCCGAGCTGGGCATCGAGGAGGACAAGCTCAACCCCTTCGGCGGCGCCATCGCCCTCGGCCACCCCTTCGGCATGACCGGAGCCCGCATCATGACCACCCTCATCAACGACCTCCAGACGCTTGAGGGGACCTACGGCATCGAGTCCATGTGCGTCGCCGGCGGCATGGGCATGGCGATGCTCGTGGAACGCCTGAATTAGTCAGCGCGGAGGCATGCGCAGCGCCCCATCCAGGCGGATGGTCTCGCCGTTGAGCATGCGGTTCTCGACGATGTGGCAGGCCAGCTGCGCGTACTCCTCGGGCTGGCCCAGGCGCGGCGGATAGGGCACCCCTTCTCCGAGCTTCTGCCTTGCCTCCTCGGGCAGCGCCGCGAGGAGGGGGGTGTCGAACAGCCCGGGCGCGATCGTGTTCACGCGGATCCCGTACCGCGAGAGATCGCGCGCGGCCGGCAGCGTCATGCCGACCACGCCGCCCTTGGAGGCCGAGTAGGCGATCTGGCCCACCTGGCCGTCGAAGGCGGCGATCGAGGCGGTGTTCACGCACACTCCGCGCTCGTTGTCATCAGGCATGGGCTCGTTGGCGATCATGGCAAAAGAGGCATGGCGCAGCACGTTGAAGGTCCCGATCAGGTTGATCGAGACGATGATCTCGAAGGGCATCAGCGGGTGCGGCCCCTTGGAGCCCGCGACCTTCTGCGCCCAGCCGGTGCCCGCGCAGCACACGGCGATGCGCAGACCGCCCTCGCCGCTGGCGGCCTGCTCGACCGCAGCCTGCACCTGCGCCTCCTCGCGCACGTCGCAGGCGACGAAGGGAATCCCCAGCTCAGAGGCCAGCGCCTCGCCCTTCTCCGCGTTGACATCGGCGATGGTCACGAGCGCGCCCTGGCTGTGAAGCCGCCTGACGGTCGCCTCGCCGAGCCCGGAGGCCCCGCCGACGACGATCGCTGAGCTGCCCTCGATGCGCATTGCGCGGAGGAGCCTAGCGAACCTGCAGAAGATGGGCGATGGGGCCTGTCCGGGCGGCGTTTGCGCCGCTCGCGCTCGCACGCTTGACATCCGCACTGAATGCAAGCTCGTCGAACACCACGGGGCGCCGCGAAGAGGGGGAGCCTGTGACATCGGCGCTACCCCTCGCCATCGGGTGGCAGAAAGGGCCCATACTCGGCCTCGAACGCGGCGAACTCCTCCGCGGTGGCCGCGCGCGCGCCGTGGCGCGCGAGGATGGCGTCAGCGCTGAGATCGGGGTCTGGTACAAGCGCCAAGCGCCCATCCGGGCGCTGGTCCTCGACCACGTACTCCCCGGCGATGTCGCCGCTGAGCGTCACGTGGGCCTGTCTGCTCACGGTCAGCATGATGGCAGGCGAGCCTACTCAGCACCGGAGACACAACTCTCAGGGAGACACAACTCTCAGGCGACCAGGCGAAGGAGCTGCAGCGACCGCCGGGAAGGGCGTCAGCCCGCGGGCGTGGAGAGCGTCAGGGCGAACTGCTCTTCGGGGTCGGTGAGCCAGCGCACGAGCGAAAGGCCGGCGCCGGCGAGGTCGTCGTCGATGCGTTGGCGCGTGAACTTGGCGCTGATCTCGGTGCGCATCTCCTCGCCCTCGTTGAAGTGGACGGGGAGGTCGAGGGCGCGCACGGTGACGGTGTGGCGGCGGCGGGAGCGCAGGCGCATCTCGATCCACTCGTTGCGGCGGTCGAAGCGGGCCACGTGCTCGAAGTCCTCGGGGTCGAAGTCGGCGTCCAGCTCGCGGTTGAGAACGTGCAGGAGGTTGCGATTGAACTCGGCCGTCACGCCCTGGCTGTCGTCGTAGGCGGCCTCCAGCACGGCAGGGTCCTTGACCAGGTCCGTGCCCATCAGCAGGTGGTCGCCGGGCGCCAGAAGGTTCGAGATCTGCTCCAGGAAGGCCGCCCGGTCGGCGGGGGGGAAGTTGCCGATGGTGCCGCCGAGGAACACCACCAGGCGGGGGCCCTGGGGAGCGGGGACCTGGCTCAGGTGGCGCTCGAAGTCGCCGACGACGCCGTGCACCCGCAGGCCGGGGTACTCGTTCGTGAGCTCCTGCGCGCAGTCGCGCACCATCGCCTCGGTCACGTCCACGGGTATGTAGCGCGCGAGCGTCCCCTGCTCGTGCAGGGCGCTCAGGAGCACGCGCGTCTTGGCTGCCGTGCCCGAGCCCAGCTCGACCAGCTCCACTGCGCCTGTCAGCTCGGCCAGCTCGTGTGCGCTGCCGTGCAGGATCGCGCGCTCGGTGCGCGTGGGGTAGTACTCGGGCAGCTCGCAGATCTGGTCGAACAGCTCCGCTCCGCGCTCGTCGTAGAAGTGCTTGGGAGGGAGCTCCTTGAGCGGTCTCGTCAGCCCCTCGCGGGCGTCGCTGGCGAGCGAGCGCTCCTGACCCTCGCCGAGGTAGGAGTCGATGCGGATTGCCGGCTGGGTGAGGGGGTTCATGGATGAGGGGGCAGGCCGGCTGAGGAGGGGGTTCGTGGATAGAGGGTGTCAGGCCGGCTGGGTGAGGGGGTTCATGGAGAAAGGGTCAGGCGTCTTGGGCCAGGCGCAGGCCGGCGAAGATCTGGCGGCGCTGGGGGAGGTCCCAGTTGCGGAACGTCACGTTGGCCACGCGCGGGCTGGTGGCCCACGAGCCGCCGCGCAGCACACGGTAGTCCTCGCCGAAGAACACTTCCGAGTACTCGCGATAGGGGTATGCCTGAAAACCTTCGTAGCTGCGGAAGTTGCTTGCGGTCCACTCCCACACTCGGCCGGTGCCCTCGATCCGCTGCTCCCAGGTCGCCGCCCTCTCCCACTCGGCCTCCGTCGGCAGACGGGCCGCGTTGGCTCTGGCGAAGGCGTCGGCCTCGAACCAGCTCACGTGGCACACGGGCGCTCTCCGATCTCCCGTGGCCGCATCGGGGTGATGGGTGATGTCGTACTGCTCCTTCCACGCCCAGCCCTCATCCGACCACCACTCGCGCCGTTCGTAGCCGCCGCCCTCGCTGAAATGCAGCCAGCTGGCCTTGCTCACGGGGCGCCTTGCTATGCGGAAGGTCCCGGTGGGGGCAGTGTGGCGGGGGCGCTCGTTGTCGTAGGCGAAGCCCCTGGGGCCGGCGCCCATTGTGAAGGTCCCGGCGGGTATGTCGATCCACTCCTCGGCGTCCGCCAGGGGCATCTCCGGTGGCTCGCCCGGCGGCAACAGGCCGGCCAGGGCCATCGTCTGGCGCATCGTCTCGGTGTGCTGCAGCTCGTGGCGAATCACCATCTCGTGCACGAGCCCGTCGCCCACGCCGTGCTGCTCGATCGCGGCGGCCGTGCGTTCGCCGACCTCCTCCATGTAGGAGCGCGCCTGGGCGCTGTCCAGCAGCTCGATCTCCCCGCGCCTGGGACGGGGGGTCTCGAATGCGTCATACACCTCCGCCAGATCGGGGCGCAGCAGCGGCAGGCCCGCGTGGCGGTGAACCAGCCACAGGTCCTCGTAGGCGGCGATGTGCGCCAGATCCCACACCAGCGGGCTCATGAGCGGCGAGTGCACGCGCTCCAGATCGCCGCTGCCGAGGTGCCCGATCAGCTCCAGCGTGCGCCGCCGGGCCGCGCGCAGCGCGCCGAGCGCATCCCCCGGAGACAGCTCGGAGGTGGTGTCAGGGACTGCGTCCTGGGCAGCGGTGGCAGGCATGGCTCAACTCGGCTGTCGCTCACACTCTACGTACCCGGAGACACATTGGCTCACTACAAGTTCCCACAGTCCGCACTTTGCTGAGCTTTCAGGGATGTCCCCAGGGGCGGCGGCGGGGAGGCGGCGTCGTCGAGGAGCAGCGCCAGGCGCTCTTTTCTGAGCAGGCTGGCGGGCACGTGCGGGGTGGCCGGACCCAGCGTCGCCTGCACGGCATCGCGCTTGCCCGCGCCGGTGGCCAGCAGCAGGCAGCGCCGCGCCGCGCGCAGCACCGCCAGGCTCAGCGTGATCCGCTCCGGCGGGGGCTTGGGGGAGTCGTGCACGCCCAGGCAGATCGCCTCCGGCCCCGCGTCGAGGGTGGGGGCGCCCGGGAACAGCGAGGCCACGTGGCCGTCGGGGCCGATGCCCAGCACCACCACGTCCAGCACCACCACGTCCAGCACCGGCACGTCTCTGCCGGTGGGCTCCGGAAGACGTGGCCTCCCCTTCCTTGGCCCCAGGGTTTTGGCGTGGGGCATGGGCAGGCTCTCCTCGGCGGGGGCCACACGGTCTCTCAGCGCCTGCGCATAGCGCTCCGCGCCCTGCTCGGGGCCCAGCTCGCCCTCCATGCGCCACACCTTCGGCCTGACCCCGGGGATGTGCTCCAGCAGCGTCCTTTCCACCATCAGGTGGTTGCTCTGCTCGTCCTTCGGCCCCACGCAGCGCTCGTCGGCGAACCACACCTCCACGCCCTCCCAATCCGCCAAGGCCACCGCCAGCAGTTCGTGGGTGCGCCCCGGCGTGGTGCCGCCGCTCAGCGCCACGTGCGCCACGCCGCGCTCGCTGCGGGCGCGCTCCAGGTGTTGGGCGATTTCGCGCGCCCCGCGCTGCGCCACCATCTCGGCGCCGGCCAGCGTGCAGATGCGGGTCACGGCAGCATCCCCTTCGCCGCCCGCAGCGCCGGTGCATACGTGGGATCGCGCAGCAATGCCTGGCGGATGCCCTCGCCCAGCACCCCCGCCTCCCCGCGCGAGGCGCCCAGGATCGTCCACTCGTGCTCGCCCCCGCCGCGCTCCACGCGGCGGGCGTGCAGCCCTCCCGGGCCGCGATCCAGGCTCAATTGGAGGCCCGAGGCGGTGTTCAGAGTGAGGCCCTGCAGTCCTCTCACGCGCAGTTCGGGGTCGGGCTCCAAACGTATGGCCACATCCTGGCGATGGGCGTGCGCGCGGCTCTCCAGCGCATCTCCGTTCGCCACCAGCGCGCTCGTCCGCCAGCCCAGGCGCGAGGCCAGCCAGCCCACCAGCAGCACTCCCGCCACCGTGCTCTCGGGGTGGTGGTGCACCGTCAACGCCGCCAGCTGTCGCAGCTGCGGGCGCATCTCGCGGGGATCGAAGGTGCCGGCGATGCGCTCGCGCCACGGCATCGAGCGCAGCCACGCCAGATCCACCACATAGGCCCTGCGCGTCAGCGCCTCCGCGCGCTCCACGGCCTCGCGCCACACCGGCTCGTCGATCGAGTCCAGCAGCACCGCCTGCGCCAGCCCCAGCAGCGCATCGACCGCCTCGGGGTGGCCGTGCGGAGACCACAGCAGCGTGGGCATGTCGCTCACCACCAGCGGGTCCACGATCGTGACCAGATCGTCGAGGTGCTCCTCGCCGATCTCCACCACCACCGTCTCGCGCAGCAGCGCCAGCTCTCCCGGCCGCGGGTCGCCCGTGGCGGCCACGCTCGCGCGGGCATCCAGGCGCTCGCGCCCCTTCTCATAGGACAGCACGATCGTGCGCGAGGCGTGATAGCGGCCCACGCCGCGCAGGCGATTGGCGATCTCACCGCTCCACTGCCCATCCACGAAGGCCACCAGGTTGAGCACCCTCGCCGGCACGTAGCCGCCGTTCTCGGCGTGGCGCTCCTTGAGCAGCTCGCGCAGCGCCGCCTCGATCTCTTCCGGCGTCGTGCCCTGGGCGCTCCACACGGCATCGCTTACGGCGGGCATCGCTCAGATCGCCCTCCAGCTGTGCCCCTCGTCGAGGATCCCATCGGCCTGCTCCGGCCCCTGCGATCCGGACTCGTACTGCGCCAGCGCCTCCGGCGTGGCTTCCCACACCTTCAGAATCGGATCGCAGATGCACCACTGCGCCTCCACCTCGTCGTCGCGCGTGAACAGCGTCGGGTCGCCGCGCATCGCATCCATGATCAACCGCTCGTACGCCTCCGGGGACTGCGACAAAAACGACGTCCCATAAAGAAACTCCATGTTCACCGGGCGGATCATCATGCGCGTGCCCGGGATCTTCGCCCCCAGCTGCAGCGTCACCCCCTCATTGGGCTGCAGCGTCAGGATCAGCTGATTGGGCCTCACGCCCAGCGATCCTGCCTGACTGAAGGCCAGATGGGGAACCGGCTTCAGCGTCACCGCGATCTCCGTGATCTTGCGCGCCAGGCGCTTGCCCGCGCGCAGATAGAAGGGCACTCCCGCCCAGCGCCAGTTGTCCACCTCCAGGCGCAGCGCCGCGTAGGTCTCGGTGAAGGAGCCCTCGCGCACGCCCTCCTCCTCCAGATAGCCCGCCACGTCATCGCCGCCCACGTGCCCCGGGCCGTACTGCGCGCGCACCGCCATCCCTGCCACCTCATCGTCCACCGGCGCGTGAATCGCGTGCAGCACCTTCACCTTCTCATTGCGCACCTCTTCGGCGGTGAAGCTCACCGGGGGCTCCATCGCCACGTGACACAGCAGCTGCAGCATGTGATTCTGGATCAGATCGCGCAGCGCGCCCGACTGGTCGTAGTAACCCGCGCGCGAGCCGATGCCGATGTCCTCCGCGGCGGTGATCTGCACGCTGTCGATGTAATTGCGGTTCCACAGCGGCTCGAACATGCCGTTGGCGAAGCGAAACGCCATCATGTTCTGCACCGTCTCCTTGCCCAGGTAGTGATCGATGCGGAACACCTGCGCCTCTTCGAACACGCCCAGCACGCGGCGGTTGAGCTCGCGCGCCTCCTCCAATGAGGTGCCGAAGGGCTTCTCGATCACCACTCTCACCTCCGCGCCCTCGCGCCGATCCAGGCCCTGGCGGCCCAGCGCCTCCACGATCACCGGGAAGAACATCGGCGCCGTCGACAGGTAGAAGGCGCGATTGAGCGCGCACCCCGCCTGCTCCTCGAAGCCCTCCAGGGTTCTCTGCAGCTCGCCATACACCGCCTCGTCGTCGAACATCCCCGGCACGTAGCGCACGTGCTCCAGCAGACCCTTCAGCACGTCCTCGTCCGGCGCGCGCCGCGAGAAGTTGCGAATCGCCGCCTCGCACTCCGCGCGATAGTCCTCGTGCTCCTTCTCCCCCCTGCTCACGCCCACCAGATGAAAGCGCTCCGGCAGGCCCCCCTCGTGGGCGAGGTTATAGAGCGCCGGCAGCAGCTTGCGCTGAGCCAGATCTCCGGTGGCGCCGAAGATCGTCAGCGTCGTGGGCGCCACCGGCAGGCGCTCCAGCCCTTCCACCAGCGGGTTCTCGGGCTCCACGGCGGCGCTCGCGGGCTCCTGGGTGCTCGCCATCGCGGCGCTCACTCTCACTTCTTCTTCGCGGACTTCATCGCGTGCCCCCCGAACTGGTTGCGCAGCGCCGCCAGCACCCGATGCGTGTATTCGCCATTGCCGCGCGAGTACAGCCGCGCATACAGCGCCGCCGTGATCGCCGGCGTGGGCACGTCGCGCGCGGTGGCCTCCTCGATCGTCCAGCGCCCCTCGCCCGAGTCCTCGGCGTAGCCCTCGATCGCCGCGAGGTCATTGCCCTCCTCCTCGAACGCCCTCGCCGCCAGCTCGCACAGCCACGAGCGCACCACCGATCCCTGGCCCCACAGGTGCGCGATCTTCGCGTTGTCCAGCTCGTACTCGCACTTGTCGAACACGTCGAAGCCCTCCGCGTACGCCTGCATCAGGCCGTACTCCACGCCGTTGTGCACCATCTTCACGAAGTGCCCCGCGCCCACGGGGCCGAAGTGCATCCACCCGCGCGCGCCGATCGCCTCGCGGCTCAGCTCATTGGTCTCCGGCGCCAGCACATCGAGGATCGGCGTCAAGCGCCTCACCGCCTTCACCGGTCCCCCCACCATCATGCAGTAGCCCACCTCCAGCCCCCACACCCCGCCGGAGGTGCCCACGTCCGCGTAGTGGATCCCCTTGCGCTTCAGTTCCCCCGCGCGGCGCTTGTCGTCCTTCCACCTGCTGTTGCCGCCGTCCACGATCGCGTCGTCGCGGTCCATCAGCTTCGCCAATCGCTCCACCGTCAGCTGCGTCGGCGCCCCCGCCGGCACCATGATCCACACCAGCCGCGGCGGCTTGAGCTTCTTCACCAGATCCCCCAGCGAGCTCGCGCCGATCGCCCCGTAGCGCACCGCCCGCTTCACCGCGTCCCCATCGAAGTCGAACACCACCACCTCGTGCTCGGAATCGCGGCGTATGCGGTGCACCATGTTCCCGCCCATCTTGCCCAGGCCCACAAAGCCGATCTGCATGACAAACGCCTCCTCGTTTGGGACGGCCTCTCCGATCTCCGCGGATCGTAGCCGTAAGGGCTGTCATGCCCGCACCACGTGCCACCACGCGGCAACCCCGCCGCCCCCGGCGGCCCCTCCAAACAAAAACCCGCACGGCTTCGCGCCCTGCTTTGGTGTAGCTTTCGCGCTGCGGTGCCCGACCCCACCCACCAGCGTCCCGACCGCAACCTCGCGCTGGAGCTCGTGCGCGTCACCGAGGCCGCCGCGCTCGCCTGCGCGCCGCTCGTGGGGCGGGGGGACAAGGAGGCCGCCGATCAGGCCGCCGTCGACGGCATGCACTACGCGCTGCAGTCGATTCAGATGGACGGGCTCGTCGTCATCGGCGAGGGCGAGAAGGACGAGGCGCCCATGCTCGCCAACGGCGAGCACATCGGCGACGGCTCGCCGCCGCAGGTCGACATCGCCGTCGATCCGCTGGAGGGCACCACGCTCGCCGCCCACGGCATGCCCTCGGCGCTCGCCGTCATCGCGCTCTCCGCGCGCGGCACCATGTTCGATCCCGGGCCCTGCGTGTATATGGAAAAGCTCGCCGGCTCGCCCGAGATCGCCGACCTGCTCGACCTCGACCGGCCTCTCCCGGAGACCCTCAAGCTGATCGCGCAGCGCAAGGAGACCACGATCGGCGACGTCATGGTGCTCGTGCTCGACCGCCCGCGCCACACCGAGGGCATCCGCGCCATCCGCGAGGCCGGCGCGCGCGTGCGCCTGATCGCCCACGGGGACGTCTCCGCCTCGCTTCTCGCCGTCACCGAGCGCTCGCCCGTCGATCTTCTCTGGGGCATCGGCGGCACGCCCGAGGGGGTCATCTCCGCCGCCGCCGTCAAGTGCCTCGGCGGGCGCCTCCTGGGGCGCCTGTGGCCGCGCGAGGACGCCGAGCGCCAGGCCGCGCTCGACGCCGGCTACGACCTCGCGCGCGTGCTCGAACAGGACGACCTCGTCGCCGGTGAGGACGTCTTCTTCTCCGCCACGGGCGTCACGGATGGGGATGTACTGCAGGGTGTGCGCTACCCATCCGCGGGGGGCGCCACCACCGAGTCGCTCGTCATGCGCACGCGCTCGGGCACCGTCCGGCGCATCAGCGCCCGCCACGACCGCGCCAAGCTGCGCGCCGTCGGCGGGGATCGCTTCTGAGGCCATCCTCGGCCGCGTCCTCGGGTTCCGGCCCGGCGGCGATGGGGTTCTCGGGTTCCGGCCCGGCGGCGTCCAGGTCCTCGAAACGCCCCACGCGCGAGCGCGCCAGCTCCAGCTTCGCCAGCGAGCGCAGGAAGCCGTGGGTCACCAGCACGTGAATGCGCGACTGCGTCTCCTCGTATATCCGCCGGCCCAGGCCGAAGGCGATCCGCGGGTAGAAGTTCGCCACCTCCACCTCCACCTCCACCTTCGCCCAGCCCTCATGCTGCTCGGGCAGCCGCCGCACGTCGATCTGCAGATGGCCCCCGCCGCCGCGTCCGCGCTTGGCCACCAGCAGGCCTCGCTGCACGCGCCAGCGCACCACCCCGCGATCGGCCTCGATCTCGTATTCGGGGGCGCTGAAGGTCAGCAGCTTCAGGGGCGCTCCCAGCAGCACCACGCTGCGCTCGGACTCGCTGTAGCGCACGCGCACCAGGCCCAGCGTCACGCGCGTCAAGAAGCGCCAGTAGGTGCGCGCCAGGCGCTCCAGGTGCATCGGCGTCCACATCCCTCGCAACGCCCCCTCGGGCAGGCGCAGCTCCGCCGCCTGCGCCGAGAGCACCGCGCCGGTCCGCTCGTCCACGCTCGAGCGGTCGCGCAGCTCGCCGATCGTCGCCTCGCTCATCGCCTCTCAGAGGCTATCCGCCGCTGCGCCGCCCATCGTCGCGCCTCGTCACTACTCTTTGCGTCCTGTCCTTCGCCGCTGCCGATATTCGCCGCACATGACAGGCGGCGATCTCCGCTCCCCTCACGAGCGCCTGGCGGGCGCCGCGCGCGCGGCGCACGATCTCTCCGACGCCCTCTGGGAATCCCTCCACGAAGAGCTCTCGGGTCCGCGCCGCGAGCGCGCCGCCCTGCTCGCGCAGCGGCTTGCCGACGTCTGCGCCGCGATCGGCCTGCTTGCCACGGCATCCGCGCCTGCGCCTCCAGCGCCTGAGCAGGCTCCGCTGGAGCCACCGGAGCCCTCTTCGCACGCGGGGATCGAGATCCACGACGCCCGAGGCGAGGAGAGCTCCTCGGGGTGGATCGCCTCGATCTCGCGGCGTCTGGAGCGCCATCGCGAGGATCGCCTGCCCTTCGCGGTGCTCCTGATCGAGGTCCTCGACATCGATCGCCTCGCCCACGCCGAGCTTCAAGAGGAGCTGGCGCGCCTGACCACCCAGGTTGAGCGGGCCATCGGCGCCGAGCTGCGCCCCGCCGATCTGCTCACGCACGAGTCCCTCGGCCGCTACTGGCTCGTCACTCCCGAGACAGATGCTTCAGGCGCGCGCCAGCTGGCCGAGCGCCTGGCTCGCACCGTGCGCCTTGCCGCCAGGCACCGCGGCGTGCCGCTCGAGCTCGCCATCGGCATCGCCGTCTGTCCCGACGACGGCCGCGACGCATCCGCGCTGGCCGCCCACGCCGACGTCGGCGTCTATGCGGCGCGGGCCTCCGGGCGGCCAATCGCGCCGGATATCGACCCTGCCGCGTAGCCGCCCCGGCCGGGCGGAACCCGTCAGCTGCGTCCCAGCCGTCCGAGCGCGTCCTTCAGCAGCCTGCCCCCGCCGGACAAGCCGCTCTGCGCCAGCTCCCCGATCAGCTCCACCACCGACGCGGCCAGCTCTGCGCCGCCGGGCGGCTGCACCGTTTTGCCCGGCTCCACGTCGCTCTCCGCCTCGAAGCCCTGTCTCGGCGCGCGCAGGGGCTCGGTCTTCGTGGGCGCGGGCGTTCGCTTTGCGGGTCTGCCTCGCGCCGGCTTCTGAGCGATCTTCTGAGCGCTCGTCCGCGCCGTCTGCCGGCGCGCGCTCGCGCGCTGGGGGCGGGTTTTGGGTAGGCTCCCCAGCACGCCGGGCTCGGGGGAAGCGGGGGTGCGCTCGTGCTCGCTCATAGGGCAATCATGGCGCAACGCGTTAAGATAGGGGCGCTCGTCCGAGCCCTTGCGAAGGAAATGGAAATCTGATGTCAGTCGTAGAACTTCAGGAGCTTGACGAGATCAAGGGCCTGCTCGCCAAAGGGCAGCAGGTGGGGGTTCTCAGCTACGCCGAGATCTCCAAGGCGACCTCCGAGCTGGATCTGGACGAGTCCGACGTCGAGGAGCTCCACGGCTTCTTCGAGCGCTCCGAGATCGAGCTCGTGGAGGACATCGACCCGGCCACCGCCGCGGCGATGGGGGTCGAGCGCGCGCCCGACAAACGCGGGCGGCGCAAGGCCAAGACCGCGCTTGACCTCAAGCCGGACATGACCACCGACTCGCTCCAGCTGTTCCTCAAGGACATCGGCAAGGTTCGGCTCCTGACGGCCCAGGAGGAGGTCGATCTGGCCAAGCGCATCGAGCGCGGCGACCTCGACGCCAAGCAGAAGATGGTCGAGAGCAATCTGCGCCTGGTCGTCTCGATCGCCAAGAACTATCGCAACCAGGGCCTGCCCTTCCTCGATCTCATCCAGGAGGGCACCCTGGGGCTGGTGCGCGCCGCCGAGAAGTTCGACTACCGCAAGGGCTTCAAGTTCTCCACCTACGCCACCTGGTGGATCCGCCAGGCGATCGCGCGGGCTCTCGCCGACAAGGCGCGCACGATCCGCATCCCCGTGCACGTCGTCGAGAAGCTCAACAAGATCGGCCGCGCCGAGCGCAAGCTCGTCACCGAGCTCGGCCGCGAGCCCACCGCCCACGAGATCGCCGACGTCACCGGCATCGACCCCGAAGAGGTCGACTCCATCAAGCGCTCCGCGCAGGCGCCGGTGTCCTTGGAGAAGCCCGTGGGGGACGAGGAGGAGTCCGAGTTCGGGCAGTTCATCGCCGACGAGCGCGCCGAGTCCCCGTACGAGCGCGCCGCCGAAATCCTCACCAAGGAGGCGCTGCGCGAGGCGCTCGAGAATTTGTCATACCGCGAACGGCGCGTGCTGGAGCTGCGCTACGGCCTCGGCGGCGAGCACCCGCGCACGCTTGATGAGGTCGGCCGCACCTTCAACGTCACGCGCGAGCGCATCCGCCAGATCGAGAACCAGTCCTTGAAGAAGCTCCAGTCTCTGGCGGAGGCGCAGAAGCTGAGAGACGTCGCTTAGGGCTCAAGCCCCTCCGGCTTTCTGCCGATCAGTTGAATCGTGTTTGACGTGCAGACAGCGCTGCGCGACCTTGTTCGCCGTGAAGGCTCAGATTTGCACCTGAAGCTCGATGCGCCGCCGCTGTATCGCATCCACGGCAACCTCTCCCCCGACACCGCCGAGCGGGCGCTCACGGGCGAGGACACCGAACGCGCGCTGCACATCCTGCTCCAGGATCCCGCCAAGCTGCAGGAGTTCAGCGAGGAGCACGAGGTCGACTTCTCCTTCGAAATCGAGGGCGTGGCGCGCTACCGCGTCAACGCCTTCCGCCAGCGCGGGGCGATCTCGCTCGTGTGCCGCGCCATTCCCCACAAGATCTCCACCATCGACGAGCTCTCGCTGCCGCCGGTGGTGCGCGAACTGGCCGAGGAGGAGCGGGGGATCGTCCTGCTCACCGGCACCACCGGCTCGGGCAAGTCGACCACCCTGGCGGCCATGATCGATCACATGAACGAGACGCTCAACCGGCACATCGTCACAATCGAGGACCCGATCGAGTTCGTGCACACCGACAAGCGCTCGGTCATCAACCAGCGCGAAGTGGGCATGGACACGGCCTCCTTCAAGCGCGCCCTGCGCCGGGTATTGCGCCAGGACCCCGACGTGATCCTCGTGGGCGAGATGCGCGACGAGGAGACCGTCCAGACCGCCCTCTCCGCGGCCGAGACCGGCCACCTCGTGCTCTCCACGATTCACACCGTGGACGCCACCGAGTCGATCAACCGCATGCTCGACTTCTTCCCCCCCCACCAGCACAACCAGGCGCGCTCGATGATCGCCGGCACGATCAAGGGCGTCATCTCCCAGCGCCTCGCCCCCAAGGCCGGCGGCGGTCGCGTGGCGGTCTGCGAGATCCTGCGCATGACCGGGCGCGTGCGCGACATGATCAAGGACCCCGAGCAGACGGGCAAGCTGATGGAGGTCATCGCCTCCGGCGCCTACTACGGCATGCAGACCTTCGATCAGGCGCTCTTCGGACACGTCAAGGCCGGCCGCGTCACCTTCGACGACGCCATGCGCATGGCCTCATCGCCGCACGACTTCAAGCTGCTCATGCAGGCCGACGGCCGGCGGGGGACCACAATGGAGGACGTCGCCTCCGTCGAGGCCAGGCGCGAGGAGGCCGCGCCGCCCAAGCCCGCGCCAGTCGCCCCGGCCGCGCCGCTCACAGCGGTGCAGTGACGCTGCGCCACGGGACCTGGAGGTAGCCGCGGTCCCAGCTCCTCCCGGATCCTCCCGCTCCTCCTGGACCGGCGGGTGATACTTCATTTGGTAAAGTAAAGGGCCAGATGGCCATCGACGAGACATGCCCGGTGTGCCGCACCGCCGAAGTGGTGTGCGGCAAGTGGACCCTCCTGCTGGTGCGCGACCTGGCGGAGGGCCGCTCGCGCTTCTGCGAGCTGGAGCGCTCGCTCGCGGGAATCAGCCCGCGCACCCTCTCGCTGCGCTTGCGCGCGCTCGAGGACGAGGGGATCGTCGAGCGCCACACCTTCCCGGAGGTGCCACCGCGCGTGGAGTACGCGCTGACCGGCAAGGGCCGGGCGCTGCTGCCGCTGATCGACGACATGCGCGCCTATGGCGAGCGCTGGCTGGGCGGATCATGCGAAGAGGTGGCGCTCGATCTCGGCGAGGCCGCGCAGGTCCACGTCGCCGTCTAGGTGCGGCACCAGCAGCGGGTCGCTGTCCTGGAAGGTGCGTGAGAGGGCGCTGAGGCTCTCGGCGTCGCGCCGGGCGAGCACGTCGAAGTCGGCGAGGTTGGCGGCCACGCGCGCGGCCAGATCGTCTCCCAGCTGCTCGGCGAGCAGCGCCTGAAGCTCGAGGATGTCCTGCCCGTGCAGGCCCTCCAGGTGCATCCTGTTGACGATCAGACCGGCCCGGTGCATGCCCGCCTCGTGGAGCTTGCCGGCGAGATACATGGCCTCGCGCGCCGGCTCAGGCTCGGGCGAGGTGACGACCACGAACACCGTGGCGGCGTCGCGCAGCAGCGCCCCGGTGCCGCGCGCGCGCTCGGTGATGCCCTCGGTGATGCTCCCCAGCGAGCGGAAGAAGATCGATATGTCGCCCATCAGGTCGATGCCCGTGATGCGCGTGAACATCGAGAGCACGAGGCCCGTGCCGCGCCCCAGAACGCGCGCGGCGAGCCCGCCGGGGACGAGGAATACGCGCAGCGCGCGGCCCTCGAAGAACTGCCCCAGGCGCCCGGGGGCTTCCAGGAAGTCCAGCGCGTTGCGCGAGGGGGGCGTGTCGAGCACGATCACGTCGAACTCCCCCTCGCGGTCCAGCTCGTACAGCCGCGAGATGGCGGTGAACTCCTGCGAGCCGGCGAGGGCCGTGGAGAGCTCCTGGTAGATGCGATTGCCCAGGACCTCTTCGCGCGTGCGCTCGTCGGGCGCCAGCCGCTGGATGAGGGCGTCGAAGGTGCCCTTGACGTCGAGGGTCATGGCCCACAGCTCGCCCCCCTGCGCCAGCTCGATCCCCTCCCCGGCGAGCATCGCGGGGTCCACCGGGTGGGGCTCGCCGTCGAGCTCGCTCAGGCCGAGGGCCGTGGCCAGGCGCTTGGCCGGGTCGATCGTCAGCACCACCACCTTCTGCCCCCGCCTTGCGAGCCCCAATGCGATCGCCGCGGAGGTGGTGGTCTTGCCCACGCCGCCGGGTCCCGCGCAGATGCACACGCGCTTACCGCCCCCTTCGGGGCCGGCCAGCAGGCGCTCGGCCAGGCCCACGTGGCGTTTGGCGGTCACGCCGTGATCGTAGTTGGGATGCAGGAATCCGCCCGCCCCCTGCGAATACCGCACGCGACGGCTCCCATCAACCAGCCATCGGAGAGTGCCGTGCCAAGGGCAAAGGTCATCGCGTTCGCCAATCAGAAGGGCGGCGTGGCCAAGACGACCACGACGCTGAACCTCGCAGCGGCCTTCGCCGAGGAGGGCCATCGTGTGCTGTGCTGCGACATGGACCCGCAGGGCAACCTCACGATGAGCCAGGGCATCGACCCGGACACGATCGACAAGTCGATGTATGACGTGCTCGTGCACAAGCTCTCGATCCGCGAGGTGATTCGCAAGCGCGAGATCGACGTGGCCTGCGCCTCGATCGACCTGGCCGGCGCGGAGATCGCGATGAGCACCATGATCGGCCGCGAGCGCTCATTGCAGAAGGCCTTTGAGCCGATCCGCGAGGACTACGACTTCATCTGCATCGACACCCCGCCGAGCCTGGGACTGCTCACGATCAACGCCCTCACGGCGGCCGACAAAGTCATCGTCCCCGTGCAGTGCGAGTATTTGTCGATGCGTGGCCTCATCCAGCTCCAGAACACCCTCTCGATGATCCGCGAGAACCTCAACCCGGACATCGAAATCGAGGGTATCCTCCCCACCCTGGTGGACACGCGCACGATCCACGCCAAGGAGGCGATCGAGATCCTCGAAGAGAACTTCGGCGACCGCGTGTTCGCCAGCCGCATCCGCAAGACCGTGCGCTTCGCCGAGGCCCCCGTGAAGGGCATGAGCGTGCTCAAGTACGAGCCCGACGGCGTGGCCGCACAGTCCTATCGTCAGCTGGCACAGGAGGTGTTGGCGCATGGCTCCCAATAGCAGCAAGCGCGCATCGATGCGCGAAGGCCCCCTCGCGGCGCTCTTTCGCAAGACCGAGGAGGGCGAGGAAGAGGGGAAGGGGCAGGCAGTGGGGGAGGGAAAGGAGGAGAGGGCCGGCGCAGCCGGCCATGTTGCCGCGCCCGGCCCGGAGAGCTCAGGCGAGGCCAAGCCGCGCGTCTCGTCGCGACGAGAGGCACGTTCCCCCGAGCAGGAGGCCCCGGTTGAGCGCAGCCGCGAGGTGCCCCACCCCGCGCTGAGCGCCTCGGACCCCGAGCCCGATGAGTCCGCGGCGGTGCGCAGCCCCCAGGAGCGCCTGCGCAACGTGTTCTCCTCGGAGATCCCCGAGAACATGATGGAGCCGCCAAGGGAGGCGGCTGCTGCCCAGCGCTCCCAGCCCCAGCAGCAGTCCCAGCAGATGCCCGTGGAGATGCCCCCCCGCGAGGCATCCGAGCCGCGCCCCTTCGGCCAGGCGGGTCCGGTGATCCAGCCCGTGATCCGCGTCGTCGGCGTGGGCGGCGCGGGCGTGAACGCTGTCAACCGCATGGTCGAGGCCGAGGTGGCCGGCGTGGAGTTCATGGCGATCAACACCGACCTGCAGTCCCTGCAGCAGTCCACCGCCGACATCACGTTGCACATCGGCGCCGAGATCACCCGCGGCCTGGGCAGCGGCGCGAACGCCGTCGTGGGCAGGCAGGCGGCGATGGACGACTACGACCGCGTGAAGTCTTTGCTGAAGGGCAGCGACATGATCTTCATCACCGCTGGCGCCGGGGGAGGCACGGGCACCGGCGCGGCCCCGATCGTGGCCCGCATCGCGCGCGAGATCGGCGCGCTGACGGTGGCGATCGTCACCAAGCCCTTCGGCTTCGAGGGCACGCGCCGCGCCGAGCAGGCCTCGCAGGGGGTGAGCGCGCTCGCGGACGAGGTGGACACGCTGATCGTGGTCCCCAACGAACGCCTTCTGTCGGTGCTGGACAAGCAGACATCGATGATGGACGCCTTCCGCGTCGCCGACGACGTATTGCGCCAGGGCGTGCAGGGGATCTCCGACCTGGTGACGCTGCCCGGCCTGATCAATCTGGACTTCGCGGACGTGCGCACGATCATGAGCGAGGCCGGCGATGCGCTGCTGGGGATCGGCATGGGCATCGGCGAGCACCGCGCGACCGAGGCGGCGATGCAGGCCGTGCAGTCGCCCCTGCTGGAAACCTCGATGGAGGGCGCGCGCTCGATCCTGCTCTCGATCACCGGCGGCGTCAATCTGTCCCTGTGGGAGGTCAACGAGGCCGCGAAGGCCGTTTCCGAGGCGGCGCACCCCGACGCGAACATCATCTTCGGCGCGATGGTCGACGAGAAGCTCGACGATCAGGTGTGGGTGACGGTCGTCGCCACGGGCTACCGCGGGGAGGGACGTTCCGGTTCGCGCCGGGGGCGCCTGGAGGAGCCGGCGGGCGAGCCGAGGGTGCAGCGCGCCGCTGCGCCAAGGCGGGAAAGACGCCGTAGCCTAGGCGATCTTGAGGTCCCAGAGTTCATCCCCAACGCCTAAGGGAGTAGTAGCGGCGGGCCACCCGCTGACGGCGCACGCCGGGGCGAAGGTGCTGCGCGAGGGCGGCAACGCCGTCGATGCCGCCGTGGCGGCGATGCTGATGTCCTTCGTGGCCGAGCCCCTGCTGACCGGCCTTGGGGCCGGCGGCTACATGCTGGTGGCGGGCGGCGGGCGCGAGCCCGTGCTGCTGGACTTCTTCGTGGAGGCGCCCGCGCGCGCGGCGGACGGCTCGGCGGCCGAGCTGGAGGCGATCGACGTGTCCTTCGGCGACGCCGTGCAGGTCTTCTACATCGGCGCGGCCTCCTGCGGCGTGTATGGCGCCCCGGCCGGGGTGTGCACGGCGATGGCGCGCTGGGGGACGGTTCCGCTGGAGCACCTCGTGGCTCCCGCCGCGCATCTGGCGCGCGCGGGGGTGCAGCTGAACCACGGCCAGGCATACGTGGCGGAGATCCTCGCCGACCTGCTGCGCTCCACGCCCGAGTGCGCTGCGCTGTGGGCGCCGGAGGGCCACGTGCTGCGCGAGGGCGAGCTGCTGCGCAACCCCTCGCTGGGTGACGCCCTGGAGCGCCTTGGGGCGGAGGGTGCGGAGCCCTTCTACCGGGGCGACATCGCGGCGGCGGTGTGCGATTGGCTGGCGCCGCGCGGGGGCTCTTTGACGCGCGAGGCGCTCGCCGGGTATGCGGCGATCCAGCGCATCCCGCTGGAGGTCGGCTACCGCGATCGCGTGGTCCTGACCAACCCGCCCTCCTCGGCGGGCGGCATCCTCTTGGCCTATTCGCTCGCGCTGCTGGATCGCGGCCCCTCGCCGCCCACCCTGGAGCAGGTCGTGCGGGCGATGGAATCCGCCCAAGCCGAGCGCACGGCGGAGTTCGTCGAAGGCCTCGGCGAGGACGGCTTCCTGGAGCGCTTCCTGGGCTCGCGCTTGGGCGCCACCACCCACATCTCGGTGCTCGACTCAGGCGGCTGCGCGTGCAGCGTCACCTGCACGAACGGCGAGGGCTCGGGCGTGGTGGTGCCGGGCACCGGCATCCACGTAAACAACGTGATGGGCGAGGAGGACCTCAACCCGCAGGGCTTCCATCGCCATCCCGCCGGGCGGCGCATGCCGAGCATGATGGCGCCCTCCGTCGTGCTGAAGGACGGCGCCGTCGAGCTGGTGCTGGGCTCCGCCGGCTCCAATCGCATCCGCTCGGCCATCCTCCAGACGATCGTCGGCGTGGTCGACAACGGCCTCAGCGTCGCCGATGCCGTGCAGGCGCCACGCGCGCACTTCGAGGACGGGGTCGTCTACCACGAGCCGGGGATCGACGTCGAGGAGCTCACGGGGGCCGGGGCGGGGCTGGAGGGCGGCGGCGAGCGCGAGCTCGTGCGCTTTCACGCCCTCAACCTCTTCTTCGGGGGGGTGCAGGCGGTTCTGAGCCGGGAAGGCCGCCTCGCCGGGGCCGGCGACCCGCGCCGCGGCGGCGTCGCGGTGGACGCATGAGGTCGGGTGCGTCAGGGTGCGTCGTGCGGGGCCTCCGGGGCGAGACCCGCTGGGGATCGGCCCTGCGCGGGCGGTTGCCACAGGCTGGTCGCGTCCGGAGCCTGCTGGCCGGCGGGGGCCTGCTGTCTGCCCTTCTGCTCCCGGCCGGCTGCGGGGGCGGGGTGCTCTCCTCGGACCTATTCGAAGTCAAGCGCTCGGGCTCGATCCCCGGCGCCTCGCTCACGCTCGTCGTCAACGAAGGAGGCACGGTGCGCTGCGACGGGGGGCCGGCCCTGCCGATCAGCGACCCGCAGCTGGTGTTGGCGCGGGGGATCCAGGAAGAACTGAAGGAAGCGGCGTCCCAGCACCTGTACCTGCCGCCGCGTCCCGGCTCGGTGCTCAGCTACCACCTGCGCGACGAAGACGGTCACGTTCGCTTCAGCGACAACTCAGTGGGGCAGAGCAAGACGATGCACGAACTCCAGGGGTTCGTCCTGGAAGTGGGGCGGGAGGTCTGCCACAGGGGGGTCTGAGGAGTGGTGGGATGAGTGTGGTTTGAGGAGAGCGGTGTCTTGTGTCCTGGCAGGGTCAAATGTCAGGACCGGGAGGGGCAAGCAAAGAGATTGACTTTTTAGAACTTTGCTGCGGATTGGGTTGCTGGGCGACTCGGCGCGTCAGCCGAAGCGCACCTTGCCGTTCGAGCGCGCTCGGGCCTGGGCGCGCTCGACCAGCTCCAACCGCTTGATCGCGGCGCGGAACAGCAGCGTGAGCAGGCGCAGGCGCGCGTTCTCCGAGCGCAGCTCCAGAAGCTCCTGCTTGACGTCGGCGCCGAACTCGACGGTGGCGGCCATTGTGTAGGCGTCGAGCGCGGCGAGCTCGTCGGCGTCGAGGGTCTTGTCAGTCGCCTGCTCGACCAGCTCCGCGTAGAGCGCGCGGGTCTCGACCGTGACCTCGGGGTCGGGCTCCTCCTCCTGCTCGGCCAGGAACTCCACGACCGCCGCCGGGTAGGGGAGGTCGTCCTGGCGCTCCACGAGGCGAAAGGGGCGCGTGCCGCGGACGATGATGTTCATGCGGCCGTCATCCGTGCGCTCGAGCACGCGGTCGATCTCACAGGCGCAGCCCACGGGCTTGAGCTCGTCCTCGGACAGCCACACGATGCCGAACTCGCCCTCGGAGTCCATGCACTGCTCGATCATCTTGCGATAGCGGTCCTCGAAGATGTGCAGGGGCACGCTCTCGGTGGGCAGTGCCACCAGGCCGAGGGGGAACATCGGGAAACCCCAGTGCAGGGCGTCGGACATTCCCAGCAGTCTAAGGCCTGCCAGGCCGCGGACAATGATCGTCAGGTCGGTATTTTTCCCGCTATGCGTCCGAACCGTCCGGGACGAATGGTCCGCTCCAATCGCTCTATGGCCCCTCTCAGACCGCTTTGCGGGCCCATGTCCTCCGAGTTGCCGGGGGCCGGCCCTTTCAAACCGGCTTGCGGGCTGCCACCATGAGGTTGTAGAAGATCGCCGCGGGCAGGCGCGACTCCAGCAGCCGGCGGTCCAGCTGCTGCAGGGCCAGGTAGCCCCGATAGGCGTACAGCTTCCACGCCCAGGGCACCTCGTCGGGGTCGGCCGTGGCCTCCAACGTGCGGTTGGTCCAGCCGAACCAATTCGCCAAAAGCTCCTCGCCGATCACGCGCACGTCTTGGAGGCCCGCGCCACGGGCCTGCCTCAGCAGTTCGCCGGGGGCGAAGGCGTGTACGTCCACGACGCTCTCCAGCGCCGCATCGGGCTTGCCGCCCTCCGCTGGGCGGGCCGGGCCGGCGCGCAGCGCGCGGCGCCAGAGGGGGGCCGCGATCGTGGCGGCGCGCTTGGGCACCCGCGCGAGGCGGTCGCCGTAGCGGGAGGGCTCGCCGGCGAACAGCACTGTGCCCCCAGGCGCCAACACGCGCGCGAACTCGCGCCAGGCCCGGGGGAGGTCGGGGATGTGGTGCAGCACGGCGTGGCCCAGCACCAGGTCGAAGCTCCCGTCGGGAAAGGGCAGGCGCTCGGCGTCGGCCATTTCGGTGCGCACCGAAAGCCCCAGGCGCTCGGCGTTGGCGCTCAATGCGGCGAGCATCCCCGGGGAGATGTCGCTGCAGGTGGCCCCTTCGATCACGCCCGCGCGCAGCAGGTTGAGCGTGAAGTAGCCCGTGCCGCTGCCGATCTCCAGCGAGCGCGCGAAGGGGCCGGGGTCGGCGCCGAGCGCCTTGCGCACCTTGCACAGCACCTGCGCCCCGCCGAGCTCGCCGAAGTCGATGCCCCACTTGGAGTCGTAGTGGCCGGCCGCGACGTCGTGGTAGCGCGTGTTGACGTCGCGGATATCGTCGGAGCTCAGAGGGTGGCGCAGTCCGCCGCAGGCGGGCTGGCCGAAACGGGGATTTGCGCCGGAAGCGCGTGTCTCCCGGCTTCGGTCGGACCCATCTCTATTTCCAGTCAATACCGGGGGCATGGCGAGGGCACCATATACTCGCGCGCCAATATCCGTGTCCACTCCAGCCCTCCACATCCAGCGCGACCAGCCCGGCGGGGTCCCGCCGCTGGAGCTCACGGGCGAGCGCACGCTCCCGGATGTGCCCGCGGAGAACTACTGGTTTCGCCGCCATCTCGTTGTATATGAGTGGATCGCCGCACGCACGCGGGGGCTGCGCGTGATCGACATGGCCTGCGGCGAGGGCTACGGGTCGGATCTGCTCGCCACCACGGCCGCCTCCGTGGTGGGCGTCGACGCGAATCCCGAGGCGCACGCGCACGCGCGGCTGCGCTACCGCCGCGCGAACCTGCGCTTTGAGCGAGACCTGGTCGAGAGCTTCAGCGAGCCCTGCGACGCGGTGGTGTTTCTGCAGACGATCGAGCACCTGGAAAATCCCGGGAAGGTGCTGGAGCGCTTTCGTTCGCTCATTCAGACTGATGAGAAGGAGGAGGGGGGCCGGCATGGCCGGCCCGGCGATGGCCGCGCAGCTGCCGTCTTCCTGTCGACCCCCAACGTGCTCACCCTGGCGCCCAAGGGCGCGCCGCGCTCTGACAATCCCTGGCACGTGCACGAGTACAGGGCGATGGAGTTCGAGGCGCTCTGCCGCGAGCACTTCGGCTCGGTCGATATGTATGGCCTCTTCCACGCGCGCAAGCTGCGCGTGCACGAGCTGGCATTGCGCGCCGGCTGGGACGCCGTGCATCGGCGCCTGCGGCTCACGGAGCGCTTCTACGACTGGTTCACCCCGGCGATCGCCGCCAAGGACTTCGCCCTGCGCCCCGCCGCGCGGGCCGACCTGAACAGGGCCCTCGACTTCATCGCGGTGTGCCGCTCATGAGGTCCTCGCGGTGTGCCGCGCACGAGGCCCCTGCGGAGTGCCGCGCATGAGCTCATCCGATCGCGGCGCGCTGGCGATGGTGCTGCACACGCACATGCCCTACGTGGAGGGCTTCGGCACGTGGCCCTTCGGGGAGGAGTGGCTGTGGGAGGCCATCACCACGAGCTATCTCCCGCTGCTCGACCTGCTCGAAGCGGGGGCCCAGCTGACGCTCTCGCTCACGCCGGTTCTCTGCGATCAGCTGGAGGGGGACGGGGTTGGAGAGCGCTACATCGCCTTCCTGAACGAGGTCCGCCGCCACACTCACCACGAGGACGCCCGCGGGCTGCGCGCGGGGGGGCACGATGGGCTCGCCGAGGAGCTGTTGCGCTCCTGGGGGGACTACGAGCGGGCCCTTGAGCGCTGGGCGGAGCTGGATGGCGATCTGCTCGGCGCGCTGGCCCCCTACGCGCAGTGGACCTCTTCGGCAACGCACGCCGTGCTGCCGCTGCTCGCCACCGATGCCTGCCTCGGCATGCAGGTGCTCGCCGGCGTGGAGTCTCATCGCGCGCGCTTCGGCCCCGCCTGGCGTGGTGGATTCTGGCTGCCGGAGTGCGCCCACGCGCCCTGGATCGAGCCCACCCTCGTCGATGCGGGCGTGCACGCCACCTGCATCGAGCTCGCCGGCGCTCCCGGTCTCGAGGATCCCCGCCATCTCCAGCCGCTCATCAGCGACGCCGGGCTGCGCCTGGTGCCGATCGACCGCGCCACGATCTCGCTCGTCTGGAGCGAGCGCGGCTATCCCGCGCACGGGGACTACCGCGATTACCACCACCACACGGTTCACCATCACAACCCCTGGGCCAACAGCGGCGAGGCCTACGATCACAGCAGGGCGCTGGCACTGGTGCGCGCCCATGCCGAGGACTTCGTCACACGCACACGCGCGCGTATCGAGCGCCTCGGCGCCGGCCTCCCCGGCCGCGGACTGCTCGTATGCGCGCTCGACACCGAGCTCTTGGGGCACTGGTGGTACGAGGGTGTCGCCTGGCTCGCCGCCGTGGTCGAGGAGTGCGCCCGGCAGGGGCTCGAGCTGGTGCGCCTCGACGACGCGCTCGAGCGCTTGCAGCCGGTACCGGATCCAGGAATCTGGCAGGACCCCGAGCATGTCAGCACGTGGGGCGAGCAGGGGAATCTCTCGACCTGGTCTGCGCCGGCTGTCGCGGACATCGCCTTCGCCACGCGCGCGGCGGAGCTCGCCACGGTCCGCGCCGGCACCCGCGCCGGACCGGCTGCCCTGCGCCAGCTGCTCGCTCTGCAGGCCTCCGACTGGGCCTTCATGGTCTCGCGCGGCGTGGCAGTTCCGTATGCGCAACAGCGCTTTGAGGAGCACCGCAGGGGGCTGTATGACGCCTTGTCTAAGGGACCCGATGCGAACGTTGAGCCATTGCGCAAGCTGGCGGCGCGTGCCCACCCCGCAGCGCTCGCGGTGTGACATCAACTGTCGCCTGCAAAGCGGGTGAAGCGTGGTATATCATCGGCCGACGTTGGTGGTGAGCGCGATCGATACACAGTGGATTGGGCTGATCGGCGCACTCGGCGGGGTTGTGGTGACCGGGCTCATCGGGCTGGCAACGGCGGTGCTCAACCATCGCTGGCAGAGGGCGAGCGGCCGCGAAGATCGTACCCATCAGGCAAGGGAGGCGAAGGCTGCAATACAACGCCAAGCATACGCCCGCTATCTGGCCGCTATGGAAGCTGTCGATACGTTTCTGATAACGCGACCACCTCGGCCCGAGATACCCGTACGCGACCGTCTGCGCGCGAATCGCCAGGAAGACCCGAAGGTCTTTGACGAGTACGATGCTGCCCAGGCAATTGCACAGCTGGTTGCCGGCGATCGCGTTCGTGACGCACTTGGCGAGTTCGAGAATCAGTGGACGGAGGCATGCCTGGCCGCAGTCACCGCGGATGACCCCTTGGAGGCAACCTCCGGTTTGGAGAATACATCGAAAAAGGAGATGATTGCGGCAATGCGCGCTGAGCAGGCTGAGCTGCTGGAACCAGCTGGCGCGTAGGTCGAGGGTTCCTTTCCTAATCCCAGCGCAATGTCCGCGGCGCCTCGCGCATGCGGATCACCTTCGCGGGGATGCCGCCCACCACGGCGTCTGCGGGGACGTCCCTGGTCACGACGGCATTCGTGCCTACGATCGCGTTCTCGCCAATGCTCACCCCGCGCAGCACGCAGGCGCCGTAGCCCAACCACACATTGCTGCCGACCTTCACGTCGCGCTTGTAGATGCCCTGCACGCGGATGGGGCGCTCCACCTCCACCACGCCGTGGTCGAAGTCGATCAGCATCGCGCGGTCGGCGATAATGCACTCGCGGCCGATCGAGACGTGCTGGTAGGCGGAGATCGTGCACTCCTGGCCCATCACGGTCTTCGCGCCGATCCGCACCTCGCCCTCGTGCACGCGGATCTTGCTGCCGTGGCCGATCCAGGCCCAGCGCCCGATGTGCAGCGTCGCATCGGGGCCGATCTCCAGCTTCACGCCGGGGCAGATGAAGCAGATGCCGTCGGTCACAAGGCGCCCGCGCCAGCGCAGCTTCAGCCACAGCCAGCGCAGGCCCAGCAGCGCGTAGTGGCGGTTGAGCATGTTGTTCGCCCGCATCCACCGCCACATGGCCAGGGGCAGTGGCCGCTCGCCTTCGCGCCTGCGCCGCCCGGGGGCCGCGGGCCGCGGGTGCTCCCCGCTCACGCTCCCAGCGCCCGCGCGATCACCATCTGCTGGATCTCGTCGGTGCCCTCGCCGATCGTGAGGATCTTCGCGTCGCGGTAGAAGCGGCACACGGGGTACTCCTCGATGTAGCCATAGCCGCCGTGGATCTGCACCGCCTCCTCGGCGCAGCGCACGGCCAGGCGGCCGGTCTTCAGCTTCGCCTGCGCGGCCGTGAGGGTGAAGTTGCGCCCGGCGTCCTTCTCGCGCGCGGCCTTGTAGACCAGCAGGCGCGCCGCCTCGATCTCGGTGGCCATGTCCGCGAGCTTGCCCTGGATCGCCTGGAACCTGCTTATCGGCTTGCCAAAGGCCCTGCGCTCCTTGGCATAGCGCAGCGCCTCATCGAGCGCGCCCTGGGCGAGGCCCACGCCCATCGCCGCCACGCCGATGCGGCCGATGTCGAGAATGTGCAGGAACTGTCGCAAGCCCGCACCGCGCGGGCCGAGCAGGTTCTCCTCGGGTACGCGGCAGTCGCTGAACGTGAGCGGGCGGGTGTCGGAGGCGTGCCAGCCCATCTTGCGATAGGGCTCGCCCTGCTCGTAGCCCTCCGTGTCGTTGGGGATCAGCAGGTTCGATATCTCCTCCGGGCGCTCATCGCCGCCGGTCCTCGCGGTGATGCACACCACGCCGGAGATCTCCGTGCCGGCGTTGGTGATGAACTGCTTGGAGCCGTCCACCGTCCATTCGCCCTCGGCGATGCGCGCGCGCGTGCGCGTGTTGCCCGCGTCGCTGCCCGCCTCCGGCTCGGTGAGGCCGAACGCGCCCAGCCTCTCTCCGGAGCACAGCCGCGGCAGCCACTCCTCCCTCTGCGCCTCGCTGCCATACAGGTATATCGGCTGCGTGCCCAGCGAGGTGTGCGCGCACACCGTGATCGCCACCGAGCTGTCGATGCGCGTCAGCTCCTCCACGGCCAGCGCGTAGGCCAGCGTATCGCCGCCCCCGCCGCCGTACTGCTGGGGGAAGGGGATGCCCATCAGGCCCAGCCCGCCCAGCTTGGCCACGATCTCGTACGGGAAGGACTTCGTGCGGTCCAGCTCCTGCGCCACGGGCGCCACCTCGCCCTCGGCGAACTCCCGTACGGTCCTGCGTATCAGCTCGTGCTCGGGGGAGAGGTCGAAGTCCACAGGGGCGCATCGTAGATACTTGCCCTCACCCGATGCCCCGCGCTCCCGCTGAGAACACCCCAGCCCTGGCGAAACGTCTGCTCGCCGGCGACCGCCGCGCGCTCGCGCGCGCCATCTCGCTCGTCGAGGACGACAGCCCCGAGGGCTGGGCGCTGGTGCGCGAGGTCTACCCCCACACGGGCAACGCCGCGGTGTTCGGCTTCACGGGTCCCCCCGGCGCGGGCAAGTCCACCCTCATCGGCGCGCTCACCCGGGTGCGGCGGGAGGCGGGCAGGACCGTGGGGGTGCTCTCGATCGACCCCTCCTCGCCCTTCACGCAGGGCGCTCTTCTGGGCGATCGTATCCGCCTCTCCGAGCACTTCCTCGACGCGGGGGTGTTCATCCGCTCGATGGCCAACCGCGGCGCGCTCGGCGGGCTCTCCGAGGCCGCGCTGCAGGCGGCATTGCTGCTCGACGCCTCCGGGCGCGAGGAGATCTTCGTGGAGACCGTCGGCGTGGGCCAGGCCGAGATCGACATCATCGACCACGCCGACACGATCGTGCTCGTGCTCATGCCCGGCTCGGGGGACTCCATCCAGGCGCTCAAGGCCGGCATCATGGAGATCCCCGACGTGATCGTCGTCAACAAGGCCGACCACCCGCTCACCGACACGATGGTGCGCGAGATCCGCTCCGTGCTCTCGCTGGCCAACCTCGACCGCACCACGGCGCCGCAAGCCGCGCGCTGGCGCGTGCCGATCGTCAAGACCGAGGCCGCGCACAACCGGGGGATCGACGAGCTCGTGCTGCGCCTGTGGGAGCATCGCGCGCACATCCTCGCCGCCGGGCAGCTGGAGAAGCGCCGCCGGCGCAACCTGCGCAGCGAGGTCCTCGCGATCGCCACCGCGCGCCTGCGCCGGCGCTTGGAGGAGGACCTCGAGCAGGATCCGGACTTCCAGCGCCTGCTGGATGAGGTCGTGCAGCGGCGCCTGGATCCCGCGAGCGCCGCCGCCGCGCTTTTGGAGCGCGCTCAGGGGGAGCGGCTGGGCGTTCAGGGGGAGCAGCCGGGCGTGCAGGGGGAGCAGCCGGGCGCTCAGGAGACGCAGCTGCGCGCCAGCTCCACCAGCAGGCGCACGCCGTAGCCGGCGGCGCCCTTGGGGGCATAGGCGCGGCCCAGGTCCCAGGCCGATCCCGCGATGTCCAGGTGCGCCCAGGGCACGTCCTCGACGAACTTCGAGAGGAAGGCGGCAGCGACGATCGTGCCCGCCTTGCGCTCCTCGGGGGCGTTGTCAAGGTCCCCATAGCGGCCCTTGATCAGCTCGTCGTACTCCTCGTGCAGCGGCAGCCTCCAGAGGATCTCGCCGGTGCGCTCGCCGGCCTCGCTCACGCGCCGCGTCCAATCCTCGTCGTTGCTGAGGATGCCCGCGTAGGTGGAGCCCAGCGCGATGATCACCGCGCCTGTGAGCGTGGCCAGATCGACGATCCGCTCGGCTCCCAGGGAGACGGCGTGGCAGAGGCAGTCGGCCAGCACCAGCCGGCCCTCGGCGTCGGTGTTATTGACCTCGATCGTCCTGCCGTTGGCGGCCGTGACGATGTCTCCGGGCTTGATCGCGTTGCCGCTGGGGAGGTTCTCGGTGGCGCCCACCACCGCAATCAGCTTCACGGGCAGCTTCAGGCGGGCGATTGCCGCGACCGCCTGAATCACGGCGGCGCCCCCGGACATGTCGAACTTCATCTCCGACATCTTCGCTCCCGGCTTGATCGAGATGCCGCCGCTGTCGAACGTCACGGCCTTGCCCACGAAGCCCAGCAGCGGACCCCTGGGATTGGATGCCCCGCCCGGGGCGGGCGGGCCTTCATACCGCATCGTGATCAGCGCGGGCTCCTGATCGGAGCCCTGGGCCACGGCGGCGAAGGCGCCCATGCCGCGCTCCTTCAGGCCCTCACGGCCCTCCACCTCGACGGACAGGCCCTCGATCTCGCCGGCCAGCGCGCGGGCGTGCTCGGCCAGGGCGCTCGGCGTGAGGTCGTTGCCGGGGCGGTTCTGCAGATCGCGCGCTTCGTTGACCGACTCGCTCACGGTGGCGGCCTCGCTCACGGCACGCTCCAACTCGGCTGCGCCGGCCGCCTGCGGCGCGGCCACGATCAGCGCATCGAGGTGCTTGGGCGGCTCCTCCGCCTCCCCGGCGGGGTCCTCCTTGGGTGCCGACTTGCAGCGCTCGAAGCTGTAGTCGGCCAGGATCGTGCCCTCAACCAGCGCGCCCGCCACCTCGCTGCCCGCATCCGCCGGCAGCAGCCAGCAGAGGGTGTGCGTGGAGATCTCCTTCGCGCGCTCCAGCGCCTTCGCGGCGGCCACGCGCGCGCGCTCGGGTGTGAAGGCGTCGCGCTCGCCCATGCCCACCGTCAGCCAGCGCTTGCCCTGCGCATGGGTCACGGCCAGGGCCTTGAACGTGCTCTTGGCCTCGCCGCTGTGCACCAGCTCGGCCACCTCGCCGGGGGCTCCGGCGGGGGATCCCTCGCCATCGAGGAGGGGCACCGCCACGGTGTCGGCCTTGCTGGCCGCAGGGTTCTCTGTGCTGAGTGTGACCATCACGACAGAGGCCACCATACCCACATCGATAGCATTTTCGGTCTCTCATCTCCCCACCCACGATCAGGAGAGCCCACAGCCCATGCCCAAGACCGTCATTCTCGCCAGCGCCCGCACACCCATCGGCAAGATGGGCGGCGGTCTGTCCACGCTGGACGCCACCGAGCTGGGGGGGCTGGCGATCAGTGCGGCCCTGGAGCGCTCCGGCGTCGAGCCCGAGCAGGTGCAGCACATCGTCATGGGTCAGGTATTGCAGGCCGGTCAGGGTCAGATCCCCTCGCGCCAGGCGCAGATCAAGGCCGGCGTGCCCAAGGAGGTCTCCAGCGAGACCATCAACAAGGTCTGCGCCTCGGGGATGCGCGCCTGCGTTCTCCTCGACCAGGCCATCCGCGCCGGGGACGTGCAGGTGGGCGTAGGCGGCGGCATGGAGTCGATGTCGCAGGCCCCCTACCTGCTGCCGGGCGCGCGCTTCGGCTTCCGCATGGGGGACGTTAAGGCGCTCGATGCGATGGTCCACGACGGGCTCACCAACCCCTTCTCGGGCAAGCAGATGTTCGTGGAGGCCACCGAGGTCGGAGACGAGCTGGAGATGACCCGCGCCGATCTGGACCGCTGGGCTCTGCGCTCGCACGAGCTGGCGCTGAAGGCCACCGACGAGGGCCGCCTGGCGGAGGAGATCGCGCCCGTCACGATCAAGAATCGCAAGGGCGACACGGTGGTGGAGGTCGATGAGGCTCCGCGCCGCGACACCTCCCTGGAGGCTCTTGCCAAGCTCCCCGGCCTCGTCGGCAGGGAGGGCACGCACACGGCCGGCAACTCGCCCGGCGTCAACGACGCCGCCGGGGCGCTCGTGGTCAGCTCCGAGGAGTGGGCCAGGGCCAATGGCCACGAGGCGCTGGGGGAGATCGTCGCGCACGCGCAGTCCGCCGACGAGTTCGCCTACCTCGCCCGCACCCCCGCCTCCGCCGCCACCAAGGCCCTGCAGAAGGCGGGACTGAAGGCCGCCGACATCGACGTGTGGGAGATCAACGAGGCCTTCGCCTCCGTCACGCTGCACTCCATCCGCCTGCTCGGCATCGACGAGGACCGCGTCAACGTCAACGGCGGCGCCGTCGCCCTGGGCCACCCCATCGGCGCCTCCGGCGCGCGCCTTCTCGGCGCCATCGTGCACGAGCTCCGCCGCCGCGGCGGCGGCCTGGGCTGCGCCGCCATCTGCTCCGGCGGCGGGCAGGGCGACGCGGTCATCATCCGCGTGTGAGCACATGAGCGCACGGGCCGGAAGACATCTGCGTGTCGCCCCGGCCGGTGAGGCGCAGGCGCAGTCTCATGCGATAGCCAGTGAGGGGCGGGCGCGCGCGACGGCCAGTGAGGCGCAGGCAACACCCGCGGGGGCGCACATGACAGCCGGGGCGGCGGCAGCCTTCTTCGATCTCGATCGCACGCTGATGGTCGGGTCATCGGGCATCTTCTTCGCCCGCGCGGCCTTCGAGACCGGCATGATCTCGCGCGGGCGCCTGGCCCGCGACGTGTACGAAAATCTGCGCTTCCGCCTGCGCGGCTCCACCGACGACCGCGCGGACGCCGTGCGCAAGCGCGTGGGGGAGATGATCGCCGGCGTGCCCGTACGCGACCTCCAGCGCCTCTCGCCGCGGGTCCTCGCCGGGGTGCTTCCGCGCCTGTACCCGCGGATGCTTTCGTGCGCCTACGAGCACCAGGAGCAGGGCCGGCGCGTGTACATTGTCACCGCGGCGCTGCAGGAGATGGCGGACCTGCTCGCGCACGTGCTGGCGTTCGACGGGGGCCTGGGGTCGCAGCTTGAGGTGCTCGACGGCCGCTACACCGGCCGTCCCTCCGGTCCCTTCAACTACCGCGAGGGCAAGGTCGTGGCGATGCAGCGGCTGGCCGCGCGCGAGGGGCTCGACCTGTCTCTCTCCTACGCCTACTCGGACTCCGAGTCGGACCTGCCGATGCTGCGCGCGGTGGGGCACGCGGTCGTCGTCAACCCCGACCCCGAGCTGCGGCGCATCGCCGCGCAGGAAGGGTGGGAGGCGATCCATCTCGACCGCCTGGGGCGCCGATTGAAGGTGGTGGGGGCGCTCGTCGCCGGCACCGCTCTGGCGGCCGTCAGCCGCATCGTGCGGGGCGAGCTGCGGGACGGCTGAGGGGCAAGGGCACAACGCCTGCGTCCCCGTCGGAATAATCTGTGGGTCCTGTGTCGCATCTGGCCCCTGCGTCTTGCGCAGAACACGATCTTGTGCAGTTCACGATGTCCTCTCCCTCCTCTTCATCCCACACCGCCAAGAGCAAGATCCGCGTCGTCGTCGCCAAGCCCGGCCTCGATGGCCACGACCGCGGCGCCAAGATCATCGCGCGCGCCCTGCGCGACGCGGGCATGGAGGTGATCTACACCGGCCTGCACCAGACCCCCGAGCAGATCGTCGAGACCATCATCCAGGAGGACGCCGACGCCGTGGGCCTCTCGATCCTCTCGGGCGCGCACATGACGCTCGTGCCGCGCGTCGTGGCGCTGCTGCGCGAGCAGGGCATCGACGACGTGCTCGTCACCGTGGGCGGGACGATCCCCGCGGAAGACATCCCCGAGCTCAAGCAGCTCGTCGTGGCCGAGGTGTTCACGCCCGGAGCGCCCACGCAGGCCATCGTGGACTTCATCAGGGGCGCCGTGAGCAGCAACTGAAGGGCGCGCCGGCGCCACCTGGCCCCAACCCGCGCCAAAACCGATTGACTCGTCAGTCAACCGCTGGATTCGCTAGCATTCGCCGGGTAGGCGGGCACTGCCGAGCAAGCGGGCACCGCAAGCGGGCACCAAATCCTCAAGGAGAGCGAAACCGAATGAAGATATGCGTCCTGGTGAAGGAGGTTCCGGACGCCGCCGTCGAGAAGCGCATCGATCACTCGACGGGGCGCATGGACCGCAGCGGGGAGAAGAACCTCAACCCCTACGACACGCACGCCATCGAGGCGGCCATGCAGATCCGCGAGGGCGGGGCCGTGCCCGTCGAGGAGATCATCGCCGTCACGATGGGTCCCGAGAGCGCCGTGCGCGCGCTGCACAAGGCCGTCTCGCTCGGCGCGGACCGCTCGGTCCATCTCGCGGACGCGGCCGTGGCCGGCTCCGACGTGGCCGCCACCGGCTACGCGCTGGCGCAGACCCTCCAGCGCGAGCAGCCGGATCTGGTGCTCCTGGGCCAGCAGTCCGACGACGGCGAGTGCTACACGATCGGCGCCGTCGTGGCCGAGCACCTGGGGATGCCCTCGCTCACGCAGGTCATCAAGATGGACGTGGACTCCGAAGCGTTGCGCTGCGAGCGCCAGGCCGAGTACGGGTATGACACGGTGCAGATCAAGCTGCCCGCCGTCATCTCCGTCGGCGACGCCATCAACGAGCCGCGCTACCCCTCGCTGAAGGCGATCATGGGCGCCAAGAAGAAGCCCCTGGACACCCTCGGCATCGGCGATGTGGGCATTGACGCAGCGAAGGTCGGGGGCGAGAACTCCGCTGCGCAGTGGGTCGCCGCCAAGGCGCCGCCTCCCAAGGGCGCCGGCGAGATCATCGAGGACGAGGACACCGCCGAGACGGTCGAGAAGATCGTCGCCTGGCTCGACGAGAGGAAGCTGATCTAGATGGCCGACATCCTCATCTACGCGCTTCACTACGAGGGCGCGATCAACAAGAACTCATTGGGCGCCGTCAGCGAGGGCGCCAAGCTCGCCGCGCAGCTCGGCGGCGAGGCACACGCGATCCTCGTGGGCGAGGGCGTGCCGCAGGAGCTGGCCGCTTCGCTCGGGAACTACGGCGCCAAGAAGGTGCTCATCGCCGAGGGACCCGAGGGCCTCGCGCAGCCCGTCGTGGACGCGATGGGCAAGGCGATCGCCGACGGCGGCTACTCCTACGCCATCTTCGGCGGCGGCCTCCTGGGCTTCGAGATCGGCGCTGGCCTTGCCGCGCGCCTGGGCGCGGGCGTCGTCATGGAGGTCACGGCCGTGCGCGCCGAGGGGGGCGAGCTGATAGCGGAGCGCCCCATCCTCGGCGACTCCGCCATCTCCGAAATCAAATACCGCTCGCCGGTCGGGATCGTGATCGGGCGCCTCAACGCCTTCGAGATCGCCCAGCCCAGCTCGGAGCAGGCGACCGTGGAGCAGCTCAGCTTCGAGCTCAGCCCGCACGCCACGCAGGCCACGATGCTCGTGCGCGGCGAACAGCGCGGCGCCGACGTGGACATCGAGGGCGCCGACATCCTCGTCGCCGGCGGCCGCGGCCTGGGCAAGGCCGAGGGCTTTGCGCTCTGCGAAGAGCTGGCCGGGGCCTTCGGCGGCAACGCCGCCGTTGCCGCCACGCGCGCGGTGGTCGACGCCGGCTGGTATCCCTACGCCGCGCAGATCGGCCAGACCGGCAAGACCGTCGCGCCGAAACTGTACCTCGCCGCGGGCATCTCGGGCGCGATTCAGCACAAGGTCGGCATGCAGTCCTCGGAGAACATCGTGGCGATCAACAAGGACTCCAACGCCCCCATCTTCGAGTTCTCCGACCTGGGGATCATCGGCGATCTCAACAAGATCCTGCCGAAGTTGACGGAGGCCGTGAAGGCGAAGAAGGCGGGCTGAGCGGACAGAAGGCGGGCTGAGCGGGCGGGTGGGATTCGATTCTGGTGAGGCGGATGCGCAAACCCAAAGGAGCGTGAGCGATGTCATCTCATAGCGGTTCCAGCAATGGCAAGGTCGCCCCTGCGGCTTTTCCGCCTCCGGTGGACTCGCAGAAGGAGTTCATCAAGCGCGGCCTCGACGACGAGGATGAGCTGATCGAGGTCGGCGTGGCGATCGTCGGCGGCGGCACCGCCGGCCTGGCCTGCGCCAACCGCCTCCTGCAGCTGCTGGGCGAGGATCCCGAGACGCTCGAGCGCCTGGGCGAAGTGCCGGTCGCCGTCGTGGAGAAGGCCAAGACCTGCGGCGGGCACAACTTCTCGGGCGCCGTCGTGCGCCCGGGGCCGCTGGAAGAGCTTTTCCCCGACATGTCCCGCGAGGACTGGCGCAGGGAGGGCTTCGCCTTCGGCGAGGTCACCAAGGAGGCCGTCTACCTCACGCCCACCGCGAAGACGAAGCTGCGCCTGCTCCCGGTCCCGCCCAACTTCCGCAACCACGGCAACGAGATCATCTCCGTCTCCGCGCTCGCCCGCTATCAGCAGCGCGTGGCCGAGGAGGCCGGCGCCTATATCCTCACCGAGACCTCCGCCACGCAGCTGATCGTGGAGGGCGGCGGCGCATCGTCGGGCCGCGCGGGCGGCCAGCCGGGCCGCGTGGTGGGCGTGCGCAGCGGCGACAAGGGCCGCGGCAGGGACGGCGAGCCGCTCTCCAACTTCGAGCCCGGCACCGACATCAAGGCGCAGGCCACCGTGCTCGCCGAGGGCAGCTGGGGCCACATCACCGGCGCCGCCATCCGCGAGTTCGATTTGGCAAAAGACCGCGAGCCGCAGGTATGGGAGCTGGGGGTCAAGGAGGTCTGGAAGGTCCCCAAGCCGCTGGATCGCGTGATCCACACGCTCGGCCCGTGGCCTTTGAAGCTGTCCGCCAAGTACGGGCAGATCGGCGGCACCTGGCTGTATCCCATGAAGGACTCAAAGAGCGGCGATGACATGGTCTCGATCGGCTTCGTCATCGACTTGGAGTACGCCGACGCCACCACCTCCGCCCACGATCTGCTGCAGCAGTTCAAGCTGCACCCGCTCGTCAAGGGCATCCTCGCGGGCGGCGAGCGCATCGCCTGGGGGGCCAAGGCGCTGCCCGGCGGCGGCTACTGGTCGATGCCCAAGCTCTCGATGCCCGGCGCCGTGCTGGTGGGCGACGGCGCCGGCATGGTCGACACCGTGGCGCTCAAGGGCGTGCACCACGCCGTGCTCTCCGGCAAGCTCGCGGCCGAGTCGATCTACGCGGCGCTCGTGCGCGGCGAATCCTCCTTCGAGTCCTACGAGCAGGCCGTCGAGGAATCGCGCATCGGCCAGGAGCTGTATGCGGTGCGCAACACCCGCCAGCCCTTCCAGAAGGGCTTCGTCAAGGGCGCGCCCCTGGTCAACGCGATGATCGCCACCAGGGGCCGCTTCCCCAACGGGCGCTGGCCGTGGCACCGCAACGACGCCAAGCCGATGTTCCTCGGCAAGACCAAGGATCGCTACCCCAAGCCCGACGGCAAGTACACCTTCGACAAGCTCTCCTCGGTGTTCATCACCGGCAACGCCACGCGCGATGACGCCCCCAACCACATCCGCGTGCAGAAGCACGTGCCGCGCGAGATCGCCGAAACGTGGCGCTGGATGTGCCCCGCGGGGGTGTATGAGATTCCCGAGGACGGGGAGGGTGGGGACGGATCCGGCGCGGTGGACGTGATCGTCAACTACACCAACTGCGTGCAGTGCGGGGCCATCACCGCCAAGGGCGGGCGCCTGACGACGCCCGAGGGTGGCGACGGGCCGCTGTATCAGATCCTCTGAGCGGATTCTCAGCTCAGCGGGCACGGAGACGTTGTGACTGCGAAACCCTTGTGGTCTGCGGGTGTTCCATCACTGCACTCTCATAATGTCTCCGACCTCATTCCATCTGTCCCTGCTGGCGGCGGGCGTCCTCGCCGGGGCGCCCGCGCCGGCTCCTGCCCCGGCTGTGACGGCCAGCGTCGAACAGTGCACCCCGTCCGTCAACCAGGCCGAACGCGCGGCCACGTTCACGGCGCAGATGACCGCCATCGAAGGCGCCCAGCGCATGGCGATCCAGTTCGAAGTCCAGGAACGCTCGCCGACGGACACCGCCTGGCACACCGTGGCGGCCCCCGGCCTGGGCGACTGGCGCTCCTCCGAACAGGGGGTCAGGATCTACAGGTACGTGAAGCAGGTCACTAACCTCGCCGCGCCCGCGGCCTTCCGCGCGCAGGTGCGCTACCGCTGGCTCGACGCAAGGGGCCACGTGATCAGACGCGCCCAGCGGCGCACCCCCGTGTGCGTTCAGCCGGTGGACATTAAGAGGGTGGCGCAGTCCGCCGGAGGCGGGCTGGCCGAAACGGGGATTCGCGCTTGAGGCGCGTGTCTCCCGGCTTCGGTCGGGCCCCTCTTCCAGCAGAGCGGGGCGCCCGCTAGAATGCCCTGAGCATGAAGACCGCGATACACCCCGACTACGTGCCCGCCCACGTGACCTGCACCTGCGGCAACGAGTTCACCACGCGCGCCACGCGCGCCGAGTTGCACGTGGAGGTCTGCTCGAACTGCCACCCCTTCTACACCGGCCGTCAGAAGCTGGTGGACACAGGCGGGCGCGTCGAGCGCTTCCAGCGCCGGATGGCGAAGGGCCGTCAGCGCTCCGCCCAGGCCGGCGCCGGGCAGAGTCAGACACGGTCCGAGTAGGGCGCGAGGGCTGATGGCGTCCCGCCTGGCTGCCGGTTCGCCGATGCCGGCGCGGGAGGGGCAGGATGCCCCGAGCCAGACCCCCGGCGTCATGCCGGACCTCCACGGACAGCTGCAGGCCCGCCGCGACGCGCCATTGGGCGGCCAGGCGGTGCTGGAGGGCGTGATGATGCGCGGCATCCGCAACTGGGCGGTGGCCGTGCGCAAGCCTGCGATCGTCTCTGCCTTGGAGGCAGTGGAGGAGGCCGAAAACGGGGCATCCGCGCCCTCGGGCAACGGCGCCTCCGCGGTGTCCGGCTCCGACAACGGCGCCTCCGCGCAGGCCGTCTCGGACAATGGCGCCACGGCCGTAGAGCCCCTGGGCGAGATCGAGGTCTCAAGCTACCCCCTGCGCTCGGCGCTGCGCCGCCACCGCTGGCTGCGCCTGCCGATCCTGCGCGGCGTGGTCGCTCTGGGCGAGTCGCTGGGGATCGGCTTCAAGGCGCTGGGCGTCTCCGCCAACGCGCAGCTCGCCGCCGCCGCGGGCGAGGGCGAGGGCGGGGACGGGGGCGAGGAGGGCGAGGAGGGCGAGCCGATGGAGATATCGAACGGCATGTGGGCCGGCACGATCGTGGTTGCGCTTGTCTTCGCCATCGGCCTGTTCTTTCTGATACCGCTGGGCCTCACAAGCCTCATCAAGCACCAGCTGAACTCCTCCGCGCTGTTCTGGATCGTCGAGGGCCTCGTGCGCACCGCGATCTTCCTCGCCTACATGGTCCTGCTCTCGCGCCTGCGCGACCTGCGCCGCGTGTTCCAGTACCACGGCGCCGAGCACAAGACGATCTCCTGCTTCGAGGCCGGCCTTGAGCTGACGCCGACCAACGCGCAGCGCTTCTCGCGCCTGCACCCTCGCTGCGGCACCAGCTTCCTCTTGATCGTCATGATCGTCTCGATCTTCGTATTCGGAGCGGTCGGTCTGCCCGCGTGGTATCTGCTGGTCGCCTCGCGCATCCTCGGCGTGCCCCTCATCGCCGGCATCTCCTTCGAGATCATCAAGTTCGCCGGGCGCAACCGCCGCCGGCGCTGGGTGCGCGCGATCATGTGGCCCGGCATGCAGCTGCAGCTGCTCACCACGCGCGAGCCCGACCTCGACCAGCTGGCCGTGGCGATCGCGGCGCTGGAGGCCGTGCTGGCGCTGGAGGACCCCAGCGAGCTCTCGGCCAATGATCTGGTCGGCGTGGAGGTCGTGGCCTGAGGGTCGTGGCCTGAACGTCGGTGGCTTGAGGCGCCCGTGCACCTGCGCGCGGCGACATTCATACCGGCGATAAGCGCATCGCCGGTAAGCGCACATAGACTGGGATCCGATGATCGAGGATCTCATCGAGCAGATCGAGACGCGCTTCGCCGAGCTGGGCGGGCAGATGACCGACCCCGAGGTGATCGGGGACAGGGAGCGCTACGCCGGGGTGGGGCGCGCCTACCGTCAGCTCGCGCCCGCCGCCTCGCTCGCCGGGGAATGGCGCCGCGCGCAGGACGACGCCGCGGGGGCGCTGGAGCTCCTCTCGGAGGACGGCGAGGACCCCGAGGTGCGCGAGCTGCTCGCGGGAGCGCGCGAGCGCATCGAGCAGCTGGAGGAGGAGATCCGCGTGGCCATGATCCAGCGCGACCCCAACGACGACAAGAACGTCATCGTCGAGATCCAGGGTGGGGCCGGCGGGGATGAGGCCGGGCTGTGGGCCGGCGACCTCTATCGCATGCTCAGCAAGTACGCCGAGCGCCTGGGCTTGGCGACCGAGGCCATGGACGTGGGCGAGGGCAAGTACACCTTCGCGATTAAGTCCCGCCCGCCCGAGGGCGCCTACTCCGTCTTCAAGTTCGAGGGCGGCACCCACCGCGTCCAGCGCGTCCCCGAGACCGAGTCCCAGGGGCGCATCCACACCTCAACGGCCACCGTAGCCGTGCTGCCCGAGGCGCAGGACGTGGATGTCCAGGTGGATCCCAACGACCTCCAGATCGACGTCTACCGCTCCTCGGGGCCGGGAGGGCAGTCGGTCAACACCACCGACTCCGCGGTGCGCATCACGCACCGGCCCTCGGGCATCGTCGTCTCGATGCAGGACGAGAAGTCCCAGCTGCAGAACCGCGAGAAGGCGCTGCGCGTGCTGCGCGCCAGGCTCTACGAGCGGGCCCTCGCCGAGCAGCAGGCCGAGCTCGCGGCCGACCGCCGCTCGCAGGTCGGCACCGGCGACCGCGCCGAGAAGATCCGCACCTACAACTATGGCGAGCGCCGCGTCACCGACCACCGCATCAAGCTCACCGTCCACAACCTCGACCAGATCCTCGCGGGCGAGCTCGACGAGCTCACGGCGGCGCTCCAGGCGGATGAGAAGCGCCGGCGCCTGGAGGCGCAGACGGCGGCCTGAGGATCCGCTGGAGGGACCGAACGGCTCAGCGTCAAACCTCAGCGCAGCTCGGTGACGCGCTCGGGGTCCGCCGGTTCGGGCGGGCGGGGGCGCCTCGGGCGTACGTATGGGGGTTCCGGGCGCTCCGCGGCGCGCATCCTGGCGCCTGCCCACGTCATCGCCGCGGCGGCGCCCAGCGCGAAGAAGATGCCCCACTGGATGCCCACGTTCGCGGCGATGCCGCGGCCGCCGATTCCCGGCTTGTCGAACAGGCGCCACACCAGCAATGCCGCCGTCCACAGGCCCGCCAGCATCACCATCGCGCCATCGCTGCCGGGGAGGTGGAAGTCGCGGCGCTCGCCTCTTGCGATCAGCAGCGCCACCACGGCGGCGGCGACCAGGAGGACCGCTGCCTCCACGAAGGAGAACACCGCCCAGGCGTTCAGATTCTGGCTCACCAGCGGGTGCACGCCGCGGGCGCTCACGACCGCATTCTGCTGGTACCAGGGGAGGAACATCGACGCGAACAGCGCGATCGCGGCTGCGCCCGTCAGGCGCTGCTCGGGTCTCAGCTCGTCCCACATCTTCATTGCTCGGGGCATCGCTTCGATTGTACGGGCCGCTCTCGTCTGCCACGGCATGTACGGGCCGCTCTCGTCTGCCACGGCATGCATGAGCCGCTCTCGTCTGCCACGGCATGTATGGGCCGGTATCGTGTGCCATGCCATGCGCGCGCTCCTTGCTCACGACTACGGTCCGCCCTCGCAGCTCGTGCTGGGGGAGGCCCCGCGGCCGCAGCCGGGTCCCGGGCAGGTGCTCGTGCGCGTATCCGCCGCCGCGCTCAACCCCTTCGACCTCAAGCTCATCACGGGGGCCTTGCGCGAGATGGCGCCCATTCAGTTCCCCTATGTGCCCGGCATGGATGGGGCGGGGACCGTCATCGAGCTCGGGGAGGGGGTCGCGGGGGTCGCCCTGGGGGATGAGGTGCTCGGCTTCTTCGGGCGCACTCCGGGGACGCTCGCCGAGCTCGCCATCCTCGACGTCGAGACCTATCTTGCGCGCCGTCCCCCAGGGCTGGATGCCGTCCACGCGGCCGCGCTGGGGGAGTCGGGGGCCACCGCCAACACGCTCCTGCGCGCGATCGAGCCGCAGACGGGGCAGAGTGTGCTCGTCATCGGCGCCACGGGGGGGATCGGCATGTTCGTCGTCCAGCTCGCCCGCGCCGCGGGCTGTGAGGTGCTCGCCACGGCCACCCCGCAGGAGGCCGACTACGTGCTCGGGCTCGGGGCCTCGCACGCGCTCGACTACACCTCGGGGGAGGTCGCCGAGCTCGCGCTTGCGCTGCACCCGAATGGGGTCGATGCGGTCATAGATCTCGTCAACAGCGGTGAGCAGGTGCTGGGCAGCGCGCGCGCGCTGCGACCCGGGGGGCGCTTCGCCTCGCCGCTCGGGGGGCCCGAGGACATCGATCTGGGACCCTCCGGTCCCCGGCCCGCACACCGCATCCGCGCCTCCTACGTCAGCCTCACGCTCCTTCCCGGGGACCTCGAGGATCTGGCCTCTCGCGCCGCCTCCGGGGAGCTGCGCATCGAGGTCTCGCGCGTCTATCCCTTCGCCGACGCCATTCAGGCCTTCAGCGACTTCGCCGCCGCGCACACGCGCGGCAAGCTCGTCGTCGACCTCGGCGCCGGGTAGGCGGTCATCGGTGCCAGCTCGGGGTGGATGTCATCGGCATCGGTTCGGGTGGACGTCGGCATCGGTTCGGGTTGTAAACGGTCATCGATGCCGGCTCCGGGTGGATGCGGCTGACACCGCGATCGTTCCGCTCGCGCTTTCGCTGTTGCCGGCCAGATCCGTCGCGCTCAGGCTCACTTCGTAGACGCCTCCGCTGGAGGGTGTCACCCACAGCAGCCTCGGCTTGCCGCCGGGCACCGTCGCGCGGTTGCTCCACACGATCCTGCTTCCCTGCCGGATCGTCATCGACACCGTCGCCAGCTTGGACAGCGCGATCTGCACGCCTGCTCTGGTGCCGCCCCGCAGCGTCGTGCTCAGCAGTTCCAGGTTCGGCGGTTCGTGCAGATCGGCCTTGAAGCGTTCCGCGGTCGTGCAATACACCGCATCGCCCGGTATCGGCGTGGGAGCGGGGGTGGGAGCGGGAGCAGGAGCTGGGGCGGGGGTCGAGGCGGGGGTCGTGCCGGTGGGTGCAGCTGCGCCTGCGCCGGTGCCGCCCGGGTTGGGGGCGGGGGATCCGGCCGCCGGGCTGCCTGGGGTGGCGGGGGCCGGCGGCGGCGGCGTCTGCAGCGGCGTGCCCGCGCGCGTGCGCTGACAGATGTGTTCGAGGAATTCGGTCAGCAGTTCGTGATAGTTGAGGTTCGATTCTTCGTGCTGGTCATACAGCGACCACCCGCCCGTGTCGTAGTGGGGGACCTCCGCGCGCGCCTCCGCGTCGCCCGCTTCGAACAGCTGCTCGCCGAGGGGGTCCCTCGTGATCGCCGTGTAGTCATAGAGGCCGATCACGGCCTGCACGAAGCCATTGAGGATGCGATCGCCCGGGGCGTAGGTGTACTCCGCGTACTCCGCGCCCGCCGGCGTCGCCACGCGCACGCCTTCCGGGGGCGGCTTCTGGAAGATGCCCAGCGCCTGCTGCGCGCTCGTCAGGTAGGCCTGGGTGTGCAGCTTCGACCAGCCCCGCGAGAAGGCCTGCAGCGCCGTGCCCTGGGAGAGGCCGCTCGTCCAGGGGGGCAGGCCGCCGTCGAACTGGAACATGTACTCCCAGGCGACCCCTCCCGCGCGCCGTGTCGCCAGGGGGCCGGCTTCGTTCAGCAGTTCGCCCAGCGCGGTGTAGTTGTGGGAGAGGTAGTAGCCATTGGCCGCGCCGAAGGTTCCCAGCCACTGGATCTCTATCCCCTGGCCGGGGTAGTACTCCCACACCAGCCTGCTGCCGGGGAAGCCCACGCGCGCGCCGGAGGAGAGCAGGTACTTCGTCGTCCACCATTCGCGGTTGCGTTCCAGCGTCAGGAAGAGCGCCGGCAGGCGGCTGGAAATCAGCTCCCCGCTTCGCGCCATCGCCTGCACGTTGCTCAGGACGCCTTCCAGCTCGCCGCGGCGGGTGCCGCTGAGACGCCGGTAGGAGTTGACCGCCGCGGCGTATGCGCCGGCGTAGTGGGCGTATTCCGCCGGTGTCAGCTGGCCGCTGCGCTGGAGGGCCTGGAGGGCGCTTGTGACCGTCACGGAGCGCCTCGCGGCATGATGGGTGCGGGCGGTATGGGGGGTGCGGGCCGCGTGCGGGGTGCGGGCCAGCGGGGCGCTCGGGAGCGCCAGCAGCGCGGCGAGCACCAGCGTCAGGGCCAGAGCGGGCCGCCGCGCGGCGCGTGAGTCGATACGCGCCCGCCCAGAGTCGATACGCACCCGCCCAATCCTACGCGCGGCCGCCACCGCGTGCGCAGGTTCTGTTGCGCCCACATAGCGGTCCGCTTCCGCTACCCTTCAGAGCGGTTGACTGACTGGTCAATCTAATCGCCCGACCCTGGCTGAACGCCCCAAACCCCCGGCCCCGAGGAGAACACGAGAAGAATGGTCGATTTCACGCTCACAGACGAGCAGAAGAGCCTCCGCGAGCTCGCCCACGACTTCGCCGAGAAGGAGATCCGGCCCGTCGCCTGGGACTTCGACAGGGACGGCACCTGGCCGCAGGAGATCATCCAGAAGGCCTGGGAGGTCGGGCTCATGAACACCCATATCCCCAGCGAGTACGGCGGGCCGGGGATCGGCTACCTCGAGGGCTGCCTGATCGAGGAGGAGCTCTCCTGGGGGTGCTCGGGGATCCAGACCTCCCTGGGGTGCAACGGGCTCGCCACGGCGCCGATCGTGCTCGGGGGCTCCGAGGAGGTCAAGAAGAAGTACCTCGGGATGCTCGCCGAGGAGCCCAAGCTCGCCTCCTTCTGTTTGACCGAGCCGGATGCGGGGTCGGACGTCTCCGGGATGCGCACCTCCGCCGTGAAGAAGGGCGACAAGTACGTCATCAACGGCTCCAAGTGCTTCATCACCAACGGGGGGTACGCGGACTACTACACCGTGTATGCCAAGACCGACAAGGACGCGGGGCACCGGGGGATCTCGGCGTTCGTCGTCGAGCGCGATTGGGGGGTGGTGGTCGACAAGAAGGAGGACAAGCTCGGGCAGCGCGCGTCGAACACCGCGACGATCTCCTTCAACGACGTCGAGGTGCCGGAGGAGAATCTCCTTGGGGAGGAGAACCACGGGTTCAAGCTGGCCATGATGACATTGGATCGCACACGGCCTGGGGTCGCGGCGATGGCCACCGGGATCGCCCGGGCCGCGTTCGAGTTCGCCACGGAGTACTCCAAGGAGCGGGTCCAGTTCGGGGTGCCCATCGCCATGCACCAGGGGATCCAGTTCATCATCGCCGACATGGCCACGGAGATCGAGGCTTCGCGGCTTTTGACCTGGAAGTCGGCGGTGATGCTCGACAACGGGGAACGGAATACGCTCATCTCCTCGCACGCCAAGCGGTTCGCCGCGGACACGGCGATGAAGGTCGCCACGGATGCGGTGCAGGTGTATGGGGGGTACGGCTTCATCAAGGAGTACCCCGTCGAGAAGCTCTTCCGCGATGCCAAGATCATGCAGCTGTACGAGGGGACCTCGCAGATACAGCGGCTTGTGATCGCCAGGGAGACGTTGCTGCCACGGCGCGTGGAGGAGCCCGCGGCGGTCGCCTGAGCGGACTCCGCCAGTCAGGCCATTCCCCAACGGCACCTTCGTCCAGCAATCCGCCACCCCGCGACCTGAGGAGATCACAGCATGTTCGTATTCAAAGCCGCCGTCGTCGGCGCCGGCACGATGGGCGGCCAGATCGCCCAGACGATCGCCGCCGCGGGGATCCCCGTGGTGCTCAAGGACATCAGCGAGGAGCTGGTGCAGGCCGGCCTGGAGGAGGCGCGCAACGTGAGCACGGGGCAGGCGAACAAGCTGGCCGAGAAGGGCAGGATCACGCCCGAGCAGGCGCAGGCGCAGATCGAGGAGGTGGTGGGGCGCATCCACGGGACCACCTCCTATGAGGGCTTCGGCGACGTGGACTTCGTGATCGAGGCCGTGCCGGAGAAGATGGAGATCAAGCAGGCGGTCTTCGCCGAGCTCGACGCGGCCACGCCCGGGCACGCGATCCTCGCCTCCAACACCTCCTCGCTGTCGATCACGGAGATCGGGGACGCCACGCTGCGCCCTGAGAAGGTGGTGGGCTTCCACTACTTCTACCCCGCCTCGATCATGCCCCTGATCGAGATCGTCGAGGGCGATGAGACCTCCTCGGAGACGATCGCGGCCGCGCTCACCTTCGCCCAGACCATCCGCAAGCAGCCGATCGCCTGCGCCGAGGTCCCCGGCTTCGTCGTCAACCGCATCCTCAACTCCGGCACCTCGGAGATCTGGCGCGAGCAGGAGCAGAAGGGGCTCTCGATCAAGCTCATCGACGAGGGCGTGGGGGCGGCGGGCGTGATCCCGATGGGGCCCTACTTCCTCGTCAACCTATTGGGGCTGGACACCGTGCTGCACGTGGCCGAGCACCTGGCCGAGTCCTACGGCCCCGAACGCTTCTATGTGCCCAAGGGGATGCAGAAGCTCGTGAGCGAAGGCAAGCTCGGGGCCAAGACCGGCGGCGATGGCTTCTACTCCCCGCAGGGCGAGCCCAATCTGCCCGGCGACGCGGAGCCCGACGTGCAGGAGCTGGTCGAGCTGCTCGTGCTGAAGACCTTCGTCGAGGCCTGCCTGGTGCTGGAGGAGGGCATCGCCACGCACCGCGACATCGACTTCGGCCTGATGGCCGGCGCCGGCCTGGACCCCCGCCGGGGCCTGTTGCCGCCCTTCATGAAGGCCGACGTGGAAGGTCTCGACACCATCCTGGAGCGTCTGGAGAGCGCGCAGGAGCGCCACGGCGAGCGCTTCGCGCCGCCCACCATCCTGCGCCGCCTCGTCGCGCAGGGTCGCCTCGGCCAGAGGTCGGGCCAGGGCTTCTACGCCTACCCCCAGCCCGACGCCGATGACTCGGCCCCACCCACCCAGGTCGTCAAGCTCGAGACGCGCGCCGACGGCGTGGCGATCGCCTGGCTCGCCAACGGCCAGATGAACTCGATCGCGCCGCAGGTGATCGAGGACCTGGGGAAGGTCTGGGAGCACCTCAAGAAGAGGACCGACCCGCCGGTGCGCGCCCTCGTGGTGGCCTCCTCCAACCCCTTCCTGTTCTCGGCCGGCGCCGACATCAAGGCCTTCACCTCGATGGACGAGGCCGGGGGCGAGCAGCTGATCCACGCCGCCCACGCGCTGCTGCGCGAGATGGAGAGCAGCGGCATCGCCACGATCGCGGCCGTCAACGGCCTCGCCTTCGGGGGAGGCTGCGAGCTGGCGATGGCCTGCGACGTGCGCCTCGCGGCCGGCTCCGCGCTCTTCGGCCAGCCCGAGATCAAGCTGGGAATCATCCCCGGCTTCGGCGGCACCCAGCGCCTGCCGCGCCTCCTCGGCGCCAACAAGGCGCTTGAGATGAACCTCGTCGGCGACCCCATCACGGCCGATGAGGCTTACCAGTACGGGCTCGTCAACCGCGTCGTGGACGACCACGAACTGCTCGACACCGCGCTGGCCTGGGCGCGCCGGCTGGCGGGCCAGGCGCCCCTGGCGATGGAGCAGATCAAGCGCGTCTCCGCCGCCGGAGACCTGGACGCCGGCATCGAGGCCGAGAAGCAGGCCTTCGCCACGGTCTTCCGCAGCGAGGACGCCAGGGAGGGCATCGCGGCCTTCCTCGGCAAGCGCGCGGCGCGCTTTCAGGGGCGGTAGGGGTTGGGAGGGGGGCCGCCGGGGGCGGCCCTGTGATGGCCGCGGCGTGGCGAGCCAGAGGTTGGGGGCGGACCCATGTGAGCCCGCCCCCTCAGCGGTCGATCATCGCCGCTGCATGCGCAGGCGTCAGGCGAGCACCACACCTCCTTCGGTGCCGATGCTCCCGGCCGCTCCGCTGAGTTTGCCATTGGTGAATTTTTCTTCTTCCAAGCACGTGGCCGTGCCGCTGATGCCTTCGACATTCGGCGACATCAGCAGTGCGCCGTCTTGTTTGTTGGTTTCGAGTTTGAATTCTTTGAGGAAGGCGTTGGTGCCGGTCACTTCTTTACCCGCCAGCAGGGTGATCGTGCACGTGAACGGCGCCGACATTTTGATCACGCACGCGCCGATCAGCGACACCGTGCCTTTGGTCGCCCCTTTTTGCGGTTGCACGACTTGGAATTCGCACGCTTCGATCGCAGCTGCGACTTTGATGTTCAGCGCTTCCCCTTCGCAGTTGTTCCATTTCGATACGGTTATGTAGAGGTGGGGTCCGTTGGTCAGAGCGACTTGTTTGCCTTCTTTTTCGTGTTCTTCAAATTTTCCTTTCGATTGAAGGTGCCATTCGCCGCTTGCGCTTTGGCAGGTGATCGTGAGGCCTCCGCTTTCGAAGGTCATCCTCTGGAGTTTGGCCTGTCCTTTCGTGTTGATCAGCGATTTGAACGTCGCGCTCGCGGGGGCCACCGACATCGCCGTCACGGCGACGGCCACGGCGAGCCCGGCCAGCAGCTTGAGCTTGATCATCTGGGCTTCCTTTGGGTCGTGGAGCGCTCGGGCGCTCCTGCTTGAACGAGCCTCGATCGAGGCTCGCCCGGAGCGTGCCGGGGAGATGGGCGCTCGTCAAGCGGACTCGACCTGCCGCGTCCCCGAGACGCCTGGAGCTGGCCTTTGGGCCGATTCTGGTCGCGGAGTGGTGTTTCCGTCAGCGGGAGCCGGGTTGGAGTCGGGGGCCAGGGTGGGAGTCGGCGGGGGCTGGGGTGGGAGTTGGCGGGGGCTGGGGGTGGAGGTCGGCGGGCGCCAGGGTCGGAAACAGGCGCGCGCCAATGCCCTGCGCGATCCCGCGCCGGCCCTACGCTGCGCAGATGCGATTGGGCTTCATCGCCGAGCCGCGGGCTCCCAACTCCAACTACCGCGTGATCTTCCCCATGCGCGCGCTGGAGCGGCTGGGGCATGAGGTGCTGTGGCCGGCGCAGCTGGAGCGGGACCTGGCGCTGAGCGATCTGCTCAGCTGCGACCTCGTGCACTGCTTCCGCCGCCTGGACCGCTCGCGCGATCTCAAGCAGCTCTCACAGCGCGGGATCGCCGTCAGCTTCGACAACGACGACGACTTCGGCGCCGCCGACGTGGTCCCCGACCCCGCCCGCCCGGGGAGACTCGAGGCCGGCGGCAGGGTGCGGCTGGGCAACGCCAGGCGCTTCACCGAGATCCTGCGGCTGACGCGGGTCGCCGACCTGACCACCACGCCCAGTCACGTGCTCGCCGAGAAGTACCGCGCGGCACAGGCCAACCACGTCGCCGTCATCGAGAACCACCTCGACAGCGCCGTCAACGGATTCGGCGTCAAGGCCGCGCATGCCGGCGTCGTCGTGGGCTGGATGGCAGGCAGCGAGCACGAGCGGGACCTGCCGCGGCTGCCGATCGTGGAGGTCTTCGCCAGGCTTCTCGACAAGCACTCTCAGCTGCGCGTCGTCACCGTCGGCCTGCGCTTGGCGCTGCGCTCCGAGCGCTACGAGTTCCGCCCCAGGGTTCCCTTCGGGGAGCTCCTGCCGGCGATCGCCGACTTCGACATCGGCATCGCCCCGCTCGCCGACACGCCCTTCAACCACGCGCGCTCCAACATCAAGCTCAAGGAGTACGGCTCCGCCGGCGCCGCCTGGCTCGCCTCGCCGGTAGGCGCCTATCGCGACATGGGCAGCGGGGAAGGCGGCCGGCTCGTGGGGGATGGTGAATGGTTCGAGGCGCTCGACGGTCTCATCCGCGGTGGCCTCAGGCGCCGGCGCCTCTCCCGCCAGGCGCTCAGGTGGGCGCAGTCGCAGAGCATCGACCGCTTCGCCTCGCAGTGGGAGAAGGAGTTCTTGCAGGCACTCAGCCGCCGGTCATCGCCAGATCGCGCTCGGGGGCTATCTCCCAGCGCCTCGCCACCGCGCGCAGTTCCTCGCTGAGCCCCCAGCGGTCAGGCTGGGGCTCGCCCTCGTGCGCCACGCTCGCGCCCTTGAGCGCCATGCTTCCGGTGTTATCGCCGATCGCCCGCAACTGCGCCACCTCCGCCTCGCTCAGCAGAAGCTCGGCAGGCAGCGCCGCCAGCTCGGCGCGCTTCTCCTCGACCGGCCTCGCCTGCGCTCCCGCCTCCTGGATCAGGGTCGGCGCCACGCAGCGCACCGCCTCGTGGGCAAGGTTCCACTGGCACGCCAGCTGCAGCACGCTCAGGCCGTGCCGCTGCGCGTAGGGGCGCATGCGCTCCAGCTTCTCGCAGCCCCCCTGCACCCAGCCCGCGGGGCGAAACTTGCGGTGGTCGTACTCCGCGAACTCGTGGTCCTCCCGCACGTCGTCGTGGAACACGCCGCCGTAGTCCACCACGCGGGTGATCACGCTCACGTCGCTGGCCGCAGCGGCGTCCAGCGCCAGCTCGCCCGGCCAGGGCTCCATCGGGCTGAGGATGATCATCGCCCAATCGATGAGCTCGCCGAAGCGCTCCATGCAGTCGATCACGTCCAGCGTGAAGCCATTGGCGGGACCGGGGGCCACGCCCAGCCTGCGCGTCAATCCCGCATCGCGCACGGCGGCCATTCCCTCCCACACCGCCTCGCTGGTGTAGCCCGTGCGATCGGGGTTGTGCAGCAGCAGCACATCCATCTGGTCCACGCCCAGGCGCTCCAGGCTGCGCTCCGTCGCCATGCGGATGTAATCGCCGTAGCCCTCCGGGCCGCGCAGGCGCACATCGGTGAAACGGGGATATCCCTTCGCGCCCTCGCGTGCGCCCGTATAGAAATCGTGTCCGATCGCGCCGATCAGGCAGAACGCCTCGCGCTCCACGCCCCTCAGCGCCTCGCCCAGCACGCCATCGGCCGCGCCCGCGCCATAGGCGTCGGCGGTGATGATCGTGTTGATGCCCCCGCCCGGGCGCAGCAGCGCGCGCAGGCGCTCATCCTCCAGCGGCTCGCCGAAGTGCATGAAGCGCCCGCCGCTCCAGGTGCCGATGGCTGTGGTCGTAGGGTCCATGCTCGCTCAGGAAAGGTCGTGCTCGATGGGTTCGTGCTCGCTCAGAAGGTCGTGGTCGCGCGGTCCACGCTCAGGCAAGTTTAAGGCCGGCCGAGCGGGCGCGCAGCGCCGCCTCCAGGCGCTCAAGCGCATGGCGCACGATCTCCTCGCCGGGCTCCTTCGACTCCACCGCCGGCGATGCCGGGCTCTCGGCGCCGGCGATCGTCCCGCTCAGCTCGCGCAGCTCGGCGATCCGCACCAGATCCGGGCGATCCTCGGCGCTCAGCTCCACCACGGCGGCCGCGTACGCGCTGCGCAGCTCCACCGCGGCGTGCTCCAGGCGGCCCTGATCGAGATCGCGGCGGGCTCGCAGCGTGAGCTCCTCGCACAGCAGCGCCCGTTCGCGCCCGCCCAGCAGCCACGTGAGGCGCTCCTGCGGGCGCAACGCCAGCGCGCGTCGCCGGCGCGGCGGCGATCCCGATCCCTCCCACCGCAGCTCGCGGGCGAACTCCCATTGGCCCTCTGCCACCTGCTCGCCCACGCCCCACCCGGCCCTCACCGCCAGCGCCTGCGCGGGGGACAGCTCGTACGTATACGCATCCGCCGCGGCGATACGGTGGGCCAGCAGCATGCGATTCAGCACCACCGCCGCCGCCCACGCCTCGCGCTCGCCATCCAGCTCCGCCAGCCACGCGCGCGCCTGCGCCTGCGCGGACACCGGCACGGGATCGATCACCGTCGCCCGCGTCACCGGCACGGCCGCCGGCTCCGGCTCGGGTTTCACTTCGCGCCCGCGCCCCGTGCGCCCGCCAAGCAGACCGCGCTCGCGCCTGCGCGCCGCGCCCACCGTGCGCAACACCACCACGTGCTGGGGCTCCCGCTCGGCGCCCCCGCGCAGCAGATAGCGCCCGTCCGCGGGTCCCAGCTCCCACGGGATCTCCAGCTGCACGAACAGGAACCAGCGCTCCGGCACTCCCGCACCGTATCCTTCGCGCTGCAGCAGTGAGCGACCGAGGAGCAGGGACAGCGAGCATGACAGCGAGCACCTCAGATGCGAATGCCGGCAGGGGCCTGCGCGAGCGCCTCGCCACGGGCACCGAGGATCGCCTCGGCCGCGCACTCTCGGACCTGCTCGACAACCCCATCCTCACCGGCGCCATCGGGCGCGCCTTCGACGCCCGCGAGAAGGCTGCGCAGGCGCAGGAGCTTGCCATGGGGGCGCTCAACCTCCCCTCGGCTGCCGACATCGAGCGGCTCACGCGGCGCCTGCGCTCGCTCTCGCAGCGCCTGGAGGGCATCGAGGACGGCGTCGACCGTCTGAACCGCTCGCTCACGGCCCCCAAGGTCGAAGCGCGTCTGGCGAGGATCGAGGAGCGGCTTGGCGAGCTTTCGCGGAAGATCGGCTCGACCGCCGGGAAGCCGACTGCCGGGAGGCCGACTGTCAGGAAGCCGACTGCCGGGGGGAAGCCGACCGCCAGGAAGCCGACTGCCGGGAAGCCAGCCGCCGGGAGGCCGACGGCGAAGAAGCCGGTGGCTGCCCCGCAGAAGTCTTCAGCCGCTGAGCGCCGTCGCGGCTAGACGGCCCATCGCCGCCGCCGCCTCCTCCAGCCTGCGCTCGTCGATGCGCCGGCGCCCCGCGCCCAGCAGGTCCGACACCGCCAGAACGCACGCCACCGGCACCCCCTCGCGCTCGCCCACGGCGAACAGGGCCGCCGCCTCCATCTCGACGGCCACTGCGCCCGCCGCGCGCCAGGCCTGCTCGCGCTGGGGCTCGGGCTCGTAGAAGAGATCCGTGCTCACCACGGTATGAGGATCCCCGCCCGCCTCGCGCCTGTGCCAGGGGGTCTGCGCCAACGCCCGCGTGAGCGCGAGGTCGCCCGCCACCCGCTCGCCCGCCCCCAGCGCCCTGCTCGTGCCATCCGCCGCGATCGCCTCGCCCGCCACGATCAGCTCGCCCAACCCCAGCTTCCCGTTCAGCGCGCCGCACGTGCCCACCCGGATCGCTCGCCGCGCGCCCAGCGCCACCAGCTCGTGCAGCACGATCGCCGCGCTGGGCCCGCCCATGCCGGTGCTCTGCACCGTCAGCAGCTCGCCGTCCGCCGCCCTGCCGGTGTAGCCCCACAGGCCGCGGTGGTGGTTGAACATCAGGGGCTTCTCCAGCAGCAGCTGCGCCAGCATCAGCGCCCTTCCCGGGTCGCCCGGCAGCAGCACGCGCTCGGCCAGCTCCGCCGTCGGGCGCAGGTGGATCTGCGGGAGCTGCATTGTCTCATCATCCGGCATGGGGCCACGACTCTAGACTGCCGCTCATGGCCACGCCGCCCCCAAGGGGCATCACGCTAGCCCAGGTCGCCGCGCGCGCCGGGGTCGCCCCGGGCACCGTCCGCCGCTGGGTCAAGCAGGGGCTCGTGCCCCAGTACGAAGGGGAGTGGACTCCTGCCGCTGCCTCTCACGTGCGCATCGTCGCGCGGCTGCGCGAGCGGGGGCACACCGTCGAGCAGATCCGCGAGGCCAGCCAGAGCGGGCGCCTGGCCTTCGGCTTCGTCGACGAACTGCTCCCCACCTCCGACGGGCGCCACTCCCTCGCCGACGCCGCCCGCGCCACCGGGCTGAAGCCCGAGCAGATCGAGCGGCTCATCGCCGCCATGGGCCTGTCCGTGCTCACCGTCGACTCCCTCTCCGAGGAGGACATGGAGCTGCTGCGCTACGTGGCCGCCATCCTCGGCGCCGGCCTGCCCATGCCGGCGCTCCTGCAGCTCGCCCGCGTCTACGCCCAGGCCATGGCCCAGATCGCCGACGCCGAGGTCAGGCTCTTTCACCTCTACGTGCACGAGCCGCTCATGCGCGACGGCGTCTCCGGCGTGGAGATGACCGAGGAGATGGAGGCCCTCACGGGCGAGCTCCTGCCCTTCATTGCGCCCATCATGAACTTCATGCACGGCCGCTTCCTCGCCTACTTCGTCGAGCAGGACGTCATCGGCCACATCGAAGCCGACCTCGACGAGAACACCGCCGAGGAGGGGCGCATGCGCGTCGCCATCGCCTTCGCCGACCTGGCCGGCTACACGCGCCTGACGGAGGAGGAGGGCGAGCAGCAGGCCGTCGGGGCCGTCGAGCGCTTCGTCGAAGCTGTGGAGCAGACGCTTCCCATCGAGGCCCGCGTGCTCAAGACCCTTGGCGACGAGGTCATGATCGTCGGCGCCGACCCCGTCTCCCTGACCGACTGGGCCATCGGATTGGGCGCCTCGCTGCCGGAGGGCTCGCCGCCGCCGCGCATCGGCATCCATCACGGCGCTGCCCTCTACCGCGACGGGGACTACTACGGCCGCGAGGTCAACCGCGCCGCGCGCGTCGTCGCGCGCGCCGCCGGGGGTGAGGTCCTGGTGACACGCTCCGTCGTCGACCATGCCGCCGGCGTGGATGGGCTGCGCTTCGAGCTCATCGGCGGGGTCGTGCTCAAGGGCTTCACCGAGCCCACAGAGCTTTTTCTTGCCGCATCCGCGGAGGGGTAGGTGGAGGACGTCCGCGAGCAGGTGCGCCGCGGCGGTCTCCTGCCCGCCAACCGGCCCGTGGTCGTCATGCTCTCGGGGGGGCGGGACTCGGTCTGTCTACTCGACATCGCGGTCGATCTTTGCGGGGCGGGCCTGGTGCGGGCGTTGCACGTCAATTACGGCTTGCGCGAGGAGGCCGATGGGGATCAGCATCACTGCGAGCGGCTGTGCGAGCGGTTGAGCGTTGCGCTGGAGGTGGTGCGGCCCGAGCGCAGTTCCGGCAATGTGCAGGCGTGGGCGCGTGAGGTTCGCTACGAGGCCGCGCTGCGCCTTGCCGAAGAGAACGATGCGCTGGCGGCAGTTGGTCACACCGCCACCGATCAGGTCGAGACGATCCTCTACCGGCTGGCGGCCTCGCCGGGGCGGCGGGCGCTGCTGGGGATGTCCGCCGCCGAGGGGCGCCTTGTGCGGCCCCTCTTGGGGGTCGCCCGCGAGCAGACGGCCGCCTACTGCGCCGCGCGGGGGCTTCAGTGGCGTGAAGACGCAGGCAACGACAGCGACGCCTACGCGCGCTCGCGCGTGCGCCACGGACTGCTTCCGGCGCTGCGGGCCGTGCACCCCGCGGCCGAGGGCAACGTGCTGCGCACCGCCGCGCTGCTGCGCGGAGAGACCGAGCTGCTCGAGCAGCTCGTGGACGCCGAGCTGGGCGGAGAGTCCTCGATCGCCATCGAGCGCCTGGCCCAGTTGCACCCCGCACTCGCACGCCTGGTCGTCGTGCGCCTCGCCGAGGGGGCTGCCGGCGCCGGCGTCTATGTGCCCCAGGCGGGGGATCGCGTGGCGGAGATCCTGGATCTGGCCGCACGCCAGGGGCACGCCGAGTTGCACGTCGGCGGACTCGTCAGCGCCGTCATCGGGGACGGGCGGCTGCGCATGGTCAGGATCGCGCCGCACTACCCTGCTCCCGGCAGGCCCTAGACTCCCCCGGCCATGCCCGAACCCCCCACGTCCGCCGCTGCCGCCGACTTGCCCCCCACGGCTGGCTCGCCCTCCGCGGCCGGCTCGCCCCAGGCCGCGTCGGAGATCGCAGCCGCGTCGGAGATCGGCGAGGTGCTCATTGACGCGCAGGCGCTGCAGAAGCGCGTGGCCGAGCTGGGGCAGGACATCTCGCGCGACTACGCCGGGCGCTCGCTCCTGTTGGTGGGGGTGCTCAAGGGGGCCGTCTTCTTCCTCTCCGACCTCATGCGCTTCATCGACATCCCCGTGGAGGTGGACTTCATGGCCGTGGCCTCCTACGGCTCGGCCACCGACTCCTCGGGGGTCGTGCGCATCCTCAAGGACCTCGACGTGGTCATCGAGGGGCGCGACGTTCTGATCGTGGAGGACATCGTGGACTCCGGCCTCACGCTGCAGTACCTCCTGCGCAATCTCGGCTCGCGCGACCCGGCAACGCTTGAGGTGTGTGCGCTTCTCACCAAGCCCGAGCGGCGCAAGGTGGACCTGCCCACGCGCTACGTGGGCTTCGAGATCCCCGACCGCTTCGTCGTCGGCTACGGCCTGGACTTCGCCGAGCGCCACCGCAACCTTCCGTATGTCGCGGCGTTGGCACGATAAAGTAGAGAGTTCATGAGCCGCTTCTTCAAGAGCGCCGCCTTTCCGATCCTGATCGTGGTTCTGGTCGCGTTTCTCGCCATCAGGCTGATCTCGCCCAGTTCCAGCGGCACCAAGACGCACACCTATCAGACGCTCGTCTCCACGGACATCCCCTCGGGGAGCATCGAAAAGGTCGACATCAAGCAGAAGGGCAACGTCGTCGAAGTCAAGCTCAAGGCCGCCGGGGGTCACTCCGGCGAAACGTATGAAGTCGGCTACGTCGACCAGGCCGCTCCGCAGCTGATCGCCGCGCTCGAAAAGGCGAAGGTCCCCTTCAACGTCGAAACCAACAAGAGCAGCGTGCTCTTGGGGATCCTCACGTACATCATCCCCTTCGTGCTCTTCCTGGGCTTCTGGATCTTCCTCATGAATCAGGTCCAGGGGGGCGGCTCCAAGGTGATGTCCTTCGGCAAGTCGCGCGCCAAGCGCCTCTCCGCGGACTCGCCCAAGATCACCTTCCGCGACGTCGCCGGCGTGGACGAGGCCGTGGAGGAGCTGCACGAGATCAAGGAGTTCCTGGAGAACCCCAAGAAGTTCCAGGCCCTCGGCGCGCGCATTCCCACGGGCGTGCTGCTCTACGGCCCTCCCGGCACCGGCAAGACGCTGCTGGCGCGCGCCGTGGCGGGCGAGGCGGGCGTGCCCTTCTTCTCCATCTCCGGCTCGGACTTCGTGGAGATGTTCGTCGGCGTGGGCGCCTCGCGCGTGCGCGACCTCTTCGAGCAGGCCAAGCAGAACTCGCCCTGCATCATCTTCATGGACGAGATCGACGCCGTCGGGCGCCACCGCGGCGCGGGCCTCGGCGGAGGCCACGACGAGCGCGAGCAGACCCTCAACCAGCTCCTAGTCGAGATGGACGGCTTCGAGGCCAAGGACAACATCATCATGATCGCCGCCACCAACCGTCCCGACATCCTCGACCCCGCGCTTTTGCGCCCCGGGCGCTTCGATCGCCAGATCGCGGTGGACCGCCCCGACCGCAAGGGCCGCGCGAGGATCCTCGAGGTGCACACGCGCGGCAAGCCCCTGGCCAAGCAGATCGACATCGACGCGCTCGCCGGGCAGACCCCCGGCTTCACCGGGGCCGATCTCTCGAACCTGATCAACGAGGCCGCCCTGCTTTCGGCCCGCACCGGCAAGCGCGAGATCGGCCAGGAAGAGCTCGAGGAGGGGATCATGCGCGTGATCGCCGGCCCCGAGAAGAAGACGCGCGTGATGAGCGAGAAGGAGCGCCTCATAACCGCCTACCACGAGATGGGCCACGCCATCGTCGGGCACTACCTCGAGCACAGCGACCCCGTGCACAAGATCTCCGTCATCTCCCGCGGGCAGGCGCTGGGCTACACGATCTCGATGCCCCAGGAGGACCGCTTCCTGACGACCCGCGCGGAACTCAACGACACGATGGCCATGACCCTCGGCGGGCGCGCCGCGGAGGAGATCGTCTTCGGCGAGATCACCACCGGCGCGAGCAACGACATCGAGAAGGTCACCGCCACCGCCAAGCAGATGGTGATGCGCTTCGGCATGTCCGACAAGCTCGGCCCGCGCGTCTTCGGCCACGACCACGGCCAGCCCTTCCTCGGGCGCGAGTTCACCACCGAGCCCGACTACACCGACGAGATCGCGCGCGAGATCGACGACGAGGTGCGCCGCATCGTCGAGGCCGCCCACCAGCGCGCCAAAGACATCCTCGGCGAACACCGCGAGCGCCTCACGCGCATCTCCGAGGTGCTGCTCAAGCGCGAGACGATCG
>CAZOQI010000020.1:0-19071 GCA_964582105.1 uncultured Solirubrobacteraceae bacterium
CGATCGACCGGGCGAACTCGGCCTCGAACTCGAGCGTCCGGGGCCCCATCGTGAGCCACCCGGAGCGCAGCGTCTCCGCCACCGCGTCCAGGTCCTCGCTCGTGACCTGCAGGTCGAAGACCGGGATCAGACCACTAGGGGATGTTTCGGTAGCGCCCATCGAACGGGTCCCCAAATCGATTCTGCTCCAGCGCATCCAGCACCTCGGCGATCCCGTCCGGCACGATCATCTGCGTCTCGAAGCCCAGCGCGGCGCGGATCTTGTCGAAGCTCACCTTGTAGTCGCGGGGGTCCTCCTCGCGGCTCACATAGCAGACCCTGCCCGTGGGAATCTGCCTGGCGATCTCCTCCACGAGATCCAATTTGCGGTAGTTCTCGCCGCTGCGGCCCGCGTTGAAGACCTTCCCCGCGACCCTCTCCGCGGGGGCCTCCAGCACGGTGCGCACCGCGCGGCCCGCGTCGCGCACGTGTATATAGGGGCGCCAGAACTGCTCGCCGAACACCTCCAGCTCGCGATCGGCCCACAGTTCGCGCGTGAACTCGTTCACCGTGAGGTCGAAGCGCATGCGCCGGCCCACGCCGTAGACGGTCGCGAAGCGCAGGCACGTGGGCTGGGTGACATTGCCATCGCCGCCCCCCAGGATCAGCCTCTCCATGCCCACCTTCTGCTCGGCATACAGCGACACCGGCCGCAGCTCGCCCTCCTCGTCGATCGGCTGCGTGGGGTCCGCCATGCGGCCGTAGTTGGAGCAGGTCGAGGCGAACACCAGCCGCTCCACCCCCGCCGCGTTGGCGTCGGCGACGAGCGCGCGCGTGGCCTGCACATTGACCGCATTTGACTCCTGCGGGTCGCGCGCGCAGGCGGGGTCGCCCACGATCGCCGCCAGGTGCACGACCGCCTCGGCGCCCCGCAATGCGCGCGCGCGCGCAGCGGCGTCGCGCACGTCACCGCGGATGACCTCCACGCCGGCCCGCTCCTGCTCGGCGGCGATGTCCTGCTGGTCGTGCAGAAGCGAATCCAGCACGCGCGCCTCGCGGCCGGCCTGCTGAAGCTCGCTCACGAGCAGCGCGCCGATGTAGCCGCTGCCTCCGGTGACCAATGTCGTCATGCCCACGACGATGCTATCCAACCGCCCCCGGCCCGCCGGGCGCGGTGGCGGCCCCGGCGTCCACGAGCCCCGCGCCATACAGCTGGCGATCCCCGGCGTCGCCGAGCGTGCGCGCCGTCGCGCGCAGTCGCGCCACGATCCGCGCGGGGGTGGGATGCGCGCCGAGCACGCGGCTGGCGATGATCAGCGCGGCGGTGGCCGACACGTGGGGGGTGGCCATCGAGGTGCCGTCATAGTCGCTGGGGATGCCGAAGCGCCGCGGGTTGCTGCCGGTGAAGGTCACCTGGAAGATGTTTCGCCCGGCAGGCGCTTCGGGGCGGCAGTTGGGATCGCCGGGCAAGTCCGCGTCGGGGCCGCCGCCGGGCGCCACCAGCGTGAGCCGCGAGCCGTCGTTGGAGAAGCTCGCCAGGCAGCCGTGTTCGGTGGTGGCGCCCACCGACACCACCGTGGGCGCGCGCGCGGGATAGGCGATGGTGCGGTGGCCCTCGTTGCCGGCCGCGGCCACCACCAGCACCCTATGGCGGTGGGCGTAGCGCAGCGCTTCCAGCAGCTCGGGGATGTCCGAGGCGGTCACGAAGCTGGAGAACTCCAGGCTGAGATTGATCACGCTCGCGTGGTGGTTCACGGCGAAGCGCACCCCCTGGGCGATCACCGCGGCGTCGCCTTCGCCTTCGCTGTTGAGCACCCTCACGGGCATCAGGCGCACTCCGTAGGCGAGGCCGGTGAGATAGAGGCCATTGCCCGTGGCCTCGGCGATCGTGCCCGCGACCTGGGTGCCGTGGCCGTTGCGATCGTTCGCGTAGGGGTTGTGGTCCACGAAGTCGTAGCCGGCCACGAACTGGCTGGCGGTGAAGTCAGGGCTGCGGCGAAAGGGCCCGCGGTTGGCGTAGGCGACGCCGGTGTCGAGCACCGCCACGATCACCCCCCTGCCGCTGCCCCCGCGCGCGCCATCGGCGGCGAGGTTGGCCCAGGCCTGGGGCGCATTCACGCCGAACGGCCCATCGAAGTTCCACTGCAGCTGCTCCCAGCCCCCGGGCGTGTGCGCGCTGCCGGGGTCGTTGGGGATGAGCGGGGGCGGCGAGGGGGCCGCCGAGGGGGCCGGCGCTTCGGAGTCGCGCGCGACGTAGTCCGGGACGGCCCACTGCACATCGCGCCGATGGCGCAGTCGCGCCAGTGCCGCGGCGATGGGGACCCCCGCCGGCAGGCGCAGCAGGCGCGTGTCCGCGGCGATCGCCCGGGGGTCGTTCGCGCCGGCCATCCGCGCGAGGGTCCCACGCGCGCCCGATGACGCGGCGGGGGCGTATTTGACGACGATAACGTTTGGCGCGAAGCCATTCGGGGAGGGGGAGGGGGGCCAGCTGGGTCCCGGGCCTGGCGGGATCCCAGTCAATTGCCGGCCTCCTGTTGGCCGCGTCGTTGCCAAATCGCTGCCGCTTGCCCGGGGGAGCCCTCGCGTGGCGGCGCCTGCGGGGCGCGTGGGCGCGGATGCGAGCACGAGCACGAGGGCGAGGGCGAGGGCGAGGGCGAGCGTGGGCGGCAGCAGGCCGCGGCGAAGCGGAGCGGGTGGCGGGGACATGGCGAGGGTTGGGTAATGATGATGTGCCCGGCGCGGCGGCGCGGCATGCCTGCGTTTGCCGACGGCTGGGCTTGAGAACATGAGCGAGCACTTCTTCCCACGCGACGAGTACTTCATGCGCTTGGCCCTGCGTGAGGCCGAGCAGGCACTGGAACACGATGACGTGCCCATCGGCGCGGTGGTGGTGCACGACGGCGAGGTGATCGCGGCGGGCCACAACGAGCGCGAAGTGCGCCAGGACCCCACCGCGCATGCCGAGCTGCTGGCCCTGCGCGAGGCCGCCCGCGAGATGGGCAGCTGGCGCGTGCTGGAGAGCGTGCTGTACGTGACCCTGGAGCCCTGCGCGATGTGCGCGGGGGCGATCGTATTGGCCCGCGTGGCAAGGGTGGTGTACGGCGCGAGCGACCCCAAGGCGGGCGCCGCGGGCAGCGTTCTGGATGTGCTCGGCGAGCCGCGCCTGAATCATCGCCCCGAGGTCGCGGGCGGTCTGCTGGCAGCGCAGTGCGGGGCGCTGTTGAGCGACTTCTTCGCCTCGCGGCGGTAGCGCGCGCAGCGGCCGCCCGCGCGCTCGCATGCCCCCTATGGCTCGGTGTGAACGACGACGTCCACGAGGTTGGGCACCCGCAGGCGCAGCTCCTCCTCCAGCTCGCCGGCCAGCTGGTGAGCGGCGAAGAGGGTCGCATCGGGGCCGGCGTCGATCGTGAGAAAGACGACGTGGCCGGCCGCGGCGGGCAGCAGCCGGACCGAGCGCGCCTCGATGCCCGTGCGCGCACGCACGAGGCGCCGGATCGCCTGGGTGGCCTGCTCGCCGGCCGCATCGCTGCTGGGACGGGCGTTCAGCGGGCGCTCCAGCGGCTCGAGATGGGTCTGCACGTCGGCCACGCCGGGCCGCTCGCGGATGGTCCGCTCGATGCGCTCGGCCACCGCGTGCGCGCTGGGCAGATCGAGGTCGTCCGGGAACTTCAGGTGCAGCGACACGCTGGCCGAGTCATCCTGCTGGAAGATCGTGATGTCGTGCGCCTCCTTCACGAGCGGCTCGGCGAGGGCGATCGCCAGCACGCGCTCGCGCAGGTCCAGGCCGTCGCGGCGAGGCTCGACGTGGACGATGGCCTCGCTGCCGGGCAGCGTCTCCTGGACGGCCGCCTCGACCAGATCGGCGGCCCGATGGCCCTCCACTACCGCCTGTCCGGGCGGCACCGCCACGACGACGTCGGCGAAGTAGTGCCCGCCGGACTCCCGCAGACGCAGCCGCCGCAGCTCGATCTCCGGTTCCAAGCCGGCGATGGCCCGTTCCGCCGCCTCGCGGGCCTCCGCGGGCGTGCGGTCCATGAGCACATTCGCGTTCTCGGCGATCAGCCGCGCCGCGGCGATGAATACGAGCGCGGCGACGAGCAGCGCGGCGAGGGCGTCGCCCCGGGGGAACCCGTCGCGCACGAGCGCCAGCCCTCCGAGCACCGCCGCGGAGCCCGCCATGTCGCCCGCGAAGTGCAGCGCGTTGGCATGCAGCGCGGCGCTGCCGTAGCGCCGGGCCGTGCGCTGGGAGACGAGCGTGCGGCTGAGGTCCACCACGAGCGCGACCCCGAGCACCGCGAACATGTACCAGTGCGTATCCGGCGGGCTGCCGCCGTCGATCAGGCGGCCGATGGCCGCGACGCTCACGAACACCCCGCCGGCGAGCAGGATCGCGGCCTCCCCCAGCGCCCCGAGGTTCTCCGCGCGGCGGTGGCCGTACGGATGCCCCCGATCCGCGGGCCGTCCTCCGAGGCGCACCGCGAAGAACGTCAGCGTCGCGGCGATCACGTCGCCGCTCGACTCGATGCCGGATGAGACCAGCCCGAGGCTGCCGCTCAGCAGGCCCGTCGCCAGCTTCAGCGCCATCAGCAGGCCGGCCAGGGCGATGGAGACCAGTGTGGTGCGCCGCTGTACGGCGGACGGCTCGTCGTGACCGGCTTGCGCCATCATTCGATCGTGGCCTGGACCCCGGCAGCGGCCGCCAGCAGAGCCGGGGTTGCAGCGCTCACGCGGGAAGCGTAGCAATACGGCGAGGCCGGATTACAGACAGGTTATACGGTCACAGATCGTGCTCTTCGGCTCGCGTGCCCGGGGCGACGCCGGTCCGGACAGCGACTTCGACTGGCACGCCCGCCGAGGCTCTGCGTGGATAGAACATGCGTCCGGGACGCCTCTGATTGATAGTGACGCTTGGGATAGTCCTATCGGGACCATGTCTTCTTCATTGGAATTGTTGTCATCACGCTGCGGTGATGTCGGCTTCAGCCGGCGGAGGATGGGGGCCGAGCTGGCCGCCGGGCGCGATGGGCTTGCGCCTGTACGTTTGTGGCGATATCTGCCATTGGTCGCGCTCACAACCGTGTCGGTGGTTGTTCTGCCGGCGGCGCTCGTGGCGGCAGTCGTGCCGCGAGGCGGCTCGTTGTTGATGGCGGCCTCGGCGGCGTCAGCCGTGGCTGTCTCGGTTGCAATTGCGAGTGCCGAGGCGGCCCTGTGGAAGCGGCAGCCCCGATCGCGTGACCTCGTCTTCGCCGAATTGATGCTGTGGGGGTGGTTGCGTCGGTGTTGGACAGAGCGACGCCTGGCTCAAGCACGAGATCTCTATGACTCGGCCAGGAAGGCCGGCCCCACCGTAAGCGTCGAGCTGCTGGAACGCCTCAGCAAACTGCTCGAAGCGCGCGATGCCTACACCCACGGGCACAGTCGGCGGGTTGCGCGCCACGCCGAGCGCATCGCCCGCGCCATGCGCATCTCTCCGGTCATGATCGCCAAGATCCGTACCGCGGCCACGGTCCATGACGTGGGCAAGCTCTACATCCCGAGAGGGATCCTCAACAACCCCGGGCGGCTCACCGATGCGGAGATCGCGCTCATCAAGCGCCATCCCGGCGACGGTGCGGACATGTTGGCGGCGGTCGGTGACTCTGAGATCGCAGCCATGGTTCGCCATCATCACGAGCGAGTGGATGGCGGCGGCTATCCCGATGGCCTAGTCGGCTCGGATATCCCGCTCGGCGCCCGAATCATCGCCGTGGCCGACACTTTCGATGCCATCATCTCCAGCCGCTCCTATCGATCGGCGGGCACGCACAAGAAGGCACTGGACATCCTTTCCAGCGAGGCTGGCTCCCAACTCGACGGCGCGGCGGTCGCCGCCTTCCTCGGCCGCTACTCCGCTCGTCGCTCCGTCGCCTGGTTCGCATTCGCGACAGCAGCCCCCCAGCGCATCTTTGCGGCTCTGCAGACCGCCTCGCCGAGCCTCAGCGCCAGCACAGGAGGGGTCGCCTCGATCCTGCCAGCTCTGGGCGCAGCGGGTCTGCTCGCCTTCTCGCCTGGACTGCGCCACGACACGCTCGATCGGGGTGCACACCGCCAACCGGTCGCGGTGGTTGCACAGCCCCACCAGCCGGCCATTCCGGCAGCCCCAACCACAGACGCGCCGCGGCACGACACCAGGCAGACAGCGAGCACTCGTCCGACCTCACCCGGCTACCGCCCAGGTCACCTGAACCTGCGTATCTCCCCCGGCACACCGGTGTCCAGGAACCCGCCGGCAAGCACACCGAACAGCCCCGCCAGCGGCACAGGCGCGGGCGGCACAGGCATGGCCACGCGCGAACCCGTCGTTGTCGCGCCCACAGCGCCCACGCCGCCACCCACAGCGAGCACACCGGTGTCCACACCGCCTCCGACAACGAGCTCACCAGCGCCCACGCCGCCACCCACAGCGAGCACACCGGTGCCCACGCCGCCCCCGACTGCGCCCCCGGTCAACGAAGCCCCGACGCTCCCCACGCCACCGATCAGCCTTCCGCTGCCCCTCCCCAGCGCCAACGTCAACCTCCCACCCGTAGATGTACGTGTTCCCTGAGAGTTCTGCCTCCATCTGGGCTGCTCCGCCGTACTGATCCAAACACCACCGCGCCCATCATCGGCAACGAGCGATAAGCGACAGCCACCGGCAGGCGGTCAGCTCCATGATCGGGTTCGCAGTTCGCTCGACCACGGGAGAGATCGGACGACGTGCGAACCCCCGGTCGGGACTGGACCTTGACCATGTGCCGCGAGTGGTAGTGGCTCAGAGATGAGCGAGCGCCAGAGCGCGCCCAAGGCCACTGTCAACCTGTGCCATTACCCAATCTGGGAGGGCGCCGATGGGCTCCTCCAGGGCGCCTCGATCCACGGTCGCGACCTGCGTGACATTGACGACGGAGTCGGTCTCCAGGCCGGTGAGATCCGCCGGGACCACGACGTTGCCCGGCAGCGCTGAGAGTTGCGTGTTGGTTGTTAGGACGACGACTGTGACCGTACGCAGCTTGGAACGGTTGTACTGGTCGGCGCTGATGATCAGCACGGGGCGTCGCAGCGCCGGAGCTGAGCCCCTCGGCAGGCCGAGATCGGCCCACCACACCTCGCCACGCACCATCAGGTGTGATCGTCGGCTGCCAGGGCCGCGGCCGCCGCGTCCGTAAACGCGTGATCCATCGTAAGCCCGACGATCACACGATCGATCGCCTCGGTTGTGCCGCCATCTTCCAGGGCCCCCAGCCACCGCTCGGCAGCCTGTGCGAAGAACTCGCTGCGCGACACCCCCAATCGCTTGGCGGCGTGGTCGACACGCTGAAAGGTCTCGTCCGAGAGCGAGATCGCAGTCTTCATATCCCCGAGTATAACCAAGTTATACCCAGCCCGTAGACGGATCGACAGGCGGCTACATGGCTGGCGGAGAAGGCGGGCAGGTTTCGCATGTCGATGGTCCGATCTGCCCAGGGTGGAGCATCTCGCTTCCGTGTGGATGTCCGAATGCGGAAAGTCCGCAGCTGACTGATCCCGAGCGAGATCTTCCGGCGGGCTACGGCTGGGTGAAAATCGTCCTGTCCTACCCACCTCGCTCCGGACTGTCTAAGCTGAAATCCTGTCCAGGCGGAATCGCCATCGAGGACCAAGCTGGGACCGCCATCGCGTCCGCTGGCTACACGGATGGTCCCCCTGAATATGGACCCGGCATTGCCTCAGGCTCTACAACCGACATTGTGCTGGCCCCTGGGACGTGGCATGCGGTTGCACGCGCTGGCGAGGAACCCTTTGTCTCAGCGACCTTTACGGTCGTGGCCGGGCAAGGAGCCAAAATCGCAATCCAGTTGCCATAGAGTTGCTGGATCGGCTTCATGATCGACAGGGTCGGAGGGCGGGTTTGAACCCCGGCTCTGCGCGACGGTCAATCCAACTGCACGCCGCCTTCGATCTGCGCACGTGCCCGCGAGCCGAAGAGCACGACTCGCGCAGGGGAACGCGCGGCTGCCGCCAACCGCTGTCCTGCATCGACGATCATCGCGTCGCTGACCACGAGCCCTACGGTACCGAATGATGTCCCCGTACTGGCCTCACGAGTGATCTGCCCTTGATTCCGTGGAGTTGTGGTTCTGGAGTCAGGCGATCATGATGCATCGGCCTGACGGCGTAGCATGTTCCTCGTGTCGCCGAAGGCCAAGGCCCAGTTGGCTCGAGAGCATCTGGAGCGCGCCCTACCAGCGGTAGAGGCCGAGGACTACACGGAGGCCGTCACGTGGCTGTTCGTGTCGCTTGAGGCCGCGGTTGCCGCGCTCGCCGATCAACACGGGGTCTCGATCGAGCCCAAGCACTGGCAGAAGGCCGAGGTGGCCGAGGATCTCTATGGCCGAGGCGCCGTACCTACCGACTTTGCCCCAGCAGTACGCACGCTCAACATGGCGCGCAAGGAGGGAGAGGCGTCGTGACCGTCTCCCCAAGCAGGTCTTTTGACGACTCGCTTTGGCAGGCGCGGCTTGCGGAGGACAGGCAGCGCATACTCCAAGAGGTTCCGCGGTCGCTGCGTGTGCTCCACAACACTGTGACGACGCGCGCGTTGGAATCGGGGGCAGAGGCCCTCCTCCTGACGGGCTCGACGGCACGCGGAACTCGTACAGCTATCAGCGATTTTGACCATCACTTGGTCGGACCTTCAATCAAGACCGATGACTTGTCCGACGAGCTTGACCTCCATGTCGTCACAGCCGACCTCTTGGACGCTCGCCTGCGCGAAGGCGACGACTTCACCCATTGGTCGCTGCGGTTTGGCCGCGTGGTCTTTGACAAGGGCATCGTGAAGGAAAGCGTGCGGCTGATCACTGAGCAGCAGCTGTGGCCAGATCCGGCGCGCAAGGAGAAGCAGGCTCGCAAGTCCGTCAAGATCGCTCGTGCAATGGTTGCGAGCGGAGATCGCGATGCTGCCGTCGAGCAGGTTCGCACGGCGCTGACCCTTGCCGCTCGGTGGCGTCTCCTGGAAGACTGGGTGTTCCCGCTGTCCAGAGCTGAGCTGCCGGGACAGCTCAGGGAAGTGGGCTACATGAAGCTGGCCAAGGGTCTAGCTGCGACGATCGACAAGACGCCATCGCTCGAGGAGTTGGCCGTACACATCGAGGCCGCCGGAAGACTCTTCGACACGCCGTCCGCAGTGGCTGGCAGTCCTATCCGATCCCACGCTGCCTGACGCAGGCGCCGACGCCGCCATCTGGCCAAAACGGAGGGGGAGAGATTCGAACTCTCGGTACGCCAATAAGACGCACAACGGTTTTCGAGACCGCCGCATTCAACCGCTCTGCCACCCCTCCAAGGGGACGATTTCAAGGCTAGTGGATTCGGCGTGATGCGAACGGCTCGGCTGCCGCGGCCCACGAGCTCGGAGGAGCCGCGTCCTGCGGGCGCTCTGCGCGATGATCCAGCGATGCCGCCAAGCTCCGAGACCGCCGTCGCGGCCCCCGTGGCGGGCGTGGTGATCGCCGTGGCGCTCCAGCCGGGGGAGACGGTGCGGGCGGGCGCGGCGCTGGTGGTGCTGGAGGCGATGAAGATGGAGCACGAGGTGGTGGCGCGCGCCGACGGGGTGGTGGGGCGCGTGGAGGTCGCGGTGGGCGACGTGGTGCACGAGGGACAGGTGCTGATGGTGGTGGCGGCGGCGGGCGCGGGGGGCGAGAGGCGCGCGGCGGGCGAGGGGGGCGCGGCGCAGGCACGGGACGAGGGCGCTGCCGTGGCGGATCCCAGTGTCGAGCGCGAGGATCTGAGGGCGGTGCGCGAGCGTCACGCGCTCGGCTTGGACGAGGCCCGGCCGGAGGCCGTGTCCAAGCGCCACGCGGCTGGGCGGCGGATGGCGCGCGAGAACCTCGCCGAGCTGGTGGACGAGGGCACGTTCGTGGAGTACGGCCCGCTGCTGTTCGCCGCCCAGGAGCGCAGGCGCCCACGTGAGGAGCTGATCGCACGCACGCCGGCGGACGGGCTGGTGGCGGGCGTGGGCGACGTGGATGGGGAGCCTTGCGTGGTGATGTCCTACGACTACACGGTGCTGGCGGGCACGCAGGGGATGCGAGGGCATCAGAAGAAGGACCGCCTGTTTGAGATCGCCGAGCGGCGCAGGCTGCCGGTGGTGCTGCTGGCAGAGGGCGGCGGCGGCAGGCCCGGCGATGTGGACTGGCCGATGGTGGCGGGGTTGGACTGCCGCGCCTTTCACCTCTTTGCCTGCCTCAGCGGCCGGGTGCCGCTGGTGGGCCTGGTGGCGGGCAACTGCTTCGCCGGCAACGCCGCGCTGTTGGGGTGCTGCGATGTGGTGATCGCCACCGAGAACGCGAGCATCGGCATGGGCGGGCCGGCGATGATCGAGGGCGGCGGCCTGGGCGTGTACGAGCCGAGCGAGGTGGGCCCGGTAGATGTGCAGCACGCGGGCGGGGTCGTGGATGTGCGCGTGCAGGACGAGCGGGAGGCGATGGAGGCGGCCAGGCGCTACCTCTCCTACTTCCACGGCCCCGTGGCGCGATTCACGGTGCCCGATCAGCGCGCGCTGCGCCATGTGGTGCCGAGCGAGCGCAAGCGCGTGTATGCGGTGCGCGGGGTGCTGGAGGCGCTGTGCGACGAGGGCTCGGTGATGGAGCTGCGCGGCGGCTTCGGCCTGGGCATGGTGACCGCGCTGGCGCGGGTGGATGGCAGGCCCCTGGGCGTGGTGGCCAACGACCCCGGCCACCTGGGCGGGGCGATCGATGCGCACGCCGCCGACAAGGCCGCCAGGTTCATGCAGCTGTGCGACGCCTTCGAGCTGCCCGTGCTCCTGCTGTGCGACACGCCCGGCTTCATGGTGGGGCCCGCGGCCGAGCGCACCGCGCTGGTGCGCCACGTGGCGAGGATGTTCCTCGTAGGCGCCAACCTGACGGTGCCGATCGGCACGATCGTGCTGCGCAAGGGCTACGGCCTCGGCGCCCAGGCGATGGCCGGCGGAGGCTTCAAGGCGGGCCTCTTCACGGTCGGCTGGCCCACCTCGGAGTTCGGCGGTATGGGCCTTGAGGGCGCGGTGCGCCTGGGCATGCGCCGCGAGCTTGAGGCGATCGATGATCCCCGGGAGCGCGAGCGCGTCTTTCAGGCCACAGTGCAGGCCGCCTATGAGCACGGCCGCGGCTTGAACATGGCGGCCTACGGCGAGATCGACGACGTGATCGACCCGGCGGACTCGCGCCGCTGGGTGAGGATGCTGTTCGACGGCCTCGCGGGCACCTGGCGGGAGCGGCAGGGCAAGAAGCGTCCTCACGTGGATGCCTGGTAGCGCAGGCCTTGCCGCCCTCAGAGGTCCTCGGGCGGGCGGCGCTCGCGCTTGCGTTCAGTCCCCCGGCGCTTGGCCGCCAGGCGGCGCTCGCGCGAGGCTGCGGTGGGACGCGTGGCGCGGCGACGCTTGGGAACGGCGAGCGCTCTTGCCAGGCGCTGGCTCAGGCGGGTCAGCGCCAACTCGCGATTGCGCGCCTGCGAGCGCCCGTCCTGCGCGATCGCCGCTGCACGCGGCCCAAGGCGTGCCAGCAACCGTTCGCGCTGCGTGTCGGTCAGCGTGGGCGAGGCGAGCACGTCGAAGCTCGCTTCGACACGGGAAGCGGTGACGTTTGCGTGCTGTCCCCCCGGGCCTGAGGAGCGGCTTGTGCGCACTGTCACCTCCGCAAGCGGGATCGTCAGCTCGCTGGTGATCCGCAGCCGTCTCTGAGGGCCATCTTCAGCTTTGGTCAACGCAGTCGCCCAATCCGCCGCTCGCGCGGGGATCATTGCATCTTCTGAGCGCACCGGGCGATCGACCCAGGCAGCTGGTCGCAGGCGAGCCGCCGTTCGCCGACGGCTACAATGCCCGCTCTGCGCCCTTAGCTCAGCTGGATAGAGCGTCGGTCTACGGAACCGAAGGTCGGGAGTTCGAATCTCTCAGGGCGCGTGAGAAGGCCCCGCAAATGCGAGGTTTTTCTTGGCTCGACCACCCAATCCGCGAACCCCCCCGAACACGACCTGAAACGTGGGCGCTGATGGATGGCTGCCGTCGTGCTGGCAAAAGATGCCGTGTATGCCAGTCGGGCGTCCAGAACCATGCCTGCTCCGGATCGATCCGGCCGTCCGAGAGGCTGCGCAACAGCACCCCGGCACCATCGATTGTGCCCTCACGCCCGCATCTCCTCGCGCCGCCGACCTCAACCCCCGCCCTGCTCCTGCGCCGGGGACCGCCGGAACGTCAGGCACGTCAACTGGCCCTCCTCGATCCTCACGTCTGAGTCGGTCCGGTACAGCCTGCCGTTGGAGTGCAGGTATTCGATCCGCAGGCTTCCCGCCGTGGCCGAGGTCGGCCAGTCGGCTGCATCGACCCACGCATTGAACTGGTTGCCTGCTCCGAGCGGGATACCCCGCGGCAGAGCCACGAGCAGCTCCTTCTCATGGCAGACCAGGCAGATGTTCGTCACGATGCCCGGTCCGGATCCGAGGTTCCAAAGGCACAGCCTCAGCGTCCCTCCCGCATCGTCCGCAGACCGAACACGGTAGATCTCTCCCGGCTCCTCTCCCGTTGGCACCGCGATCACGTACGGCATCGCCATCGCCTCCACGCTGTCTCGCTCGGCGTTGGCGCTCTCTCGCGCGGCGTCTGCGCTCTCCTTGGCGGCCGCGACGCCGGCCTGAGCAGCCTTGGCGCTTTCGCGCGCTGTCTCGACGCCTTCCTCAGCAGCCTTGGCGCTCTTTTCGGTCGCCTCGGCGCCCGCCTGAGCAGCCTCGGCGCTCATCTCTGCCGCTGTCACACTCGCCCGTGTCACCCGTGCGAGCCACCACGTGACCCCAGCCAACCCCAGCGTGCCCGCCCCGACGATCAACTCGCCAAGGCTGATGTTGCCACTCAAATGCACCGCCAACATTCCGACCGAAGAAATCATCGGGAAATACTAAATGCCCCTCGGCCGCCCCTCATCCGTTGTTCCTCACCCGTCTCGCTTGCGGCGCTGGCGCGTCGGCAGTCGTTGCAGGGCGGCGCGCACCCAAGGGGAACCTGCGCAGCTTGCGTTGCGGTCAGAGGACCGGAATCGTCAGGTGATGGGCGGCGTTCTCTTCGCGGCCGACGGGGAATGTGTGCTGAGCCCGGGCGCCTTGGATTCCGTTGCAGCCAGGGGGTTCTGTCCGTCCCAGCTGCCCTCGGCTGCGTAGGGTCGAAAGCGCACGAACGCGGACTCGTGATGGAACGGGCGGGCGGTGTGAGCCTGGATGGCCGCGAGGTGCCCCGGGTCTCCGTCGCCGTGCGCATAAGCACGCATGGCGGCGACGCTCCGCCACAAGGAGAAGGTCGCGACCAGCCTCGGCGGTCTGGCCAGCCCGGTGGAGGCCAGCAGCGCTTCCTCGCGGACCGCGAGACCCTCGGCCGCGGCGCTGGCTTTGAGGAAGCGCGTGGTCTGGGAGAGCCGCAGACGGCCGAGCGTCAGCACTGCCGCGGGCTCTGCGTCGTTCATGGGCTCCTCGTTGGCGAGAAGCCCGGGCAGCTGTGGCCATGCCCCGAAGATTCGTGTCGGCGCCAGGCGCACGTGCCACCCGTGCGCCAACTGCTCGGCGAGCGAATGGTCGGCGAGGAAATCCTCGAAAGCCCGGTCGTCATCCCACGCGGCGATGAGTCCGACACGACCGGGATCGGGTCTCGGCAGCAGACGGCTGCTCAGGGGCGCCGCGATGGCGATCTCCGCGTAGCGCAGGCCGGGCACCTTGGCTGGATCGAGCTTCGTGCGGAAGAGGCGCAGGGCTGCACGCCCACCGACGTCGGCGAGATGCACCGAGGCGATCACGGAGCCTGTTGGGTTGGACCTGCGGACACGTTACTATTAAGTGTACCAGATGGTAACTTCAACCGGCAGCGACGCAACGAGCCGCTCCGGTGAGTCACGCCGCAGGCTTTCCGCGGCGGAGCGGCGCGGACTCATCGAAGACGCCGCGGCGCGCCTGTTCGCCGAACGTGGCTACGCCGCTGCCACCGTCGAGGACATCGTCGCCGAGGCGGGCGTGAGCAAGCCGATGCTCTACCGGCACTTCGAGTCCAAGAAGGAGCTCCAGATGAAGCTGCTCGAACATCGTCGCGACGAGCTGGCCGCGGCACCGCTCGACAGCTTCCTCCAAGGGAAGGGCGAGCCAGAGCAGCGCCTGCCCGCGATGATCGCTGCGTGGTTCGCCCACGTCGAGCAGCACCCCGACACGTCAAGGATCCTGTTCCAGGACGCCACCGGAGACCCGGACATCCAGGCGCTTCAGCGCGAGTTGCGACGCCGTCAACGCGCCGCCGACATCGCGCTCCTGCGCGAGTTCGCCCCCCAGCTGCCGGAGCACGAGCTCGAGCCGCTGGGCGAGATCATCCGCAGCTCCCTGACGGGCCTGGCGCTTTGGTGGCTCGACAACCCCGACGTCCCGCGCGCCGTGGTGGTGGCCGCGGTCCTGCGCGTGACTGCAGGCGTGCTCTTGACGGTCCGCTGAGCTGCAGCCCTGGAAATCGCGAGCGAACAGCGCAAAGCGGAAGCAGGCTACCGTCCACTGCGGCCATCGCCGGGCCTCGCGGCAGGGCTGTCGCCGCGGCGCAGCAGCGTGAGGAGGTCGCTGAATGCTCGCTCGAGCGAGCGCGTGCGCTCCGATCCGAGGCCCAGGGCGTTGGCCACATGCAGGGATGCCAGCGAGATGGTGGCTGCCACCGCGATCACCGCCATCGCCGCGCGCGGGCGCCTGTAGTAGCGACGGACGCTGTCCAGGTAGTGGGGCGAGGCCAGGGGATGGGAGCTCGAGCTGCCCCCCCCTAGGTGCACGAAGCGTGCGGCTGGGACGACATCCCGGCGCCAGCCGGCCTGGGCGATGCGCCCTTGCCACTCGGTCTCCTCGAGGTACAGGAAGAAGCCCTCGTCGAGGGGGCCTGCGGCGCGGGCGGCCTCTGCTCGCACCAGCAGCGCGGCGCCGATCGCGTGGGCGATCGGACGTGGTTGGCTCAACTCGCTGCGGGGCACATTGTGGGGATCCAGGCGGCGCCCTCGAAGCAGAAAGGCCGCGGGGGCGCAGAAGTCGACGAACAGCGTGAGCAGGTTGGGGAAGCGCCTGTAGACGTTGTCCTGCGGGGAGCCGTCCGGGTTGAGCAGCAGCGGCGCCGCCACCCCTGCCGCCGGGGTCTTGTCGAGATGGTCCACCAGGGCTGCAACGGCGTCGCCCTGCGCAAATGCGTCGGGATTGAGCAGCAGCAGATGACGGGCGCGTGCGAGCTCGATGCCGGCGTTGTTGCCGGCGGCGAAGCCGCGGTTCTCGGGGAGGGCCACGACCCTCGCCGCCGGGCGCCCCGCGCGCAGCAGCTCCAGCTCGTCCTGTCCGGAGGCGCCGTCCACGACGATCTCCTGGAGCGTCAGGTCGCCGGCCGCGCGGCGAGCATCCTCCAGGGCCCTCAGGGTCAGCGCCGCGCTGCGGTGGTTGACGACTATCACCGCCACATCGGGGCGGGCTCGGTCGGGGGCGCTGTCCACGGCGATCCGCCATGCTAGAGGGAATGTCCACCGCAACGGCCGAGCCCGACGTGCTGGACGCTCCACAGGCGGGGGAGCGCGCGGTGCGGGGAAGCGCGCTGCGCTCCGGCGGTTACGTGGCCGGCGTCCTGCTCTCGCTCATTTCGGCGCCGCTGCTGGTGCGCCATCTGGGTTTTGGCGACTTCGGCGTCTACGTGACCATCTCGGCCATCGTGGCGATCGTCGCGGGCGTCACCGATGTGGGCATCACCTCGGTGGGGGTGCGCGAGTGGGCGGTGCGGGAGGCGGGCGAGCGGCGCGCGCTGCTGGCCAACCTGCTTGGGGCGCGGCTGTCGCTCACGGCGATCGGCTGCCTGGGAGCGCTCGCGTTTGGGTTGGCCGCCGGCTATCAAGCCACGCGTATGGAGGCCGTGGCAGTGGCGTGCGGAGGACTGCTGATGCTCGCCGGCTCGGAGGCGCTGGGCGTGCCGCTGCAGGCCGAGCTGCGTCAAGGCTGGGTGGCGCTCGCCGACCTCTCGCGCCAGACGGTGCAGGTCACGCTGATCCTTGTGCTGATCGCGGCAGGCGCGGGCCTGGTGCCGCTGCTCGCCACCACCATCCCCGCCGGGCTGGCGGCCATCGTGCTGGTGCTCGCCGCGTCGCGGCAGGGTCTTGTGCGGCCCGCCATGCACCCGCGCGCGTGGTGGCTGCTGATGCACGCCTCGCTGCCCTTCGCGATGGCCTCGGCGCTGGCGGTCGTCTACCTGCGCACCACGGTGGTCCTCACCTCGCTCATCGCCGGCGCCGAGCAGACGGGCTACTTCGCCACGGCCTTCCGGGTCATGGAAGTCGCCATCGGCGTGCCCGTCCTGCTGGTGGGCGCGCTCTTCCCCGTGCTGGCGCGCGCGGCGGCGACAGATCGCGAGCGCCTGCGGGCTGCCACCGCGCGCACGTTCGAAGGCGCGCTGGCCTGTGGTGCGCTCACGGCGGTCTGCATCGCGGCGGGAGCGCCGCTGGCGATCGAGATCCTCGCCGGCGAACAGCCGCTGCCGGCGATCGACGCCCTGGGGATCCTGGGCATCGGGCTGGGGTTCTCGTTCGTCGGCGCCAGCAGCCAGTTCGCGCTGCTGGCGATGCGCGGGCATCGCGCGATCCTGCTCGTCAACGTCGTCGCCCTGCTGGTCAACGTCACGCTCACGCTGATACTGGTCCCGGACCACGGCGCGCGCGGGGCGGCGCTTGCGTTGACGGTCTCCGAGGCCACGGTCGCCACGTTCTCGACCGCTCTCTTCGCACGCTCGCTGGGAGGGTTTCAGCTGCCGTGGGGCCTCATCCTGCGCACCGCCCTCGCGGCGGCGCTGGGCGCCGGCACGGCGCTTGCGCTCAAAGGAGCCGGCATCGTCCCCGAGGCCATCGGGACCGCCGTTGTGTGCCTGGGCGCGGGGTTCGCGCTGCGCGCGCTGCCACCCGAGCTGCGCACGCTGCCTCTGCGGCTGCTGTCTTGGCGGCGGCCGCCCCGGCGGCCATCCCGGCGGCCACCCTCACCCTCCGGGCGTCCGGGCGCGTGAACGTCGCGGTGGTCCATCACCTGCCCACGGGCGGGGCGGTGCGCGTGCTGGCGGAGTGGCTGGCGCGCACGCAGGCACAGGAGCTCACCATCTACACACGCGACGCGGGCGTGCACCGGTTCGTCTCGATACCCGAGCGGGCGCGCGTGCTCGAGCGCCCACTGCGCCAGGGCAACGGAGCCATCGATGAGATCGTGCGCCTCGCGCGTTCGCCGCGCGATGGAGCCCTCCTCGCCAGGGAGATCGACGCCGCGGGGCACGACGCGGTGTTCTGCTTCGCCAGCGTCCTCACCCAGGCAATCGATGTGCTGCCCCAGCTGCGCACCCCCAGCCTCTTCTACGCCCCCGAGCCCCTGCGCTCGGCCTACGAGCCGCCGCGGCTGGTGCAACTGGCGCCCGGGTGGCGGGGAGCGATCACGCGCCTGGGCGTCAACCCGATCGAGCTCCGCCGGCGGCGCCTGGACCGGCACAACATCCGCGCCGCCCCCAACATCGTCACCCATTCCCTGTTCACCCAGGCCACCCTGCGCAGCATCTATGGGGTCGAGAGCGAGGTGGTGCGCCTCGGCGTGGACACGATCGCGTTCTCCCCCGATCTGGCCGCGCGCGAGGGCTATGTGCTCTCGGTCGGGGCGCTGCACCCGCTCAAGGGCCACGATCAGGTGATCGAGGCGCTCGCCACGCTCACGCCGCCGCGCCCGCGCCTGGTGTTGATCGGCGATCGGGGGGAGTCCGAGCACGAGCTGCGCGCGCTGGCTCAGGCGCGCGGAGTGGCGTTGGACGTGCGCAGCAGGCTGCCCTTGGCGGATGTGATCGCCCTCTACCAGCGCGCCGGCGTTGTCGCCTGCGCCCAGATCCGCGAGCCCTTTGGGCTCGTGCCGCTGGAGGCCATGGCCTGCGCCACGCCGGTCGTGGCCGTCGCCGAAGGCGGGTTCAAGGAGACCGTCGAGGATGGCAGGACGGGTCTGCTCGTGGCGCGCGAGCAGACCGCTCTCGGCGCCGCCCTCGCGCGGGTGCTGAACGACGGCGACCTCGCCGCCCGGCTCGGCGCCGCGGGCCGCCACGCCGTCGAGCGGGATTGGACCTGGACGCGCACCTCCGCCGGCTATGACCGGCTGCTGCAGGGGCTCATATAGGTTCGACACTAGCGGGGTCCAACTGCATCTCAAATGGGAAGCAGCCTGAGCTTCCAGCCCCGCCGGCGAGATGCTTCATCGACGTGCAGGCGGCTGGAGGCCGTCCGCGCGGAGCTCATCCTCGAGCAGGTCGAGAACCTTGTCGAGGACCTCTTGGGCACGTGCGCCGCTGAACTGGGCGAGGCTGTGGCTGACGGCTCTTCTATGCTGCCGGAGCGGATCGGCTGCCTCTTTGTCGAGCGAGCCGGCACGGGCGATCCAGACGCTCTGGAAGGCCAGCGAGGAATGCTCGGCGATACGATCGAAGTCGGCGTCGTAGTGCAGAACGCCGAGTTCATTGGCAGCTGCAATCGCTGCGACGAGGTAGTCCTGGTGTGCGAGGCGGTGAAAGCCGGCCGCGTGCCGGGCGAGCTCAGCTTGAGCTTCAAGCGCGGCGCCGACGACGGTCTCCGACAGCTCCAGTGGCCTGAGCGCCTCGAGCTCCTCTGTCAACTGCGCGTGCTCGCGTGCGTTGCGCGCGCTGTATAGGACCTCGAACTCCAGAATCGGCGATCGGTAGAGATGTCCTTCCTCGAGCGCTCGCAGCCAGTCGGCACGCACGATCTCGTTGCCGCCGCGCTGAAACGCGGAGTTGTCGACGACGAGCTTCCTGCCTGCGAATGCCGAACTCACCCGTGCAGCCACCGTGCGGACGCCTCGCGAAGTGCCGCATAGTCGAGGCCCTCCGGTTGGCGGAAACGGTCGGCCAGGCGCTCGGCGGCCGCACGCCGGCGCTGCTCATAGTCGTCTTCGGCTTGACTCTCCCGCTTGAGCGCCTCCTCGCCCTTGCCGACGAGCGCAGCGAGGATCTTCGAATCCGAAGTTCCGGGGGGGAAG
>CAZOQI010000021.1:0-49992 GCA_964582105.1 uncultured Solirubrobacteraceae bacterium
CCACCACTATGTCCCTGACATCCTGCACACTCGTCACAACAGGAATCGTCCGTTCGCCGGGGTCGGGGGCGAGCCTGATGTCGCTGTTGAACTGCAGAGCCGCCGAGAGCTCATACGGGTGATCCCCGGCCTGCGTATCGCTCGCCCCGTCAAGGCCCGCGATCAGCGAACTGAAGCCCTCCCAGCCAAACCCAGCGGGCGGCCCGACCAGCGCCCGCGCGCCCACAGACGCTTCCCCGACACCACCACCGGAGACCCGCGCGGTGCCCTTCAACGGGCCCCGCACACCCGGTTCGACCTTCACGTACACGAACATCCGCAGCGATTCATCCAGACCCAACGCCGCCGGGAATTCACACCGCACCGGCACCGTGCTGCACGAACCAACACCACCGAAGCCCCCCGACAAGTACAGCCCGACACCCAAGACCGTCACGCCCGCCGGGAGCGACTCCGCGATCACAACCGGACTCCCATCCGTCGCGCGGCTCCCCGCATTCCTCACCGACACCTCAAACGCATCACACACAGGACCAATGCCACTGGAATCCGAAGTGCATTATTCGCCGACCGAGAACACCGTCGGCATCGCAAAAGACTGCACCGACAAGCCCGCAGACGACACCGCCCCCACCGCAGACCCAGCACCCAACACACACCCCAGCACCACCAGCAGGAACGCAAACACCACCACCCGCCGCCCACGCACACACGCACACCGCCCGCCATCGGCAATGTCCACGGCCATGCCTATGAACCGCATGACTACCTCCCCCCCGCTCTGGATTGACGACCCCGGCCGCTCTTCTTCGCGCGACGCTTGTGCGCCGGCCTGCGCCTCACCCTGCGCTTGGTCTTGTGCTTCGCCTTGGCCTTCACGACCGCCGTCGCGGGCGGCGCGAGGTTACCCGGACCCGAGAACACCGCGCTACCCGCACCCGGCGCAGACGGAGCGCCCGCCGGCGTACCGTGACACGCTTCACCCTGACACGACACCTGTGGCGCGACGGACCCCACGCACGGGTCGCCAGCGGTGCAGATCCGCGCATCGTAATAATCCACCTGCGTATCGGTATCCCCCGCGACCAGCCGGTCTCCGGTCGTGAAGAACACGTTCGCGCCCGACCCATCCACACCAATCAGGCAAACCGCAGAGAGCAACGAACCGCCGAACGGGCTCACTTCACAGGTATGGCTTCCAGAGGTGTTCAAGTCCCGCCCATCCGAGATCAGATACACATGCCCTTCGTGATACTCATACACGTTCTCCGCGTACTGCGGACCACGTTCAGTGGCCCCGATCTGCACATCGTTCAGCGCACCCGGCGTCAACCCGACAGGACTCTGGAAGAACACGAACGACCCATCGTTGGACATCGACGGATCCGACCGAGCCGCACCCGCCCGACGCACACCGGCTTCGGCCGGCACGATGCGCGCATAGCCCGAGCCCGCGTTGCCGTTGTCGTTGAACCCATCGTTGCCGATCGAGACGCGCACCAACACCCCCGTCTGCGCGTCATAGCGAAACACCTGCCGCGCACTGGCCGAGCTCGTATCGTCAGCCGTCAACCGCCCAAAACTCGTGAACACCAGAAAACGCCCATCCGGAGTCACATTCGCCAGAAAATCGGGCTGAGCCCACAGTTCCCCGTCCGACCCGGACAGCGCCGTGACAAACGCGACATGGCCTTCCGGATAGCGCGCGTCACGCTCGAACACATACAGGTTGCTCGCACCTTCCACCGCGACCTGACCCTCACCGTTCGTCGCGGCACCAGTCAACACACCCGACGCGACGAAATACACATGCGACCCATCCCCGGACACCGCCACGACACCCTGCACCCCCGGACCACCACCCGATGCACCCGCCGAGGCCACCACCAGATTATGCCCAGCCGGACTGTTGAAGTCATACTGGTACAGGTTTTTGCTGCCCTCGCTCGCGCTGTCCGTGAGCTGCTGTTCGTCCAGGAAGAACACCCTCGACCCGTCCGCCGAAGCACCTACGAACCGGGCGCTGCCTGGGGGTGAGGTCGCGCACCCCGTCGCGTTCGTGCAATCCAGCGGCGAGCGACCCGAGATCAGGACCGTCCGCGACTCATCGATACGCGCATACAACGTTGTCGCCGGGACGGGAACGCCCGCATTCGCACCCGAACCCGATTCACACGCTTCCGCGGTGAAGAACACTGTGCCGCCATCCGCCGACAACGTCCCAGGAATGCTCCCAATGGTATTCCCCACGCGTGTCCCGCAGATGCTGATCAGGTCGGTGCTGCCGGCCGGACCCGTGACCCCCACCAACACCGGCTGCGAACCACTCCCACCCACATACTCATAGACGCTCCATTCTCCCACCGTAGCGTCGAAGGACGGCCAAACAGGACGGGTTTCCTTGATCACGTGCGACAGATCGGCCGTCGCCACCACGTTACCAAGGCTGATCAGTTCTAAACTCAGCCGGTACTGGCTCAGCGTGGGTGAGAATATCGGGCCGACATCCACGATCGACCCGTCGGACTCACGCGCATAGAAGTCTTCCCCTTCGTTTCCGGGCGGCTTCGGCGCGCTGAACAACGCGGTCCCGGCATCGGCGCTCACACGCAGGATGCTGTTCGCTTCAAACCGCGCCGCGGGCGGCGCGAGCGCAGTCGTCACCCAGCCACCGCTCGTACGCGAGGACAGATACGGCTCCCCATCATAGACCCGGTCCGCGTTACACGACTGCGCGTCCGCAAAGCACTGGATGCTCGAAAACACCACACGCGAACCATCTTCCGAGAAAACAGGACTAAGCCCGAGGAAGAGCTTCCCGATGTACGTGCCGTTCTTCTGCGCCGGCGTGACCATCTCATACGCCCTGTTATCCGGCAACCCACCGCCCGTGGTGTCATACACGAACGTGTGATCCACACCCGTGGTCGTGCCGCTCGCATTGCTCGCCACGACACGCCAGTGATACGTCCTGCCCGCCGTCAGACCCACCAAGTGCGTCGAGACCGACACAGCGCTCGCACCCGCGCCGGCATCCCCATCCGGCACCGGCGCCCGCGTGCCATACGCGGTGCTCGCACCCCATTCAAAACGATACGTCGTGTCCAGTTCCTGCGAGCTCAACCGCACCTCCAGGTCCGCCGAGGACGCGGTCAGGTTCACCGCGGCCGCCCCTTCCAGCGACGGCGGCGAAGGCGGAGGCGGCGTCACGAACACCGCGTCTTCCCCGAACGCCACGCCTTCCGTCGTAGCCTGCAAACGGAAGTGATACGTAGTGCTCGGCGCCAACCCCGCGACCTGCGCACTCACCGCATGAACTTCGGAATCCGCCGGGATCGCACCCGCAGCCGGCACACACGCCACCGTCCCCCCAGCAGCATAAGGATTCACCGCAAACGGTTCATAGCCCGCTTCAGAGACGTATTCGAAATGGCAGTCGCTCAATTGCACCCCCTGCGGGTTGACGGTCCCGTTCAGCGTCGCGCGGTACAGCGTCGGGCTCTGCACCCGCGCTTCACCCCCGGCGCCCGTCACGACTTCCGGAACCGCGACGGCCAACGCCGGCCCCGCGCCCAACGCCAGCACCGCGCCCCCGACGCCCAGCACACCCAAAAGCACAGCCAAGACGCGGCGCAGCTTCAACCCACGAGCGATCCTCAAGCCAATCCCCTCCCAGAGCAATCGAGAACACGACCACCCAGGAGAACCGGGCAGCACAGAACCGCCCCGGGCACAGCACCCGAGACGGCAGACAAATCGAGCGCGCCTAAAGCACGCGAGAGACCAACCCGCCCCACACGACCGAGGCGAGGCGCCGCACCACGGCGGCAAAAGGCCCTAGAAGCTAGCCGACCGGGCCAAGAGAGAGAGAGAGAGAGAGAGATGCACCAGCCATGCTGTTGCATCTGAGAACGGCCCCGATCGGCGCCGTAAAGACCCTCACCACGTATGCCCTGAACGAACTCACGCGAACAACATCTCCCTTATAAAACTTGCGATCACGATCCCTCTCCCAAGAAAACCCTGCCAACGAATCACAGCCGGCCACAGAGCCCCGGCCCAAACCCGATCCTATGTCCCGGCATCCAAACGGACGCCATTAGAGGACCACTGTAGACCCTCCGCAAACAATTGTCAAGTCCTGACCGGACAAAGAGGGGCCCGACCGGAGCCGGGAGACACGCGCCTCCGGCGCGAATCCCCGTTTCGGCCAGTCGGCCTGCGGCCGACTGCGTCACCCTCTAATCGTCAAGCCCCGGCCACTGCCGGCTGCGCACGTAGCGGCCGGCGAGGTACTCCTGCACCCAGGCTTGGGTGCTGCGCCAGGTGCCGTCGGGCGCCCTGGATGCCTGCAGGCGCCCGCGGGTGGCGGCGACGCGCAGGGCGTTGGCGGTGATGGCGGGCGTCGCGAGCGCGGGGAGCGGCACGAGGCGCGCGGGTCCGGCGACCGCCGGCACGACGAACTTGTGGAGGTTGTCGAGGATCGCGCGGGCGAGGAGCTCCCCGAGGGGGCCGGGGTCGCCGGCGTCGGCGCGCCGCAGCGCGGCGAGATAGCGGGAGCGGTCGCGCTTGTAGACGATCGCGGGCGGGTAGCCGCGGCGGACGAGGAGCAGGTTCAGCGCCAGCCGGCCCGTGCGGCCGTTGCCGTCGAGGAACGGGTGGATCCGCTCCAGGCGGGCGTGCAGCCGGGCGAGCGCCTCCGCCTCCGGTCCGGTGGTCTCGCCAGAGCCCAGCGACTGCGCGTCGGCGATCCAGTCGCTGAGCAGCACGGGCACTTCGGGCCACGGTGGAGGCAGCATCCCTCCCGGGAAGGGCTGGATGTCGTGCTCGCGGAACGAGCCGGGCCGCTCATGATCCGTCGCCTCCGGATGCGGCGCGACATCCCATACCGGGGTCAACGCCAGGCGGTGGACGTGGCGCAGCTCGGTCAGCGAGATCGACTCGCCGCTGGACCACTCCCCCGCCTGGAGACCCTGCCCGTACACCCAGCCGGCGGCGTCGGCGTAGCCGCGCACCTCCATGTACTCCCGCAGCTCCTTGTTGCCCACCGCGCGACCCTCCGCCAGCAGCTGCTCGACCTGGCGCAGGACGAGCGTGTTCCCCTCGATCGCGGTGGAGTGATGCGCCTCCTGCAACCAGATGCCCCGCCAGATCCCCGCTGCTTCCGCCGGGGATGGCAGACCGCCCAACCGCTCGCGCAGCTCGCCGATCTGGATGCGCAGCCGCTCGTAGACGGCAGCCCGCGAAGGCCGCCCGCGCGTACTCCCCATCGATTTGTTCGTCTGTGGCATATCTCAATTGTACCGAACACCTTGCCGATTTGTGCGGTTGACGCCCGGCAAAAAGAACCGAACACTTTTCAGCGCCCGCTTTCAGCGATACAATTCCTAGTCCAGAGCACGGGATTCCCTAACGCCGCCGCAGGCAAGGAGCGATATGGCCACGACAGACCGCACCAGGATCACGAAGCCCAGCCCGATCGTCGAGGACGAGCAGGGGCAGTTGCGCGCCCGCCAGGGCATCTCCCGCGAGGTGATCAGCGAGCTGTCGAAGATCAAGGGCGAGCCCGCCTGGATGGCGGAGAAGCGCGTGAAGGCGCTGGAGATCTTCGAGCGCAAGCCGATCCCCATGTGGGGGCCGGACCTGAGCGGGCTCAATCTGGACGACCTGGTGCTGTACTCGCCGCCCACGGCCGGGCGCTACGATAGCTGGGACGACGTGCCGGCGGAGATGAAGCAGACCTACGAGGACCTCGGCATCCCCCAGGCCGAGCGCGAGCACCTCGCGGGCGTCGTGGGCGTGTGGCGCCAGGAGCCCGTGTACGAGGGGCTCAAGGAGATCTACGCCAAGCAGGGCATCCTCTTCTGCTCGATGGACACGGCCGTGACCGAGTACCCCGAGCTGGTGCAGAAGTACTTCATGAACAAGTGCGTGCCCCCGCAGGACAACAAGTTCTCAGCGCTCCACGGCGCGGTGTGGTCGGGCGGGGCCTTCTGCTACATCCCCAAGGGCGTCAAGTGCGACCTGCCCCTGCAGAGCTACTTCCGCATGGAGGGCGCGGGCGAGGGCACCTTCGAGCACACGTTGATCGTCGCCGAGGAGGGCTCCGAGGTGAACTACATCGAGGGCTGCACCGCGCAGACCTACAGCGTCAACTCGATGCACAGCGCGGTCGTTGAGATCTTCGTGCACGAGGGCGCCAAGGCGCGCTACACGACGGTGCAGAACTGGAGCAAGGACGTCTACAACCTCAACACCAAGCGCGCCGTGGTCGACGCGCACGGCACCGTGGAGTGGGTCGGCGGCTCGATGGGCGCCAAGTACGTGATGCTCTACCCCGGCTCGTTTTTGATGGGCGAGGGCGCGCGCGCGGACCACCTCAACGTGGGCGTCGCCGGCAGGGGCGTGCACAAGGACACCGGCGCCAAGGTCGTCCACCTGGCCCCCAACACCACATCCAACATCCTCGCCAAGTCGATCAGCAAGGACGGCGGCATCATGGGCTACCGCGGGTTGGTGCGCATGGGCCACAACAGCCAGGGCTCCAAGGCGCGCGTGCAGTGCGACGGCCTGATGATGGACGGGGAATCGCGCAGCGACACCTGGCCGGACATCCAGATCCAGAACCCCCACGTGACGGTCGCGCACGAGGCGACCGTGGGGCGCATCAGCGACGATCAGCTCTTCTACATGGGCTCGCGCGGCTTCACCGAGGACGAGGCCGCTGCGATGATCGTCAACGGCTTCATCGAGCCGGTCACCAAGGAGCTGCCGATGGAGTACGCGGTCGAGCTCAACCGCCTCATCCAGCTGGAGATGATCGGCTCGATCGGGTAGTGCCGCTGCTTTGCGGGCGCCTATAGACACCATCGCCGCGCCGCCGTTCCTGGCGCACCTGAAGTGGGTCAACGTGCCCAGGGTGCGTATGGACAAGCTGCACGGGCGCCCCGTGCTGATCGAGTTCTGGGACTTCTGCCGCTCCTACTCGCTGCGCACGCTCCCCTACATGAAGGCATGGCATGAGCGCTACGAGTCCGACGGGCTGCAGGTCATCGGCATCCACTCCCCCGGCTTCGAGCGCTCCCGCGAGCGCGCCGCGGTCGAAGCGGCCATCGCGCGCCTGGGGATCACCTACCCCGTACTGCTCGACCCCGATCTGGAGATGTGGCAGGAGTACGAGAACCAGGGGTGGCCCGCCCGCTATCTGTTCGACGGCAACGGCATGCTGTTCGACTACCACTACGGCGAAGGCGCTTACCGCGAAACGGAGCTCGCGATCCAGGAGCTGCTGGGTATCAGCCGCAGCAGGGTGGGCGGGCCGTCGTCCTTGACAAGCACGGCGCCCCCCGGCCAGTAGGGGTTCTCGCCCGTTTGACCGTCGAGGAAGTAGGAGTCATACGTCCAGCAGCCGCAGTTGTGCAGCCGCGCGCCGCCGGGTGCGCGCCACTCGGAGGGCTCGTCGCGGGGCAGCGGCCCCGCGCGGTGTGTGTGCCCGAAGATGACGTGGGAGTCCGGACCGCCGACACCAAGACGCGCGACGGCTTCGCCCATCGCGTTCAGCGCGGCTCGCCGCAGGGCGGGCCCGGAGATGTCGGCCTGGAAGGGGCCAAGGCCGGCGCGGTTGAGCGCGGCGATGGCGAGCGGAAAGCCTGAGGCGAGCGCGCGGTTGCGCAGCGCTGTGCGCCTGCTATCGGGTTTGTAGTCGCGGTCGCCGCCGAGGGCGCGCCAGGCGCGCACGGTGCCCTTGCCGTTGAGCGCCTCGCCGGTGCGGGCCTGCTGGGACATGGCGTCGATCCAGGCGTAGATGGGGGTGGTGAGGGCCTCGTAGCCGTCGGGGCCGGCGAGCGCGGCGATGGGGCGGCGCTGCATGCGCGCGACGGCGCCGATGCCCAGGCGCTCCAGGGTGGGGATCCTCATGTGGCAGTCGAGCTGATGGCCGTGGGTGGCGTAGACGCCGGGTCTCACCCACAGGCCGGGGTAGGCGCCGGAGAGCAGGGCGGGCGCGGCCCACTCGGCGAGCGTGGCCAGCATCGGCGAGCCCTCGGCGGCGGTGAAGCGCTGCTCGAGGCCGAGCGGGGCGGGGGCGGAGAGCTCGCCCCGGCGCGCCAGCCACGGCTCCACGAGCGCGTGGTCGTGGTTGCCGGCGAGGACGATCACCTCGCGCCCGGCGAAGGCGTCGCCGAGCGCCTGGAAGAAGGGCCGCGCGGCGGCCAGGGCATCACGGCGGGGGCCGTGGCGCAGCTCGAGCACGTCGCCGAGCAGCACGAGGCGCTCGACGCCCTGGAGCGCCTCCAGCAGGACGCCGCGCGACCCGGGGTGGCGCAGCACGTCCACGCGCGTGGCGCTGCCGAGGTGCAGGTCGGAGACGATGAGGGTGCGCACGCCGGCGGAAGGCTCTAAACGCGCGGTGCCTGGGGGGCTCCGCCGGCGGAAACGGCTTCGTGGGAGGCTCCACCGGCGGGAGCGACCTCGCGCGAGGCGGGGGCGACCCCGCGGATCTCCTTGGGGAGCATGAAGCGCACGTCCTCGCTGACGGTGAGCAGCGTGGAGACATTCCGCACCCCGCGCGCGCGGAAGAAGCCCACGAGATCCTCAACGAGGGACTCGGGCGCGCTGGCGCCGGAGGAGATGCCCACGACGCGCTTGCCCGCGAGCCACTCCTCGCGCACCTCATCCTTGTCGTCGATCAGGTGCGACTCGGTGCCGCACAGGCGCGCGACCTCGACCAGGCGCAGCGAGTTGGAGGAGTTGCGCGAGCCGAGCACGAGCAGGAGATCGCACCTGCCCGCCAGCTCCCTGACGGCCATCTGGCGATTGGTGGTGGCGTAGCAGATGTCATCTGTGCGGGGTCCGACGATGCTCGGGAAGCGCTCCTTCAGGCGCGCCACGATCGCGCTCGTTTCGTCCACCGAGAGGGTGGTCTGCGTGACGTAGGCGACGCGCTCAGGATCCTGCACCGAGAGCTCCTGCACGTCCTGCTCGCTCTGCACGAGCACGATGTGCTCGGGGGCCTCGCCCATTGTGCCTTCGACCTCCTCGTGGCCCTCGTGGCCGACGAGCACGATCGTGTAGCCGTCCTGGGCGAAGCGCAGGGCCTCGCGGTGGACCTTGGTGACGAGCGGGCAGGTGGCGTCGATCGTGCGCAGGCGCAGAGCCTGGGCGTTGGCGCGCACGCTGGGCGCCACGCCGTGGGCGGAGAACACGGCGATCGCCCCCGCGGGGATTTCGCTCTCCTGCTCGACGAAGATCGCGCCCTGCTCGCGCAGCTGCTGCACGACGCGTTTGTTGTGCACGATCTCCCTGCGCACATACACCGGCGGGCCGTGCAGCGCGAGCGCCCGCTCGACGGTCTGCACCGCGCGGAGCACACCCGCGCAGTAGCCGCGCGGCGCGGCGAGCAGGATCTTCTGCACGGTGCTGTGCACGGTGGGGGCCTTGGGGGCAGTCGCCGTTTCGCTCACCACCGGCATTGTAGGCTCTATGGACCCTCATGCCCCAGCGCCATCTCGACCGTTTGACAGCAGTGGATGCCTCCTTCCTGCACCAGGAGGGGGCGCACTCGCACATGCACGTGGGCGGCTTGACGATCCTGGAGGGTCCGGCGCCGTCGTTCGACGAGTTTCTGGAACAGATCCGCTGGCGCCTGCACCTGGTTCCCCGCTACCGCCACAAGCTGGCCCACACCGCCCTGGACAGCGGCCGCCCGGTGTGGGTGGACGACCCCAGCTTCAACCTGGAGTACCACGTGCGCCACACCGCGCTGCCCGCCCCCGGCGGCTGGGAGCAGCTGCAAAGCCTGACGGCGCGGATCTTCTCCCAGCAACTGGACCGCTCCAAGCCGTTGTGGGAGATGTGGCTGATCGAGGGGCTGACGGGAATCGAGATCGAGGGGCCGGGCCAGCCCGCCTCCGGCCGGCTGCGCCACCCTCACAGCCGCTTCGCATTGATCTCCAAGACCCACCACTCGCTGATCGACGGCATCGCCGGCGTGGATCTGGCGACGGTGCTGTTCGACGTGTCTCCCGACCCGCCCCCGCCGCGCCACAGCGGGCGCCCGTGGCAGCCTCACCACGAACCGAACGCCGCGGAGCTGCTGAGCGCGGGGCTGCGCGGCGCGGCGAGAGCGGGGGTCGAGCTGGCGGGAAGGACGCTGGAGGCCCTGACCCACCCCGAGCGGGCGCTGGCGCAGGCGCGCGAGGCGGCGGAGGGGGTGGGCGAGATCGTGTGGGCGGGCCTGAACCCGGCCCCGCCGAGCCCGCTGAACGTGGACATCGGCCCGCACCGGCGCTTCGTGGGCGTGGGCAGCTCGCTGGAGGACTTCAAGCTGGTCAAGAAAGCGTTCGGGTGCACCGTCAACGATGTGGTGCTGGCGGTGGTGACGGGGGCGCTGCGCGATTTCCTGATCGAGCGCGGCGTGCGCACGGAGGGCCTCGAGCTGCGCGCGCTGGTGCCCGTGTCGGTGCGCGCCAAGGACGAGCGCAACGAGATGGGCAATCGCATCGTGGTGATGCGCGGGCCATTGCCGGTCTACATCAGCGATCCCCTGGCGCGCCTGCGCTTCGTCAAGGGAGCGATGGATGGCCTGAAGGAGTCCAAGCAGGCACTGGGCGCGGAGGTGCTCGCGGGCGCGCAGAACTTCGCGCCCCCCACGATCCTGGCGCAGGCGTCGCGGCTGAATTTCTCCACGAGGCTGTTCAACCTGATCGTCACCAACGTGCCCGGCCCGCAGTTCCCGCTGTACGTGCTGGGGCGGCGGATGCTGGAGGCCTACCCCGTGGCGTTCCTGCCCGAGCACCACGCGCTGGCGGTGGCGATCATGTCCTACAACGGCCAGATGAACTTCGGCCTGCTGGGCGACTTCGATGCGATGAGCGACATCGAGTCCTTCGGCGCGAGGATCGCCGGCGAGCTGGCCGTGCTTGTGTCGCTGGCGCGTGGCTGCTCAGCGCCCGCGCCGCCGCCACCGCGGCGCCCGCGTCGAGGATCCCCCAGCCGAGATCGGCGTTCCAGCCGCTCCCAGGCGGGCGCCGGGCCGTCGACTCGAGTAGCTGAATGATCTGGGCGGCGCTCAGGCCGGGGGCCATGTTGCGGATCATGGCCGCCACGCCGGCCACCTGCGGGGCCGCCATCGAGGTGCCCGTGAGGTAGGCGTAGCGATCGTCGCCGGCGAGCGAGGTGCGGCAGTAGCCGCAGGGGGGCATCGTGGATTGCAGCGTGCCCCGCTCGATCGAGGTGGGGTTGGCGGGGAAGGTGCTGAAGATGCCCGGCGGACCGCCCGCTTCCGCGCCGGGACCGCCGAAGGAGCCGTAGGCGGCGATCGATATCTCGCTGCCGTAGCCGGAGAAGGCGGAGCGCTGGCCGGCGAAGTCGGCGGAGGCGACGGTCAGGCCCAGCCCCGAGCCCAGGCGCGGGCCGCTGGCAAGCGGCTGCAGCACGTCCGCGGGATCGCCCTGTTCGTTGACGGGTTCATCCGCGGCGGCCGCCACCAGGATCACGTTGCGGCGGTAGGCGTAGCGCACTGCTTCGCGCAGCTGCGGCGGCGCCGGCGTGAGGCCCTGCGTGCCGAAGCTCATGTTGATCGCCTGCGCCCCGTGGTTGGTGGCGTCGACGATCGCCTGGGCCACGCTGGCCTCGGTGAGGTCGCTTTTCTCGATCAGAAGGCGGCAGTCATAGCCCGCCCCCACGAGGCCGATGCCGTTGTTCGCGGCCGCGCAGGCCAATCCGGCGACGTGCGTGCCGTGCCCGGAGCGGTCGACGGTGGCGGAGCCTTCGCCGGGTTCGCTGTCGATGTCGTTGACGTAGGCGATCTTGCCGGCCAGATCCGGCTGCGAGGAGTCCACGCCGGAGTCGATCACCGCCACCAGGGCGCCGTCGCCGTGCGTGATGCGCCACGCCTGCGGAAGGTTCTCGCGCAGGGCCCACCATTGAAGCGGCGTGCCCGCGGGGGTGCCGGAGGCGGTCTCCGGCACGCTCAGCGCAGGGTCGTCGGGGAGCGCCTGAAGCAGGGCGCCCCGGGTGGAGGAGCCGAGCCCCGTGGACGCCGCAGACGCCCTGGACGCCGATGCGGCAAGCGCCTGCCCCCCGCCGGCAAGCGCCTCTCCCCCGAGCGCCCCCCCTCCGCCGCTGAGCGCAAGCAGCGGCAGCGCTATCAGTAGCCAAGCGCGAACTTGGCGTCCTCGCTCATCTTCTCCGGCGACCAGGGGGGCGTGAAGACCATCTCGGACTCCACCGTCGCGACTCCATCCAGTTCGCCCACGAACTCATCGATCTGTTCGGTGACCTGCGGGCCGATCGGGCAGCCGGGGGTGGTGAGGGTGAATGTGACGTGCACGTCCCCCCCATCGACGTCCACCCCGTAGATTAGCCCCAGTTCGACAAAGTCCAAGCCGAGCTCGGGGTCGATCACGTTGGACAGCGCATCCATGACGTCCTCAACGGTGGGCATGGCACGTCAGTCTACGCGAGCAGCGGCAGCCCTGCGTCAGCGAGATGTGGCAGCCCTGTGTCAGCGAGCTGTGGCAGCCCTGCGTCAGTTATCGCAGCCGAGGCGGTCCCACATGTAGAGCTCGATGCACTCGTTGGCCAGCTCGATGGCCCGCGTACGCGAGAGGTGGGGAAGCACCGTGTCGAGCGCCTGATCCTCGGCGACGCCGGCCTGGAAGGCTTCCTCGCCGCGGAAGCCGGCGGCGATCTTCAGCGCCTCGCGGCGGTTCTCGCCGAGGCTGGGGAAGACCCCCGCCAGGAATGCGGTGTTGGGGATCGGCTGGCCGACCTCCAGGGAGGCGTGCCAGGCGGCGAGCAGGTGCAGGTCGTCCTCGTCCAGACCGGCGATCGCTTTGGCGTAGTGGAGGGAGAGCTCCTGGTCGGGAATGTCGTCGACCCACGCCCGCACGACCTCGCCCACGAGCTGGCGCCGCGCCTCGCGGCCGACCGACTCGGCGATGACTCGAATGGCGTCTTGGGGTTCGATGAAGCAGAGGGGCATCAGAGGGGCATCGCAGCCGGCCTGGCCGAGTTGGAGCGACGGACAGGCAGACACTCTAAGCACCCGTGTGGACGGCACTTTCCAGCGCCAGGGCCCGCCGGCCCAATGGCCTCGGATCCCCAAAGCCCTCGGTGCGGACCCCAGATTCTCCAAGCCCTCGGTGCGGGCCCCAGATCCCCCAAGCCCTCGGTGCGGGCCTCAGATCTCCAAGGCCCCCTGTGCGCGCTCCTGCGCCTGCGTGTCGCCGCGCTCGTCAGGCACCCCGAGGTTAGCCCGCTCGGCGGCGCCCCAGTTGGCGAACGCCAGGTCGAGCGCTTCAACCGGCACCGAGCACGCCTCGGCGAAGGCCAGGGCACGGCGCTCGAGGATCATGGGATCGCCGATGCCGAACAGCCGTTTGGCCGTGAGCGTGGCAAGATCGCCGGTGGCCTGCGTGAGACCGCCGGCGAAGTGCATGGCGTCCGCGCGCACCTCGTACAGCCCCAGGCGTCCCAGCGTGACGAGCATGTCGTAGCGCCCCATGCGCCCCAGCCCGGGCAGCTGCAGCCGCTCGAACAGCCGCTCGAAGCGCCGCTCCTCGCTCCAGGTGGGGTCGCCGGAGAAGGCGCGCACCTGCGAGCCGCCCCGCTGCGCCCACTGCAGGTAGGCGCGCAGCGTGTCCGCACCCCGCGACGGATCGTGGGAGGTGCGCGGCCCCAGCGGTACGTCGCCGAGGTCGGGCAGCTCCTGCGGGTGGCGCCAGTCGGGGACCTCGCCCCCACCGCAGGCGCGCAGCGCCTGGCGGATGCCGAGGAAGGGCGCGTCGCCCTGCAGAGGCGAGAGGTAGGCGATCAGAAAGCACATCCAGGTCGCCCGCTCCCAGCTGTCCTGCTGGCGGACCTCCACGTAGAGGCCCGGCGGCGAGGCGGCGAGCGTCGCGAGGCGGCCGCTGGAGAACCCGACCTCCCGCGCCAGGCGCAGGGCGTCCTGCGAGTTGCGCAGGCCGGGCACCAGCGCGCAGCGGTAGCCGTCGTCCTCCCCGCGCGCGGCGCCATCGCTGTAGACGCGCAGGTTGCGCCGGCCGGCGCGCACGCGGCGGCGTTCCGCGGCGGAGCTGTTGGAGGAGGAGGGCGAGCGCCGCGAGCCGGCGGCGATCGTGGAGGCCCTGGCGGCCGGCGCCAGCCCGGGCACCTCCTCGCGGCAGATGGGGCAGCGCTCGATGAAGCGGCTGTGACGGCAGAAACGCGACATTCCGATGAACTTAGCGCCTATCCCCGTCGCGTCCTCGCGCCCGTGCCGGGATCGTCTCCGGCGTGCATCCCAGCCCCACCCACATTCTCATCAGGCGCTCCGCCTCAGGCTCCGATCGCAGCGCCCGCACGCGGACTCACCGGCAGCGCCAGGCCCCGAGCGCGCGCCCGCTGGGCGCCCTGGAGACGCTCCCGCGCAAGCGTGTGGAGGTAGTCGTCGTAGTCGACCTGGATGGTGTGGCGCTTGGAGGCGACGTAGCGCTTGCGCATGGCCGCCTGGTCGGCTGCGATGTCGCGGCGCAGGCGCGCCGGGTCGGGCAGCGCGTACTCGCCGCGCAGGTGGTCCCCCACCCACGCGCTCTGCGCCTCGGCCAGCGGCATGATCGCCCCCAGCGGCTGCAGGAGGCCGATGAAGAAGACGTTGTCGATCTCAGGGTGAAAGACGCGCCGGAACAGCTCGATGTGGTTCTCGGGCGCGCTGATGAGGTTCTCGTCGAAGAAGGGGAAGGTGATCTTGTAGCCGGTGCAGTAGACGACGATGTCGGCGTGCACGGAGCTGCCGTCGGCGAAGCGCACCTCGTCGCCTGCGAGCGAGGCGATGTTGGGCTTGGGTGCGATGGTGCCGTGGGCGATGCGGTCGAGGATGCGCCCGGAGACCGTCGGGTGGGCCTCGCCGAACTTGTGATTGGGCTTGGGCAGCCCGAAGCGCTCGGGGTCGCCCGCGGCGGTCCTGATCACCTGATGGATCATGCGCTGGCGGATCTTGAAGGGCACGCGGGGGTTGTTGGGCAGCTGGTCCACAGGCCGCCCGAAGACGTACTTGGGGATGATCCACGCCCCCTGGCGGGCCGCGAGGTAGGTGTTGCGGGCCACATAGGAGCTCTCGACCGAGATGTCCATGGCCGAGTTGCCGATGCCCAGCACGACCACGTCCTTCCCCACGAAGATCGAGTTGTCCACGTAGGTGTGGGCGTGCATCTGCACGCCGGAGAAGTCCTCGGAGCCGGGGAACGCCGGTTCGGGCCAGCGCTGATCCCAGTGGTGCCCGTTGGCGACGAGCAGCGCGTCATAGGTGCGCGTCTGCCCGCTGTCCAGCGCGATCTCCCACACCCCGTCGGCGCGCCTGAAGGCATGCTCCACGCCCGTCTCGAACTCGATGTGCTCGCGCAGGGCGAAGTGGTCGACGTAATCGTCGAAGTAGCGCGCGATGTGGGTGTGATGAGGGAAGTCGGGGATCGACTTCGGCATGGGGTAGTCCGCGTACTGCATGCGCTCGCGCGAGACGTTGATGAACAGGTCGCGGTAGGCCGCGGACATTCCGTTGCTGTTGCCGAAGACCCAATTGCCCCCCACCCGATCTGACTTCTCAAAGCAGTCGAAGGGGATCCCCCGATCGCGCAGCGCCTTGACGGCCGCGATCCCCGAGGACCCCGCGCCGATGACGCAGACCCTGGGCAGGGCGCCGGTGGCGTTCTGTGGGGCGTCGGTCATGGATGCTCAGCGTAGAGAAAGACGGCGCGGGCCGTCAAGGTCGCGCGTTTTGTGGGGAAGTGATGGGCCGCGCAGTTGCGGGATGGCGGGAGTGGCAGGCAAGAAGGCATGTGTGGTAGACTATCTTGGTAGTGATTCCTACTGGCTTGATCCAACCATGTTGAGCACGGTATCCGAGAAGGGTCAGATCACGGTCCCCAAGCGCCTGCGCGAACGGCTTGGCATCCGCGCCGGGGATCGCCTGGAGCTGACCGAGGAGGAGGGCCGGCTCGTCGCCCGCAAGGCCGTTGCGGACGATCCCGTCGCTGCCGCCTACGGAATCCTCGGCACGGGGCAGACCACGGATGAGGCCATCCGCGCGCTGCGCGGCACGCCTGACATCGTGTGATCACGGCCGTCGACACGAGCGTGCTGCTCGACGTCTTCGGTGCCGACCCGGAGTTCGGCCCGCGCTCGGCGGCGGCCCTACGCGGATGCCTCGCCGAGGGCAGCCTCCTTGCCTGCGAGGTCGTATGGGCAGAGACCGCGGCCTCATTCGCCACCGCCGCCGCGGCCGAGGCGGCGCTGAGCGGCCTGCGTGTCGACTTCTCCCCTCTCGACGCCTCCGTCTCGCTCGCCGTGGGCCAAGCCTGGCGCGCCTACCGCCAGACGGGCGGGAGCAGGGAACGGGTCATCGCGGACTTCCTGATCGGCGCCCACGCCCTCGCGCACGCCGAGCGCCTGCTCACACGCGACCGGGGGTTCTATCGGCGGTACTTCAGCGAGCTGCGCGTAATGGATCCGGTGTGCAAGCCGGCGCAGTCATCCAAATGAAACGCTCTCGGCAGCCGGCCTGAGACCTGCCTCCTACCCCGCCCCGACCCCCGGCCCCACGTGCTGCGGTGGGCCCTCTGGCCCTTCGTCGGCGTCGGCGTGGCCGGCGCAGCCCTGGTCTTCAGGCAGAGAGCCCTCGCCCCCGCCGCCCTTTTCCGCCAGAAAGCGATCGACCATGCGGGCGCACTGGCGGCCCTCGTTGATGGCCCAGACGATCAGGGACTGCCCGCGACGGGCGTCGCCGGCGGCGAAGACGCCGGGCACGGAGGTGGTGTAGGGGGAGACGGCCCTGATGTTGCCGCGCGGGTCCTTCTCGACGCCGAGCTGATCGAGCAGCTCCTGTTCGGGGTGCAGGAAGCCCATCGCCAGCAGGACAAGCTGCGCGGGCAGCTCGCGCTCCGTGCCCTCGACGGGCGCGAAGGGCGGCTCGGGGGCGGCCTGGGCGATGTGCAGGGCGGCGAGGGCGCCATGATCGTCCGCGGAGAGGTGGGTGGTGGTGACGGAGTAGTCCTGCTCGCCGACTCCGACCTGGCGGGCCTCCTCCATCGCATAGGAGAGGCGGTACTTCAGGGGCCACAGCGGCCAGGGGGTGCGCTCGTCGGGGCGCTGCGGCGGGGGCTCGGGCAGGAGCTCGAGCTGGACGATCGAGCGGGCGCCCTCGCGCAGGGCGTTGCCGACGCAGTCCGCGCCGGTGTCGCCGCCGCCGATGACGATGACGTGCCTGTCTGTGGCGGTGATCTGCTCTGCTGGGGCAGGCCGCGCGACCGTGGGAGCGGGGCCGAGCTCGCCAGCCACCCAGCGGTTGCGCTGATAGAGGTAGTCCATGGCGAAGTGCACGCCGTGCAGCTCGCGCCCGGGGACGGGCAGGTCGCGGGGCACGCGCGAGCCGGTGGCGAGGACGATCGCGTCGAAGCGCTCGCGCAGCTCGGCCACGCTCACGTCGCGGCCGACGTCGATGCCGCAGCACAGCTCGATCCCCTCGGCGAGGAGCTGCTCGACGCGGCGCTGCACGACGGCCTTCTCGATCTTGAAGTCGGGGACGCCGAAGCGCACGAGCCCGCCGGCGGCCTCGTCGCGCTCATAGAGCGTGACGCGATGGCCCGCGCGGCGCAGCTGCTGGGCTGCCGCCATGCCCGCCGGCCCTGAGCCGACGACCGCCACGGCCTGACCCGTCTCGCGCGGCGGGGGCTGCGGCACGACCCAGCCTTCGGCGAAGGCGCGGTCGATTATGGCGTGCTCGATCTGCTTGATCGTGACGGCGTCGCCTTCGCGGATCTCGAGCACGCAGGCGGCTTCGCAGGGCGCGGGGCAGAGGCGACCGGTGAACTCGGGGAAGTTGTTGGTGGCGTGCAGTTGCGCGATCGCCTCGCGCCAGCGGTCGCGGTAGACGAGGTCGTTCCAGTCGGGGATGAGGTTGCCCAGCGGGCAGCCGTTGTGGCAGAAGGGCACGCCGCAGTCCATGCAGCGCCCGCCCTGCTCGCGCAGCTCGGCGTCCGGGGCGGGGGTGACGAACTCCTGGTAGTCGTGCGCGCGCTCGGAGGGGTCGCGGTAGCGCGCGCCGTGGCGCTCGATCTGGAGGAATCCGCCGAGCCTGCCCATCAGAGGATGCTCCTCACGCGCCCGCCCGTGACAGCCACGCCCGCATCCCGCGAACGGCCCATGCGGTTGTGCGCCGTGCGGGGGTGGGCGATCACGCGGGCACCTCCCGCGCCTGCTCCTCTTCCTCTTCGTTTTCGCGCAGCACGCGCTTGTAGTCGTGGGGCATGACCTTGACGAAGCAGCCGCGCTGCACGAGTCCATCGAAGTCGGCGAGCACGCGCGCGGCCACGGGCGAGCCGGTGCGGCGCCGGTGCTCCTCGATCAGCGCCCGCAGCTCGGCTGCGTCGCCCGCCGAGAGCTCTTCGAAGCCGACCATGCCCATGTTGCAGCGCGCGGGGAAGCTGTTGTCCTCGTCGAGCACGTAGGCCACCCCCCCGCTCATGCCCGCGGCGAAGTTGCGCCCCGTGGGGCCAAGCACGATCACGCGCCCGCCGGTCATGTACTCGCAGCCGTGGTCGCCCACGCCCTCGACGACCGCCCAGGCGCCGGAGTTGCGCACGGCGAAGCGCTCGCCGGCGAGACCGCGGAAGAAGGCGCGGCCGGCGGTGGCCCCGTAGAGGACGGTGTTGCCGACGATGACGTTCTCCTGCGCGATCCAGTCTGGCGCCATGCCCGGGCGGGGGCGCACGGCGAGGACGCCCCCGGAGAGGCCCTTGCCGGTGTAGTCGTTGGCGTCGCCGTGGAGGGTGAAGGTGACGCCGGGGGCCAGCCAGCCGCCGAAGCTCTGGCCGGCGGAGCCCTCGAAGTCGACCACGATGGAGTCCTCGGGCAGCCCGGCGGCGCCGTGCGCGCGCGCGATGTGGCTGGAGAGGATGCCCCCAACGCAGCGATTGACGTTGCGGATGGGCAGCTGGATGCGCACGCCCTCAAGGATGCGCCCGTCGGCGCGCCCGTCGACGCCCGGAGGATCGACGCCCTGACCTCCCCTGCGCCCCTCATCGGCGCCCGCGGGATCGGCGCCCCGCCCCGCCCGATCCCGGTCCACGCCCTCGATGACGGCGCGGGAGCGCTCCAGGAGCTGCCAGTCCAGCGCGTCCTCGAGCACCGCCGGGGGCGGTTCCACGCGCCGCCGCGGCGCGCCCTCCTCCAGGCCGATGTGGCGCAGGATGTGCGAGAGGTCGACGCCGCGCGCCTTCCAGTGCTCGATCGCGGGCTCGGCTTCGAGCAGATCCACGCGCCCGATCGCCTCATCGAGCGAGCGCAGGCCCAGCGAGGCGAGGATCTCGCGGACCTCCTCGGCGACGAAGAAGAAGAAGTTGACGACGTGCTCGGGCGTGCCCCTGAAGCGCCGGCGCAGCTCCGGATCCTGGGTGGCGATGCCCACAGGGCAGGTGTTGAGGTGGCAGGCGCGCATCATGATGCAGCCCGTGGCGATCAGGGGAGCGGTGGAGAAGCCCATCTCATCGGCCCCCAGAAGCGCGGCGATGACGACGTCGCGGCCGGTCTTCAGCTGCCCGTCGGTCTGCACGACGATGCGCGAGCGCAGCTCGTTGAGCAGCAATGTCTGCTGGGTCTCGGCGAGGCCGATCTCCCAGGGCACTCCCGCGGCCTGGATCGAGGAGAGCGGCGAGGCGCCGGTGCCGCCGTCGTGGCCGGAGATGAGCACGCGGTCGGCGTTGGCCTTGGAGACCCCGGCGGCGACGGTGCCCACTCCCACCTCGGAGACGAGCTTGACGGACACCTGCGCCTGCGGGTTGGCGCAGCGCAGGTCGTAGATGAGCTGCTTGAGGTCCTCGATGGAGTAGATGTCGTGGTGGGGCGGCGGGGATATGAGGCCCACGCCCGGGGTGGTGTGGCGGATGGAGCCGATGTACTTGTCGACCTTGTGCCCGGGCAGCTGGCCGCCCTCGCCGGGCTTGGCCCCCTGGGCCATCTTGATCTGCAGCTCATCCGCGTTGACGAGATAGTGGATCGTGACGCCGAAGCGCCCGGAGGCGACCTGCTTGATCGCCGAGCGGCGGCGGTCGCCGTTGGGGTCGGGCAGATAGCGCGCGGGGTCCTCGCCCCCCTCGCCGGTGTTGGAGCGCCCCCCGAGGCGGTTCATGGCGATGGCGAGCGTCTCGTGGGCCTCGCGCGAGATCGAGCCGAGGCTCATGGCGCCGGTGCAGAAACGGCGCACGATCGCGCCGGCGGGCTCGACCTCGTCGATCGAGATCGCGCGCCCGGGGCGCACTTCAGCGACAACATCCCCCTCCTCCTTCCCCCCGGCCTGGCCGCTGTCCGCTCTGAACCTGAGGAGCCCGCGCAGCGTGGCCTTGCGCGCCGCGTCCTCGTTGACCTGGCGCGCGTACTCGCGGTACTTCTCGTAGGCCGCGCTGCCGCGCACCTGTGCAAGCGCCTCGCTGTCCCCCTGCAACGCCGCGGCCACGTTGCCGTTGGCGGCCCTGACGGCGTGCTGGACCAGGGCGATCGTCTCGGGGTTCCACATGTGGTGCTCGCCGTCGCGCCGCCAGGCGTAGACGCCTCCGACCGGCAGCAGCTCCTCGTCCGCGGCCGGGGTCGTCGGATAGGCGCGCGCGTGGCGCTCCAGGGCCTCCTGCGCGAGCACCTCCAGATTCACGCCTCCGATGCGGGAGGCGGCGCCGGTGAAGTGGCGATCTATCACCTCGCGGTCGAGACCCACGGCCTCGAAGATCTGCGCCCCGCGGTAGGACTGGATCGTGGAGATGCCCATCTTGGAGATGGTCTTCAGAAGGCCCTTGTCGATCGCCTTGACGAGATTCTGCGCGGCCTCCTCGGCGCTCAGCGCCTGGCCGCCGGCGCCGTTGCCACCCGCAAGGCCGCTGCCATTGCCGCCCGGGAGGCCGCTGCCATTGCCACCGCCATCGGCGGACGGCCGCGCGATGAGCCCCCTGAAGACAAGCTCATCCAGGGTCTCCAGCAGCAGATAGGGGTTGATGGCGCTGGCGCCGAAGCCGATGAGGGTGGCGAAGTGGTGCACCTCGCGCGGCTCGCCGGACTCCAGGATGATGCCGGCGCGCAGGCGGATGCCCTCGCGCACCAGGTGGTGGTGCACCGAGGAGACCGCCAGCAGCGAGGGGATCGGCGCGAACAGCCGGTTCAGGCGCCGGTCGGAGAGCACGATGATGTTGACCCCGGCGGAGATGGCGTCGTGCGCCTGCTCACAGACGCGCTCAAGCGCCTGCGCCATGCCCGCCGCGCCCGAGGCGACGGGCCAGACGATGTCGATGGTGCGCGCGGCGAAGAGCTCATGGGAGACGTGGCGCAGCGTCTCCAGCTCGCGGTTGAGCAGGATCGGCTGGGTGAGAATCAGCTTGTGGGCGTGCTTCGGGGTCTCGTCGAAGAGGTTGCGCTCCGAGCCGAGGCTCGTGGCGAGGCTCATGACGATCTCCTCGCGGATGGGGTCGATGGGCGGGTTGGTGACCTGCGCGAAGAGCTGCTTGAAGTAGGAGAACAGCGGCGGGGCCTGGTCGGAGAGCACCGCGAGGGACTGGTCGTTGCCCATCGAGCCGACCGGCTCCCCCCCGTCCCGCGCCATCGGCGCCAAGAGCACGCGCAGGTCCTCCTGGGAGTAGCCGAAGGCGCGCTGGCGCAGATGCAGGGGCTGGTCTGAGATGGTGACCTGCTCGGAGGGCGGAAGGTCGTCGAAGTGCACGGAGTTGCGCACGAACCATTCGCCGTAGGGGCGGCGCGTGGCGATCTCGTGCTTGAGCTCGCGGTCCTCGACGATGCGCCCGCGCTCCAGGTCGACCAGGAAGAGCTTGCCCGGCTGCAGGCGGCCCAGGCGCCTGATCTCGTGCGCGGGTATGTCGAGCAGGCCGGCCTCGGAGCCCAGCACGACGTGGCCGTCGGTCGTCTCCACCCACCTGCCAGGGCGCAGCCCGTTGCGGTCGAGCGTGGCGCCGATGACGCGCCCGTCGGTGAAGGCCACCGATGCGGGACCGTCCCAGGGCTCCATCAGGCAGGCGTGGAAGGCGTAGAAGCCCTTGAGCTCGTCGGGCAGGTCGGCGCGGTTGCGGTAGGCCTCGGGGATCATCATCATCGCCGCGTGCGGCAGCGAGCGCCCGGCGAGCATCAGCAGCTCGAGCACGTTGTCGAAGGTGGCGGAGTCGGAGTTGCCGGCGCGCACGACGGGGAGGATCTTGCGCAGGTCCACGCCGAAGAGAACGCTGGAGAGCTCGGACTCGCGTGCGCGCATCCAGTTGACGTTGCCCATGACCGTATTGATCTCGCCGTTGTGGCAGATCACGCGATAGGGGTGGGCCAGCTCCCAGGAGGGGAAGGTGTTCGTGGAGAAGCGCGAGTGCACGAGGGCCATCGCGCTCCTGCAGCGCTCGTCCTGCAGATCGGGGTAGAAGCCGGCGAGCTGGTGGCTGATGAGCATGCCCTTGTAGTTGATCGTGCGCGAGGAGCTCGATGTGATGTACATGCCCTCGGGGCGGGCGGGGAGCTCGGTCAATTCGCAGATGCGCCGGATCACGTAGAGCTTGCGCTCGAAGGCGTCCTGGTCGAAGGCGTCCGAGGCCTGCCCGCCCAGCGGCCCACCCGCTCCGTTCTCCGCTCCCTCACCCGCTGCGCCGCCCGCCGTCGCCGCCCCCACGAACAGCTGGCGGATGACCGGCCGGCAGGCTCCCGCGGTGCGGCCGGTGTGCTCGGGGCGCACGGGCACATCGCGCCAGCCGAGCACGCGCTGGCCCTCGGCCACGACGGTCTGCTCCAGCAGCCCCTCCAGGCTGGCGCGCGCGGAGTCCTCGACGGGCAGGAAGCACATCAGCACCCCATAGCGCCCGGGCGGGGGCAGCTCGAAGCCCGCGCTTGCGCGCAGCAGTTCGTCGGGCATCTGCATGAGGATCCCGGCCCCGTCCCCGGTGGTGGGGTCCGCGCCGGATGCCCCGCGATGCTCGAGATTCTTCAGCGCCTCGATGGAGCGCACGATGACCTCGTGCGTGGGTTCATTGTCCAGGCGCGCGACCATGCCGACGCCGCAGGCATCGTGCTCGAATCGGGGGTCGTAGAGGCCGACGGCCTCGGGGGCCTGTGTTGTGCGGTGAGTCATGGAAGTGCTCCCGGGAGGTATGGGCCTCCCGTACGGGTGGGGGACTGCCCGTAGGGCGACTGCGGGCACCTGAGGCGGAGCCAGAAAGCGTAGCATCGCGGCGAGGACGGAATCCGCCCGCGCCTACGTGGAATCCCCGTGGCGCCCACGTGGAATCCGCCCCGGGGCGCCCCGCGATTGCATCCGCCCCGGCCTTGCGTATGCTGCCGAAGGCAAGGTGGTCACCCACACCCGTCGAAAGATACGAACAGCGATATCGGCCGAGAGTCTTGATGTGTGAAAAGCGCCCCAGCGGGGGAGCATCATCGGTGATGAGCACGACAGGCCCAAAGGCCGGCCAGGAGGGATGACGATGCGCGCCGCGACGATGGCGAGCGAGACGGCAGGCGCGCCCGACGTCGAGCTGCTGCTCCGTGCGCGCGCGGAGAACGTGGCGATCGTGCGCCACGCCTTGGGGGCGCTGGGCGAGGCGCTGGAGGTGTGCGAGCAGACGCTGTCGGACATCCGCCTGGCGGTGACGGAGGCGTGCACGAACGTCGTTGTGCACGCGTATCCCGGCGATCACGTGGGGTCGCTGGAGGTGCTGGCCACTCTGTTCGGCGAGGAGCTGCTGGTGGTGGTGCGCGATGAGGGTACGGGCATCGCTCCGCGCCCGGACAGCCCCGGTTTGGGCTTGGGGCTGCCGCTGATCGCATCGCTTGCGGAGAACGTGGAGCTGGGACACGACGCGCGCGAGCGCACGGAGGTGCGCATGACCTTTTCGCTGGCGGACCCGGTCATGGCGTCATGAGAGCGAAGCCGATCGCGACGTCATGAGCGAAGCCGATCGCGATGCCATGAGCGAAGCGGATCGCGATGCCATGAGCGAGGCCGATCGCGACGTCATGAGCGAGGCCACCTCGCTGCGGCTGGCCAATGGCCCCCTGGCGGGGCCGGTGCTGTGCAGGGTGGTGTCGATGGTGCTGGCGCGCGCAGAATGCCCGGTGGATCGTTTGGACGACGCGCTGCTGGCGTGCGAGGAGATCGCCATTCACGGGTTGGGTCACGCGGCCGATGGGCACCTCACCGTGACTCTCACGACCAGCTGTGAGAAGCTGGAGATGCGCGTGGGCGAGCTGGCCGAGCGGGGTGCCCGGAGAATGCTGGCCGATGCGATGGTGCCGGGGGTGGGAAACGTGCTGGAGCGCGTGACCGATGAACAGCGCGTGGAGCCGGGAAGCGACGGCGGCTGCGAGGAGCTGGTGCTGGCGATCAGCTTTTAGGCTTGGCGCCCGCGGGTTTTCCCGCCGCCGCGGGCTTCTTCGCCGGAGGGGGCTTCTTCGCCGCCGCGGGCTTCTTCGCCGCCGCGGGCTTCTTCCTCGCCGCGGGCTTCTTCTTGGCCCCGTTCTTCTTGGCGGGGGGCGCACCATCCTCCTCCCCGGCGCGGCGCTTGCGCATCTCCTGCAGGCTGGCCTCCAAGGCGCCCATGAGATCGGGCGAGGCCGTTGGCTCACGCTTCACGGGGGGCTCGACGACGATGTCCTCCCCTGCGGCCTTACGATCGATCAGGTCCAGCAGGGCCTCGCGGTAGGTGTCGTGGTACTTGGTGATGTCGAAGGTCTCGGCGATCGAATCGACGAGGCGCCGGGCGACGGAGAGCTCCTTCTCGGCGATGGGAACGTTGTCGGCTTCCTCGAGCTCGCGCAGCGCCAGGGGCGACTGGATTTCATCGCCGAAGTTCATCGTCGTCATCAAAAGGGCCTCGCCGCGCGGGCGGATCGCCACGAGGCGCTCGCGCGAGCGCAGGACGATGCGGGCGATGGCGACCTTGCCGGTGTCGCGCATGGCCTGCAGAAGCAGGTGATAGGAGCGCGCGCCGCCCTTGTTGGGGACGACGATGTAGGGCTGGTCGAAGTAGATGGGGTCGATGTATTCGTACTCGACGAAGTCCTCGTTGTCGATCGTGCGCGTGAAGGCGGGCTCCAGCGCGGCCAGCTCCTCGGGCTCCATTACGATGTAGCGTTCGGGCGCTATTTCATAGCCCTTGACAATGTCCTCGAAGGGGACCTCCTCTTCGTCGACGGGGCAGATGCGCTTCTGGTAGATGCGCGCGTGGTCGGCGCGGTGGAGCTGATGGAAGTGCACGCTGCGGTGCACGACGGCGGAGTAGAGCTTGACCGGCACGCTGACGAGTCCGAAGGTGAGCGTGCCCATCCACATGGAGCGAGCCATAACCACAAGTGTTACGGCAATCTCGCGGTTGTCAACCCGTGGGTGGCGTATCGCCGAGCCCCGAGCGCAACCGTATCAGGGCCTGGCGGATCAGCCTGGAGACCTGCATCTGCGAGACGCCGATGCGCTCGCCGATCTCGGCCTGAGTCAAATCGGCGCCGAAGCGCAGCTCGAGCACGGTGCGCTCACGCTCGGAGATGTGCCCCAGCAGGGGCTCCAGGGTGGCCCGCTCCTCGGCTCGCAGGAAGCCGTGATCGTCGTGGCCGAGGGTGTCGGCGAGCGTGTCGCCGGCGTCCTCACCCTGGACGGAACGGGGGGCGTCGAGCGAGCCGGCGCGGTAGGCGGCAGCGGCTTCGAGCCCTTCGAGGACCTGCTCAGGCGGCAGCGCGGCGGCGCGGGCGATGTCCCCGACGGAGGGCGAGCGGCCGTTCGCCACCGAGAGCTGGGTGACGATCGCGTCGATTCGCAGCGCCATCTCCTGCAGGTCGCGGGGGACGCGCACCGACCAGGTGCGGTCGCGGAAGTGGCGCTTGAGCTCGCCGACGATGGTGGGGACGGCGTAGCTGGAGAAGACGACCTGGCGCGTGCTGTCGAAGCGGTCGACGGCTTTGAGCAGCCCGAGCGAGGCGACCTGGACGAGGTCCTCGAGCGGCTCCTCCGCGCGCTGGTAGCGCCGAGCGAGGCGCCGTGCGAGCGGGAGATAGCGCTCTATCAGCTGCTCGCGCGCGCGGGCGTCGCCGTTCCGGCGCAGGCGCTCGAAGAGCTTGGCGTCGGAGGGCGGGCTGTTCATGTCAGGAGCGTTCCGTTACGGGCGCTGTCGTTCGCGCAGGGTGATGGCGATGGGTCAGGAGCACAGTGTGGCGCGCGGGACTCCTGACGCTGGACGGAGCGCAGCGTGGCGGGCGTATTGATGAGGCAGCTCAGGCGGACCTCCGGCGCCCCCCTGACGTGCAGCTGAAGGGTCCGATCGGGCTGGTTGGCGAGCAGCGCGGGCAGGTCGGGGTGCAGCGCGGGAGCGAGCCAGGCGATGGGGGCGGCAGTGGGGACGTCGGCGGGCCAGTTTGAGAGGTCGACGCCGGCGCTGAGCAGAAGGCGGTCGCGGGCGCGGGTGAGGGCGACGTAGACGATGCGCTGCTCCTCCAGGGCTTCGGCGTGCAGGCGTGTCCCCAGGAGGTCCTCGTAGTGCAGCGTGGGGACGGCGGGCGAGCCGTCGAGCCGGGCGAGGCGCAGACCGAGGCGGGGACCGTCGAGGAGCAGGTCGGGCCGGGCCGTCGCCGGCCTGCGGCCAAGGTCGGCAAGGCAGACTAAGGGGAACTCGAGGCCTTTGGCGGCGTGGATGGTCATCAGGCGGATCGCGTTCTCGCCGTCCCCGGCGGGAGCCTCGGGCTCCGAGATGGGCAGAGCGTCGTTGTGCAGCTGGTGGGCGACGTGGTCGAGAAAGCCGCGCAGGTCGCGCCCCTCCTGTGCTTCGAAGCGAGCTGCGAGATGCAGGAGCTTGTGGACGTTGGCCAGGCGCCGGGGCCCATTGGGCAGCGAGAGCAGGTGCGAGGTGCAGTCGCTGAAGTCGATGGCGCGACGGAGAAGCTGGGCGATGGTGTGCCGCGGCGCGACTTCGCGCTCATGGGCGAAGTGTCGGATGAAGCGCTGAAGGCGCTCCCACTCCGGCGAGTCCACTTGTGGGCGCGAATCGGGCGTGGGGCGCTCCGGCGGAGCGAACGGGGGATGCTCCGGCGCATCGGGCGTGGGGTGCTCCGGCGGACTGGACGGGGGATGCTCCGGCGAATCGGGCGTGGGATGCTCCGGCGGAGCGGACGGGGGATGCTCCGGATGCAGCCGCGCGCGCAACTCGGGTGGAGAGCGCAAGAGCATCTCCCACACCCCCTGCCGGGAGGCGCGCGCGGCGAGCGAGATGTGAGCGAGCGTGTCGCTGCGGAGCCCCACCAGAGGCGAGGCGAGCGTGGAGTAGAGCGCCACCTCGTCGAGGGGATTGGCGAGGGCGCGCAGGTGGGCGAGCAGGTCGCTGATCTGCTGGTGGCCCCAGAAGCTGCCGACCGAGGCGAGCGTGGGCAGACCGCGATCCTCCAGCGCGCGCTGGTAGAGCGGCAGATCGCCAAGCGAGCGCAGCAGGACGGCGATGTCTCCTGGGAGCGCTTCGCCGGCAGAGACGATGTCGGCAAGGCGCTGGGCAAGCAGGAGCGCCTCGGCCTGACGCCAGCGCGGAGCGGGGGGAAGGTCGCCGGCGATCTCGATGCGGGCGTCATTCCAGGCGGCCTGATCGGTGAGCAGCAGTTCGATGGACGCCCTTCCCCCATCCCCCTGAGCCCCAGGCACAAGCGGCGTGTAATCCTCGCCGAAGCGGGCGGCGAAGATGGCATTGATGGCCTTCAGCAGGTGAGGATGGCTGCGGAAGTTGTGGGTGAGCGCGAGGGTGGCGCCGCGCGCGGCCAGCTCGGCGCGGCGGGCGCGGAAGAGGTTGACGTCGGCATGGCGAAAGCCGTAGATCGACTGGAGCTCGTCGCCGACGGTGAAGAGGTTGTCGCGCTGCAGCGCGGCGAGGATGGCGAGCTGGCGGGGATTGGTGTCCTGGAACTCGTCGACCATCAGCAGCTCGAAGCGCGATGACCATGCGGAGCGCAGGGCGGGGCGTTCGCGCAGGAGCGATCCCGTGAGCAGCTCGAGGTCGTCGAAGTCGAGCGCCCCACGCGCGCGCTTGGCGCCGGCGTAGTGCCGGGAGAATCCGCGCAGCAGCGTGTCGAGCAGAGCGCAGGCCCGGGCGCCCTCGCGATCGACATCGCCGGGGTCCTCGCCCAGCGCCGCTGCGGGCAGCTCCGGCTGGATGTGACCTTCGCTGCGAAGCTGAGCATGGATGTTCAGGATCGCGCTGCGCAGGCGGTCGGCGCCGAAGGCGGCGACGAGGTCGATCGCAGCCCGATTCTCCCCCGCCTGAAAGTCGTGGAGGGCGGCGCGGAAGGCATCAAGGCGCAGGCGCCCGGCGAGGGCTTCGTCGAGGATGGCGAAGTCGGGATCCAGCCCGGCGAGCAGCGGGTGGGCGCGCAGGAGGCGGGCGCAGAAGCCGTGGAAGGTGCCGATGAAGGCGGCCTCGGTGTCACGTGCGAGCTCGCGCCGCCCCAGCTCCAGGAAGCGCGAGCGGATGCGCTCGGCCAGCTCCCCGGCGGAGCGCTCGGTGAAGGTGATGGCGAGGATGCGCCCGGGCGAGGTGTCGTCCTCGAGCACGCTTCTGACGAAGCGCTCGACGAGCACGGAGGTCTTGCCCGAGCCGGCCCCCGCGGAGAGCAGCAGCGAACCCTCGCGGCGCGCGGCGGCAAGCTCCTGCTCGGCGGTGAGCGCGCGGGCGCCGGGGGTCTCCTCCGGCAGGGCGATCGCAAGCTGACCCAAGGACTGCCTTGCGTTCATTGCTCGCAGCGGCAGATCGAGGGATAGAGGCAGTGGCCGTCGCCGAAGCCGCAGGTGCCGGGACGGCCCTCCAGGAGACCGCGGTCGGCCTCGTGCGCTGCTGTGCGAGCGAGCGTGAGCACATCCTCCATGAGCTGTTGGATCTCGTCGTGCTCGCGCGTGTCGCCGCGAACGCAGTCGAGCTGCACGCCGCTGTCTGAGTCGAGCAGCCCGCGGGCGCGCAGGTCGCGCCCCGCGAGGGGCTGGTAGAAGGCGCCGGCCACGTGGGTGTGCAGCAGCTGCTGCGCAGCGCGCATGTAGATGGCCAGCTGCAGGTGGCCCTCCGCAAGCCATCTGTTGGCGGGCGGCGCGTGCGAGCCCTTGTAGTCGTAGACGATCGCCTGTCCCCTCTGGTCCAAGTCGATGCGATCGATGCGCCCGCGCACGCGGATGTTCTCGCCGAGATCGAGGGCCGGGAGGCTCGGCTCCTCACTCGGCTCCTCATCACCATCATCAAACCCGAAGCCCAGCTCCAGATAGGTGGGCTTCAGCGGCGAGTCCTGGGCGCAGGCGTGTTCGAGGTAGCGCTCGAGGTCCGCCTCGAGCCTGCGGCGAACCCCGGGAATGCGCTCGGGCGCGACGGAAAGCGGGTAGTCGGGCGCGCGCCGGGCGAGCGATTCGCGCAGGAGCGCGCGCGCCGCGGGCAGTTGCGCGGGCGTGAGCCTGGCCGAGCCGCAGCGCCGGCGCAGCCCCTCCAGGGTGTCCCTGAGCGCGGCGTGTGCGAGCCCGCCCCGGGCCAGGGGCTCGCCGTCGGGATCGATGTCGACGGCGCGCAGGAGGCGCTCGACGAACCACCTGGCGGGGCACCCGTGCCAGTCCTTCAGAGCAGATGCGGACCACAGCCGGTCGCGGCGCAGCTCGTCCAGCAGCCGCTCGTCGCGCAGCGGTTCCAGCGTGGACCCCTCCTGGCAGGGCGAAGCGAGCGCCAGCTCCCGCGCGGCCCACGTGGATGGTGGCGCGCCGGGACCCGGCCAGGCGGCGGCGCCGGCGGGACGAAACGCACGCCGCCCGCGCAGATCGGCCGTGAAGAGATCGCATACGTCGTCCAGGAACAGCGAGGGCGCCACGGACTCCCCGTCGTCCCCGGCGGTGTGCCAACTCAAGGCAAGCAGCTCCTCGGGCCGGGAGATGGAGGCATAGAACAGATAGCGCTCCGCCGCGAGGGGTGAATCGGGCAGTGAGAGCCGCAGACCGGATGCCTGCGCGAGCTGACGGCGCTCATCCTCGGAGAGCCACGGCGGGGGATGCGCGGGAGCGGGGAAGACATTGGCCTGCAGGCCGCAGAGGAACAGCGCGCGCACCCGCCGCGCGCGCAACGAGAGCGGATCGAGCACCGCGACGACGTCGTCCTCCGTCACCTCAACGGGCAGCTCCAACCCCCGCAGGATCGCGAGCAGCTCCCCCGGGTTGGGCGCCAGCCGGGGAGCCGAGCGCGCGAGGTCCGCCAGCTCCGTGAGCGTTCGCGTGGCCTCGATGAGGGCGCGCGCGTCATCCGGTTGGGCGCCGGCGAGCGCACGCGCGTCGTCGATCTGGCCGCCGACGAGCACCGGCGCCTGCCCGCTGAGCGGCGCCGCGACGAGCCATTGCAGCTCCCGCTGAGTGCGCTCGATCAAGGCCAGCGGACCGCGCTGCGCGGCCTCGAGAATGTGATCGAGCGTCTTCAGCGGCCATTGCTCCTCCTCCCACAGCCGTCTGACCTCCGCGGCGCTCGAGAGGCCCAGGCGCCGCGCGGCGGCCTCTAGGCAGTCGGCCAGCTCGGGCCGCTCCAGAAGGCCGGGGGCGCGCAGCCAGGCCAGCAGGTTCGCCGCCGTGCCCGCGGCTCGCACGCCGGGTTGCCCCCCCAGCGCGGCGGCGAGCAGCCCGCACAGCGCGTGCCCCACGGAGGTGTGGTCGAAGCGCAGGCGCCGAGGCAGTGAGAACGGAATCTCGAACTCCTCGAGCACTTCCGCCACGAGCTCGGCGATCGTGTGCGGGGAGCGGTGCACGATCGCGATCCCCCCCGGCGCGAGGCCGTCGTCGAGCAGCGCCCTGATCTCCCCCGCGACCAGTTCGAGCTCGGCGCGCGGCGAGCCGCCCTCCAGCAGGCGCACTGCCCCAGCGGGGTTCTTTACGCCGCGATCGACGCCCTCTCCCGGCGGACCCTCTTCCCCACGACCCTCTTCCTCAGGACCATCTTCCCCGGGGCTCTCTCTGCCAGGACCTTCCTCTCTCCCAGGACCCTCTGCCCCTGACACGTCCGCCTCCCCCATCCCCACCAGATCCCCGTTGGGCTCGAACAGCGCGCGCTCCAGATGGTGCAGCGGCCCGCGCGCCGGATCCACGTAGTACTCCGCGCGCGCGGCGAGAGCGCGGTGCTCGGCGACCCACGGCAGCAGCGTCTGAAAGGCCCCCGCGCGCCCCGCGAACGCGACCCGCCCCGGCTCGTAGGCGAGCGAGAGGGTCAGCGGCGCCCCGGCGACGCGCCCAAGGGTCTCGATGGCGTCCAGTTGCAGGCGCGTGAGGTCGTCGAAGCCGTAGAGGTGCACCGGCGTGGCGCCCCACAGCGCGGGCTTGCGCCGTACCGCATCCAGGGCGGCGGCCGCCAGCTGGTCCGGGTCCCGGCGCCCCAGCTGCTCCAGCAGCGCGTGGTAGCCAGCGAACAGGGCCCCAAGCTCATCGGCACGATCGTCGTGCCCCCCGTCTGGATCCGCCGCGACCCAGGCCGCGAGCGCCTGGCGCAGACGCCCCGGCGTGACGCGCTCGACCTCCAGCTCCCCCACGAGCGCCGCGAGCGTCCGCACGAACCCGGGCCGCGTGGCAAGCTCGGGGTTGGCGCTGCTGCGCGCGGCGACCGCCGCCAGCACCCGTTCGCGCACCAGCGGCGTGAGCGCCCGCACGCCCATTGCCGCCCCTGCGCCCATCCCCGCCCGCCGCACGACCTCCGCCAGCAGTCCCTGGAAGCGCTCGACGCGAACCCCCCGGACAACGCCGTCTTCGGCCAGCTCCCGCCGGTAGCGCTCCACGTCGGCGTGCGTGGGCACGATCAGCAGCGGCTCCAGCTCGCGCGCGGCATCGGCGCGCACGGCGTCGAGCACGGCGCGGGCCTTGCCGGCATTGGCCGGGCCGGTGATGAGCGTGATGGCCATGCGAGCCCATGTTGGCGTACAGACCCGACGGGACTCGTCGTCGTCCGCCCGGCCACCAAAACTAGAAAAACTTCAGTTTTCGGAAACGGGGCCGATTCCCGGGGGGTGTGTTGGCCAGATCGGCCAACCCGCAGGTCCCGGATGGGCGATGAAGGAGCGCATGTGACACCGACGATGGGCCGCCACCTCGAACTGTGCAAGGGCCTCGTGGAGGCTCTCCGCCACGATCAGCTCGTGCTGCACTACCAGCCCGTGCTGGACCTGCGCAGCGGCGATGTGGCGGCCGTCGAGGCGCTGATCCGCTGGCAGCACCCCCAGCACGGCCTGCTGCCCCCGCTGGACTTCATTCCCACGGCGGAGAGCACGGGCCAGATCGTGGAGGTGGGCGAGTGGGCCCTGGAACAGGCATGCCGCCAGGCGCAGACGTGGCGCGAGGCGGGCCTGCCGGTGCGCATGGCTGTCAATCTGTCGGCGCGCCAGTTCAGCGCGCCCGACCTGGTGGGCTGCGTGGCTCGCACGATGCACGAGACCGAAGTGCCCCCGGACATGCTCGAGCTGGAGCTGACCGAGAGCATGTTCGCGGACCCCGTGACCAGCACCGCGATCCTGCTGCGCATGCGCCAGCTGGGCGTAAGGGTGGCGATCGACGACTTCGGCACCGGCTACAGCTCGCTGAGCTACCTGCTGCAGTTCCCGCTGAACACGATCAAGATCGATCGCACCTTCGTGGAACAGGCCACCGAGGACCCCCACGCAGCCACCGTGATCGGCTTCATGATCGCGATGGCCCACGAGCTTGACCTGCAGGTTGTGGCCGAGGGCGTGGAAACCGAGGCGCAGGAGCGCCTGCTGGTGGCCCACAACTGCGACCTCTCCCAGGGCTTCCTGCACACCCCCGCGCTGAGCGCCCCCGAGTGCGAGCGCTGGATGCGCCAGCGCATCTCCCGCCCCTTCACCCCCATTCCCGGAGGCGGCGACCCGCCCGAGCGGAGCGTTCTGCACCCCCGCCCCCATCCCGGCCGCTCCCACCGCCGCCGCGTGGCGGCCGGCGCCGGCGTTTGAAGCGGTCCCCCGGTCCTCAGGTCCCCCGCCGCGGCACGTCCATCTCAGCGGTCCGCCACCGCCGCACGCGCATCTCAGGATGATGTGGCAACGCGCTCGCGCATGTGCCGCGCACGGCGCCAGAGGGGGCGACGCACGCGCTCGGTAGCGCGGGCAGCTGTGGCGAGGGCGCCCCGGGTCAGCGGCGCGGCAGGAAGACCCGCGATCGTGGCGCGGCAGCGACGCCGGCGCAGAGCGTCAAGGCACGCCTCCGCGGTAAGCGGGGAGGCGATGTCCAGCTCCATCGCCAGGGGAAAGGTCTGCGTGGGGCGGTGCAGGTCCAGGGCGGCGATGCCCAGCAGAGCGTGATCGGCGGCCCAGCGGCAGGCGCGCGGGTTGGGCGCCCACCCGTCCCACTTGCGCGTCCAGATCTCGATGCCCGTGCACAGCGAGAGCCAGGCGGGATCGATCGCCTCCCAGGCGTCGCGGCGGAGGGGATGGGCGAGCACGGACACGCCGCCGTGGCGGGCTACCGCGGCCAGCAGCCGGGCGGTGGGGACGCCTTCGCCCTGAAACGGCACCGGCCCCCACACGGGCACGTGCACGCGGTCCTGCGGGTCGGCGTACTCGATCCCCGGGATCAGCAGGGGTCCCGCGATGCTCGCCTGCGCACACGCGGCGCGGTAGGCGCGCAGGCGCTCAGGGCTGAAGCCCCGATCGTGCTCGCACATGAAGACGGCGTCACAGCGCTGTCGCCGGAACAGCGCGGCCACCTGCTCCAGCGGCAGATCGGCGTCGTAGGACCACTCGGAGTGCACGTGAAAGGCGGCTTTCACTCGCAGGGACCTCGTCAACGTCCTCGCCTCCCCGTCAAACACGTTGCCTCCCCCGTCAACGTTCTCGCTCCCCGTCAAACATCTCGCCTTCCCCGTCAACGTCCCCGCCTCCCCCAGGTCTGTGCGGCGAGGGTGCGCCAGCTGTCCTCAACGAAGACCCCGCGCGCGCCCGGCGCGAGGTTGTACCAGCAGGTGCGACGGCCGCCCGGTGCACGACGGCCGCGCGGCAGCAGCGCCCTGAGCGTCTCACCGCGGCCGGGCCACGCGCCCGGGTGCGAGCCGGGGCCGCGCAATACGAACAGCAGGTGCACCAGCTCGCGGCCCAGGTGCCTGCACAGCAGCTCGGCGAAGGGGGGCGGGGCCGGCAGCGGGGCCGTGCTGTCCAGTACGCCCGCCACCGCCCATGCCGGATACTCGTAGCCCAACCTGCGAGCCAGCGCGAGGCTGCCCCAGGGCCGCCCGTTGAGCTCCACGAACCACCAGCGCTCGCCGGCGCGCAGCAGCTCGACCATGAACATGCCTCGCCAGCCGGCGACTGTGAGGAAGCGCGCGATCGGAGCCACCAGCTCCGCGGGCACGGGGACCGAGGCGCACGCGCTTGAGCCGGACCCGGCCGGATTCATCATGCGCACGCGCGTGTGGGCGCTGAGGTGGTGCACCTCGCCCTCGCCGGCCAACCCGAAGACACCGCCTCCGCTGCCGGCCACCCAGCGCTGCACGATGGCGGGGGTGCCGGCCCCCCACGCGCGCCGCACGGAGCCCAGCTCGGCCGGCGTCCTCACCAGCCTGGGAGCCAGGCGGCGCAGCCGGTTGCCGGCCTCTTCGGCCGCCAGCGCGGGCTTGCAGACGAGCGGCCACGTCTTTTCATCGTCGGGCAGACCCAGCCCCACGCTCAGACCTGCCCCGCCGGACGGCCACGCCCAATACTCGGGCAGGTCATCGCCATCTGGCGGCAACTCCACCCACGGCGGCACCGCGAGCCCCGCCGCCTCGGCGCCGCGCAGCTGCACGCGCTTGTCCAGCGCCAAGCGCGCCTGCCCACCACGCGGCCCGGCCACCCGAGCGCTCGGGGACAGCGCGCGATCGCACACCAGCACCGCCAGGTCGTCGAGCGGCATCGTCAGGTCGTGGCGTGTGGCCGCGGCGGCCACCTCTTCGATACACGCGGCGAGATCGTCCTCGGGGGCGCTCACCTCGATGATCTCCACACCGCGCAGCCGCCGCAGCGCCACGCGGCGTCCCCGTCGCGCGAAGCCCACCACCCGATGGCCGGCGCCGAGCAGGCTCATGGCGGCCTCCGGGGCGGCGAGGGCGTCCGCGAAGCCCACCAGCAGGGAGAGGCGGGAGGAGCCTCTCACCGCAGGCGCTTGGCCAGCCGCTTGCCCAGCAGCACAGGACTCGGCTGCCGGTTGGCGCCCGCGGCGGCCAGCTCCAGCCATTGCCACAGAGGACGGCCACGATGGACAGTGGTCCGCGGCGCCAACCAGGAGCGCACCGAGCCGGGGCCGCCATCGCTGTTGTAGATCCTGCGATAGCCCGCCGCCCGCAGCGCCCGCAGCACCCGGCGATCGTAGGAGCCAAACGGGCAGGCGGCCTCCGCCACGTCATCCTGCACGAGCTCGCCCAGCGCACGGCGCGAGACCACCAGCTCCTCGCGCAGCTCGCGATCGCCCAGCGCGCGCCAGTCGCGGTGGAGCAGCCCATGACTGCCGATCCCCATGCCGGCGGCGTGCAGCCGCCCGATGTCGTGCTCATCGAGATGCCCCTCGGCGCCGATTCGCGCCGCGAGCACGAAGAAGCGAGCCGTCCTGCCCCGCCCCGCGAGCGCCGGCAGCGCGTACCGCACGTCCGAGGCGTTGCCGTCGTCAAACGCCAGCCCCACCCCCCGGCGAGGCAGCGCATCGAGGATCGCCTCAAGCCACGCCACCGGCACCCACACCCTGCGCTCGGCCTCCGCGATCCCCGCGGGCGGCTCGCCCAGGCCGTGAAAGGTCAGAATCAGCTCGCGGCCCCCGCCGGTTCCCAAGCGTGAGCGGTGCGTGACCATGCCCGACAAACGCATCGGGCCGAGCGTTTTTCGCTCAAGCCGCTGCCGGGCGTAACCCGCAACATTCGTGAGAGAGTGGACCTACTGCCGTGCGCCGCCCGCCCCAATCCGGAGACGCCGGTTCTACGCCGCGCTCTGCGCGGCCACCGGCTCGGCGGCCTCTTTGACGGTCTCGTGGTCGGGGGGCTTGGCGCCCTCCTTGGCCCAGGCCTCGTTGAATTCCACACGCCACTTGCCGTCCTCGGTCTGGGCGAGGTTCAGGTGCGCGCGAAAGCTGCGGCCCGAGCGGCCGCGGAAGCCGGTGACGGGGCGGGCGGTGTAGCCGGTCTTGATCAGTTCGCGGCCGATGCTCACGGGGAGCTGCTTGCCGGCCTTGCCCTTCCAGATGACGAAGCCGCAGCCAGGGTCCTCGCGCGCCCAGCAGGAGAAGCCCTTGCGGTTCTCCATGATCGGATGGCCACAGACCGGGCAGGGGCCGAGGCTGGCGCGGGGGATGCGCACGTCCTTGAGCTTCACGTCGAGCTCCTTGACGGTCTCGCGCGCGAAGCCGGCGATGTCCTGCATGAATTTTTCGCGCGAGTCCTGGCCGTGCTCGATCTTGCCCAGGCGGTGCTCCCAGTCGCCCGTCAGTTCGGGGGAGGTGAGGGGATGGCCGTCGAGCAGGCGCACCACGCCCAGGCCCTTCTCGGTGGCCACCAGCGCGCGGCCGTCGCGCTCGACGTAGCCCACGGCGATCAGGCGCTCGATGATCGCGGCGCGCGTGGCGGGAGTGCCGATGCCGGAGTCCTTCATCGCCTCGCGCAGCTCGTCGTCGTCAACGAGCTTGCCGGCGGTCTCCATCGCGCCCAGCAGCGAGGCGTCGCTGTAGCGCCGAGGGGGCTTGGTTTCCTTGCGCGCGCTCTCGATCTCGCGCGTGTCCACCTCCTCGCCTTCGACCAGGCGGGGGAGCTGCTGATCGGCGGCCTCGTCCTCCTCGCCATCGGGCTTTGACTCCGTGGTGGGGGCCTCGCCGTAGACGCCGCGCCAGCCGGGGACCACCAGCAGCTTGCCCCGGGTGCGGAAGATGTGGGTTTCCACGGTGCTCTCCACGCGCGTGTTCTCGAACACCGCCTCGGGATGGAAGATCGCCAGGAAGCGCCGCACGACCATGTCGTACACGCGCTTGTCGTCGTCGCTCATGCGTTCCACCATGTGCTCCGAGCGCGTGGGGATGATCGCGTGGTGGTCGGTGACCTTCTCGTTGTTGACCACGCGGCCCAGAGGGAGCTTGTCCAGCGAGGTCACATACGCGGCGGCCTGCGCGTATTCCCTGCGCCCCCCCACCAGCTCGGCGATCGGCTTGATCTCGGGGATCATGTCCGTGGTCAGGTAGCGCGAGTTGGTGCGCGGGTAGGTGAGCGCCTTGTGCTCCTCGTACAGGCGCTGCGCCGCCGCCAATGTGCGCCGTGCGGAGAAGCCGTAGCGGGTGTTGGCGTCGCGCTGCAAAGACGTCAGGTCGTACAGCATCGGCGCCTTCTCGCGCGCCTCCTTCTTCTCGAGCTTGGTGATCGTGCCCGTCTCCCCGGCGCAGGCGTCGACGATCTTCTGCGCCTCCTCGGCGCTGGCGATGCGGGGCTTGGCGCCGGCGTGAAAGCGCCCCACGTAGATGCGCTCGGCGCTGTCGGCCGCGGCCCCGCCCAGCGGGCCGGCCGCGAAGGTGGCGTCCACCAGCCAGTAGGGCTCGGGCTTGAAGGCGCGTATCTCCTCCTCGCGGCGGGCCACGATAGCCAATGTGGGGGTCTGCACGCGCCCCAGCGAGACCGCCCCGTCGAAGGAGGTGCGCAGGCGGATGGTGGCTGCGCGCGTGGCGTTCATGCCCACGATCCAGTCGGCCTCCGAGCGCGAGCGCGCGGCCTGCTCCAGCAGGGCCATCTCCTCGGAGGGGCGCAGCGAGGCGAAGGCCTCCTTCATCGCGGCGCTGGTCATCGAGTTCAGCCACAGCCGCTTGACGGGCTTCTTCGCCTTCGCCTTCTCATACAGGTAGGCGAAGATCAGCTCGCCCTCGCGCCCGGCGTCGCAGGCGTTGACGACCTCCTCCACGTCATCGCGGCGCAGCTGCCCGGAGACCACCGACATCTGCTTGCGCGAGCGCTCGTCGCGCACGACGAGCTTGAACTTCTCGGGCACGATCGGCAGGTCGGGCATGCGCCAGCGCTTGTAGGCGGGGTCGTATTCGTCGGGCTCCGCCAGCTGCACGAGGTGGCCCACCGCCCAGGAGATCACGTAGTCGGAGGCCTCCAGCCAGCCCTCGTGCTTGGCGAAGGGACCGGGAAGCACGCGCGCGAGGTCGCGCCCCACGGAGGGCTTCTCGGCGATCACGAGGGTCTTGGACACTGAGGGCAGCGTAGCGGTTGCACGGGGGCCGGGTAAAAAGACAGCATCGCCGATGCGCCCCGCTGGTACCCGCGAGCACTCCGCGTCATCCGGTGGCGCCCGGGCCGCTGCCCACGACCGCTCCGCGTCACCCGCTGGCGCACTGGCCCGTTGCCACCGGTCCGCCGGCGCCCGCCAGCACGTGAGCCACGGTCGCGTTGGCCACGCCGTAGCCGCCGGGGGGGCCGCCTCCCGTCGTCCCCGCGAACACCGTCGCCAGCACCTGCCCGGCGGCGTCCACCACCGGTCCTCCGGAGTTGCCCGGGCGCACCACCCCGCGCAACGGCGTCAACAGCCGCGACACCGGCCCGTTGCCGTAGGCGTCCTGCGTAAGCACCTTCTGCGTCTGTCCGATGCGCGCGGCGCGAGCCGCGAAGGGGCCGTCTTCGGGGTAGCCCAGGATCGCGCCCGCGCTGCCGCTGGGCGCTTCGGGCTGGAGGCTCAGGGCGGGCAGGCTCAGACCCGACACGCGCAGCACGGCCACGTCGTCGGTGGGATCGAAGGCGATCGCTTGCGCGGGCAGGCCGGGCGAGTCGCCGCCCGCCTCCACGGTGCTGTCCTGCTCGCCCGCCACCACGTGCGCGTTGGTCACCACCTCATCCTGCGCTGCCACCCAGCCCGAGCCCTCGATCGCCAGCCCGCAGGCGGTCCCCAGCACGCGCACCACGCTGCGCGCGGCCAGCCGCACCTCGGGGTCGCGCGCGATGGCGGGCGGGGGCGGCGCCACGGCGGGCGAGGGGCCCGCGACCTGAGGCAGCGGATCCAGGCGCGCGAGCGCATCCAGGATCGGGCCCGAGGGCGGCAGCACGCGGTTCAGGCGCCCCAGGATCGCCGAGCGCTGCACGTCGGCGCGCAACTGCCTCTGGCCCGGCGCCTGCGCCGCCACGGCCGCGACGATCCACACGATCCCCAGCCCCACCGCCGCGCTCAAAAGCGCGCCGAGCACCCCGTCGAGCCAGCCCAGGCCGGGCAGCACGAGCGTGCGCCGCAGCCTCCAGCCCACCCCCACCAGGCCCCCCGCGAGGATCGCCCCGGCCAGCAGCGCGCCGATCAGGCCGAAGGCGGGGGCATACGGCGAGGCCGAGCCCTGCCCCAGCAATAGAGGACCCAGGCGAGTTCCGATGAATGCACCAATCGCGAACCCCGCCAGCGACAGCGCGCCCACGATGAAACCCCGCCGGAACCCGAACAGGGCCATCACGGCCACGAATGCGACGATGATCCAATCCAGTCGCGTCATCGAGTCATGTTCTACCGCTCCGCCAGGGTGCGCAAGGGAGGCAGACGCGCACAGGCCCTCGCCGGCCGGCGACCGTGCGCCGCGGTGATACGACGATGAGCTCGCTCGGCCACGACATCCGCGAACAGCGCCGGCGGCGCGCGCGTGCGGTCGGCGCCCTCGCAATCCTCGCCTTCACGGCAGGTCTCATCCTGGGCGCGGCCCACTCCTCCTCCCCCTCCACCCACAGGCTCGCGGCACGCTTCGTGAGCGCCTGGGCGCGCGCTGACTACGCCGCCATGTACGCCCTCATCGACCCCTCCGCGCAGCGCGAGCTCTCGCTGGAGGGCTTCGCGCAGGCCTACCGCCAGGCCGCCGTGACCGCCACAGCCACGGGCATGGAGGTGGCCGGCGGGCCGCGCGACGCCGGCGCTCAGGCCGGGGCGGGGACCGTGGCGGTGCCCGTGCGCGTGCGCACGCGCCTGTGGGGCACGCTCGCGCTGGACTTCGCGCTGCCCACGATCGGCCACGGCGAAGGCGCGCGCGTGGCCTGGTCGCGCTCGCTGGCATTTCCCGGATTGAGGCCCGGCGAGCGCCTCACGCGGCACACGCTGCTGCCCCCGCGCGCGGCGCTGCTGGCGCGCGACTCCTCCACGCTCGCCTCCGGCCCGGCCGTCGCGGGTCAGCGCTCCTCTCCGCTGGGCGCCGCCGCGAGCGCGCTCGTGGGCGAACTGGGGCCGCTCCCCCCCGCCAACCGCGAGGCGCTCGAGAGCCAGGGGGTGCCGGTGAGCGCCATCGTCGGCGTCAGCGGTCTGGAGCTGGCCCTCGACGAGCGCCTGCGGGGGACCCCCGGGGGCGAACTGCTGGCCGGAGGGCGCCTGCTGGCCAGCGCCGCCCCGCATGCCGCCGCGGCCGTGCGCACCAGCGTCTCCCCCGCCGTGCAGCGCGCCGCGGTGGAAGCGCTCGGCGGGCAGTACGGGGGCGTCGTGGCATTGCAGCCCACCACGGGCGCGATCCTCGCGGTCGCGGGCATCGGCATCGACGACCTCCAGCCGCCGGGCTCGACCTTCAAGATGATCACGCTCACCGCCGCCCTGGAAGCCGGTCTGGCGCACCCGAGCACCGTGTTTCCCTACGCCACCCACGCCATGCTCGACGGGGTCAAGCTGAGCAACGCCAACGGCGAGGACTGCGGGGGCTCACTGGCACTGGCCTTCGCCGTGTCCTGCAACTCGGTCTTCGCGCCGCTGGGTGTCCGGGTCGGGGCAGCGCGGCTGGTGGCCACCGCGGAGCGCTTCGGCTTCAACCACCCCCCGGGGGTCGTGGGGGCGCTCGAAAGCAGCCTCCCATCCGCCTCGCTCATCAAGGGCGAACTGGACGTGGGCTCCACCGCCATCGGCCAGGGGCAAGTGCAGGCCAGCGCCCTGCAGATGGCCACCGTGGCCGCCACCGTCGCCGACGGCGGGCGCCGCCCCCAACCCACGTTCGCGCTCGCGGGCGCCCCCGCCGGTACGCACCCTGCCACCGGCGTGCGCGTCATGAGCCCCTCGGTCGCGCGCACCGTGCGCCGCTTGATGATCGGCGTGGTGCGCGAAGGCACCGGCACCGCCGCGGCCATCCCCGGGGTGACCGTCGCGGGCAAGACCGGCACCGCGGAACTGGGATCCCCACCCGGCACTCCCAGCGGCTGCAAGAGCGGCTCGGAAGCCGGCTCCGGCGAAGGCTCCGGCGAACACGGCTCGGAAGCAGCCGGCTCCAAGGAAGCCGGCTCGGGAGAATGCGCCCCCAACAACCCTCACAACACCGACGCCTGGTTCGCCGCCTTCGCCCCGGCCCTGCGCCCGCGCATCGTCGTGGGCGTGCTCATGGTGCGCGACGGCGCCGGCGGGGAAACCGCCGCGCCCGTGGCAAGGCAGGTGCTGGAGGCCGGCCTGCAGACCCTCCACTGAGGGTCAGACGTCGAGCTCGGCCGAGGCCCTCTGCGAGGGGTCGAGCGGATCGACGAGGTGCAGTTCCAGCGGGCGGTTGTCGAGCGAGACGATCCTGATCTTGTAGAGCAGCAGCGCCCCCTGGGTGGGACCCGCGGCGGCCACCGTGTTCAGTTCCGGCACCCGGCCCTTGGCCGGCACGTAGCCGGCGGCGTAGGCGAAGGGGTTGCTCGGCGCGGGAATCGTGGGGCGATAGAGGTTGCGCTGGGTGTCGCTGATCGTGATGCTCAGCGCGGGCGCCGCCAGGTGGGGCGTTTCGGTGTTGTTGTACACCTGCAGGAACACCGCGAACCACTCTTCGCCCGGCGCCACGCGGCGCTGTGCCGGCGTGAGGCCCACCAGATAGGAGGAGTCCTCGGTGTCATAGGGATTGAGCTCGCGCGAGAGCTGCACCTCGTACACCAGCGGGCCCACATCCAGGTAGGGGGCGTTGGCGCCCGACTCCCCGGCGTAGGTGCCGCCGCGGGTCTTCGTGTGCGAGTCCCCGCAGGCGCCCAGCACCAGCATGGCGGCCACGGCCAGCCCGGCGAGGAGCAGCCTGGGCGCGAGGCGGCTGGACACGATGGACATGGACATTGCGAGGCGGCAGTCTATCCGCCGGCCACCGTGACGCGCCTTCCGGGCCGGCCCTCGCCGGGCCCCTGCTCCACGATCGAGCGCAGGCGGCGCATGGCGCGCGCGTTCTTGCGCTTGAGCCAGCCCCTGGCCCCGAGGCTCTCCATGATGCGATCGGCCAGCGTGGCCGGCTGGGTCTGGAGCGTGAAGCTGACCCGGGTGGTGCCGCCTGCGTCCTGCGCCAGCTCATACACCCCCAGCGTGCGCACGCGGTTGGTCTTGCCCGTGCGCCCCGTCTCGACGATGCGGTGCGGGCGCTGCACCTCGGCGAACGTCACGTCGGCCCAGCTGAAGCGGTTGCCGGGGGCCTTCACGCGAAAGCGCGCCCCCGCCCCGCGGCCGACCGAGCTCTCGCGCGTCAGGTGCCAGTCGACCAGGTAGTGATCGGTGAACTCGGGGTGGTTGGCGATGTCCTGGAGGTAGTCGAAGACCTGCTCGCGCGGGGCGTCGATGATCACCGAGACGGTCAGCGGGTCCAAGGCGCGAGGCAGTCTATGAGATCGGCCCGCCGGCCCGCCCCCAACCGCCCGCTAAGCGGCGCGTGCGGCCAAGCGCACGGCGTGCCCGTGCTCGGAGTGGCGCACCAGCTCGGTGGCCGCTGGATGCTCGCGGCGCAGAGGCCGGCAGAGCTCGCAGACGATGCCGCGGTCGCGCTCGTACAGGTGCACGCGCTCGCCCACCAGCGGCGTGCGCCCGCAATCGGCGCAGCGGTGCCGGTCCGCCGCCAGGGCGCCCACGCCGCGGCGCAGCAGCGAGCGCTCGAACTGGTCTATGTGAGCAATCGACGAGGCCATCTCGATGCTGGAGGTTTCGCCGCCCCCCGCGAGGCTCCTGCCGATGAATCGTTTGCGCCCAGCCGGCGGTGGGTAGAGTTTGCGCCCAGCCGGCGGCGGGTAGAAACCCGTACGCCGCTCCCGCGGGACCTCCCTGCCCCATTCCGGCCTCCCAATCCCCGGATCGGCGTGGCTTTGACAGCCTCGTTATCATTGGTAGGAGGTCCGTCGGCTACAGCAGAGCATCGCTACGACGAAAGGGATGTTGCATTGATGGAGTCATTGACATCGGGCACCATCGCCGGTGCAGGATCGTTTCGCTGTCAGCGCTGCGGCTACGTGCTGACGCTGGCGGCCTGCGACATGCTCAGCGACTGCCCCGGCTGCGGCGGGCGCAGCTTCGTGCGCGCCTCGCTCTTCAGCACCGGGCGCATGCAGCACGCCGGCAGCGCCGCCGCCCCCGACCAAGCCGAGCGCGAGCTGTGGCTGGCGGACATACGCGAGCGCATCGAGGCTCCCGGCGAGTACGTCGTCTACGAGGAGAGCGGCGAGCCCAAGGTGGTGCCCCTCACGCGCGAGTGGACGCGCGTGGGCCGCAGCCTGGCCGCCGACGTGCGCTTCGACGACCCCACCGTCTCGCGCCGCCACGCCCTGATCGTGCGCCAACCCGACGGCGTGCGCGTGCTCGACGACCGCAGCCTCAACGGCGTGTTCGTCAATGGCGAGCGCGTCGAGTGGCGGGTCCTGGAGGACGGCGACGAGATCCTCGTGGGCCGCTATCGCCTGGGCTTCCTCAGCGTCGCCGCCGAGGTGGTCGGGCAGGAGTCCGATCCCGCGGGGCTGCATTCGGTCGGCTGATTCCGCGCCGGCGAGCCGATTCTGCGCGGGCCGCCCGACTCTTGCGCCGGCGAGCCGATTCTGCGCCGGTGACCCCGGCCGCGTAGTATCGCCGGCCATGCCCCACACCATCGCGGTGCTCTCCCAGAAGGGGGGCACGGGCAAGACCACGACCGTGCGCACACTCGCCGATGCGCTGCGCCGCGCGCAGGTGCGCACGCTGGCGATCGACCTGGACCCCCAGGGAAACCTCTCGGACTACTTCGACGTCCCGCCGGACGCCGAGCCGACGATCGCCGATGTGCTGTCCGGCGCGAATGCGCTCGCCGAGGCCATCCACGGGGATGTGGTCCCCGCCAATCTCACCCTCGCGGAGGCCGAGCTGATGCTGGGCGGGAAGATGGGCCGCGAGCTGACATTGCGCCGCGCGCTCGGGGAGGGCACCGCCGCCTACGAGGTGGTGCTGATCGACTGCCCGCCCTCGCTGGGCCTCTTGACCGTCAACGCCCTCGTCGCCGCCGACAGCGCGCTCATCACCGCCGAGGCGCAGTACTTCGCCTTGCAGGGCGTGGAGCAGGCGATGGAGGTGATCGAGCTGGCCCGCGACAGCCTCAACCCCGATCTGAAGCTCCTGGGCATCCTCCTGAACCTCGCCGACATGCGCACGGTGCACTCCCGCGAGGCCCTCGCCTCGCTGCGCGAGAGCTACGGCGAGCAGGTGCTGAGCACCGTCATCCGCTCCTCGATCGCCTATGCCGAATCGGCCGAGCGCGCGGTGTCGATCCTCGACCACCGCCCCGACCTCGGAGCCGACTACCTGGCGCTCACCGACGAGTTGCTGGGGCGCCTCCCGGGACTGGAGCACGCGCGGGGGCGTGTGGCGGGGGTGCGGTAGGCCCTCACATCCCCTCCACATAGCCCCCCTGCGCCTCGAAGGGAGTGCGCAGGAGCGTGGCCCAGCCATCGAGCTCGCCCTGGAGAGCCTGCGCGACGGCACCGGTGTGCTCGTAGAAGCACCAGAAGAGCACGGTGGGTCCGGCGCCGGAGATGGTGGCCCCCAAAGCGCCAAGCTCACGGGCGCGTTCCGCCAGCTGGAGCGAGCGCGGGAAGAGCGGCCCGCGGCGCTGCTGGTGCAGGCGGTCATGCAGGCCGCGCGCGAGGAGGTCCCAGTCGCCCCGGGCGAGCCCGAGCGTGAGGAGCGCGGCGTGGGCGACGTTGAAGACGGCCTCCTCCAAGGGCACTTCATCCGGCAGCGCCGCGCGCGCGCGGCGCGTGTTGAGGGCCTCGTGGGGCACCACGGCGAGCGCCTCGAGCCCCGTGGGAGGATCGAAGCGCACGGCCTGCCCGTCGGCGCAGACGACGAACCCCCCGTGCAGCGCGGCGGCGGCGTTGTCGGAGTGACCCTCCAGCTCGGAGGCGAGCTCCAGCAGCGGGGCATCGAGCTCGAAGAGGTGATCGGCGGCCATGAGCCCGGCGACGGTGGCGGCGGCGCTCGACCCGAGCCCTCCGGAAAGCGGAATGTCGGAGCGGATGCGGAACGTGAAGTCCGCGGCGGGGTGGAGTCGCTCGAAGGCGCGCACGCAGAGGTTCTCGCGCCCGCGGGCGACGGACAGCTCGGTCTGCACCCCGAAGCGCCCGGTCTCCTCGACCTCGAGCTCCAGGTGCAGGGCGAGCGCCGCGGCGAGGCAGTCGAACCCCGGCCCGAGGTTGGCCGAGGAGGCGGGCACGCGCACCAGGCGCCTACGGATCACCCAGAACCGCCTCTTCGAGCGCCCCCGTGTCGGCCTGGCAGCGGATCGTGACGCCGTCGTTGTTCTCGAGCGCGGTCTCGGGATCCTTGAGCCCCCGCCCGGTGAGCACGCAGACGACCCGCTCGGCCCCGTCCGTGCCGTACTTGAGCAGCCCCGCGACCGAGGCGGCGGAGGCGGGCTCGCAGAACATGCCTTCCCGCGACGCGAGCAGACGGTAGGCGGCGAGGATCTCGGCGTCGGAGAGCGCGCGGATGCTGCCGCGCGACTGCGTGGTGGCCGCCATCGCGTCCTCCCAGCGCGCGGGATTGCCGATGCGGATGGCGGAGGCGACGGTCTCGGGCTGCTCCACGGGGTGGCCCAGCACCAATGGCGCCGCCCCCTGCGCCTGAAACCCGTACATCCGCGGCGAGGCCCCCATCTCGGTGAAGCCGCGCCAGTAGGCGGTGATGTTGCCGGCGTTGCCCACAGGGATGTAGAGCGCGTCGATGGCGCCTTCCATGTCCTCCAGGAGCTCGAAGGCGGCGGTCTTCTGCCCTTCGATGCGGAACTCGTTGACGGAGTTGACGAGCGCGATGGGATGCGTGTCGCAGAGCTCGCGCACCAGTACGAGCGCGCGGTCGAAGTTGCCGGCGAGGGCGATGACGCGCGCCCCGTGCATGAGCGTCTGCGCCATCTTGCCGGCGGCGATCTTGCCGTCGGGGACGATGACGGCGCAGGTGATGCCGGCGCGCGCGGCGTAGGCGGCGGAGGAGGCGGCGGTGTTGCCGGTGGAGGCGCAGATGACGGCCTTGGCCCCTTCACGCACGGCGGCGGAGACCGCGCAGGTCATGCCGCGATCCTTGAAGGAGCCGGTGGGGTTGGCCCCCTCGAGCTTCAGGCGCACTTCGCAGCCGGCCATCTCCGAGAGCACGGGCGCGCGCAGAAGCGGCGTGGAGCCCTCCTGGAGCGTCACCAGCGGATCGTCGGCGGCGAATGGCAGGCGCTCGCGGTAGCGCTCGATGAGGGGTATGTGACACTTCGTGAGCGCCATTTATGTGAACTCCTCTTCGATCACTCGTATCGCCCGCGGTGTGGAGCGCAGGAAGTCGAGCTCGGAGATGCGCTCGATGGCAGAGAGCAGGCGCGAGTGGGCAAGCGGGTGGATGATCATCACCAGGCGCGCGTTGTCCCCGAGGCCGCGCTGCACGACGGACTTGATGGAGGCCCCCTGCTGACCGAGAAGCTGGGCCACTTCGGCGAGCACCCCGGGCCGGTCCGCGACCTCCATGTGCAGGTAGAAGGAGGAGGAGACATCCTGCACCAGCTCCAGGGGCTGGGGCGGCGGCGTTGAAGCGCAGGGAGGCCGCATGACGCTGATGACATCCCCAAGAACCGCCGAGGCGGTCTGGATCCCCCCGGCGCCGGGCCCGGACATGGTGATCTCGGTGATGGCGGAGGACTCGACGGTGACGGCGTTGAAGGGCCCGTGCACCGAGGCGAGCGGATGGCCGGCGTAGAGGAATGCGGGATGGACGCGCACGGAGAGCCCCCCGTCGCGGCGCTCTGCCGTGCCGATCAGCTTCAGCCCGAGGCCGAGCTCACGCGCGTATTGGAGGTCGTCGGCCTGGATGTGCTCGATGCCCTCGTAGGGCACCTGATCGAGGCGCACGGGCGTGCCGAAGGCGAGGCGCGCGAGGATGGCCATCTTCGCCGCTGCGTCCTTGCCGGAGACGTCTTCGGAGGGATCGGCCTCGGCATAACCCTGAAGCTGAGCCTCAGCCAGAGCCTGGGCGTAGCTGGAGCCGTGCTCCATCTCCGAGAGAATGAGGTTGGTGGTGCCGTTGACGATGCCGTGAATGCGCTCGATGTGAGCGCCGGCGAGGGACTCCGTGAGCACGCGCACGACCGGGATCACCCCGGCGACGGCGGCCTCGAAGCGCAGCTGCACCCCATTCTCAAGGGCAGTGGCGAACAGCTCCTCGCCGTGCTGGGAGAGCAGCTGCTTGTTGGCGGTGACGACGTGGCGCCCCGCGCGCATGGCCCGCAGGACGTAGTCGCGCGCGGGATCGATGCCACCCAGAAGCTCAACCACAAGCTCAGACTCCGCGAGGATCTCCTCGAAGGAGCCGTGAGAGCGCGTGAGCGTGCCGGCGAGCGTGGGCGCGCGCCCCGTGAGCCGCTGCACGTGCGGCGCCCTCTCCCGCAGGAGCTCCGCAAAGGCCGACCCGACCGTGCCATGCCCGAGAAGCCCGATGGGAAAGGATTTTTTTGAGGGGGGCCGGCGAGGCCGGCCCGGCGATGGCCGCGTGGCGGCGAGACCGGCTCCCTCTGCCGGAGATGAGCGTTCAGAGGACATCGCGCGCAGTGAGGTCGCTGAAGCTCTCGCGCCTGATGACGAGGCGCGCCTGGCCACCCGAGCAGAAGATCACCGGCGGGCGGGGGACGCCGTTGTAGTTGCTGGCCATCGCGTGCCCGTAGGCGCCGGTCGCCGGGGTGACGAGCACGTCGCCGACCGCGGGCGAGGCGAGCATCGCGTCGCGGACGACGATGTCGCCCGACTCGCAGTGCATGCCGGCGATCGTTGCCGGACTCCGCGCAGGCTCGGCCGCCCGGTCGGCGATCAGCGCCTCGTAGCGCGAGCCGTAGAGCATCGGCCTCATGTTGTCCGACATGCCGCCGTCGACGGCGACGTAGGTGCGCACGCCGGGGATCTCCTTGACGGTGCCCACCCGGTAGGCGGTGAGGCCCGCGTTGCCGACGAGGGAGCGCCCCGGCTCGATCAGGATTCGCACGCCGTCACCGAAGACCTCGGCCACGCCGGCCACCTTGACCTCAACGTAGGAGTCGATCGAGGGGGGCTCGTCCTCGGCCGTGTAGGCGATCCCCAGCCCGCCGCCGACGTTGACGACGCAGCACCAGTCGCCCGCCAGCTCGCCGATCGCCCGGATCGCCAGCGTGTAGGGCTCGAGCTCGAAGATCTGCGAGCCGATGTGCGCGTGCAGGCCGGTCAGGTTGAGCCGCTCGGAGGCAAGCACGCGCTCGATCGCCCGCTCGGCGAGCCCGTCGGCGATGCCGAAGCCGAACTTGGAGTCGAGCTGGCCGGTGGTGATGTAGTCGTGAGTCGAGGGCTTGATCCCCGGCGTGACGCGGATCAGCACGTCCTGGGAGCGCTCGAGCAGCCGCTCGCAGCGCTCGATCTCGTCGAAGGAGTCGAGGATCAGGTGCCCGACACCCGCTCGGGCGGCGAGGAGGATTTCCTCGTCGCTCTTGTTGTTGCCGTGCATGTGGATGCGGGCGGGGTCGAAGCCGGCGCGCAGGGCCATGTGCAGCTCCCCCCCGGAGGCGACGTCGACCGAGAGCCCCTCCTCGGCGAAGAGCCGGTAGGCGGCCGTGCAGGGGAACGCCTTGCTGGCGAAGAGGACCTCGAACTCGGCGCCGCGGCGCTCGAAGGCGGAGCGGTAGGCGCGCGCCCGCTCGCGCATGTCCTGCTCCGCGTAGACGTAGGCGGGGGTGCCGAACTCCGCGGCCAGGTCGACGACGTCGCAGCCGGCGATCTCGAGATGACCGCGCTCGTTGACGCGGCTCCCATTCGGGTACACGGGCGAGCCCTCGATCGGGTCGGCCACCGCGCCCGCCTGTCCACGCTCCGCCATAGGCGGGCATTGTGACGGTTGTGGGGGGAACGGCGGCTAGCCGTTACCGCCGAGCAGGCCGCCGACCGTTTTCACCGTTTCGTCGACGGTTTTGCCAACCACCGATTCGGGCCCCGCCACGCCGTTGACCACTTCTTCGGTCGCTTTGGTCACGCCGGTTTCGCCGACCACGCCGCCCGTCGCTTCGTCGACCCCTTTGACCGTTTCGTTGACGGTCCCCGTGATCGCACCCGAGGGCGATTGGGCGCCAGAGCCACTCGAACCGCCGCTGCCGGCGCCCGGGCTGGAGCCGCCACCGCCAGGGGCGGCGCTCGTCGAGGAGGAGCCATTGGGGGAGTTGGCGGCGCCGGGGGCGCTCGGCTGGGGCTGCGGGGTCGCGGCCGGTGAGCTCGGCGACCGTCCGGGGACGGCGTCGACGCTCGTCCGCGTACCGCCGGTCCCAGAGTCCGCACCGTTGCCCCTATGCGCAGCGGCGCCTCCACCCGCCGCCCTGCCGCTCCTCGCGCCGGCCGCCGAGCTCGCCGAGCTGGCGGGCGAGCCAACGGCGCCTTCGCCCGTCTGTGCGGGAGCGCTCTGCGAGCCGTCGTCCCCGCCAAGGCTGATCCCGGCCAGCGGCCAGTCCCGGAGCGCCTGGAACGAGACCAGGAGGACGAAGGCAACGACCGCAGCCCCGACCAGAGCGGTTCCGGAAACCGCGCCGGCTAGGTAAGTCTGGGCCTGGCGGATCACGCTGGTCGCCTCCTCGTCGTCGCTGCTCCTACCCAGGTTGCCAGCCCCGAACCGCGCCGGCATACCGAATAGTTGAAATTCCTAGAGAATTCTAGGTAAGGGCGCCTACAGGTAGGCCATTGGGTCGGTCACTTCGCCGTCGATGCGGACCTCAAAGTGGACGTGCGGGCCGAAGCAGTAGCCGGTGCA
>CAZOQI010000022.1:0-56443 GCA_964582105.1 uncultured Solirubrobacteraceae bacterium
GTACCTCGTCTCCCACGGTGGCGCGGCGTTCCCCGACGTGGTGATCGTCTTCCAGGACGAAGGCGTCACCCTCGATCTCGTCGGCAGCGTCAACATCAAGCACGGGATCACCAGCAGCACGTTCGCCAGCGTCCCCGACGCCCCGATCTCGAGCTTCCAGCTGAGCCTCCCCGAGGGTCCGCACTCCGCCCTGGCGACCGTCCTGCCCGCGAAGGCCAAGGGCAGCCTCTGCGGCACATCGCTCTCGATGCCCTTCACGATCACCGGGCAGAACGGCGCCGTCCTCAAGCAGAACGTGAAGATCGCCGTCACCGGCTGCGCGAAGGCGAAGAAAGCGCACAAGCCCAGGAAGCGCCGGAAGGCGAAGAAGTAGGCGGAAGGGATGTTCATGTCCTCCCGCGATGCAAAGGCCGGGGCGCGCAGGCGATCGCGCCCCGCCAGCAGCGGTGCACCAGGGCGCGAGACCACCGGTGCGGGCGGCGAGATGAGCGGCGTGGGCCGCGAAAAGGTCTCGGAGATACAGCGAGCGCGGATCCTGGCCGCGATGATCGAGGTCGCCTCCGAGCGCGGTGCGGCGAACGTCACGGTCGCGCACGTCGTATCCCGCTCGGGCGTCTCGCGCAGGACCTTCTACGAACTGTTCGACGACCGTGAAGCGTGCTTTTTGGCGGCGTTCGACGACGCCGCGCGGCACATCGCCGCGCGCGTGATCCCTGCCTGGCAGGGCGAGCGGCGCTGGCGCGACCGTATCCGTGCCGCGCTCGCGGAGCTGCTGGACTTCCTCGACGAGGAGCCCGAGGTGGGCCGGCTGTGCATCGCCGAGTCCCTCGCCGCGGGCCCCCGGGCGCTGGAGCGCCGCGCGCGCGTGGCGGAGGTCGTCAAGCGCGCCCTGGACGAGGGCCACGGGGAGGCGAAGGGCGCCCGCGAGCCGCCTCCCCTGACGGCGGAGGGCGTGATCGGCGCCGTCTCCTCCGTCCTGCACGCGCGGCTCACGCAACCGGCCGCGCGCGGCGGTCCCATCACGGACGGCGCTCGGGGCGGGACGCGATCGGGGTGGGGCTCCGGATCCGGCTCCTTCGCCGAGCTGCTCAATCCCCTGATGGGCATGATCGTGCTGCCCTACCAGGGCGCCGCCGCTGCGAGCAGGGAGATCGCGCGCCCGCGCCCGCCGCGGCCCAGGCGCCCCCGCGAGGTGGGCCGCGACCCCCTGCGCGAGCTCGACATGCGCCTCACCTACCGCACCGTGCGGGTGCTGCTGGCGATAGCCCAGACCCCGGGTGCGAGCAACCGCGCGCTCGCCGACGCCGCCGGCGTCTCCGACCAGGGCCAGATCTCCAAGCTGCTCTCGCGCCTGAGGACCCTCGGGCTGATCCAGAACACCGGCGCCGGGCCGGTCACCGGCGGACCCAACGCCTGGCAGCTCACTCCCAAGGGACAGCAGGTCGGCAACGCCATCCAGGTCCAGACGCAGCCCTGACGAGAGAACATAACCCGTCACGGAGTGCCGTCACCCATGCAAGCGCCGGTGGGCAATCTGGGATGGTGTGCGGCACATGTGGTAGTGTGCTGCGCATGTCATCCATGATCCAGGTTCGCAACGTCCCCGACAAAGTGCACCGGACGTTGAAGGCGCGAGCCGCGTCCGCCGGGATGTCGCTGTCGGACTACATCAAGCGCGATCTGGTGCAGTCGGCGTCCGCCCCGAGCATGGAGGAGATCGACGCGCGCATTCGCGCTCGCGGGGCCTCCCGGGTGCGGGCGCGGACCATCGTCTCCGCTCTGCGCGAGGTCCGCGAGGACTGAGGCGGTGCTCGTCGTCGACGCTTCGGCGCTGGTCTCCTATCTGACGACGGGCGAGCACGCCGATGAGGTGCGCACGCACCTGCTGGCGCCGTACGAGGCGCTGTGGGCGCCGCACCTGGTGGACGCCGAGGTGGGCCACGTGCTGCGGCGGGGGGTGCTCTGCGGCGAGCTGGGCGCCACCACGGCGCTCGCGGCGCTCGGCGATCTGGCGGATCTGCCCCTGCGCCGGGCGTCCCACCGCGGGCTGCTCGCACGCGCCTGGGCGCTGCGCGAGAACCTCAGCTTCTACGACGGGCTCTACGTCGCGCTGGCCGAGCGCCTGCGCGCCACGCTCCTGACGCTGGACGGGCGCATCGCCGGGGCGCCCGGCGTCAGGGCGAGCATCCTGCACGTGGGGTGACTCGGCGTCCCCGCGCAGTGGTATATTTCTGCCATGGTCGCAACCATCGATTCTGCCGGGCGCATCGTCATTCCCAAGCGCCTACGCGAAGAGCTGCACTTCCGGCCGGGGCAGAAGCTCGAGCTCAGCGCCGTGGACGGACGGCTGGAGATCGAGCACCCCACCACTCCGATCCGCCTGGAGAAGCGCGGCGAGCGGCTGGTGGCGGTCGCGGATCGGGAGATGCCGCCGCTGACAGCCGAGATGGTGCGCGAAACGCTGGAACAGATTCGCCGGTGAGCTCCCGCGGAAGCGCCCTCACCCCCGACAGCAGCGTCGTGATCGCGGCCTTCGCCACCTGGAACGGGTTTCACGAGGCGGCGATCGAGGCGCTTGGCGACGCCAGGGATCTGGTCGCGCACGCCGAGCTGGAGACCTACTCGGTCCTGACCCGCCTGCCCGAACCGCAGCGGGCCGAGCCGGCGCTGGTGGCGCGGTACCTGCGCGAGGACTACTCGGGCAGACGCCTGTCCCTGCCCGACGCAGCCAGGCGCGGCCTGATCGAGCGGCTGGCGGGCCTTTCGATCGCAGGCGCCGCGGTGTACGACGCGCTTATCGGCGTTACGGCCGCGCACCACGGCTACCGCCTGCTCAGCTGCGACCGGCGCGCGGAGGCGGTCTATGAGCGGCTGGGCGTCGAGGTCGCCTACCTCTGACCTGACGCGCGCGGCGCGCCGGCGGCGCCTCGGTGAGAATGCCGGCTGATGCGCACCGCCCTGGAGATCGTGCTGTGGTGCTCGCTGGCCCTGATCGTGTGGACCCAGCTCGGGTACGCGGCGGTGCTGGCGCTGCTCGCGCGGGTGCTGCGCCCACAGCAATCGGGCAACTGCGCGGCCAACACGGCGGAGCGCAGCGGAGCCTCCCAAAACCCTTCCTCCCGTGAGGCACGGGCCGGCCTGCCCAGGGTGTCCCTGATCGTGGCCGCGCACGACGAGCAGGCCGTCATCGGGGAGAAGGTGCGCAATGCGCTCGCGCTCTTCTACCCGCGCGAGCTGCTGGAGGTGATCGTCGCGTGCGACGGCTGCACGGACGCGACCGCGCGCTGTGCGCGCGAGGCGGGGGCCGACCTCGTGCTGGAGCTCCCGCGCGGGGGGAAGATCCGCGCGCAGGACGCCGCGGTGGCGGGTGCGCGGGGAGGGATCTTGGCGTTCTCCGACGCCAACTCGCTGTGGGAGCCGGATGCCCTGCGCGAGCTGGTGGGTGCGTTCGCGGACGCGCGCGTGGGGTATGCCTGCGGGCAGGTGCGCTTCGTGCAGGCCTCCGGTGGGGCGGGGGCGACCAATCAGGAGGGGCTCTACTGGCGCTATGAGATGGCCCAGCGCCTGGCCGAGTCGCGGCTGTGCTCGATCACGGCCGGCAACGGGGCGATCTATGCCACGCGCCGGGAGTCCTACATGGTGGTGGACCCGATCATGGGGCACGACCTTTCCTTCCCCTTCAACATGGTCAAGCGGGGCTGGCGCGCGGTGTACATGCCGGGGGCCATCGCGCGCGAGAAGATGGTGCCCTCGATCGAGGGCGAGCTCGCGCGCAAGCGGCGCATGATGAGCCACACCTGGCCGATCGTCCTGCGCGGCGGCATGCTCTCGCCGCGGGGCTACGGCCTCGGTTACGCGCTGATGATCCTCTCGCACCGGCTCCTGCGCTACGCCACGCCCTTCCTGCACGCCATCGCGCTCGCGGCGAACGTCGCGCTGGTGGCGGCCTTCCCGCCCGGGGGGCACGGCGGGGTGGGCGCCCTGTACGTGGCCGCGCTGGCGTCGCAGCTGGGGCTGCTCGCGCTCGCCTGGCTGGGGGGGTTCGCGCGCGCGCGCCCGCTGCTCATGGCGCGTTACTACGTGCTCACGACCGCCGCGCTCGCGCTGGGGCTTTGGGACTGGCTGAGGCATGGCACGTCAGCGGCGTGGGAGGCGGCGGAGGGGACGCGGTGAGTCTGGTATCCTTGTGTCGATTAGACGAGTCGTCGATATGGAGAAATGACGAGATGAAATCCACAGCGGTGGTTATGAACTCCCAGGGGCGTCTCACGGTGCCCGCGGAGGCTCGCAGGGAGCTCGGTCTGGGCGGCGAGGCGCACTTCGAGGCGGAGATCCGCGATGGCGAACTGCGGCTGCGCCCAGCCGTGCTCGTGCCCAGAGAGGATGTCTGGGCCTACACGCCCGAGCATCGGGCGCTGCTGGCGAGGGCGAGGGCGGATGCGGCGCATCGGCGCACACGCGAGCTGGGCGAGCGCGAACTGCTCGAGCTCGCCGGCTCCGAAGAGCTGTGAGCGAGGGCTACCGCACGCTCTCCTTCACGGAGACGTTCCTGGAGACCTTCGTCGGCAAAAGCTTCAACGGCGCCGAGCGGCGGCAGCTGCTGAAGGCATTGCGACTGCTCGACGCCAACGAGCGCCATCCCGGGCTGCGCGTGCACGAGCTGCGCGGCGATCTCGCCGGTGTTTGGTCGGCGTCCGCCTCCAGGGAGCTGCGCATCGCCTTCGAGCGGCTCCCCGGCGGGAACAAACTGCTGCTCACGTGCAGCCATCACTACGGCGAGTGACGACTGCGAGAATGCCTGCGGTGTTGCGCCGGGCGATCGACATAGCGGTGTCCGCGGCGGCGTTGATCGTGACCGCGCCGCTGCTGGCCGCCGCGGTGGTGGCGATCCGCCTGGAGACCCCCGGCGATCCGATCTACCGCCAGCGGCGCGTGGGCATGGGCGGGCGCGAGTTCGACGTGCTGAAGCTGCGCACGATGGTCCACGGGGCCGAGCGCATGGGCGCGGGGCTGGCCGTGAACGAGAACGACGCGCGCATCACGCGCGTGGGCGCGCTTTTGCGGCGCAGCTCGCTGGACGAGCTGCCGAACCTGCTCAACGTGCTGCGCGGCGAGATGTCGCTGATCGGCCCCCGCCCGACGCTGCCCCACCAGGTGGCCTCCTACAGCGAGCGCCAGCGCGGGCGCCTGGCCATCCGCCCGGGCATCACCGGCTGGGCGCAGGTCAACGGCCGCGCGGCGCTGCCCTGGAGCGAGCGCATCGAGCTCGACCTGTACTACATCGAGCACCGCTCCCCGCGGCTGGATCTGGAGATCCTACGGCGCACCCCCGCGATGGTGCTTCAGGGGAGTGGGTTGTACAAAGGTCAGACGGGGGGATGGAGCGCGTGAGCCGTTTTGAGAGGCTCCGCTCCGCTCCGCCGTGGTGGCCGCGTAGTTGCGCGAATCGGGCGCGGCGATGAGCGCCGACGAGCGGCCCGCGATCCTCCTCACGGGGGTGGGCAAGCGCTACGACATCGTCTCGTGCTTCGCGGCGTTGACGAAGGTGGTGGCGGCCGACCCGAATCCGCTGGCGCCGGCGCGGTACGCGGCGCAGGTGCGCGCGGGGGTGCCCCTGATCGAGGACCCCCGGTACGTGCCGGCGCTGCAGGCGCTTTGCGAGGAGCACGGCGTGGGCGCGGTCATCCCGCTGACGGACCTCGACATCGAGGTGCTCGCGCGCGCCCGCGAGGAAGGCCGGCTGCCGGCATTGGTGCCCAGCTCGGAGGTGGCGCGGCGCACGTATGACAAGTACGAGACGCATCTGCTGCTGGGCGAGCTGGGCCTGCCCTCGCCGCCCACGGTGCTGCCCGAGCAGGAGCCCGAGGGATATCCGGTGATGGTCAAACCGCGGCGGGGCTCGGGGGCGCGCTCGATCCACCTCGCGCGCGACCGCGCGGAGAAGGATTTCTTCGTGCGCTACGTCTCCGAGGCGAGGGCGGGAGGGGGAAGGGACTGCCCCCTGCCTTTCCCCGGACCTCCCCCCGAGCCGGTGATGGTGCAGCGCGCGATGCGCGGGCCGGAGCTGTCGATCGACTGCCTGGGGGATCTGGAGGGGCGCTGTCTGAATGCCATCCCGCGCACGATGGAAGAGTCCCGCGGGGGGGAGTCGATCAAGGGCAGGGTGGTGCGCGACGAGGAGCTGATCGAGCTGGGCAGGCGCACGATGGAGGCGCTTGAGGTGCGCGGCCCCGCGACGATCCAGGTCTTCCGCGACCCCGAGGTGGGCCTGGGCATCACCGACGTGAACACGCGCTTCGGCGGCGCCTTCCCCGCGCCGGTCTACGCTGCGCCGCCGGGCCGTACATATCCCGAGCTGATCGTGCGCATGGCCGCGGGCGAGGCGGTGGAGCCGCACGTGGGCGAGTTCCGCGCGGGGGGCACCTTCACGCGCTACTACTGGCAGCTGGAGCTCGACGAGGACATGCGGCCGACCGGCCGTGAGATCGTGCCCGGCGGGCCGCCGACGCCCGCGGCGCGCGGCGCGCGCCCGAAAGTGCCGCAAAAGGCGCCCTGAGGTGCAAGAATCGATGACATGGATCCGCTGACATGGGACCCGCTGGCATGGACCCGCTGAAACTGCCACCCGAGCCGAGGCGCAGCTGCGGGAGCTGCGGCGCGGGCCTCGCGGAGGGTCAGGAGTGGTGCCTGCAGTGCGGCGCCGGCATACCCAGCAGCCTCGCCGGGGAGGCCGACTGGCGGCCCTTGGCGGTCCTCGCCGCCGCGGGCGTGCTGCTGCTGGCGGGCGCGGGCACGGCGGCCTACGCGGCGCTCAATCAGCAGCCGAGCAAGCCGCCCACGCACGTGCTGATCGCGCAAGTCCCCGCGCCCACGGCGGGCACCCCGGGAGGCTCCACGCTGAACACGCCGCCGGCCACCACGCCGGGGACGAGCACGCCGGGGACGAGCACCCCGGGAGCCAGCGCCCCCGGCGGGAGCGGGGCTTTCGGCACGACCACGCGCGGACGCTCGAGCCTGGGCCTGCCCTCGGGCACGATCAAGCCGCCCAAGCTGCCCGCGTTGGTGCCCACCCCCCACACCACGCCCTCCGCGTCGCCGGAAACGAACACTCCCAGCATTCCCGCCGAAAGCGCGCCCACCTCGACCGCCCCGGTCAAACCCCCCACCGCGGGCGCGACCGCCCCGGCGCCCAACCCGATCCTGCTGGACACCAACGCCGCCTCCACCTATGACCCCTCCGGCTATCCCGCCTCCTACTTCGGCGATCCCGGCCTGGCGATCGACGGCGAAACCGCCACGGCCTGGACCGCGCAGGTGGAACCGAAGGTCGCGCCGCTGATGGCAGCGGGCCTCGCGCTGGATCTCAAGACGCCCCACCACCTGGGCAGCCTGGAAGTGCGCACCACCACCCCGGGAGTGACCGTTGAAGTCTTCGGCGCAAACGGCAGCAAGATCCCCGCGACGATCGTCGACCCCGCCTGGACCAAGCTCGGCGACACGCACGTGCTGAAGAAGAAGAAGAACACGATCAAGCTCGCCACCGGCGGCGAAGCCTTGCGCTTCATCGTCCTCTGGCTGACCAAGGCCCCCGCATCGGCCGTCGGCACCCCCACCGCGCCGGGGCACGTGAGCATCAACGAAACGGTGCTCTATCCGCCGGCGAAGTAGCGAGCCGGCCATCCTCCGGTCCTCTCCGCTCGGATCGCCACTTTTCTGGTTGAGCGCGAGGTCAGGCCTTGTGCGCGATCACCAACGACTCCCGGGCTCTGCCGCTGCGAACGTTGCGGGGGCGCAACTCTCGCGCTCCCCAGATCTCAACCGACTCGAACCCAGCTCGAAGAGCATTGTAGACCTCGGTGTAATCGATGCAGTTCAGATAAGGGGGGCTGAACAGTCCCAGATCCGCCCAGCAATCCCCGAAGGCCGGCTCACCGTCATCAAGCTGTACTAGGGCGAATCACGAGCGTCGCCGGGCAGGTGTAGTGCCTGTCTTCCCTCTGTTCCGTCTCCCTCTCGCGCGAGTTCGTCGAGATCGGACAACATCGCTGTCCACTGGCCCGCCAGGGCTCGCTTGACGGTGCCTGAGACCTCGATCTCCGGCTCTGTGTCGAGGGAGGAGCGCCGCCGCGTCCGCTTGCCCTTGATGCGCAACGCGCGCCCGTCCTTGACGGCGCCCGACAGATCCTCGGTCACCGCGGCCAGGCCCGGCAGGAAGAAGTCGCGGTCGGGCTGGTCGCAGTTGGGCAGTTCGCGCAGGTGCTCGCGAACGAAGAGCAGAACGTGTCCGAGACAAAGCCGGTTGACATCCAGATCGTCTGGTCGTTGACGACCCACATCGCGTTGGTCGAGATCAAATGGATGGGCAGGTGCTTGAACGAGGACGGCGACGGCCTCGCCTCGTATACCTACCGCGACGGGCGTGCTCGCGAAGGCGTCGGTCAGCTCGTCAACTACCTCAACCTCTTCTACGAACGTAATCCGGGACACGAGATTATGGGCTACCTGGTGATCTTTGACGCTCGACGGCGGAGGGTGACCAGGTGGGAGCCTGGGACGATCAGCAAAGAGGACGCGTGGCATTACGCCCGAGTGGAGATTGATTTCCGCAATTCGATCCCCGACCGCAGGGATCTACAGCCGCCCCGTCGGGTCTTTCTTGAGCCGAGGATCGCCGCTTAGCGTTCAGCAGGGTGCGCTTGGCGGAGTGCCCTTGAAATCTATCGACCCATCCGGTTTACGCTGGCTTTGGCCCGCCGCCGCGCCGGCGCCCACACCTCATCCAGAAACGCGGCGATCTCTTCGGTCAGGCGCTCGGGGTTCAGGCGCAGCTCGACGAGCGAGTCGGCCTGGAGCAGGCGCGCGTGGGGCAGCTCCTCGGCCAGCTGGCCGGCGTCGGAGAAGGGGTGCACGGGGTCGCGGCGGTGGCCGATCACCAGCGCGGGGGTCTGGAAGGTGCGGCGCTCGTTGCGATGGGGGGCGATGCGGCCGAAGAAGAGGCCCTGCAGGAGCGCGCCGCCGGGGCCGGGCTCCTGGCGGACCGTGTCGAGCACGACGTTTCCGTAGTGGGGCAGCAGGCCGCGGGGGATCGAGCTGGTGACGCGCGCCAGCAGCTTCATAGGGCCCTCGCCGAAGGTCAGCGCGAGCAGGATCGGCGTGAAGGTGATGGCGGCCATCGGCAGGGCGTTGTCGAGCACGGGCATCTCGATCACCATCCCGCGTAGGCGCTCGGGCGCCTTCAGCGCCACCTCCAGGGCGGCGTTGGCGCCCAGCGAGGTGCCCATCACGACGGCCTGCTCCAGTTCCAGGTGGTCCATCAGCGCCAGCAGCTGCTCGGCGAAGAAGGCCATCGAGTAGCGCCACATGTCGCGCGGGCGATCGGATTCGCCGTGGCCCAGGAGGTCGACGGTGATCGCGCGGTTGCCCCGCGCCGCCAGCTCTTCGGCCAGCGGGCGGTGCATCTCCTGTGAGAGCAGCAGGCCGTGCACCAGGATCACGGGCCGCGCGATGGCCGGGGCGCTGCGGGCGCTGCGCGCGCGTTTGCCGGACGCGCTCAGGGCCGCCGGGCCGCCGCCGTACTCGGTGTAGGCGATGCGCTGGTCCTCGAACAGGAAGTGCGCCATACAGGCACCCTATCGGCCCGGGAGAGAATTGAGATGAACCGCCTCTCGCCTTGCAGGCAGAGAGGCACGGGGTGGGAGGGCGCAATCGCGGGGTGGGAGGACCGAATACTCCGGACCCGGGCGACGCCGTGAATCGCCCGGACCCGGTGCCCCTCTCCGGCGGCCCCTGCCCGTCCTGGAGCAGATGACCCTTCGCTGAAACCCCCCGGCGGCACGGAAGGTGCGCTAGCTTTGGCGGGACGGTTGGGCACACATATCGAGAGGCAGGAGGACAGGATGGCCAAGCAGCCCCGTATTCTCGCCGGACAGACGGCCGCGATCACCGGCGCCGCGCGCGGCATCGGCCGCGCCACCGCGCAGGCCTTCCTGCGCCAGGGAATGCGCGTGGCGGTCGGCGACGTGGACCTCGCGGCCGCGCAGGCCACGGCCTCCGAGCTTGGCGCCAGTGCCGTGGCACTGCCCGTGGACGTCACCGAGCGCGAGTCCTTCGCGCGCTTCCTCGACGACGCCGAGGTGCAGTTGGGTCCCCTCGACGTGCTCGTGAACAACGCCGGGATCATGCCCGTGGGGCGCTTCGTCGACGAGGACGACCTCACGGCGCGGCGCATGGTGGACATCAACATCCACGGCGTGATCCTCGGCACCAAGCTGGCGCTGGAGCGCATGATCCCCCGCGATCGCGGCCACGTCGTCAACATCTCCTCGCAGGCGGGCAAGTTCGGAGCGCCCGGCGGGGCCACCTACTCGGCGACCAAGCACGCCGTCGTGGGGCTCACCGAGGCCGTGCGCGGCGAGCTGCGCCTGATGGGCGCGCACATCGATGTGAGCTACGTGATGCCGTTCGTGGTCAACACCGAACTGGGCTCGGGCCTGGGCGAGGCGCGCGGCATGCACGTGCTCCAGCCCTCCGAGGTGGCCGACGCGATCGTCGATGCCCTCCAGCACGGGATCGTCGAAGTGTGGGTGCCCAAGTCCGCCAAGCGCACCAGCACGCTCGGCGTGCTCCTGCCGCGTCGCCTCTCCGAGGGCATGGCGCGCGCGCTGAAGGCCGACCGCGTGCTCGCCGGCGCCGATACCGGTGTGCGCAAGGGCTACGAACTGCGCGCCGCGCGCTCGGAGCCGGCGCTGGCCCCGCCGCAGGAGAGGGTGCTCGAGGCCGGTGAGACGCCGGCCCAGGTCGGGAACGGCGCTGAGAGCTGATCTCGCTCATAAGTTGCTGTATATCGCCTAGCTCAGCCAATCGGCGATCAGGCGCCCGATCAGCGGCCCCTGATCCTCCTGCAGGAAGTGCGAGGCGTTCTCGATCACCGTGGGCTTCTCGCGGCCGATCGCCGCCGCGAAGCGCTCGCCGGTGGCCAGTGGCAGCACCGGGTCGGAGTCGGCCCACAGCATCAGCGTGGGGCGGCGGTCCTCGCGCAGGGCATCCAGCACGCGCTGTCCGGCCGCCGCGCCGGTGGCCTCGGGGGTGAGGGGGACCATCAGTGGGAAGGCCCTCGCCCCGGCCTTCGATGCGGCATTGGGGTAGGGCGCGTCGTAGGCCGCGATGACCTCATCGCCCGGGTCGTTCTTGCAGCCGCCTCTGACGAGGAAGCCAACGGGCAGGTCTTCGGTGCGCTCCACGAAGTTGCGAAACGCAAGCCACGCGTCCGTCCTGCCCCGACCGCCGGTGGTCAGGCCGGTGTCGAGGATCACAAGCCGCTCGATCCGCTCGGAGAACTCGACGGCTAGGCGCAACCCGATCGGACCGCCCTGGTCGTGTACGACCATCGTGGCGCCGCGCAGGTCCAGGTCCTCCAGCAACGTAGCGGCCAGCTCGTGGTGGCGGTCGTAGCTGTACCAGCCGATGTCTGTGGGCTTGTCCGAGCGGCCGAAGCCAGGGAGGTCCGGCGCGAGGCAGCGAAAGCCCGCCTCGCGCACCGGCGGGATCACCTTGCGCCACAGAAACGACCACGTGGGCTCGCCGTGCATGAAGATCACCGGCCTCCCCTCGCCCTCGTCCAGGTGGGCCAGGCGCAGCCCCTCCACCTCGCGGTAGCGGGCCTGGAAGGGGAAGTCCGGCAGCCCCTCCAGCGCCTCCTCGGGTGTGCGCACGGCGCCGCTCATCGCGCGCGCAGCATATCCGCCCCCCGATCGGCTAGGCTCGCGCCTGCATGCTGGCCACGCTCCTGCACCTGACCCCCATCCTCGGGGCCGAGAAGAGCAAGGTGGCCTTCTATATCGCCGGGGGCCTCTTGATCTGCTGGGCGTTCGGGGTGTCGATGGGGATCGGCATGCGCCGTCCCGAGTTCCCCGGCAATGCGGCCGGCGAGCGGCTGGTGATGGCCATCTCCGCCGTGCTCGTGCTCGCGGCCACCGCGATGGCCGTGGTCACCTCCGGCGGCGGCGGGGCATAGGGCTGCGGCCCATAGAGCTGCGGCCCGTGGGCGCTCGTGGCTGAGGAGCACAGCGCCCCCTCCTCCGCAAGCTGCCGGTCGAAGTGCTCGTCGGCCCGCGCCGCGACGATCCCGAGCGCGATCACGAACCCGGTGGCCAGGCACATCGCCCCGAGTGTCGGGGCCAGGATGAATATCAACGAACCCACTCCGCCTCAACGACTTAGACAACCCTGCGGGCGATCCTTCACGGACTGCGCTCGATCCCTCGCCCTCCAGGCTTGCAGCGTTGGGCGCGCTATTCCAGTCCTGCACGCGGTCTTGCCGCTATCTCCGCTTAATTTCGAAGGGTTGGAGACGATCTCAGCTCCCCAGGACCGGCTCCAGCTCGGCCAGCGCCGCCAGCTCGCGCTCCGCGTGCCCCACGATCGCCTGCGGATCGGGCGTCAGGCCGGCGTCCACCAGCAGCCCGATCGTCACCCCCTCGTGGTAGCTGAAGATGCTCACGGTCATGCCCACGCTGCCCGACACGGGCGCCCACACCAGTGCCGCGCGCACGCGCGTGCCGGCCATGTACACCGCCTCGCGGGGGCCGGGCACGTTGGTCATCATCGCGCTCGCCTTGGCGGTGAAGATGTCCACGATCAGCTGCTCCACCCGCGCGGGCGTGAGGCCCATCGCCCTGAGGATCGCGTAGGAGACCGGCCCCTCGCGCGAGCGCTTGATCGCGGCCATCCTGCGCCGCAGCTCTGCCAGGCGCTCGCGCGGCCCGGCCACGTCCACGGGCAGCGTCAGGAAGACCAGCCCGAAGCGGTTGCCCAGCTCGCGCGGGACCGGCTCGTCCAGGGGGCGCAGGTTGAAGGGCACCAGCGTCCTGATCGCGCACGGGCGCTCGCCGCGGTCGCGCAGGTGATGGTGCAGCGCGCCGCTCACCGCCGCCAGCAGCACGTCGTTGACGCTCGCGCCCTGCGCGCGCGCGGTCGCCTTCACCGCCGCCAGATCCAGCCGCTCGGTCCAGGCCACGCGCTTGCTCGTGCCCAGCCTGCCGCGTAAGGCGGTGCGGGCGTCGGGCGGGGTGAACAGCAGCTTCCCCAGCGCCCGCGCGTTGGCCGCCGCGCCCGCGGCCGTTCCGCGCACCCGCTCCCCGCGGCGGTACGCGCGCACGTGCGAGGTGCGCGCGGCCACGAGGCTGTCCTGCGCGATCGCCGCGTCGGGCGGCGCATCGGGCGTGGCGTCGGTCAGCGAGAGCATCACCTGCGCCAGCGAGATCCCATCGACGATGCAGTGATGGATGCGCACCAGCACCGCGCAGCCTCCGCCGGGGCGCTCGAGCAGGTACATGGCCCACAGCGGCCGATCGCGCTCCAGCGGGGATGCGATCAGACCGCTCACCAGCTCCCGCAGCGCCGCGTCCCCCTTCTCGCCGTCAGCGGCCCCCTCCGAGGAGGCGAGGGGCAGGTCCTCTCCAATCCCCGTCAACTCGCGACGGTGCAGGTGGCGATCGAGGTCGAAGTCGGGGTCCTCCACAAAGGCCGGGAAGGCGCGGGAGCGCAGCGATCGCCGGCCCTCCACCACGAGCTGATGAAAGCGCGGGTAGCGCTCCACCAGGCGCCCGCGGATCACGGTGCGCAGCCGCTCCTCGTCCAGCCCCTCGTCGAAGAGCATCACGAAGTTGATCACCATCAGGTTGGTGGGCCGATCCATGTGCAGGAACGCCGCGTCGGCGCTGGGCAGGCGCCGGTGCCCGAACTCAGTTGCCACAAACCCCTCCCTGCCTTCGTGTGCGGCCACTTCCCCTGTGGGGGAGGCTACCATCGTTGGCCGTGGCCGTCATCGACAGTCCCAATGGGGTCATGGCCGCGCGCGCGCTGGAGCGCTACCGCGCGGGGCGCGGGCGCTCGCGGCGGTTGTGGGAACGGGCCTGCGGGGTGCTTCCGGGCGGCGTCAGCGGCGCGGCCAAGCACTACGCGCCCTTCCCGCTGTTCATCGCCTCCGCCCGCGGCGCGCACGCCATCGACGTGGACGGCAACGAGTACGTCGATCTGCTCATGGGCGCCGGGCCGATGCTGCTCGGCCACGGCCACCCGCGCGTGCTCGAGGCGGTGCGCGAGCAAGTCTCGTGGATGACCAATCCGCTGCTGCCCACCGAGCTGTCGATCGAGCTGGCCGAGCGCATGCGCGGGCACATGCCCCACCTGGAGCTTCTGCGCTTCGCCAACACCGGCTCGGAGGCCACCCGCTCTGCCGTGCGCGTCGCGCGGGCCCTCACGGGGCGCCCGCTCGTGGCCAAGTGCGAGGGGGCCTTTCACGGCAGCGACGACATGTTCCTGGTGTCCGCACACGCGCGCACGACGGCCGGCGGCGAGCACCGCCCGCAGCCGGTGGTGGACTGCCCCGGCCTATTGCCCCACGTGGAGGATTCGGTGCTGCTGCTGCCCTACAACGACCCGCGGGCGGCCACGGAGCTGATCGCCGAGCACGCCGCTGAGCTGGCGTGCGTGATCGTGGAGCCTGTGGCCTTCTCCAGCGGCGGGGGGATGCCCGCCACGCGGGAGTTCGCGGCGGCGCTGCGCGAGGCCACCGCGCGCCACGACGTGCTTTTGATCTTCGACGAAGTCCTCTGCGCCTACCGCCTGGGGCTCGCGGGCGCGCCCGCGCGGCTGGGGGTGACCCCGGATCTGGCGGCCATCGGCAAGGCCGTGGGCGGGGGGATGCCGCTGGCGGCCTTCGGGGGGCGCGCGGAGCTGATGGAAGCCGCCCTGGGCGCGGCGGCCGGCGAGCACGCGATCTTCCAGTCGGGCACCTTCACGGAGAACCCCGTGGCGATCGCCGCCGGCCTGGCGGTGCTGGACGTGCTGGAGTCCGAGCCGGTGCTCGCGCGCGCCGACCGCGCGGGGGAGCTGCTGCGCGCGGGCCTTGAGGAGCGGTTCGCCGCGCAGAGCATCCTCGCCGCGGTGACCGGCACGGCCTCGATCGCGCAGGTGCACCTCGGCGTGGAGCGCGTGGAGAACCGCCGCGACGTGCTGCGCGCGAACGTGCAGGACACGCACGCCTTCCTGCTGGGGATGGTGGCCGGGGGGGTGCTGTGGCCGCCCATCCACCCCGCCGTCACCTCCGGCGCGCACAGCGAGGAGGACATCGAGCGGGTGATGGCGACTGTCGAAACCGTCCTATCCGAGTAGCCGCGCGGCCCTCACCGGGGGGGAGCCGTTAGAGTCCCGGCAGGAAGCTCGAATCCGACATGCTCGTTTTGAGGGAGGAAGGTTGCAGATGCGCTCCATCGCAGCGATTTCGGCCGTTTCAGTCCTGGCCCTGGCGGGCTGCGGCGGAGGGTCCAGCACCAGCAGCACCAGCAGCGGCACGCCGGCATCCTCCGCGGCCACCACCCCTCCCTTCCACCCGGCGGGCATCGCCGTGACCCCCACCACGCCGGCGGCCACCAAGACGGTCTCGCAGGTCATCTGGGACGAGCCCTACGGCGAACCGCCCTCGCTCGACCCCCTGAAGTCCTACGCGCTGCCGGAAAACACCGTTCTCTCGAACGTCTGCGACGCGCTGCTGCGCACCGGGCCGGAACTGAAGCTCCAGCCGGGGCTGGCCACCAGCTGGACGCACACGAGCCCCACCACGTGGGTCTTCAAGATCCGCGAAGGCGTGCGCTTCTGGGACGGCACGCCGCTGAAGGCGTCCGACGTGGTGTACAGCCTCAATCGTCAGCTGAACCCCAAGCTGGGCAGCTTCTACACCGCCTGGATCGCGGACATCAAGAGCGTCACGCAGAGCGGGCCGGGCGAAGTCACCCTCACCACGAAGACCCCCGATGTGATCGTCGCGCAGATGATGGCTTCGGGCCTGGGCACGGTCATCGAGCAGCGCTACGCCGAAGCCAAGGGCTCAAGCTACGGGACGGCGGCCGGGGGCGTCATGTGCACGGGACCGTTCGAGCTGAAGTCGTGGCAGTCCGGCCAGCAGATCGTGCTCACGCGCAACCCCAGCTACTGGGACGCGGCGCTTGAGCCGAAAGTGGGGACGCTGATCTTCAAGTTCATCACCGACCCCACCGTGCTGAGCGCCGCGCTCGCCTCGGGCGCGATCGACGGCGCCTACGAAGTGCCCGTGCAGGCCGTCGCGCGGCTGAAGGAAGCCGGCAACGTGTACTACGGCCTGAGCACCAACCAGGGCATCCTCCAGCCGATCCAGGCGACGGGCCTGGCCACCAACGTGAAGGTCCGCGAAGCGATCTCGCTGGCGATCGACCGGGAGGGCATCGCCCGCACGATCTTCCAGAGCCTCGCGGTGCCGGAGCTCGCGGCGGTGCCGCCGGACTCCTTCTCCTACGCCACGGGGCAGTACCAGAAGTGGTACGTGGGCGTGGGCACGCCCACGACCCCCAACCTGGGAGCGGCGCGCAAGCTCGTGCAGGAAGCCGGCTCGCCCAAGACGACGATGACGATCGGCATCCAGCAGGGCGACCCGCAGTCCGCGGCGGTGGCCGCGGCGATCCAGTCCGCGGCGGCGCAGATCGGCCTGAACATGCAGGTCAAGGCGCTGCCCACGGCGCAGTACGTGGAACTGATCTTCTCGACGAAGGCGCGCGCGGGGATCGACTGGACGACGGGCAACAACAACTACATCGACCAGGCCGAACCGCTGCAGGTGCTCTACTACTGGGGCCGCAGCAACTCCCCCTACAACCTCGACGGCTTCGCCAACAAGGAAGTGGACAACCTGTTCGCGCAGGCCCGCGCGCAGAGCGAACCCGAAGCGCGCGCCGCGCTGGCGATCCGGGCGCTTCAGCTCTGGGTGAAGCCCGCCAACAACATCCCGCTGTACATCGCCCCGCAGCGGATGTTCATGAACAGGCGCATCACGGGCGCCCCCACGTCGTTCTCGACGTTCCTCTACTACCCGTGGGCAGCTGAGCTCGGCGGCGCCTGACAGCCCGAAGGCGATTGTTGGGAGGGCCTCCGGCTCCGCCTCCGGCGTGTTGGCCGGTGTGTTGCGGCGATTGCTGCGCACGCTGGCCACGCTGCTTGTGTCGAGCTTTCTGATATTTGCCGCGCTCTACCTCTCGCCCGGCAGCCCGATCGCGTTTCTGACACACGGGCACAGCCTCTCGCCCGAAGCGATTCACTCGATCGAAGCGCAGTATCACCTCAACAAGCCCTTCCTGGTGCAGTACTGGCTGTGGCTGACGGGGGTATTGCAGGGTGAATTGGGGCGCTCGACGATTTCGCGCGAACCGGTCACGACGCTGCTGTCGCCGCGCATCGGCGTGACGTTCACGCTGGTGGCGATGGGCGCGCTGCTGATCGTGCTCGGGGGAATCGCGCTGGGCGTGCTGGCGGGCGTGCGCGGGCGGCGCACCGACGGGGTGGTGCTGACGGCGACGACGATCGGCATGGCGATCCCCTCGTTCGTGACGGCCACCATCCTGATCAACTATTTTGCGCTGAAGCTGGGGTGGTTTCCCGTATACGGGGCGGGAAATGGGTTTGGGGACCGCCTGTGGCACCTGACCCTCCCGGCGATCTCGCTGGCGCTGGGGCTGGTGGCCTATGTGACCCTGATCACGCGCGCGGCGGTGAAGGTGGAGATGGGCAGCGATCACAGCGACACCGCGCGCGGTCGCGGATTGCGCGAGGGCCTCGTGATCCGCCGCCACGTGGTGCGCAACGCGCTGATCCCGGTGGTGACCGTGTCGGGCATCGCGGTGGCGAGCCTCGTCGCGGGCGTCGCGGTCGTCGAGACGGCGTATGAAATCCCGGGCATCGGCGCCTATCTGGTGGCGTCGGCGACGAACAACGACTTCCCGGTGGTGCAGGCGATCTGTCTGATCCTCGTCGTGGTGTACGTGGTGGTGAACGCGGTGGTGGATGTGCTGTATCTGCTGCTGGACCCGCGTTTGCGGAGAGGGCGATGACGCCCAAACAGCCCATGCGGGCGCTGCTGGGGGCAGCCGGCCGCAGCCGGCTCACGGCCGCGTGCGTGGCGTTCCTGGCCCTAGTCGTGCTCGTGGCCGTGTTCGCTCCTCTGCTCGCCCCGCACTCGCCCACGGAAGTCAATCTGTCGAGCGCCTACCTGGGCTCCTCGCTGGAACACCCGCTGGGAACGGACGCCTCGGGGCGGGACATCCTCTCGCGCGTGATGTGGGGCGCGCGCAGCAGCCTCCTGGGGCCGCTGGGCGTGATCGCCCTGGCGCTGGCGTTCGGCGTGTCGATCGCGCTCGCCGCGGCGTGGTTCGGCGGCTGGGTGGACACGGGCATCTCGGCGGTGATCGACGTGCTGTTCTCCTTCCCCGGATTGCTGCTGGCGATCGTGGCGGTGGCCGTGTTCGGCGTGGGCCTGCTGGCGCCGGCGCTGGCGATCGGCATCGCTTACACCCCGATCATGGCGCGCATCGTGCGCTCAAGCGCGCTGCGCGAACGCGAGCTGCCCTACATCGCCGCCGCGAGCGTGCTGGGTCTGCCCGCGCGGCGGATCGTCTGGCGCCATCTGCTGCCGGGCGTGTGGCCCCTGATCGTGGCCCAGGTGACGGTGATGTTCGGCTACGCCACGATCGACCTCGCCGCGATCTCCTTCCTCGGCCTCGGCCAGCAGCCTCCCAGCTCGGACTGGGGCTTGATGGTCGCCGAAGGCCGCCCGGCGATCCTCGCGGGGCACTCCGCCCAGGCGCTCTACCCGGGGATCGCGCTGGTGCTCGTCGTCCTGTGCGTGATGGTGCTCGGGCGGCGCCTGGGGGACCGGGCGGATGACTGGGAGGGAACTGCCCCTCGGGGAGATCGGGAGGGAACTGCCCCTCGCCTTACCAGAGTGAGGCGAGGCCCGTGAGCGCGCTCTTGCTCTTGGAGCTGGATCGCCTGCGCGTGGCGCTGCCGGCGCGGGAGGGCGCGCGTACGGTGCTGCGCGACGTCTCGTTCGCGGTCGCCGAGGGTGAGGCCGTCGGATTGGTGGGGATGAGCGGCTCGGGCAAGACGATGACCGCCCGCGCGATCGTGCGCCTGCTGCCGCCCGGCGCCGAAGTGGGCGGCGCGATCCGCTTCGCCGGGCGCTCGGTGCTGGACCTCGACCGCGAGGAGCTGCTGGGCTACCGCGCCGGGGACGTGGCGATGATCTTCCAGGACCCCCGCACGCACATCAACCCCGTGCGCCGTATCGGCGACTTCCTGTGCGAGGCGCTGGTGCTCACGCAGGGGATGGGGCGCGCGCAGGCCACCGCCAAGGTCACGCGGCTGCTCGGGGAAACGGGCGTGGAGGAACCCGAGCGGCGCCTGCGCCAGTACCCCCACGAGCTCTCCGGCGGGCAGCTGCAGCGCGTGACGATCGCCGCCGCGCTGGCCTGCGAGCCGAGGCTGCTGATCGCGGACGAGCCCACGACGGCGCTGGACGTGACGACGCAGTCGGAGGTGATGGCGATGCTGGACGAGGTGCGCCGCGCGCGCGGGCTGGCGCTGCTGTTCATCACGCACGACCTCGACCTGGCGGCGGCGGTGTGCGAGCGCACGGTTGTGATGCGGGATGGCGCCATCGTGCGGGAGCGCCCCGTCGCTCGGGGGGACCTGCCGCAGAAGCCTCCCGACGCCGAGCCCGGCGCGGTTGCGGCGCCCATCGCCACCGGCGCCGGTGGCGGGAGCGAGACAGTGGCGCGGTCCGCGGCCGAGCCCCCGGTGCTCGAAATCGCCGCCCTGGGCAAGGCATTTCGCGTCCGCGGCAGTGACGGCCGCCGCGCCGACTTCCTCGCCGTCGATGACGTCTCCTTCACGGTCGCACCCGGCGGCTCGCTGGCGATAGTGGGCGAGTCGGGCTCGGGCAAGACCACGATCGCGCGCATGATCGTCGGCCTGCAGGGCCCCACCGCGGGCACGATCGCGGTGCTGGGCCACCCCCGCAGCCGCCCTCCCCGAGGAGCCCGCGAGCGCCGTATACGCGGGCGCGAGGCGCAGATCGTCTTCCAGGACAACTACTCCTCCCTGGATCCGCGCCAGCGCGTGGGCGACGCCCTTGGTGAGGCGCTGGACCTGCACTTCCGCCCAACGCCCGATGAGCGCCGCCGGCGCGTCGCCGAGTTGCTGGACAGCGTCGGGCTGAAGCAGGAGCACGCGAGCGCTCTGCCTCGTACCCTCTCCGGCGGAGAGCGCCAGCGGGCGGCTCTGGCCCGCGCCCTGGCGGTCGAGCCCCGCCTGCTCGTGCTGGACGAGGCGGTCTCCTCGCTGGACGTCAGCACCCAGGCCCAGATTCTCGACCTGCTCGCGGGCATCCGCGCGGCCACCGGCACCGCCTACGTGTTCATCTCCCACGACCTGGCGGTCGTGCGGCGCGTCAGCGACGAGGTGATCGTGCTGCGCCGCGGGCGCGTCGTCGAGCGCGGGGCGACTCAGCAGATCCTGGCCTCCCCCACCGACCCCTACACCCGCCTGCTGCTGGACTCGGTGCCGCGCCCGGGGTGGAAGCCGCGCAGGCTCGCCGCGGCCGCCGCTGGAGAGGGCGCTCCCCAGGCAGACGCTTGACATGGATGCTCCTCGGTGTGAGACGCCTGAGGCTCGCTACCACCAGCGCTTGGGCGTGTGCGTGAGCAGCTCGGCGCCTTCCTCGGTGACGATGATGTCCTGCTCGAAGTAGGAGGAGCCGAGGCCGGGCATGGTGGGCATCGCCTCGACCGCCAGGCACATGCCGGGCTGCAGGAGGCGATCCTCGGTGGGCAGGATCCAGGGCCACTCCCAACCCAGGCCGAAGCCGTGGCCGTGGGGGGGGAAGCCGATCGAGAGGGCCGAGGCGTTCTCCATGTCCATCTCGGCCCCGTCCGCGACCGCGAGACCCGCGGCGAGCAGGTGGCCGTGGACGGCCTCGAACACCGCGCTGGCGGCGACTCCGGGACGGATGGCGGCGATGCCGGCCTCGACCGCGTCCACCGCTCCCTGGCAGAGGTCGGCTTGCTCGTCGCTGGTGCTCCACCCGCCGCCGGCAGTCGATGCGCCGCCGGCAGCCGGTACGCCGCCGGCAGCCGATCCTCTGCCCGAGCCCACGATGCAGGTGCGGCCGAAGTCGAAGAGGTAGCCCTCGACGGCGCCGTAGGAGTCGGCGTGGAAGATCTCGCCGGGGGCGAGCACGCGCTGGGACCACGAGGGCAGGTGGTTGTAGGTGAAGCAGTTGCTGTGGGGGCCGGAGGCGATGGAGGTGTCGAAGAAGTGCACGCCGGCGGCTATGCCCACGCGGTAGCCCGCGGCGACGGTCTGGGCCTCTGTGGTTCCCGGTTTCCGCGCGGCGTCCATCATCGCCGTGACCACCGCATCGCCGACCTGGGCCGCAGCCCGGATGCGCTGGAGCTCAAAGGGGCTTTTGATCACGCGCAGCGCTTCGATGAGGTCGTCGGCGTCCTCCCACGCGGGGCCGGGTATGCGCTCGCGCAGCATGCCGAAGGTCCTGGCGCTCATGACGTTCAGGCCGCAGACGCCCACCCGTCCGCGCTCCAGGCCCAGGTCGCGCAGCGCCTGCGCGACGGCGCCGGGGAAGTCCAGCGCGAAGCGCACGTCCGCGATCCCGACGAGATCGCGCCGGTAATCCGCCCCGTCGACGATCAAGAGCGGCTCGTGCGCGGGTGCGAGCAGGACGGCGGAGTGCGAGCGCCCTACCCAATAGTCCTGGAAGTCCGGCGTGAAGCCGATGTTGCCGTAGTGTCCTGAGAGGTAGTGGACGTCGGCGTAGGAGTCGATGCTGGTGGCCCCGCGCGAGACCGCGAGCAGGCCGTCCAGCCCGCGCGCGCGGCACTCCGCCAGCGCCCGCTGCCAGCGGCCTTCGTACTCCCCCTCCGGGGTGGCTGCGGGCGCGGCGGCGCTCATGTGCTTACCCTACTGCCGATGCCCCCCCAACCACGCACCACCACCCAACCACAAGCGGTCTTCCAATGATGCGGATCGGCGTCGACGTGGGGGGCACGTTCACCGATGTGGTGGTGCTGGACGAGTCAAACGGGGCGACCTCGTGGCTGAAGCTGCCGACGAACGCGCGCGAACCCGCGACGGGGGTGCTGGAGGCGATGGCCGCGACGGGCGTGCCGCTGAATGAGGTGTCGCACGTGAAGGTGGGCACCACCCTGGGCGTGAACGCGGTGCTGACGCGAAGCGGCGCGCGCACGGGCCTGATCACCACGCGCGGCTTCCGCGACGTGCTGGAGATCCGCCGCACGCACCGCACGCGCCTGTTCGACCTGGACGAGAGGATCCCCGAGCCGCTGGTGCCGCGCGATCGGCGCCTGGAGGTCGCGGAGCGCATCGACGCGGACGGGAACGTGGTGGAGCCTCTGGACGAGGAGGGGGTGCTCGCGGCGTGGCGCGCGCTGCGCGAGCTGGGGGTGCGGGCGCTGGCGATCGTCTTCCTGTTCTCCTTCGAGAACCCCGAGCACGAGCTGCGCGCAAAGGAGATCGTGGAGCGCGAGGGCGGCGCCGCGGCGGTGTTCGTCTCCTCGGAGGTGCTGCCGGTGCAGCGCGAGTACGAGCGCACCTCCACGACGGCGATGGCCGCGTACGTGGCGCCGGCGATGCGCGCGCACCTGGCCGATCTGAATGAGCGCCTGCAGGAGCGAGGGCTTGAGCCGGGAAGGCTCTCGATCATGACCAGCTCGGGCGGTGTGCTGGACGCGGAGGCCGTCGCGGGCACGCCCATCCCCAGCCTGCTCTCGGGCCCCGCGGGGGGCGTGGCGGGGGCACACCGGCTGGCGTTCGAGGCTGGCATCGACACGGTGCTGACGCTCGATATGGGCGGCACCAGCTGCGACGTCTCGGGGATCTTCGAGGGCGTGCCCGACGAACGCCTGGACATCACGATCGAGGGCCTGGCGGTGAGCCACCCGACGTTCGACATCAACACGATCGGCGCGGGCGGGGGGAGCATCGCGTGGATCGACTCCGGGGGCGCGCTGCGCGTGGGGCCGGACTCGGCCGGCGCCAACCCGGGGCCTGCCTGCTACGGGCTGGGCGGGCGCGAGCCGACCGTGACCGACGCCAATCTGATCCTGGGCCGCTACGACCCCGGTGCGCCGCTGGGGGGCGCGCTGGCGCTCGACGCGGGGCTCGCGCGCGAGGCGATCGAACGCTCCGTGGCGCGGCCGCTGGGGATGACCGTGGAGCAGGCGGCGGCGGGGATCGTGCGAATCGTCAACGCCCACATGGAGGGAGCGGTGCGCACGATCTCGCTGGAGCGCGGTAGGGACGTGCGCGACTTCACGCTGGTGGCCTTCGGCGGCGCCGGTCCGGTGCACGGCGCGGACGTGGCGCGCGAGTTGGGCATCGAGCGCATCCTCGTGCCCCCCTGTCCCGGCTGCACCTCCGCGCTGGGCGCCGTGGCCGCCGACGCGCGGCACGACTTCGTGCGCACCATCGGCCGGCCGCTGCGAGACGTGCGGGCGGACGCCGTGAGGGACACCGTGGAGAGCATGCGCGCGGGAGTGCAGGCGGCGTTGGCGCGCGAAGGCTTCCGCGCGGGCGAGTCGGTGCTGGAGCTGTGGCTGGATCTGCGCTATCAGGGGCAGGCGCACGAGCTGTCGGTGCGCTGCGGCGAGGCATTCCCCCCCGCCCCTGCGGACCCGCCCGCGTTCGCCACGGTGCTGGGCGAGGCGGCTGGCAGGTTCCACCGACTGCACGAGCAGCTGTACGGCCATTCCTTCCCGGAGCTGGGCATGGAGCTGGTGAACGTGCGCGTGACGGGCCACGGCATCCTGCCGAGCCCGGCGATGTGGTGGGACTGGTCGCGCACGGAGGCGTCGGGGCAGCACGCGCGGGCGCAGCGCCGTGTGTACTTCCACGAGGTGGGCGACTTCCTCGACACGCGCGTAGTGCGCCGCCGCGAGATCGAGGCCGAGCAGACGATCGCGGGTCCCGCCGTGATTCACCAGCTGGACGCCACCGTGCTGGTGCCGCCGGGCCTCATCGCCGTGGCGCACTCCTCCGGGAGCCTGATCCTCACCGACGTGCAGGCCCGGGCCGCGGCGGGAGAGCCGGTATGACCAAGGACGAAGCGATCACGCACGAGGTCATCCGCCACGCCCTCACGGCGGTGTCGCGCGAGATGGGGGTGACCCTGCGCATGACCTCCTGCTCGCCGATCTTCAACGAGGGCAACGACTACTCGTGCGCGCTCTTCGACGCCAAGGGCCGCCTGGTGACCCACGGCGAGTTCCTGCCGATCCACCTGGGCGCGCTGTCCTTCTCGGTCTTCCACGCCCGCGCGGCCTTCGCCAGGGAGGGGTTGCGCGAGGGCGATACGGTGGTGATGAACGACCCCTATCTGGGCGGCTCGCACCTGCCCGACATCACGATGGTCTCGCCGATCTTCCACGAGGGCGAGACGGTGGCGTGGGCCGCCAACCGCGCGCACCACCTGGATGTCGGCGGGACGATGCCCGGGAGCTTCTTCAGCGGCGCGACGGACAACTACCAGGAGGGCCTTCGCATCAGCCCGATGAAGCTCTTCCGCGGGGGCGAGCGCGACGTGCACCTGCTGCAGCTGATCACGGAGAACTCGCGCCTGCCCGAGCAGATGCGGGTGGACCTGGAGAGCCAGGTGTCGGCCAATCGCACGGCGATCGAGCGCGTGGGAAGGCTGATGGAGCGCTACGGCGCGGCGATGGTGCGCGCGGCGATGGAGGAGGCGCTGGACTACTCGGAGCGGCGCATGCGCGCGGTGATCGCGGGTTGGCCCGACGGCGACTATACGGCCTCGGATTGGCTTGACAACGACGGCATCGAGGACGAGCCGCGGGAGATCAGGGTGACGCTGCGCGTGCGCGGCGATCGCGTGGAAGTGGACTTCAAGGGCTCAAGCGAGCAGACCAAGGGGCCTCTGAACTGCGTGCTCGGGTACACGTGCTCGGGCGTATATATGACGCTGCAGGCGGCCACGGACCCCGATATCCCCCCCAACGCCGGCTGCTACCGCCCGATCGAGGTGATCGCCCCCGAGGGAAGCATCGTCAACCCCCGCTTCCCCGCTCCCTGCACGGGCGGCAACGAGACCGTCTTCACGATCAGCGCGGCGATCTTCCGCGCGCTGGCGCAGATCGAGGGCGCGCACACGATGGCCTGCGACCAGGGCTCCTCCAACAACCTGCTCATCTCCGGCTACGACCCCCGCGGCGGCGGACGCTATGTGCTGTATGAGTACCCCGAGGGCGGCTGGGGCGCGAACGCGCAGCGCGATGGCCTGAGCGCGGTGTACTCGATCGCGGGCAACACCTGGAACGTGCCCGTGGAGGTGGTGGAGCGCCGCTTCCCGCTGCGCGTGGAGCGCTATGAGCTGCGCCAGGACAGCGGCGGCACCGGCGAGCACCGGGGCGGGCTGGGCATCCGCCGCGATCACCGCATATTGGATCACGCCGCGGAGATGTCGATCGTGGGCAACCGCGTGATGGTGCCCCCGTGGGGCCTTGCGGGCGGCGGCGAGGGCGGCGCGGCCTCCTATCGCGTGCTGCGCAAGGGCGGCGAGCCGATCAACCCCGCCCCGCGCTATGGCTCCAAGGCGGCCGGCGTGCCGCTGCGCCCCGATGATGTCGTTGTGCAGATGACGGCCGGCGGAGGCGGCTGGGGCGACCCGCTGGCGCGCGATCGCCAGAGCGTGGCGCGCGATGTGCGGCTGGGATACGTGAGCAGCGACGCGGCCTGGCGCCACTATGGGATGAAGGTGTGAAAACCGAGGTGAAAGTGTGAAGAGCGCGGCGGAGATGTACGCGCGGATGGCGCTGATACGCGAGTTCGAGAAGGCCGCCTATCGCGCCTATGAGCGAGACGAGCTGGAGGGCACGATCCACGCCTCGATCGGCCAGGAGGCGGTGGCCGTGGGCGTCGCGGCGGCGCTGAATGAGGATGAGAAGATGCTGAGCCACCACCGCGGCCACGGCCACGCGCTGGCCAAGGGCGTCGATCCCAGAGGGTTGATGGCCGAGCTGTTCGGGCGCGCCGATGGCGTGTGCGGCGGCAAGGGCGGCTCGATGCACATCGCCGACGTAGGGTGCGGTTTCCTGGGCTCGCTGGCCGTCGTGGGCAGCTCGATCCCGCTGGCGGTGGGCGTGGCGCTGGCAACGAGAGGCGTGTGCGTGGTGTTCTTCGGCGATGGCGGCGTGAATCAGGGAGTGCTGTATGAGAGCATGAACCTGGCTGCGATCTGGAGGCTGGGCGTGGTGTTCGTGTGTGAGAACAACTCCTACGCCATCACCACCCCGGCGGAGAAGGTGACGGCCGGCGAGGGCATGCAGGCGCGCGCGCGGGCTTTCGGCTTGAGCGCGCTGCGCGTGGACGGGCAGGACGTGGAGGAGGTGGCGGGCGCCACACGCACGCTCGTCGCCGAGGCCAGGATCGGGCAGCCGGCCCTGCTGGAGTGTCTGACGTACCGCTTTCTCGGCCACTCCCGCGCGGACCCCGCGCACGGGCGTTATCGCACACGCGAGGAGGTGGAGCGCTGGCAGGGCCGCGACCCGCTCATGGTGCTGGCGCAGAACGCCCGCCTCGAAGGTGACACGTGCGCGCGTCTGCAGGCGCAGGCGCAGGCGCAGGTCGAGGAGGCAGTGGAGTTCGCGCGCGCTTCACCGCATCCGACACTGACGGAATTGGCGAGGGATGTGTGGGGAGATGAGTGATAGAGGGAGTTTTTTGAGGGGAGGGGGCCGCGCCGCTCGGGAGAGCTGGCCTGCCGAGGGCTTTCGCATGGAGTTGAATTGCGGGAGGGGCCGCGTTGAACAGTGAAGACTCGCCTGCCGAGGTCTCGTTGAACGGTGAAGGCTCGCCTGCCGAGGTCTCTTTCACCGAGGCGATCAGGTGCGCTCTGGAAGACGCGATGCGAGAGGACGAGTCGATCGTGCTGCTGGGGCAGGACATCGCCGCCGGTTTTCCCTTCGGCGCCACGCGCGGCCTTGCGGAGCGGTTCGGGAGCGAGCGCGTGCGCGACACGCCCATCTCCGAGGCGGCCACGATGGGCTGCGGGATCGGCGCGGCGATCATGGGAGTGCGCACGGTCGTGGAGGTGGACTTCGCGGGCTTCCTGCTGCTGGGCCTCGACCAGCTGGTGAACAACGCAGCCAAGCTGCGCTACATGAGCGGCGGGCAGCTGCGCGTGCCGCTCGTGGTGCGCGTGGGCCAGGGGCCGTTGGGAGCCTTCGCGGCGCAGCACTCGCAGGCGCAGCACGCCTGGCTGGCGTCGGTGCCGGGGTTGGCGACGTGCGCGCCGGGCGATGCGCAGGATGCGTATGCGCTGCTGCGCTGGGCGCTGCGCCGGCGCGATCCGGTGGTGTTCGCGGAGGATATGCGGCTGTATCGGACGAAGGGTCCGCTCACGAGGGAGCCCCCTGGCGAAGGGCCTCCCGACGAAGAGATCACCGGCGAAGAGATCCCCGGCGAAGGGCCTCCCGGCGGAGGGTCCCCTGGCGAAGAGATCCCCGGCGAAGGGCCTCCCGGCGAAAAGATCACCGGCGGAGGGTCCCCTGGCGAAGGCATCCCCCGCGCGCGCGTGTTGCGCCCCGGCCGCGACGCGACGGTCCTCTCGTGCGGCTACGGCACCGCTCTGGCATTGGCGGCCGCGCGGGAGCTGACCGCGGTGGGGATCGAGCTGGAGGTGGTGGACCTGCGCCTGCTCTCTCCCCTGGACGAGCGGACCATCGGCGAATCGGCGCGGCATACTGGTCGCGTGCTGTGCCTCGGCGACGATCCGCTGCTGGGTGGGATCACCGCCACGCTGGCCGCCGCCGTGGAGCGGATGGCGCACGGCACGCCGGTGGGGCGGCTGGGCGCGCGGCACTGGCCCACTCCCTTCGGATCCTCGGAGGCGTTTGTGTATCCCGCGGCGGACTCCGTCGTGGCGGCCGTGCAGCGGCTCGTGGCCTCGCCCGGCGCCGAGCTGCGGGAGATCGTGCACGGTGACTTTCAGATGGCGGGCGGGTCGTGAGCATCCTCGAGCCCGTCTACATGGAGGGCACGCGCGGCGCGATGGCGGTGGACTGGGAGAATCGCATCGACATGGCGCGCATGCGCGAAGGGCGCTTGGCGCGCGCGCGGGAGGCGATCGCGGCGGCGGGCTACGACGCGGTGCTGCTGCTCTCGGACTCCAACATCCGCTACGTGACGGCGGTGGCCACGACATCGGTCTCGGGCGCGGGCGGCTTTCACTACTCGCTGCTTCATGGCGACGGGCGCATCACCCACTGGGACAGCGCGGATCACGCCGTGCACGAGCGGCGCACGTGCCCGTGGCTGGATGACATCCGCTACGCCGCTCCCGGCATCGGCATGGTGCCCGCCGCCCTGGGCCCCGGACCCGCGGCGGAGCTGCTCTGCAGGCAGATGGCGAAGGAGATCGCCACGGCCCTCTCCGACCACGGCACGCTCTCCGGCCGCATCGGGCTCGACGGGCACCAGCCGGCGCTGATGGCGCTGCTGGAGCGCTACGGCTATGCGGTCGACGCGGGGGCCGGCGCGGCGCTGGCGAGCGCGCGCGCGATCAAGACCGTCGATGAGGTGGAGTGCCTGCGCCTGTGCGCATCGGTCTGCGAGGCGGGCTTTCAGGCGATGAAGGAAGCGATCCGCCCGGGCGCGCGCGAGAGCGAGGTGTTCGCGCGGGGCGTCGCGCGCATCATCGAACTGGGCGGAGAGCACGGCGGCGGAAACATCTCCAGCGGCCCCAACACGTGGCCCAAGAGCCAGGCCGACAGCACCGATCGCATCATCCGCCCCGGGGATGTGGTCTACTCGGACCTCTACAACATCGGCTTACACGGCTATCGCTCGTGCTATTACCGCACGTTCAGCTGCGGCGAGCCGCGCCTCCAGACCCGCGACGCGCACAGCCGCGCGGTGGAGAATCTGTATGCGGTGCTCGAGGCGATCGCGCCGGGCGTGAGCACGGCAGAGGCCGCCATGCGCTTCCCCGACGCAGAGGGCGAGCACTGGGATTACTACGGCGCGAGCGAGGCGTGGCAGATGGCCACGAACCACTGGGGCCACGGGATCGGGCTGTCGCTGTATGAGATCCCGCTGACCTGGCGGGGCGCGGCGGCGCAGGGCGCAAGCGTGTACGAGGAGGGCATGACGATGGCCGTAGAGACCCAGGATCGCGATGGGCACGGCCAGGGGGTGCGGGTGGAGGAGATGGTGGTGGTGCGCGAGGGAGGGGTGGAACTGCTCACGCGCTGGCCGATCGATGCGATAACTGCTTGCACGTGAGCGCCCGTCTCCCGCACGTGAGCGCGCTGCTGGCGCGCCGGAGCGCCCCGCTGCCGCACGTGAGCGCCCTTCTCCCGCACGCGAGCACCCGCGAGACAGCCATCCACACGAAGAGGGCCCGCACGTGACCGCTCTCCCGCTGCGCGCGGCCCCAACCCCTCCCAACAAAAACCCGCCGGACGGCAGGGTCGCAATCGTCACCGGCGCCTCGCGTGGGATCGGGGAGGGGATCGCGCGGCGCTTGGCGGCGGCGGGCTGGAGAGTGTTCGGGTGCAGCCGCACGTCCGGGGGGGCGGTGCAGCTGAGGTGCGACCTGACTGCGCCGGATGCTCCCGCGCGGGTGCTCGCCGCTGCGCTCGATGCCCACGGGCGCATCGACGCGCTGGTGAACAACGCCGGCCTATTGCTGGAGGGCAACTGCTGGGAGCAGCCCGATGAGGACGTGGACGCGATGCTGGCGATCAACCTCACCGCGCCCTTTCTGCTCTCGCAGGCCGTGGCCGGGCACTGGGTGAAGGAGGGCGTCGCCGGCACGATCGTGAACGTCTGCTCGATCGAGTCCCAGGTCGGCTGGGCCGACCCGCCGCAGGCCGCCTACGCCGCGACAAAGGGGGGCCTGCTCGGACTCACGCGCGCGCAGGCGCTGGAGCTCGCGCCGCACGGCATCCGCGCGGTGGCGGTCGGGCCGGGGGCGATCGCCACCGCCATGACGCCCGATTCGCCCGCGCTGCAGCGGGCGATACCGCTCGGCGGGCGCCCGGGCACGCCCGCTGACGTGGGCGATGTCGTGGTCTTTCTCGTGTCCGGCGCGGCGCGCTACGTAACGGGTGAGATCGTCTACGTGGACGGGGGGTATCTGCTGCGATGACGCCGCTGCCGTTGCGTTCCCAGGGAGGAACGGCGTGAGCTCGTCGCCCTCGGACTCCTCCGCTCGCTTCGCCGGCCAGCGCGCGCTCGTCACCGGCGCGGCCTCGGGCATCGGACGGGCCGTCGCGCGTCGCCTCGCCGCCGAGGGGGCGACGGTCATCGGGTTGGACACGCAGAGGGAGGGATTGGAGGAGACCTTCGACTCGATCCCCGGCGCGCACCTCCTGGTGGCGGATGTGAGCGGCGATGAGGCCGCGGCGCAGGCGGGGGCGGTCGATGTGCTGGTCAACGCCGCGGGCATCCTTCTGCGCCACGACCTCCTGGAGCACCCGCTGGATGCCTGGCGGCGCACGCTCGATGTCAACCTCGGGGCCCCCCTGCGCCTCTCGCGCGAGCTCGCGCGCGCGCACATCGAGACGGGCACGCCCGGCGCGATCGTCAACGTCTGCTCGATCGAGTCCTTCGTGGCCCTCACCGGTCACGCCGCGTACACGGCATCCAAGAGCGCGTTGTTGATGGTGACTCGCGCCTTCGCCCTGGAGCTCGCGCCGCACGGCATCCGCGTGAACGCGCTCGCCCCGGGGGTGACCAAGACGGGCATGAACGCCGCCCTGCGGGCGGACCCCGCGGAGGCCGTGGCCCTCACCGAGGCGATCCCGATGGGGCGCATGGCCACGACCGAGGAGCAGGCGGCGGGCATCTGCTTCCTGGCCTCGACCGAAGCCTCCTACATCACCGGTGCGACGCTTCGCGTCGACGGCGGCTGGCTGACCCGTTGAGCGGGCCTCCGTTCCCTGTTACCGTCCGGATGATGGACCTTCAGGAGTGCATTGCGGCGCTTGCCGATGGGGAGGTCACCTCCAGCGAGCTGGTGCAGCGCACGCTCGCGCGCATCCACGCCACGCAGCCGACGCTGAACGCCTTCCGCGTGGTCTTCGAGGAGTCCGCGCGATCCGCCGCCGCCGCGGCGGATCGGCGCCTGGCCGCAGGGGAGCGGCTGTCCCTGCTGGGGGTGCCCGTTGCGGTCAAGGACGATGTCGATGTCGCCGGGCACCCCACGGCATTCGGCTGCCCCGGGGACTTCCCGCCCAAGACGCAGGACAGCGAGATCGTGCGGCGCCTGCGCGCGGCCGGGGCGGTGATCGTGGGCAAGACAAACGCGCCCGAGATCGGCCTCTATCCCTTCACCGAGGGCTCCGCCTTCGGCGCCACGCGCAACCCCTGGAACCTCGAGCGCACGCCCGGGGGCTCCTCGGGTGGCAGCGCCGCGGCCGTGGCGGCCGGGATCGTGCCCGTAGCCATCGGCTCCGACGGGGCCGGCTCGGTGCGCATTCCCGCCGCCTGGTGCGGGCTCGTCGGCATCAAGCCTCAGAGGGGGCGTATCTCGACCTGGCCGGACCCTGAGTCCTTCAACGGTCTCAGCTGCATCGGGCCGCTCACGCGCACCGTCGCCGACACCGCGCTCATGCTCGACGTCCTCAGCGGCCCCCACCCTGGCGATCTGCACATCCCGCCGCCGCCCCCCGAGCCCTACGTGCAGGCGGCGCTGCGCGAGCCGGGCAGGCTGCGCATAGCTCTGTCGTTGCGCGCGCCCTTCAGCGGCGCGCCCGTGCGCCTCGACGGCGAGATCCGTGCGGCCGTGCACCGCCTCGGCGGGGTATTGCGCGAGCTCGGCCACTCGGTCGTGGAAGAGGAGCCGCGCTATGGGCTGATGGGACTCACGCTCGTCGCGCGTGGGCAGTCCGGGGTGCACGAATGGGCCAAGCACGTGCCCGACCGCTCGCTGCTGCACCCCATCACGCGCAGCTCGGCGCTCGTGGGGCGCCTGCTGGCACGGCCCGTGCTGGGTCCCGCGCGGCGGCTGGAATCCTTCTTTCAGCGCCGCGCCGGGGCGGTATTCCAGCGCGCCGATGTGGTGCTTGCGCCCACCACCGCCGTGCCGCCCCTGCCGATCGGGGCGACAGAGGGCCTCTCGGGCTTTGCCACCGATCAGCTCGTCGCCGGCGCCTGCCCGTATGCGTGGCCGTGGAACGTCCTGGGCTGGCCCGGCGTGAACATCCCCGCGGGCCTCAACCGCGATGGGCTGCCCTTCGGGGTGCAGCTGCTGGGGCCAGCCAATACCGAGGGCAGGCTGCTGTCGCTGGCCGCACAGCTGGAGCGGGTCGAGCGCTGGCACGAGCGCGTGGCCCCCGTTTAGTCAGCATGGACGCATCGGGGCAGTCCTATGCCACCGGTAGACTGAGACTGATGAGCGGCGCAGGCGTACAGAGCGAGGACGCCTATCGCAAAGCTGGCATCGACTATCCGCTGCTTGATGCAGGCAAGCGCCTGGCAATCGACTCCGCACTGTCCACCTCGGCCTTTCTGGCCAAGCGCGGAGGTAAGGCGCTGGACGACTCCCGCGGCGAGTCTGCGTTTGTGTTCGAGCTCGCTGAGCAGACGCTTGCGTTGGTCCTGGAGGGCCTGGGCACCAAGTCGATCATCGCGCGCCTTGTGGCCGAAGAGCAGGGCGTCAACCATTTCCGCGCCGTCGCGTTCGATGCGGTGGCGGCAATCGTCAACGATCTCTGCTGCGTGGGTGCACGTCCGCTGGTTGTCAACGCCTACTTCGCCACCGGCACGCCGGAGTGGTTCAGCCATCAGGAGTGGCACCGCGAGCTGATTGAAGGATGGGCTGCGGCGTGCGCCGAGGCGGGCTGCACGTGGGGCGGAGGAGAGTCGCCTTCGTTGCCGGAGCTTGTGGCTGAAGACGACATCGAGTTGGCGGGCAGCGCCGTGGGGGTCATACCCACAGGGAGCACTGCGATCTTGGGACAGGATTTGGCGGCAGGGGATGAGATTGTGCTGGTGGCCAGCAACGGTCTGCACGCCAACGGCTCCTCATTGGCGCGGATGGTGGCGAAAGGGCTGCAGGGCAGGAAGGGGTCGGAGGGCGGCTTCGGCACTCGGCTGCCGAGCGGGGAGACCCTGGGCGCGGCGCTGCTGAGGCCCTCCCACATCTACTCAACCCTTGTGGAGAAGGTGCTGGACGCAGATGTGCCGGTGAGCTATCTGAGTCACATCACGGGACACGGCTTCCTCAAGCTGATGCGCCCATCGCAGGATTTCACCTATCGCATCACCGAACTGCTGCCTGTCCCCGAGGTGCTGGGGTTCTTGGCGAAGCAGGCGGGGATGAGCAGGCGCTCCGCCTATTGCACCTTCAACATGGGCTGCGGCTTCGCCGTCTACTGCGCGGCAGGCAGCGGCGGCGGGGTTGTGAACATAGCGCGCGGCATGGGCTTGGAGGCAGTCATCGCGGGCGCCGTGGAGGATGGCGAGCGGCGCGTCGTCATAGAGCAGCTGGGGATAGAGCTCGCAGGAGAGGAGCTGCGGCTCGGGTTGGAGCGGTGAAGCGGCAGGCGAGGCGCTGCGCGAAGAGGCAGCCAGACCGACGACGGCTTCCTCACGCGGCGCCCGCCGCCTCCTCGATCGCCACGGTGGGCACCGGGCCGAGCGCCTGTGCGAAGAACGCGAGGGTGCGGCCCCAGGCGTCGCGGGCGGCCTCGGGGCGGTAGCTCGGCCGGGTGTCGTTGAAGAAGGCGTGTGGCGTGTCGGGGTAGATGCGCAGCTCGTGGTCGATGCCCGCCGCGCCGAGCGCGGCCGCGAACGCAGGCAACTTCGCTGCAGTCCGGGCCTACTGTGATTCTGTGATACTGTGTTCCACAGCGATGAATATCACTGTCTCTGTCCCCAGCGACGTCTACCGCGCAGCACGAATCCGCGCGGCCGAGCAGGGCAGCTCCGTCAGCGCGCTTGTCGCCGAGTATCTGCGCTCGCTCTCCGAGCGCGAGGGCGAGTTCTCGAGGCTCGAGGCTCAGCAGAGACGCATCCAGGGGCAGATCGGCCACTTCAGCGCCCGCGACCGCCTCGACCGCGAGGAGCTGCACGGGCGTGCGGTTCGTTGACACCAATGTCCTGCTCTACGCGATCTCAGGCGACCCCGAAGAGCAGAAGAAGGCGATACGAGCCAACGAGCTCCTCTCCCAGCGGGATGTGGGGCTCTCGGTGCAGGTGCTCCAAGAGTTCTATGTCCAGGCGACTCGCGAGCGCCGAGCGGATCGCCTGACCCACGAGCAGGCCGCGACGCTCATCGACTCCTTCCGGCGCTTCCCCGTCCAAGAGACGACAGTCGCCGTGATGCTCGCCGCCATATCCACGCGGCGGCGATTTGGGATCTCCTACTGGGATGCGGCGATCCTCGAGGCGGCCCGTGCGCTGGACTGCAAGATCGTCCTCTCCGAGGATCTGAGCGATGGCCAGGACTACGCGGGGGTGCGAGTCGAAAACCCCTTCAGCGGCAGCTGATTGCCGGGATCTGCACCGAGCTGCGACAGGCTCTGGAAAATGCGCGAGGATCTCGTGAGTCGAACGTGACGAACACCGCTGACAGCCCCGCGAAAGAGCTCAGTAATGCCATCCTGGCCGGCAAGCCGGTCAGGCGAGGTGATGGGGAGCCCGCCAAGGAGGGAGACAGCTGGGGTGATGAGCGGTCGCTGCCGGCATCGGAGCTGTGCGAGCTGCTGATGCGGCCTGAGAGCGGAACGACGCCTCGAGCGGCGATCCTGGAAGGTCTGCGGATCACCGGCCGGCTGAACCTTCAGGCTGCCGACCTGAAGGCGCTGCTGCTCTGCCACGGCTGTTATTTCGACGAGCCGGTCAATCTGATGATCGCGACGGCAGTCGAGATCGGGCTGACCGCCTGCCATCTGCCCGGTCTGGCAGCCGACCAGCTCGCTACCCGGGGCGACCTCGACCTGTCCAAGAGCACGCTCGGGGTTATGGGCCTGACTGACGCGCATATCGGTGGCCGACTTCTGCTCGGCGGCGCGACGTTGGGGAGCGGCAGCTACCTCCTTGATCTGGGAGACGGTTCCCTGAACCCGCGCGAAAACCCTCGCAAGGTGTTTACAGAGGTCTCGCTTGTCGCCGACGGGCTGAAGGTTGACGGGGACATGCTCTGCGGGGAAGGTTTCAGTGCGCAGGGCGAAGTCCGCCTGCCCAGCGCGCACATCGCCGGTGGGCTGGCGTTCGACAAGGCGAGGCTCGATCAGGGTCTCACTGCCTACTGGCTGACGGCGGGCAGGGGCATGTTCTGCCAGGACGGCTTCAATGCGCAGGGAAAGGTCTGGCTGTCCGGTGCGCACATCACCGGCCATCTGGGGTTCAACAAGGCGATGCTCGGTCGAGGCCTCACTGCCGACGGGCTGAAGGTGGACGGTGACATGTACTGCGGGGAGAGTTTCAGGGCGCAGGGCGAGATCAGCCTGTATGGCGCTCACATCACCGGCCGCCTGATGTTTGAGACCGATGAAACGAAGCCCGACGAAGTTGGAGCACTCTCGCTGAGACTTGATGGCGCACACATCGATCATGATCTGGAGCTGTACTTCGCCAAGGGCCTCGTGGAGGAGATCGACCTCACGAACGCGCGCGTAGGCCGACTGCGCGACTTCGAGTGGGCATGGCCGCAGCGGCTGCGACTTGGAGGTCTCGTCTATGCGTCTGTCAGTGCCTTCGAGGATGGCGCCAGATCCTACAAGCGGGGGGAGGGTTGGCCTGAGAAGCAACGGTGGCGTCCAGGGCATGCGGCGCCCGACGTAGCGCGTCGATTGAAGTGGATTCGACGCGCCGAAGAGAGCTCGGACGATGAGTCTTCAACGCCTGGCGGGTACCTGCCGCAGCCCTACACGCAGCTGATGGATTTCTACAGAAGGGAAGGCCGCGATGGCGACGCCCGTCGCGTGGCCTACGAACGCGAGCGTCGTCGCTGGCACCAGCTCGGGAAGGCCGGCAAGGTGTGGAACGGATTTCTGAGGTGGACGGTCGGCTACGGCTACCGCCCGCTGCGGGCGCTGGGGCTGCTCGTGGCGCTGCTGGGCGTCGGGACGGTCGCCTTTTCGCACTTCCACACGGCTCACGAGATCATCCCCGTGAAGGCGGGGCATCCCCCGTTCGACGCAATCATCTACACACTGGATCGGCTCGTTCCGGTTGTGAGCTTTGGCCTGCGGGAAGCCTACGCCCCGAAAGGTGCCGCACAGTGGTGGGCTTTCAGCTATGCGCTGTTCGGCTGGGCGCTGAGCGTCGCTCTCATCGCGGGCCTGAGCTCCGCCGTGCGGCGCGACAGCTGATCCCCTTGGTGCCGAGCCCTGGCCGGGACGGACAGCAGCGGCCCAGAATGCCCTTACAAGAGGACTCCCGGTTGCGGGATGGGGCGTGGTGGCGATCATACGCTCCGGGAGTGCGCGGTCGCTCCGGGTGCTCGGCCGGTTTGCCGCCTGGGCGTGGTTAGACTCCGCGGCCGTGTCGGGCATCGGCATCAGATCGCAGGGAGCGATGGGCATCAGATCGCGGGAGTCGGCGTCTTCGCGTGTGGATGGATCGAGATCCCGGCGGGATCGAAGCTGACGCCGTCCTCCATCGGGATCGTCAGGATCTCACTGACCATAATGCGCAGATTGTCTTCGTCGCTCGCCAGTCCGAGCGCGAGCATGTCCGCGTCCCGCGTTGCGCGACGAACGTCCAGCACCGCTGGCAACCGGTGTGTATGGGTTCGCGGACGACCTGATCCCGAACTTCTGGGGACTGCTGATCGCCAGCGTCCTTGTCGTCCAGATCTCGATCGGACTAGCGCTCGATGGCCGCTATGACCGCTCCGTGCGTCGCTACGGGCTCTGGATCCCGCTCTACCCGCTCGCGTACTGGATGCTCAGCGCCGCGGCCGCTGTATGCGGCACGCTGCCCGGCCTGCTTCGTGCGCGCTCCACAGCGCCTGTCATCTGGAAGCAGCAGCGCTATCGCGCGGAGTGAGCGCGTCGCTACAGCTTCTCGAGGATGCCGGCGGGTGCGATCCAGACGCTCGTGAAGTGAAGGACTCGGGCAAGGCGATCGTAGTGGTGGTCGTAGTGCAGCACGTCAACGCCGGCCTCCTGGGCGGTGGCCGCGATCAGGGCGTCTGCGAGGGGAACCCGGTGTTGCCCGGGTCCTTCTGAGGCGAGGTCGCGTAGCGCTCCGATTGCGGCTCGTTGCGCCGAGGTGGTGACGGGCACATTGCGTAGGAGGGCTTGCTCAGCCTCGACAGTAGCGAGGTTCTGTGCGTCGCGTGCGGAGTACAGCAGCTCAAGTGTCACGATCGAGCAGGTAGCGATCTGTCTTCCACGCAGCGCGGCAGCCCATAGATTGCGGGCAAGGGGGTGCGAGGCGCGAGCCCAGGTGGAGGTGTCGGCTATCAGGACCTTGCCTGCGAAGGGGGGTTCGTCCTCCACGGTTACCTGCCCCAGGCGAGCTCGTCGATGCGCCGTGCGACATCGACATCGAATCCAGGGTCGGTCGAGGTCGAGTGCTCGATCAGGCGCTCGATGCCCTCGGCGTCATGCTGGCGCTCGGCGAGCATCGCCTCGGCACCGCGGATCGCGAGGTCGTGTACGAGAGATGCGGCCGGCCGATCGGGCTCCACCAGGGGCGCTACGCGGTCCAGCGCCTCTGCTAGCGCTGAATCCTTCGTGACGGGTATGCGGGCAAAGCGGGTCGGCACATGCCTATGGTAGCACCTAGGTGCAACACCAGCCCTCGCCCAGCTGTCGCAAGGCTCAAGTGCCCCCGGAGGGTTTGCACTTGAGCAAGAAATGGAGCTAGGGGGACTCGAACCCCCGACCTCCTGGGTGCGATCCAGGCGCTCTCCCAGCTGAGCTATAGCCCCACGCTCCACTTGTGTGGGAAAGGCGGGCGCGGTGTAGCAAGTGTAGTGGGAGATCGGTGCAGTGGGAGGGGCCGCAGGGCGGGGTTGACCTCTAGGCGAAGGCGTTCGCCGCGGGAGGTATGGTTTGCGGGCGCAATGGGATTGCTCGATGACGCCATCCGCGAGCACTTGGAGTTCAAGCGTCAGCACGGCGCCGACCCGGACGAGGTTGCTCGCCAGGAGCATGACGCGCTGGGGCCGGTGGACCGCGGAGAAAAAGCCATGCCGGTGGAGCGCACGGATGCTCTGGAGGGCCTCATCCAGCAGGGGGGGGCGCCCACGCCGGCGGTGGCACGCGCTCAGCCGGTCTACGAACCAGACACGGCCCATGCCGGTCAGGAGACCGCAGAGTTGGATATGCGCACGGTCCTGAAGGCGGAGCACCCCGTTCCTGCGGCGCCGTCAGCCGAGGACTCGCTTGAGTGGGAGATGCCCGGCGACTCGCCGCCGGAGTCCGGCGCTCCCGCGCATGCCGAGGATCCGGCTGGAGCAGCCAACACCGCGGAGGAGTCCGTGGAGGACGTTCTGGAGGAGACCCCGGATTTCCTGCGTGACACGCCCGACCAGGAGCGCCTGTGGTTCGAGCAGCAGCCCCCGCGCGACTTCGACTTCGACAAGTAGCCTGTCCAGCCCAGGGCCGGCCACATGACGTTCTTGCGCGACCGACCGCCACCTCCAGTCGCCGACTTCTGGCTACGCCTCGCCAGCTGGTAGATGCGGCTGGAAGTTCGTCGGCCCATGAGGTCGCGGGTCGCGTGGCGACGATGACTCAACAAGGTCGCGGTGGCCCAAGGTCCAGCGCGCTGGTCTGCTCACTTTGGGCAGTCGCGGACACCGCCACCCCTAAAGTCACTTCGTAACCATTTTTACGAGGCGGACATATATAGAAAACCGATTTGCCCCTTCGGAGGGGCATCAAGTCTCTGCGTAGCCTTCGTCGGGGGATGAATAGGCAGCGAATGGACAGCGGAGCCGCTGCCAGTGCCTCCAAGGGAGCCTACCCCGACTGGCGGCGAGAACTGGAGATCAGCTCTACAACGCGTATATTGAGGGCTCGCGGGGCCATAGCTCAGCTGGGAGAGCGCCTGCTTTGCAAGCAGGAGGTCGCCGGTTCGATCCCGGCTGGCTCCATAGGAGTAAAATACCTGCAAACGGGCGTTTTTTGCTCAGGGCAGGAAGGTGGTCTGAGCGTCGTTTTGGGCTGAGGGTACCGTTTGCGGGTACCGCTTGGGCCTCGTTTCTGCACGCGCCGGGGCTTCAATGGGGTGCCTGGCCGGGGCGTTAGCGGCCTTCGGGGCGGCTCGCACCGCCGCGTCGCGCAGGAACACCCAGCGGCGCCCGAGCTTGCGCCCTGGCAGCATCCCTCGGCGGGCGTAGTCGAGCACGCTCGATACAGGGAGGTGGAGCAGATCGGCCACTTCCCGGCCGTCGAGCACGTCCTCGCGGGTGAGGCGTGGTCGGTCGTGGTCGCTGCGAGTGGTGCTCACATGGCTTACTGACCGTCAATCCGCCCGACCGGCCAACGAATTCGCTCAAACGGCGGGTCAGAGCACTTGTCATGGAGAGCCGCCGTGGCAGCCGCTCGGGGACCGTGTATATAGTCTGTGCGAGGATTTTGAGCCCTGGAAGCGCGCTTGGGAGCGGCTCGAAGTGTGGGGACAACGGACGGGGGTAGTCGGCCGCGATGGTGCGCTCGGGCGACTGCGAGCCAGGTCTGATCTCTGCTGGTCTGATCGCTGCCGGTGGCGGGCACGTCGTGCGACGACGTGGGGAGCGCGCTCGCGCTTACGCCAGCGCCGCGGCGAGTTCCCCCGCCTCGACCCGAACGGAGTGGGGGAGCGTGATGGTTAGGTGGCCGTCGCGCTCCAACAGCCACCTGGCGTTGATGATCGTTACGCCGATCACCTGGCCGTCGGCGCCGTAGCGGATGCCGTGGCCCTCGGGGGTCAGGACGGCATCTGCGGCCATGTTGGAGGTGCCGCGCGCCAGGTAGAGCACGTCGCCGTCCGCGTCGTAGTTGGCGCGGTCGAAGATGACGTCGTCGATCTTGACTTTCATGTTCTCCATCCGCTTGGCGACTGGCCGTGCTGGTAGCCGAGCGCGGTCACGATCCGTGCCGGCTCGTCTCCAAAGTGTACGACCACCATGAGCCATTCGCTGGGGCCTGCGTGCTGCTTGAAGAAGCGCTCGCGGCCGGGGCGCGGGTCGGGCTCACGGTGGTCGGGCTCGGCGACCGCCTGCAGCGCGACGGCCAGATAGGGGTAGAGCTCCGGGTGGCCGTCCTGCGGGTCGAGGACGTGCAGCAGCCAGGTGTCCTCGAAGAGGACCACCCGCACGCCCTCCGGCGTCTCGGTCTCGCCCAGGATGGGACGCTTGCTCACGCTTTGACGACCGCCGCCGCGTCGCCCAGCGCACCCGCGAATGCCCGGTTCAGCGTCTCCACGTCCTGCACGCGGCTCTTGGCGTGCAGATAGCGCTCGGTGGTGCTCAGCCGGGAGTGCCCGAGGAACGCCTGCACGAAGTGCGCGCTCGCCTCCCGTGCCACAAGCGATCCGGCGGCATGGCGCAGGGAGTGGAAGGTCAGGCGGCGCAGGCCAGCTGCCTCCGTGGCCCGCCCAAAGCGCCTGCGCAGCGCCGAGCCGTCCAGGCGGCGCCCGAGCCGCGAGCAGAAGACGTAGTCGTCTCGGGCCGTGTAGTCCTCGCGTGAGGCCACTCTTGCGAGCGCCATCGCCGCGGGATCCGCCAGCGCCACCACCCGCGCCTGCCAGCTCTTCGTCGGTCCCTCCACGTTGGCGCTCACCGCGCGGTGGACGATCATGCGCCGCGCGTCCAGGTCGATGTCCTCCCAGCGCAGCACAAGCAGCTCGCCCATGCGCAGGCCCGTGTAGGCGGCGACGCGGTACAGCTCCGCGTCCTGGCGGTCTTCCCACGCGCGCCACTCAAGCTCATCGTCGGACAGCTTGACGACGCTCGCTTGGCGGTGCTCGCCGGCTGCCGCTGTGCGCGCCAGGGCCTCGATCTCCTCGGGCTCATAGAAGTCGAGCACCGCCGCCGGCATCTCGCGGCGCTTGTTGGTGGCGCTCACCGGATTGCGCGCCAGCGCGTAGGTGTCCTCGCGGCAGGCGTACGCGAACATCGCGCTGAGCACCTGCCGATAGCTGTTGACCTGGCGCGAGGACCTGGGCGCCCGGTCGAGCCCCCGCAGGAAGCTCGCGACGTCGCGCGTCGTCACCTCGCCGATGCGCTTGTCCCCCAGCGCCCGCATGATCCTCCCGGCCGAGCGGCCAGAGCCGCGCCGATGGGGCGTGTCGGGCTCGGCCGTCAGATAGCGGTAGTTGCGCAGCGTTGAGGGCTTCGCGCCCTTCTCGCGCTCCACATACTCCAGCCACTCCGCCGCCAGCTCGCGGACCGTCATGCCGTATTCGCGCCACTCGCGCTCGCCCCGTTCGATCTCCGCCTCGCTCGCGTCGTGCTCGGCAATGAGCGCCGCCATCTGCACCGTCGCTCGCTTTCATCGAAGGCGCCCTCGGGCACCCCTCCGCGCCGTGGCTGCCATTCACAATCAGACCTCTCGTCAGCCACGCCAATCCGATCCTGCGCTTCACCTGCCGCCCCGCCCGGCGCCATTTTGCCTCATAAAAAGGTTCACCGTCATCTCCAATTCTGACAACCAGCGCATGGGCGTGGCTTCTGCTCGTCCTGTACGAGGGCGCCGTGCTGTTCTCCTTCGCCTTCGACTCGACTGTCGCTGCGGCGGCCCTCGCCCTTACGCTCGTCACCCTCACCCTGCTTCTCTCACCACCCATGCGGCTCTAGTCGGCCGAGGGCAGCCGCCAGTCAGCCGATAGGAGCTTGGGCCGTGAGTGTCAGGTCTTCCACTTGATCGAGCAGCCGACGGGTGACGTCTGGGGTGGATCGGGGTCACGGCCATCGAGCACCGCGTCGAGGGCGCCGCGCAGGAAGGCGGCGTTCTGCGCCGGATCATCGTGATCGGCATCCGGGGCGCCACGGTAGCGGAGCGCCCCGCCCGCATCGAGCACAAACACGTCAGGTGTCGTCTTCGCGCCATAGGCACGGGCGACGTCCTGGGACTCGTCGCGCAGGTACGGGACGCCGTCGAACTCCCCGCGCTCAATACGTGCTCGCATCTCCTGCGGCGAGTCGCCTGGATAGCGCTCGGCGTCGTTGGGGTTGACAGCCAGCATCCGCACTCCACGGTCGGCATAGTCCCGCGCGACCCCGATGATCCGCTCGTGCCACGCCAGCGCGTAGGGGCAGTGATTGCAGGTGAACACGACGACCGTCGCGGGAGACCCGCCCGGCGCGTGCGTGATCCCCTCCGTGTCCGGCAGCGCAAACGCCGGGGCCGGGTCGCCGATCGCTGTCATCTGGGCTCCTCCTGGGCAGTAGTGGCGGCCTGGGCGGCGTGGAGCGCCTCGCGCACGTCGGCCGGGTCCGGTGTCGGAGAGATCCGGCCGTCGCGGCGATGGTAGACGCGGCACGTCAACCCGAACGGCTCCTCGCCCGGTGGCTGCACATCAATGCCGTCGATGTGGATCGTCGGCGAACCCACGAAATGCTCTCGGGTCGCCTCGGCCTGCGTCGTAACCTCGCGCAGGATGACCGTGCCCGGATCCAGCGCCACATCGGCCATCGCCGTGCGCAGCTCGGCAAGCGCCCTGGGGTGTGAGGGGCAGCCCTCCCAAAACAGGAGCTCGACGCGCATTCCCTCAGGCTAATGCATGCTGCATGCCGCCGGGAGTCCCTGACATCGCGGGTGAGGAAACCGATGCGCGACGCCGTCCACCAGGCAGCCGCCGCGTACCAGGCAGCCGCCGAGGTGTTCGCTCGCGGGGCGGAGGCCTACGAGCGCGGCCGCCCGGGCTCTGCGCTGCGCTCTATCTCCGGCTTCGCCGTCGGGTTCACGCGAACGGCAGCCTGGCGCTGGCGTGCCCTCTATAAGTCCGACTGTCCGACTAGATCTGCTAATGTCAAAATGCCATCGTGATCCGGCTGTGGCGCATGCGCTTTTGTCTTCTCCCCAAACGTGCCTCATGGGCACTCCGCGCGCTGGTTGTCCTCGCCGCTCTGGCTCTCCCAGCAGGTGCGCTCGGGGCGCCCACGCCGCAGCGGAGCCATCCGCCGGTCACGGCGATCGGAACGCTCGCACAGCTGCGGAGTCCGGATGGAAAAGATGTCTATGTCGCGGCGTCCACAAGCAACGCGATCGCGGTCTTCAAGCGCGACGCCAGCACCGGCGAGCTGACTCAGGGTGCGGGCACCGCCGGATGTATCGCGGCCAGGGGCGCGAGCGGCTGCGCACAGGCCCTTGGGTTGGGCGGCCCCAATTCGGTGGCCGTGAGCGCCGACGGAAAGAACGTCTACGCCACCTCCCTCGAGAGCAACGCCCTCGACATCTTCCGCCGCAACCCGGCGACGGGCGCGCTCAGCCAGGCCACCGGTGGAAATGGCTGTATCGCCAACGTCGCGACCTCCGGCTGTGCCCTGGGCCGCGCTCTCGCCGGTCCGGACATCGTGACCGTCAGCCCCGACGGGCACAGCGTCTATGCGACCGCGTTTGCCTCGGGCGCGATCGGCGTCTTCAATCGCGCCAGCCAGTCGGGCGCCCTGATCCAAAAGCCGCGCCGCCCAGGCTGTCTGACCACAGGCTTCACGCCGGACTGCACACCCGCACGCACACTGCTCGGAGTCAGCTCGGCCGTAGTCAGCCCCGATGGCAGGTACCTCTACGCGGCCGCCTTCGCGAGCAGCGCCCTCGGCGTCTTCAAGCGGGCCAGTGGGCCGGCGCCGCATCCCGGATGACATGAAAGGAGCGGAGATGGACAAATCCGAAGCCAGCCCCGAGAAAGACGCCGGCCTTGCGAAAGACGCCGGCCTTGCGAAGGACGCCGGCCTTGCGAAGGACGCCGACCTCGGACAGGACGCCGGCCTCGGACAGGGTGCCGGCCCCGAGAAGGACGCCAGACCCGAGAAGGAGGGAATCACCCGTGGCCAGTTGCTCAAGACCGCCGCTGTCGCCGCGCCCGGACTCCTGCTCGGCGGGCACGCAGGCGCTGCCGCGGCCGCGGGCCGCACGAACCCACAGCGGCAGACCGCCTCGCCCGCCGCTCCGATCGCGGGCATGAATGTGCTCCTCTTCCTCACCGATCAGCAGCGCGCCGTCCAACACTTCCCACCGGGCTGGACCGAGCGCAACATGCCCGGCCTCACCCGCCTGCGCAAGCACGGCATGCTCTTCGACAACGCCTTCACAAACGCGTGCATGTGCTCGCCGGCGCGCTCGACGCTCATGTCCGGCTACTTCCCGGCTCAGCACGGCGTCAAGTACACGCTTGAGACCGACATGCCCGCGCCGGAATATCCCCAGGTCGAGCTCGCGACGAGCTTCAAGAACCCCGCGACCGTCACCGCTGCCGCGGGCTACACGCCGGTCTACAAGGGGAAGTTTCACTGCACAAAGCCCGCCGACGGCTCCACCTGGGTGCCGGCTGACGTCAACCAGTACGGATTCACCCGCTGGGATCCGCCGGACGCGGGCGCCAACCAGAGCGTCCCCGAGGAGGGCGGCGGGAGCTGCGACAACGACGGCCGCTTCATGAACTCCCAGGGCACGCCGGCGGCCGGCACCGAGGGCGCGGTTCAGTATCTGGGCTCCACGGCCGCACAGAGCCAGCCCTTCTTCATGGTCGTCTCGCTGGTCAACCCGCACGACGTGTTGTTCTATCCCAAGACCTACATCGAAGGGGGCTATGACGACTCGTGGCTGACGGGCGAGATCGAGATGCCGGCGACGGCGAACGAGGACCTGTCGAGCAAACCCACCGTGCAAGCGCAGTTCCTACGGCTGTTCAACGCCTCCGGGCCGATCCCCACACCCCGGATGAAGCGCAACTACCTCAACTTCTACGGCAACCTGATGAAGTCCTCGGACGCCTACTTGGTGAAGATCCTCGACACGCTGCAGGCGAGCGGCCTGCTCGAGAACACGCTCGTGATCGCCACGGCCGATCACGGTGAGATGGGCACGGCCCACGGCGGATTGCGCCAGAAGAACTTCAACTTCTACGAGGAGTCCACGCGCATTCCGCTCGTCTACTCGAACCCCCGCCTGTTCAAGGCGCCCGAGACAAACCATGCGCTCGTATCGCACGTGGACTTTCTGCCGACGCTCGCGAGCCTCGTCGGCGCACCGGCTCGCGCTCGCGCCGCCTGGCAGGGGATCGACTACTCCGATCAGATCCTCAGCCGCTCGCCCAAGCCGCCGCAGAGCTACACGGTCTTCACCTACGACGATTGGCAGTCCGGGCAGTCGCGCGGACCCTACCCGCAGCCGCCCAACCACATCCTCAGCATCCGCGAGCAGCGCTACAAGCTCGCCCGTTACTACGACCCCGAAGGCAAGGTGCCCGACCAGTGGGAGATGTACGACCTCAAGACCGACCCGCTGGAGCGCACGAACCTCGCCTACAGGCATCACAGGCGCACCCCGACGCAGGAGCGCGAATACAAGCGGCTCCGGCGCAGGCTCGTCCAGGTCGAACGGACGCGCTTGCAGCCGTTGAGCTGAGCGACGGCAAGTGGTTGTAGGCAACCGCTGAGCTGAGCGATGGCCAGCGGTTGTAGATGTAGACGGTGAGAGGCCCGAAGCTGGCCTTCGATGCCGGTGGGCCAAGGTTGGACGGAGGGCTCCTCAGCGGGATCAGCGCCGGCGAGGAGTCGGTGACGAGGAAGGAGCGCCCGGTCTGCGCAGGGGTGTACCAGGAGCTGATCGTGTGCAGATAGAAGGGGCACAGCCCCTCGCCGCAGGACATCACCGGGTAGACGCGAATGTGCAGGCGGGTCTCCCATGTGAGCACCGCGGCGTCCTGGTACTCGGCATACCCGTGCGTGGCTCCGCTGGCCGCGACGTAGCGTTCCACCTCGCCGGCGAGCGCCTGGCTGGGGCCCGTTCCGTAGCCGCCCACACCGTCGGATAGGACGTGCCCCACCGCGAGGACCGCGTACAGGCTCGCGCCGCCCGCGAGCAGGCCGCGGGTCCAGGAGCGCGATCTTGCCGCGACTGGCAGCAGGGCGAGGATGCCCACGAAGGCGACCCCGAGATAGCGGGCGCTGAGAACATCGGTTGGAGCCGAGCTGAAGAGAAAGGCCGCGCAGGTGGCGGTGATCGCCAGACCCCAGAAGGTCGTATGGGCCTCGCGCGCGGCCTCGCCGGAGTCGTGGCCGGCGCTCTCGTGGGGATGGCCGGCGCTCTCGTGGGGATGGCCCGCGCTCTCGTGGGGATGGCCCGCGCTGCCGTGGCGGTGGCCCGCGCTCTTCACGCAAAGCCACGCGAGCACCACGATCGTCGCCGTGAGGACCAGCGCCCCGGAGGCAAGAGCCGCAGAGTCGCCATCGCCCCGCAGGACGTAGCCTCCACCCAGATACGCGAGCCCCTTGACCAGCAGATCGAGATTGTGCGCCACGTTGGTCACGCCCAGGGTGAGATGCAGGGGCGAGGGTACGACGCCCGCGCTGCGCATGGCGCCGCCGGCGAGCTCTCCGGCGGCGATCCCGGCGATCGCTGTTCCCGTCGCGAAGAGGGCTATCTGGCGCTGGGCAACGGCACGGGTCTGCCACCATCCGAATAGTGCTGCCAGTACAAACGGGATCACGCCGGTGGCGATCAGCAGACGATCGGTCTCCCCGGCCGCGGTGACGAGCGCGACGCCCACGCCGAGGGATAGTCGCCGGCCGGTGGACATGCGCTCCCAGTGGCGCTTGACGAACACGAGCGTCGCGCCGAGCACGGCGCTGTGCAGCACGAGCGCGCCGTGCCAGTTGGGGGTGAAGAGCACCTCGCGCATTCCGTGGCTCGTGCACACCAGCAGCGCCAGCGTCATCGCCGCGACCCAGGCTCCGAAGGTTCGCCACCCCGCCCAGGAGACGATGAGGAAGGCCGCCGCCGTGAGCACGAACGGACCGCCGAGCCACATCGCCCGGTGTGCCGGGAGCGGCCTGCTTGCCAGCATCAACCACATGGGCTCATACCACGGGTAGTTGCCGAGCGTCACCACGCTGTGTGCCGGAGCGCCGCCCATCAGCGATGAGATCACCGCGGCCGACGCGGTGTCCGCGTTGAGATAGAGCGCGTGCGTCAAGCTCCTGGCTTGGGCCAAGAGCACCAGCAGCGCAACGACCGCCGGAACCACAGGGAGCCAGCGCCACGGCTCGCTCGCGCGAAGGCCGCCGCGACCAGCGCCGAAGGATGTCCTCTGCTCCATTCTCACTCGGCGTTCCACCATTGTCTGCGGTAGAGGTTCCAGGGTGGCAGAGGCTCTGCCCAGCAACGCCTTCGGCGATTTCCGGCGTCAGATAATCTGCGTATCTAAGTGTATGCGCACGACTCGTGCGGACCTGCTCGTGAGGACCTGCTCGCGGCGCCACACCGCGCACGGACCCTCACCGCTGTTGCAATGCCCACGGCTCCCTCCACACCCACAGCTCCCTCCACGCGAACGAAGGTCCGCCGCATGCCCGCCCGCGCCGCCTACGACCGCGAGGCGATCGCGGCGATCCTCGATGAGGCGATGGTCGCGCACCTCGGTTTCGCCGCCAGCGGGCAGCCCCACGTGATCCCCACGCTGCACGCGCGCGTCGGGGAGGAGGTGTACTTCCACGGCTCAGCCGCCAGCCGCACGATCCGCGCGCTGCGCGCCGGTGCGCCGGTCTGCCTGACGGTGACGCTGCTCGACGGCCTCGTGCTTGCCCGCTCGGCCGTGCACCACTCGGTCAACTACCGCTCAGTCGTCGTGTTCGGTACGGCTCGCCCCGTCGAGGACCTCGCCGAGCGCATGGCGGCGATACGGGCCTTCACCGAACGCCTCATCCCCGGCCGCTGGCAGGAGGCGCGCCCGCCCACCACTAAGGAGCTCAAGGCCATCCACGTGCTCGCCCTCCCTCTCGACGAGGCCTCGGCCAAGATCCGCACCGGAGCACCCCTCGACGACGAGGAGGACTACGCGCTCGACGTCTGGGCCGGGGTGATTCCCCTGTACACCAACGTCGGCGCTCCGATCCCCGACGCGCGCCTGGCTCCCGGCATCGCGCCATCCAGCACGGTTCGCGCCTGGACTGCGCAGCGCGCCTGATCGCCGGCCGGTCCCTCAGGAGACGCCGGCCGGTCCCTCAGGATGCGCCCGGCCACGGCGGATCCGTCGGGTATGGTTCGCCGGGTGTCAGGCGGTCGCCCATGACCCAGGAGCAGTGGACGGCGGTTGATCGCTACATCACCGACCATCTCCTGGAGCCCGACGCCGTGCTGGACGCGGCGCTCCACGACAGCACCGCGGCTGGGCTGCCGCCGATCGCGGTCACGCCCAATCAGGGCAAGCTCCTGCAGCTGCTCCTGCGCCTGGCGGGAGCCCGCACCGTCCTCGAGCTGGGCACCCTCGGCGGCTACAGCACCATCTGGCTCGCCCGGGCGCTGCCCGCGGACGGTCACCTCGTGACCCTCGAGGCCAACCCGCGCTATGCCGAGGTCGCTCGCGCCAACATCGAGCGGGCGGGTCTCGCCGGCATCGTCGAGATGCGCGTGGGGCCGGCGCTCGACACGCTGCCTGAGCTCGCCTCAGAGGGGGCATACCCGTTCGACGCGATCTTCATCGACGCCGACAAGCAGAACTACCCCGGCTACTTCGCGTGGGCGCTGAAGCTCTCCCGGCCCGGCACCCTCATCATCGGCGACAACGTCGTGCGGGACGGTGCGATCCTCGACCCCAACGCCCGCGACCCTGCCGGTGAGGGCGTCGTGCAAGGCGTGCGCCGCTTCTATGAGCTGCTCGCGGCCGAGGCGCGCGTCAGCGCCACCGCGATCCAGACCGTCGGGGACAAGGGCCACGACGGTTTTGCGCTCGCGCTCGTCACCGACTGAGAGGAGGGTGCTGCTGTCAGGCCGATTCTGCAGCCGTCAATCTGGCGCCGCGCCGTTGCGCCCCACCAGCGTCTGGCGGCCCGCGTCGGTCCAGATCACCTGCTCGCGGCCGGGGCCGACTCCCACCAGCGTCACCGGGGCGCCCACGTGCTCGGAGATGAACAGCAGATACTCGCGCGCTGCCTCGGGCAGGTCTGAGAGGGTGCGGCACTCGCCCAGATCCTCCCTCCAGCCGCGCAGCTCCGTCAGCTCCGCGGTCGTGTGGTGCAGAACCGTCTGGTGATAGGGGAAGTCCTCGAACTCGGCTCCCTCCGCGCCGCGATAGCTCGTGCACACTCCGATGCGATCGAGGCTCGACAGCACATCCAGCTTGGTGATCGTCAGCGCCGTCAACGTGTTCAGGCGCGCGGCGTAGCGCAGCGCCACGAGGTCCAGCCAGCCGGTGCGTCGCGGGCGTCCCGTGGTCGTGCCGAACTCGCCTCCGCGCTCGCGGATCAGATCGCCCATCTCGTCGTGCAGCTCGCTGGGAAACGGTCCCGCGCCCACGCGGGTGGTGTAGGCCTTGGACACGCCCCAGATCTCATCGATGTTCTTCGGACCCACACCTGCCCCCACGCACGCGGCGCCCGCCAGGGGGTTGGAAGAGGTCACGAAGGGATACGTGCCGTGGTCGATGTCCAGCATCGCGCCCTGCGCGCCCTCGAAGATCACCTTTTCGCCGCGATCGAGCATCTCCCACATCAGCCGCGAGGTGTCGGCGATGTGCTGCTCCAGGCGATGGCCGTAAACCAGATACTCCTCCGTCATCGTGTGCAGATCGAGCTTGGGGTCCTTCTCGAAAGGGCGCAACGACAGGCGCTTGGGCTCCATCGCAGCCACGATCTTCTTCTTGAGGATCTTCTCGTCCAGCAGATCCTGCACGCGGATGCCCAGGCGCGCGGCCTTGTCGGCGTAGCAGGGGCCTATCCCCCTCCGGGTCGTGCCGATCTGCAGGCTCCCCAGCTTGGCCTCGCCGGCCGAGTCCAGCAGCAGGTGGTAGGGCATGATCAGATGAGCGTTGCTGGAGATGCGCAGGCCGCTCACGTCCACCCGACGCGCCCGCAGCGCATCCAGCTCCTCGATCAGCACGCGCGGATCGATCACCACGCCGTTGCCGATCACGCAGCGCTTGCCCGGGTAGAGGATGCCCGAGGGGATGAGGTGCAGCTTCCACTCCACGCCCTCGCGCACGATCGTGTGCCCGGCGTTGTTGCCGCCCTGAAAGCGCACCACGGCATCGCCGTTCTCGGCCAGCAGATCGGTGATCTTGCCCTTGCCCTCATCGCCCCACTGGGCGCCCACGATGACTATTCCCGGCATCTTCATCTGGAGTCTAGGGGGACTCCGGGTCAGGCCGTCCGCGCCGGGCTGGTCAGGGGCGTCCGCGCCGGACGGATCAGGCCGTCCGCGCCGGGCTGGTCAGGGACGTCGCGGCGGACGGATCAGGCCGTCTGCGCCGGGGCGCGGAACTCGCGGCGCTTATCCTCGCCATACAGCGGTATCAGATCGCCGCACACCTCCACGAGCCGCGACACGGTGCGCGCGCCCAGCCGCTCGGAGAGCTCATCGGGCATCAGATTGGTCGTCGCCACGATCGCCTGCCTGGCCTCATAGCGAGCGTTGACGATCGAGTACAGCTGCTCCAGCACCCAATCCGTGCGCGCCTCCGCGCCGAGGTCGTCCAGGTGCAGCAGATCCACGGCCGTCAGGCGATCCAGCAGGTCGAGCTTGCCCTCCGGCGAGTCGATCGCCTCGCGCAGCAGATTGAGCAGGCGCGGCAGCGAGTAGATCGCCACCGAGCGACCCGCATCGAGCGCCGCCTTGGACACCAGCATCGCCAATGTGGTCTTGCCCGTGCCCACATCGCCCTGCAGCCACAGGCCGCGGCCCGCGTCGAGGTTGGCGCCGATCCGCCCCACGTACCTGCGCACCGACTGGATCTGCGATGGGGCCGTCCTGGCGATGTCGCTCACCGGAGGGCGATCGAAGGACACGCCCCGGTAGCGGCGCGGTATGCGGCCCTCAAGGCTCCTGGTGCGCGCGCCGGCGATGCGCGCGGCGCGGCAGCGGCAATCCGAGGCGGTATTGGTCTCCTCGTCGATCACGAAGCCGCTGCCGTCGCACACGCCCAACGGGCAGGCGCCCTCGCGCAGCGGCACGGGCAGGACCCCGGGCTCGTGTGCCGCCTCGGACGCGGAGGCGGAGGCCGAGAGGGCAGTGCGGGTGGAGGCCGAGGCGGGGGCGCTCAGGATCTCGGGCAGCTCGGGGCTCATTGCGCGTAGCGGTCTCCTGCGTAATTCATGAACTTCGGGTACTCCTTGTGGAAGGTCAGCGTCACCTCGCCCGTCGCGCCGTTGCGGTGCTTGGCGATGATCAGATCGGCCTCGCCCGGGCGCTCGCTCTCGGGCTCGTAGTACTCGTCGCGGTAGATGAACATCACCAGATCCGCGTCCTGCTCGAGGTTTCCGCTCTCGCGCAGGTCCGAGAGCTGGGGCTTCTTGGGCGAGCGCTGCTCCACGGCGCGGCTCAGCTGCGACAGCGCGATCACGGGCACCCCCAGCTCGCGCGCCAGGATCTTCAGGCCGCGGCTGAGCTCGCCCACGGCCGTCACGCGGCTGTCATAGCGGCTGTCGGTGCGCATCAGCTGCAGATAGTCGATCACGATCAATCCCAGGCCCCCCTCGCACTGGCTGTGCAGGCGCCTGGCCTTGGCCCGTATCTCCAGCATCCCCACGTCGCTTGAGTCATCCACCCACAGCGGCGCGCTGGCCAGCCGCTGGCTCGCCTTGAGGATCTTCGGCCAGCGCTGCTCGCTCACGCGCCCCATGCGCAGCTCCTCGCCCTTGATGCGCGCCTGCGAGGCCACGAAGCGCTGCGCCAGCTCGGCCTCGGCCATCTCCAGCGAGAACAGCGCCACGGCCTTGCCGTGCTCCACGGCGGCGTTCTCGGCGATGTTGCACACCAGCGCGCTCTTGCCCATCGCCGGGCGCGCGGCGATGATGATCAGGTTGCCCGGCTGAAAGCCGCCCGTGATCTCATCCAGATCCTTGAAACCCGAGGGGGTGCCCGTCAGCGCCGTGCCCTCCAGGGACAGGCGGTGCAGCTTGTCGAGCTCCTCGTGCAGCACCTCCTCGATCGCCCGGAAGTCCTGCTGGCGGTCGTCGCGCGCCACCTCCAGCATCGCCTTCTCCGCCAGCTCCACCAGCTCGCGCGGGGGCGCTTGGTGGCCCAGCACGCTGGCCTGGATCTCATACGTGCTCGCCAGCAGGCGCCGCAGCAGCGCGTTCTCGCGCACGATCTGCGCGTAGCGGCGGGCGTGCCCGGCGGCCGGCACCACGCCCGTCAGCTCATCTACGGCGGCCGCGCCGCCGATGCCATCGAGCCTGCCCAGCTGGCGCAGGCGATCGGTGACCGTCAGCACGTCCACGGGCTCGCTTTCGTTGTAGAGCGCCAGCATCGCCGCGTAGATCGTGCCGTGGCGCTCGCGGTAGAAGTCCTCGGGGCGCAGACCCTCCTCGATCACCAGCGCATACAGGGAGCGATCGGACAGCAGGATCGCGCCCAGCACCGACTGCTCGGCGTCGAGGTTGTGGGGTGGGGCGATCACGCCCGCGGGGGCGCTCGCGCCGTTGGTCTGGGTGGCTGTGCTCATGGGTTGCGCGAGTCTAGATCCGTCCCCGTTCCGGCCTGAGGGCTCACCCCGCTATGTCGGGGAAATATGGGGGGAGCGAACTGATGTTCGCAGGGGGAGCGGACTGCCTTTTGGGCCACACTCGTGCGCCGGAAAGGGCGCAGGTGGTGGGCGAGGGTGCGGAGGGGCGAGGAGAGGCGGGAGAGGCGAGAGGCTGGGCGCTACTTCTGCGCCACGACCATCGTCTTCACGGTGGCGCTCACGCCCTCGACCACATCCACCACGATCATATAGGTGCCCACGTTTTTGATCACCTCGGGCAGGTGCACGTTCTGGCGGTCCAGCCGCAGGCCGCGCGCGTCGCGTATGGCATCCGCGATGTCCTGCCCGCTCACCGAGCCGAACAGGCGGCCGTCGGGGCTGGCCTGCTGGGCGATCGTCAGCACCGTTTTGTTCAGCAGCGCCGCGTTGTCCACGGCTTTCGCGGCGAACTCCCGCTCGGCCCGCTCGGCCGCCTCTTTGCGGCGCAGCTCGGCTGCCATCGCGCCGCGCGTCGCCGGCTGGGCCAGCTTGCGCGGGATCAGATAGTTGCGCAGGTAGCCCTTGGACACCTCCACGACTTTGCCCTGCTCGCCGAGCGTATCGATGTCCTTGAGGAGGATCGCTTCGGGCATCTCAGTGGCTCCCGGGGAGGTTTGCTTCCGGCATCTCAGTGGCTCCCGGAGCGTCCTACCGGTGGCCCCGGTCGTGATCCCGATCGCCGCGATCGCGGCGGGGGGCATCGTCGCGGCCCCCCTCGTTCACATAGGGCAGCAGCGCCAGCTCCCGAGCGCGCTTCACGGCGCGCGCGATCTGCCCCTGGTGGCGACGGCAGGCGCCCGTGATCCGCCGCGAGCGGATCTTGCCCTTCTCGCTCACGAACTTGCGCAGCGACACCACGTCCTTGTAGTCGACCTGCTCGACCTTGTCGCGGCAGTGCTGGCATGGCTTGCGCCGGCCGCTTCCGGGTCCGCCCTTCTTGTCTCGACGGCGGACTGGCTTGCCGCGGCCGCGCGATTTTGCCACTTCTGAAACCTACCTCTGTCGTGCTGGCTGGATGTGCTGGCTAGAACGGTATGTCGTCGTCGCCACTGGCGCCGACTCCGACCGGTGCGGGCTGGAAGTCCTGGTTGTCCACCGGAACGTCGCTGCCCTGCGCAGGTCCGTTGCCCATGAATCCGACGCCGCTTGAGGCGTCGTCCCGCGAGCCCAGGAACTGCACCGAATCCGCGATTATATCGATTGCCTGGCGCTTTGCGCCGTCCTGCGCCTCCCACTCGCGCCACTCCAGGCGGCCGTCGATCGCCACGGGGCGTCCCTTGCTCAGGTAGCGCGCGGCGTTCTCGCCCTGCGCTCCCCACACGGTCACATTGAAGTAGTTGGGCTTATCGACCCATTCGCCGGAGGCCTGGTCCTTGCGGCGGGTGTTGCAGGCGACCCGCAGGCTGCACACGGACATGCCGCTCGGCAGCGAGCGCAGCTCCGGATCCGCGGTCAGGTTCCCGGTCAGCACTACCCGGTTGATGTTGGTGGCGGCCACGTTTCTTTCCTTTCTTTTCCTTTCCGGCGCCCGCTCCGGGGGCCGGCTGTGTCTGCTGAGATTGACCTCCGAGTCTAGACCTGCCCCCGGGCGCCAATTTGACGCAACCCCGCTACTTGCGGGGATTGGACGATCGGGGCAGCGGGGAGCGGCCCCGGGGCTCTTCCCAACACATCCAATGGCGCAACGCGAGGAGCATGGCGCAAGGCGAGCATGGCGCAACGCGAGAAGCAGTCAATCCCAGTCCCCCCCAGCCAATCGCCTCAGCGCCTGCGCGGGGAGGTGCGGAACACCTCATCCCAGTACGGCGCGCTGATCCCGAAGCCCTTCGTCTCGTCCTGGAAGTGGTGGCGCATGTGGCGTTCGCGCAGCATCCTCCCCACGCGCCCGCGCGGGCGGAAGTGGTGCACGTAGTAGTGGATCATGTCGTACGCCAGATACCCCGCGAAGAAGCCCGCGCCCAGCCCCGGCGCGTAGCGGCCGCCGAACACCGCGTATATCGCGCCGAACACCACAGCGCCCAGCGGCAGGCTCACCGACGGCGGCATCACCAGGCGCAGCGGATCGTTGGGGTGCTCGTGGTGGATGCCGTGGATGATCCAGTGCATCCTCGCCCCCAGTCCCCTCTCCGGCTCGAAGTGGAACACCACGCGGTGCAGCCAGTACTCGAACAGCGTCCACATCGCGTATCCGCCCACGGCCAATCCCAGCATGCCCAGCGCGCTCACCCGTTCAAGGCCCCACGCCGCCAGCAGCGCCACGGCCGGCGCGAAGATCGCCACCACCACCGCCGGGTGCACCCGCGAGAGGGCATCCAGCAGCCTCGACTCGAACATGCGCGGCGACTCGCGCAGCACATCCGTCCTGCTCAGCGGTTGATCGCCCACATCCACTCCGGCCATGCCTTCGAGTCTATTACGCCGCCTCGACTCGCGACGCCCTCGGCGGCGATTGTGCGGGATACTCCGCGCACCCCCCGCGCCCTGCGGCGGGCGTGCACCCGAGACCCCGGAGGTCTAGCTCAGGCCGCCGCGTTGCTCGGGCCGTCCGCGTTGCTCAGGCCGGCTCGCCGACCGCGAGCTCGTGCTCGCCGACCGGCTCCGAGTCGGGCTCCGCGCCGACGCTGCTCTCGGCGTGAGGGGGCGCCCCCAACTCGATCTCCGTGCGCCTGCCCGGGCGCATGTCCGGCGCCGCGGGCGTGCCCGGCTTGAGCTTGACGATCCGAAAGCGCACGATCCCATCGGTGATCCGCAGCGTCCCGCTCAGGCTCCCCAGCAGCTCCGGCGTGGCCGCGTGAAACTGCAGCAGATGGTACTCCGCGGCCTGCTTGTGCTCGATCGGATACGCCAGCGCTCGCTCGCCCCACTCGTCGTGGCGCAGCAGCTCGCCCTGCGCCTCGATCGCGCCGCGCGCGTCCGCCACGATCTTCGCGCGCACGGGCGCAGCGGCCTCGGTGTCCAGCATCAGCATCAGATCGTATGTGGGTGCGGGCAACGTCATACGCGCGGCGGCGCATGATACCAGCGGCGGGCCATCCGCCCCACCCGCCCCGGCCCCGGCGGGCCTATCGATAGGCCCGCCGGATGTGAGAGACCTGACTGCCCCGGCGCCACAACACGGCGAAGCCCTCCAAACAAAACGGCAGAGCTCATCGGCGCGGCAGGGCTATCGGGACAGGCCCTTCTCGCGGATGTCCGCCAGCTGCTCGTCGATCCAGTCGCCCGGATCGCGCGAGGTCACGATCTCCGCCAGTCCCCTTGCCCGCCGCCCGCGCTCCGCCTGCTCCATCGCCAGCGCCGCATAGATCGAGTTGGCCAGCTCCTGAATGTCGAACGGGTTCACCGACAGCGCATACTCGCCCAGCTCCTCGTGCGCGCCCGTGTTCTCCGAGAGGATCGACACGCCCTCGCGCTCGTTCACGAGCGGGCCCTCCTTGGCCACCAGGTTCATGCCATCGAACATCGCATTCACCAAAAGCACGTCGTAGTGCTTATAGGCCGCCATCGCCTCCTCCAGATCATCGCGCAGCTTCAGCTGAATCGGCATCCAGTCGGGGGTGCCGTGGCGGTGGTTCACCACGGCCACCGACGCCTCGATCCGCTGCAGGTACTCCGCGTACTGGGGCACGTCCGTGCGCGAGGGCATCAGCTGGGCCAGAAACGTCACCCGCTCGCTGAACTCCGGGTGCTGCTCCAGGAACAGATCGAACGCCGCGAACCCCCTCAGCACGTTCTTGCTCAGATCCGCCCGATCCACCCGCAATATCAGGAAGTCGCGCCGGCGCCGCAGCAGCTCGCGCTCGAACTCCTTCACCCGCGCTCCCGCGGCCACCGAACGGGTCGCCTCGTGGTCGATCGGCAGTGGATAGGCTCGCACCCACACCTCGCGTTCGCCCACCCACACCACGCCCCGCTCGAAGTCCACCTC